>CAZQNO010000018.1:0-35383 GCA_964594775.1 uncultured Spirochaetaceae bacterium
CCCTCCCGGCTCGCGCAGCTGAAGGGAGACCTGGAGGCGGCGGAGAAGTAGGAGGAACATGGGATTATTTGATACGGTCATTTTTGATGAACCGAAGGTCTGCAGCTCCTGCGGCGCGACGATAGACTCGGTCCAGACAAAATCATTTTCTCCCGCCCTCCGGGAATATCGGGTGGAAGACATTGTAAACGGCTCACCGATGCTTACCGGAGTGATTATGGAAGACCTGTTCTGCTAGAGCGGTAACAGCTTCTCTCAGGAAGTCTACTTCTCCATCTGGCATACCCTCTTGGCAGGGGTATACGATACCGCTGAAGAAGCGGAAGAACGGCTCCTCCATAAAGACCGGGCGGAGCTCATAGAGGCACATCGTCCGGTCAACCCCGAAGACGAGAACGAACTCAGCCCGGCGGATTGAGGATTTTGTGACTTTACCAAGTGTACCGAAGGCAGGCTTACCCCTCAGGTGTCTTTAAGCACATCAAGGATATTCACAGGTTTAAGAAGCTGTGCACCGTAATGAACGGTACCCCTATTCCTGTGTATCGATATCTGTTTCGATACCGTCTATCAGGAGAGCAGGAAAATTAACCGGACATACAATACACCTGCGGAGGCGATACACACACTGTAAAATACGCGAATAATGAGGTTAACTATACCTGTGCAGACAAAAGAGCGCGAAGGGAAAACATGCGTGTAAGCAAAGATCAGATCGATGTAATAAAAAATCGGTAAGAGCCCGTTTCGGTTCTTCGGCCAAGGTATTTCTCTTCGGTTCGAGGCTCTATGATGCAAAGTCGGGGGGCGATATCGACTTGCTTATCGAGCGTGACGGGAGTCTGGAAGGCGGCAGCCTTATAAAGGCAAAACTTAAGACCATGACGGACATTCAGTTTGCCCTTGGGGACAGAAAAATCGATATAGTTACGGTTCGCAGAAGAACAGAAGGCTCGAAAGGAAGCGGCAGAGCTATGAACGAGACTGCGGCAGCGACAATTGAATCTGGAAGAAGACACAATCGAGCACATCGACCAGCTGGTGTATCGCTTTACAAAGATGCAGGCATCCATGGGTATGAGGCTGCTGCCGTCGCTGTATTCGTATGTGGAGGAAGACGACTCGCCGAAACCCTTTCTGACCATACTTATGCGGCTTGAACTGCTCGGTATTCGTACGAGTACCGAGCAGTGGCACTTCTTTAGAAATCTCCGTAACAATCTTGCCCACGATCACCCGGAGAGTATCCGCAGGCACATTTTTTAGGGAACCCGGCGTAAATAACTATACAACTGTTATGGAGAACTTGCGATGTCGCCCGTTTTTACCAACTCTTCCTCGGAGAAAAATGGACCGAAGTACCTTTGCCGGTCGCACCCTTGCAGGGTGCTGCTCGCCCATGCGTCCCGGGATGGTTATGCGTTTTTTCCATTCCACTATCCAGCATCGCATATGCGTGCTATTATGTTGGTACGAAGATGCAGCCGGTGTGGTCTGGTCAAACCTACTGGCGTGGTCGCTACGCGCCACAGAAAATAACAGGCCACCTATCATTCAAAATCGCCTTCATTGTAGCGGGAAGTGTTGAGCGGGTAGACACCGTGGAAAACCTCATGTGCGGGTGCCGGGCATCAAGGCACGGGAGATGAGTGGAGATCAGGAGAAAAAGCGGGGGAAGAAGGGATGAAGAAATGGACAGCCTATTGGAACATCCTCGCTAAGGATATGCGCAGCTACTACCTCAAACCCCCAAATAACAGCTGGGGCCTGGTTTTTCCCCTCGCCTGGACCGCCGCTTTCTTCGTGCGTTCCGGCAACAGTATTGAGAGCCTTGCCTCTATCCTTCCCGGGGTGATGGGGGTCTCGGTTCTTTTCGGTACAAGCCGCATGCCGGCGGTGACCGTCTCCTTTGAGAAAAGGGCCCGTCCTTCGAACGGCTCTTTTTGGCCCCCATCTCGCTGGAGCTGCTGATGCTTGCCAAAACAGCAGGGGCTCTTCTATTCGGTTCGCTAAACGCCTTTATCCCTGTCCTGATCGCCTCCTTCATTACCGATCTGAGCGGCATCGACTGGTTAAGCCTTATCCCGGTGGTGGTATTGATCGCCGTCAGTCTGCGAAATATCCGCCGAAAGTGGATTCTGTGACCCTATATGGAAATCTCACCATGGGGAACAGGAACGTTTTGGAGGACATTCCTCAAGGATGTGCTGATCTGTTCTCTAGGCGCCTACGGCGGCCCTGAAACACACATAAGCGTCTTTCTTAAACAGATGGTCCATAAAAAGGGATATCTTTCGGAAGAAGAACTTATTGAGTTGCTTGCCCTCAACAGTATCCTGCCCGGGCCAACGAGTACACAGACCATTGTCTCCATTGGGTACAAAGTTGGCGGCAAACTGCTTGCGCTGCTCACGCTGCTGGTCTGGGCTCTTCCGGTTATTATCCTGATGACCCTTGCCTCCTTTCTCTATTCTTTACTTGAGAGGCAAGGCGTGTCCACCACTGTTCTCAGGTTCATCGGCCCGATGGCGGTTGGATTTATTATCTATGCTGCCGTTAAAATAGGAAGAAAGGTCGTTATCGACAAAACCACTGCAGCTCTCTTTCTTTTTAGCGGAATAACAAGCTTTTTCTTCCGGCAGCCCTGGGTTTTCCCTTTGGTTCTCCTGTTTGGAGGCGCCGCTGCCGCCGCACTGAACCGGGAACCGGGGATGTGCAACAGTGTATCCCTCCGGCCCCCCTGGAAGTTTTTTATCATCTTTGGGATTATCGCCCTTGGTGCGCTGATCCTTGCAGCCATTTCCGACGCCCGACCGGTACAGTTGTTTGAAAACTTTTATCGTTACGGTTATCTCGTCTTCGGCGGCGGCCAGGTGGTCGTACCTATTATGCAAAGCGAGCTCGTAGCCCTGCGTCACTACATGACGAACCAGGAATTTTTAACAGGTTACGGGCTTGTGCAGGGACTTCCCGGACCGATGTTCAGCTTTGCGGCATATGCGGGAGGAATGGCAAGCCGCGAAGCAGGCCCGGTTATGCAGGTCCTGGGTGCGGCCATGGGGGGTATTGGCATTTTTTTACCGGGGATCCTTCTCATCTATTTCGTCTATCCGGTCTGGGAGGGGCTCAAAGGCATTCGCGCGGTTCGCCTTGCTCTCAAGGGCATAAATGCGGCGGCCGGCGGCCTGATTGCGGTTTCAATTTTGGTCTTGGCCGGCTCCACCGGGCTGTCACTTCTCAATTTCAGCGTGATGCTCGCCACAGCGGCATTGCTGTTCCTCACCAAAATTCCGGCACCGGTCATTGTTCTCGCAGCACTCTTGGCGGGAATACTCAGTTAGTCAGGACCTAGGCTCTTCAGGCGGGCGATGTACCGCTTCCTCCAGTCGCCATCAGCACCGTGGTGCACCTTCCCGGCCCAGGCAATTTCGGAGCAAGCTTTTACGCCGCCTTAGGCCGAGAACCGGGCTCTCCGCTACAATTCAGCCCGTCCCGCACCATTAATCCCACTGAATCGATGCTGTCCAAACCACCATATATGGTGCTATTGTAGTTTTTCTTTAGCGCATTCAGCATTTTTATGGACTTGAGGATCTTCAATATGCAGACCTGCCTCTATAATTGGTTTGGCCTCTTTAGGTGAGAGGTACATCTGAGTATCTCGGTTCATGACGTCCGTGATTTTCGCAAAGCATTCGAAAATTAATGTCAGGTTATCCGGAATCGTTTTTTTCAAGTTTTTTACTCCCAGAAAGGGCCCCTTATCACTAATACCTTTAAGATCGAGAATCTTTGTGTGTGAGAAAGGTGTATCGGCGGTGGATAGGAGGCCCAATTGGCAGGCAAATCCTTCTCCTCCTTCTCCCGAGAAGTCATCGTCATTATGGTACCCCCTGTCATTTATCGTATCTGTCAAGTGAAAAAGGTCTTTCCACCCGGCTCTACCGGTGTGCACCGGCTATAGCCGCCGCCTTCCGGATTATTTCCCTCGTCTTTTCCCACAACGTGAGAGATTCCAGATCGGCCGGCGCTACCCACATCGCCTCGAGGGCATCGTCGTCTGCCTGCGGCTCTCCGGACCGCCAGCGGGCGTAGAAATCTACAAGGGTGTAGTGGTAACGGATCCGCCCATCTCCGTCGGACGTGATCGCATCGATCACTTCGAGAAAACGGGGTTCTTCGATTTCGACGCCGGTCTCCTCGCGGACCTCCCGCACGGCGGTCTCCCCCACCCGTTCACCGAGATGTTGAGAACCTCCGGGAAGACTCCATTCTCCCTGCCGGGGAGGCTTGCTCCGGCGTATGAGGAGTACCGAATCATCCTTGAGCACCACCACACCCACCCCGATAAAGGGCCGGGAGGGGTATTCCCGGGATTCGCCCTTTTCGCCTAGTTTTTCCATGTATCTCTCCTCATTGAGCCCGGCACAGACGACGGTCTCTGCCTAAAAATAGACCTTCACCGCCGTGTAAAAGAGGTCCGGGTAGGCGCCGAACTCGCTCTTGTACTCCACGGGGATGCCTCCTGCGGTCACCGGTTCTTCGCCTATCCCGAGATAGACCCCGCCCTCGATGTAGACATTCTCGGTGAAGTTGTACTCCAGGGAGAGGGAGAGATTCGCCGACAGGTCGTTTATGTTCAAGAGTACGAGCCCCGAGAGGGGCAGCAGCGGGGTGATTTGGTAGTTAAAACCGAGGCCGCTGTAATGGCGGCCGAGAAGGGAGACCGAACCCTCACTGTAGGCCGGATGCTTCCACGGTTCGCTCTCTATCTCGAGGTAGTCCTCCGCTTTTCCCTTTCCCGCCGAATTGAAGTGGTATTCGAGGTATCCGTAGAGCTTCGGACCGAAATTGTAGTCCGTGCCCATAGACCCGGTGAGGTACTGCAGTTCGGGATCGGGCCCGGAAGACCGATACTCCTCGGGTATTTCCGCCCCTGAGCTCCCGTCAAAGTCGAAGGTCCCGGGAAGGACGTAGGCAGCCTCTATCCAGGCCCCGGCGCCGCCGATCGAGCGCGTGAGATCGACTCCGGCGAGTAAATTCTCCCGGTAATTCATCGCCAGCAGAGAAAAATCGAGTCCTGCGGCGTAGCCCTTTCCCCGGGCATAAAAGAGGCTCTCATCATAGCGGAACTCATCTCCCGCCGCATAGCCGAGGTCCAGCTCGGCCATGGCCCCCAGCGGCATCCGCAGCCGGAGGGCGTCGACCCCGCGTTTCTCTTCCGTGTTGAGTCCGGTGAAGCCGTAGGGAGCGATGATGTCAGTCGGATTGATGATGTGAGCGCTTCCCCAGGAAATGGCCTGACGCCCGGCATAGAGATCGCCGAAGGGAAGGGAGACTCCGCCGTAGAGCCGCTCGAGATTATGGTAGATACCGAGGTTCTCTTCATCCGTAGCATTTTCCGGGTAGAGCCTCGAATTGAAGTCGAAGGCACGGTACTCCCGCAGGTCCCCGGCGTTTGAGAGAAAAGCCGAGGCCGCCGCCCCGCCGAGGTCTTCGGGACTCACACGGGGAGCAATCTCATAGGCTCCCTCGAATACAAGAATATCAGAAGGATAGAGGCGGGCCTTCAGATGGAGGCTGTTCTCGGCGGAGCCGTACAGCTCCTTCTCGTAGGCTGGAGGCGGGTCAAAGAGACCGAGGAGAAAGGTCTTGAAAGATCCCTGAAGCGAGGCATCCAGGGCCGAAAGCGGGGCCCCCATTCCAATGAGAAGGAACAGTCCGGCAAGGAGGGCCGGCGCCTTTTTTATTTGCGCCCTTTTCACCGCGCCCCTGCAGGACCGGTCACCTCCCGCATTAATTCTTCGTTTCATCCTGAACAACCCTCCCGTCTTCCAGCACAACGACCCGCCTTGCCTTGTCCACCACGTGCTGGTCGTGGGTGGAAAAGACGAAGGTCATACCGGTTTCCCGGTTCAAGTCTCTCATCATATCGAGAAGGGAGGTGCTGGTGGCCGAATCGAGATTTGCCGTCGGCTCGTCGGCGAGGATAAGGGCCGGAGAACTGGCCATCGCCCGGGCGATGGCCACGCGCTGCTGCTGCCCCCCGGAGAGCTGGGCGGGAAAACGCTTTTCAAAGCCCTCCATCCCCATCTTACCGAGAATTTCCCCTACCCGCGCGTGACGCTCCTCCTTGGCTATACCCTGCAGCATCATGATGTACTCCACATTCTCCTCTACATTGAGTACGGGAATGAGGTTGTAGGCCTGAAAGATGAAGCCGATGGTGTCCCGGCGAAAATCGGAGAGCTCGTTTCCGCTCATCGAAGAGACTTCTCTGTCGTTGAGGAGAATCGTCCCCTCCGTCGGCGTATCGAGTCCCGAAACGAGGTTGAGAAGGGTGGTCTTGCCGGAACCGGAAGGCCCTACGACGGCGGTAAACTCCCCCTGCTTGATGCGCAGGTCCACGCCCCGGACCGCGTGAACGACCACCCCGTTTTCGGCGTAATCCTTCTTCACCTCTTTTGCCACGATGACATCCGTATCGTTACTATTCATTCAAAGCCTCCTTGGCGCCTGTCTTCACTCCTATCAAAGTGTTTTCCTTAGTGCGTGGGTAATCGACATTCTCCCGGCATATCGTGCAGGATACAGACTCACCAGTACGGTAAAGATAAAGATCAGCAGGGGATGCAAGGTAAACTGCCGGAGCCGGAAGACGCTCTTAATCTCCTCGGTAAAGGTGGCACCGGCGAATTCGACCCCGGACAAATTCATCCCGTGGATCGAACCTATATAGATAATAATGGCCCCCAGCAGCATGCCGATTATCACCGAATAGAGGGCGAGGGACCCGGCTTCCAGGACGATGAGCTTTCTCAGCCGCGAGGCTCTCGTTCCCACAGCCCGGAGCACACCGAATTCGAAGATCCGCTCATAGAGGGACATGAAGAGGGTGTTGATGATACCGAAGATGATGACCGCAAAGACGATGAGCATTACGATGCCGACGGAAAAATCGGTCATGTCGAGCATCTTCTTCATCTGCGGGACTATCTGCTGCCACGATTCGGCCTTGTTTCCGTAGAGGGAATAGTCTTCAGGAAAAGCCTCCCCGGGAGCAGCCCCTCTTCTATCTGCAAAATCTACGGCGATTTCATGGCTCTCTCCTCCTATCGCCAGAAGCCGCCTCGATTGATCCAGGCGAATAAAGGCCATCGAGGTATCCATCTCGCCGATATCCATCGTGTAGATACCGGCCACCCGGAACATGTCCTGGGCAAGCTCGCCGGTCTTTGCCTCCGTTACCGAGAGAACGATACGGTCTCCAACACCGACCTCCAATCGATCGGCCAATCTGCTGCCGATGAGCACCCCTCCCCGCTTTGTGCCGTCATCTTCTGCACCCTTTTCGAAAAAGTAGGAACCCTCCACGATCGCCTCATCAACCTTCGATATGTCTGCTTCCGTTTGGGGATCTATTCCGTAGAGCACTATGGACTGGATATCCGAGGGAGAGGAAATCGTGCCGAAACTCGCCGTCCGTTCGCTGAAACGGGCGATTCTCGGATCGGAGGAGAGGCGGTCTATGATCTCCCGCCGTTTAGCGATCGTCTTCTCCCCGTCCATGTCCTCTTCGAATCCCTCCAGGTGTATCTGCCCCTCCCCCAGAAAGGAGGAAGTGACCGAGGAGATCATGTTTTCCTTCATACCTACAACTATGGCATCGGTAAACATCATCGAGGCCAAGCCGATTCCGATAATGAGACCGGTGAGGAAGGTCCGCCGCCGGTTTCTAAATATGTTGCGCCAGGCAAGGGTGAAATACAGATTCATTCCATTTCTCCTCTAAAAGGCCCGCATCGTCTTCGCCGGTTCGGTCCGCGCAGCCTTTATGGCGGGAAAGAGACAGACCGTCAACGAGGTAAGCAGCACGGTGAGGGCCGGAAGCGTGAAGCTCCGCAGGTTGAGCTCTCCCTTCATGTACTCCAGCTGGATCCCTCCCCAGTCGATGGGGGTTGCGAGCTTGATCCCGTGCTCAGCCATGTAGCCGTTGAGAAGCAGTGTCGCACTAGAGCCCAGCACTATCGCCGCGAGGGCGAGAAGCGTCGTTTCGGCCAGGACCATGCCGACGATGCTCCCCGGTCTCGTTCCCACAGCCCTGAGTACACCATATTCCTTCTGCCGTTCCAGCACCGCCATTAGAACGGTATTGAGTATGGTGATAGCCACTATGAGGATGACCACAATGAGGCTCACGTACATGCCGTTCTTGTCCGCCTGCATGGCCCGATAGAACTCTTCGGCAAACTCCTGCCATGGCGCCACGTCCAAACCGGTATCCGCGAAAAGCGCCTCCATACGCGAGGCAGTCTCCTCCACATGGCGAAGGCTGTCGACGGTTACCGCTATTTCATGGGCCTGATTGTAGAGCACGAAGAGCTCTTGGGCTTCGGCAAAGGGCAGATAGAGGGCCGTCCTGTTGAGTGCCGGGTCCCCCATGTCCACCAATCCGACAATGCGGTAGAGATTTTCCGCGATCGATCCGTCGGCGGCTTGGGAAAAGACGGCGATCTCGTCACCCGTTCCGCCGCCGAGGATCCTCGCCAGCTCCTTTCCAATCACCGCCTCGCCGGCGCCGCTAGCATCATCTGCAGCCGCTTCACTTTTACTTCCCGAAAAGCTGCGCCCTTTTACAATCTTCTGAGAAAAGGCGGTCGTCGCTTCCTCCCGCACGGGATCTATGCCGATGATTCGGGATCCGGCGCTCTTCTCGGTAATCGACACAAGCCCGGAGGAGTAGATGCGGGGCGCCCAGGAATCGACGGTTTCGCTCTCTCCGACCCGCCTGCCGATCTCTTGCGGATCTTTCACGGTCTTGTAGAGACTCGGTTTGTCTAAATAGCCCTCGGCGTGCAGCTGAATATGCCCCATTCTGTTGCGGGTAAACTTGTCTATCATGTGGTTGTAGGTGCCGTCGGCCCAGCCGAGGAAAAATCCTGCAAGGGTAAAACCGACAAACATGCTCAGGCCGGTGAAAAGACTCCTTCGCCGCTGTCTCAGGAGGTTCCGCAGGGCCAGCTTCAAGGTAAGCATGGTTTGCTCCTATCTGCGAAAGGTGCGAAGGTTTCTCAGAGTAAAGATGTTTCCTCTGATGTCGATGTCGAATTCCGCCTCCACATAACGGATGGTCGTTCTGTGGCCCTCCTTGGTCTGCGGGATCAGCTCCATTATCGAAGGAAGCCGTTTGCCGTCGAAGATCTTTACCTCTTTGAAGTACAGTATCCGCATCAACTCATCGTGCTCGTCGTAGTACTTCTCCCATTCGGGAAGAAGGGTCTCTTCGTTCACCGCCACGATGACCTGTCCCCAGACGATGGGCTTGCCCTCCTTCGGCGTGCAGCGGAGGTAGAGTGTTCCCCGTTCGGCACCGGCGGGCACCGTATATTCGAAGTGGTAATCTTCGGTAAAGGTAAACTCCTTTACCAGATCGTTGTTCTTGAAATCCGAGCCCATCCAGGAGCTCATCATCATCGAGGGGGGAATTTTCATTACCTTATTGGTCTTGGGAAGGTAGTTCCACATCTCATTGTCCACCCGGAGGGTTCCCATTCCCCGTTCCTTCCTCGGCTCTAAAATGCGGATAAAAGTCTTGTCCATACCCTCCGACCAAGCTTCCATCTTTAGACTCCTGCTCCAGTGGGGCGTTTCTATCTCCATCTCCATAGTAGTGTGACTCGAATCATGGCGGTAAAGCCGGTCGATGGCATCTACCACCTCTTCGATCGGCGGACGTTCGACAGCCGCCCCGTTTCCGGTGGAGCTCTGTGCTGCTGCTGTTGCGGCTGAAAAGAGAAAAACAACGAGCACCGCAAGGAAAGCGAGTGATTTCCATGTATTTTTCACTATCCTCATTATGAATCCTCCTCTGTTTCGGTGCAAACCGAAAGACCCTTCGTGAGTATCTTGAACTGGGCTTCCAAGCCCCTGTACATATCTTCCGCAGCTATATCATCGGAAAAAAGATAGGACATGAAGTTGAGGGCCACGACGGAAAAAAGAGCGAATGAAGCCGCCTTAATGTCCGTATCTTCATTGATGAGTCCCCTCTTGCGCACGCGGCAAAGAGCCAACTGCACAAAGGAGATAGCCTCCATATCCATCCGCATTCCCCGGTCGATATAAGCCTTCGAAGAAAAAAACGCCATAAATATTTCATTCCACCGGTTCATATCGTCGTCGAGGATCTCCTCTAAGAGAGGTACGGTAATTTCTCGAATAATCGTATACAGATCCTCTTCCTCGTTTATAACCTTGATCATCCGTCTCCTGTGCCGGCGAACGATCTCTTCATACTTTTCTTCCATGATTTCCATGTAGAGATCATACTTAGAGGCGTAGTAGTTGTAGAGAGTCCCTACGGCTAGTTCAGCCCGTTCCGATATGTCCCGCATATGAGTTTCGAAAAAGCCCTTAGCTTTGAGCAACTCCATGGCGGCTTCGTAGATGCGCTCTTTTCTGCGCAGTTTCTTCGTTTCTCTGAATCGGACCAAGCTACTGAACTCCTTCATAAATGAACTAGTTCATTTATGGGAAAAGGATAAGCTTATGGCTCTTTCGAGTCAAGTTGTTTTTAAGAAAAATTTTAGTATAATTGAGAGAAAGGGAAAAAAGTGCTGCGGCGGCTGATCCGGCGGCGGCTATTAGCGGCTATTGATCGCCGAAGTTCTTTTCTTTGTCTAGAAATTCCTGAAAAGCTTTCTGCTCTTTATCTTTGAAGGTGCGAAACGCCTTTTCCTCCGCCCTGCGGGCCTCTTCATAGAAGGCGAGTATCTTCTCGAAATCGAAGAGTTCCCGCTCGTACCAGCTCCCCTGGTATGCGGTGCGCTGATTCGGCCCTAGCGGTGTGTCGTCCCGGGAGGTGTAGCTCCGCCCCTCCTCTTCTTTTATTTGTTCGCCGCGATAGGCCTCATCGGCAAAGGCTCCCGCCTTGACCGATAAATCTCCCGCCGTTACCGGAACCGAAGGATATCCGCCTATCGATCGTCTTCGGGCTCGTACGCGGTAGGCAGCTATCTCATCGGCATCTTTCAGTTCCCATTGATTCATGTATACCGAGTCTACCGTCCGCCAGTTGTCGGACTCCTCGTAATACCGCTCCACTTGGTAACTGAGGGCATCTCTTACCCTGCTCCACCGAAGGAGAGGATTCCGGTAACCGGGAATTTCCTGCACCACGAGCCGTTCGGGCGCCGGCAGCCGTTGAGCCCCGTCCATCGTAATATCCACCGTCAAAGCTTCCGTTGCCCGGCTCTCTCCCGCCGAATTTACTGCGCTCACCACGTAGTGTGCCGAGGATTCTTCGGGGATAAGCTCGTCTATCTTACTGTCGTCGTAGCCCGAGTCGAGAGTGGTTCCGATAAGGAAATAATCCTCATTTTCCGGTGAAAACCGATAGACTCGGTAGGTTTCGGCTCCGTCGACGGGATCCCAGCGCAGGAGCACCGCCCGGGGTCTCTTCTCCGCTCTGAGCTTTTGCGGAACACCGGGAGGGGCTTCCTCCTCGGCCCTCCACCCCTCAACTACGCTGCTGAAGGGACTCTCCTCGATCTCTCCTGCAGCCGAGACGAAGATGCTCTTCACCGCATAGAGATAGTGTACGCCGGGGAGGGCTTGCTCGTCCCGATAGAGAGGCCCGCGTACCGCAGCACGCTTTTCGAAGCCCCCCCGTTCATTATCCGAACGATACACTTCGAAATATGCCGGGCTTCCCGCCTGTCTCCAGCTCACCTCCACTCTTTCGATGAAACTTCCCTGCGATGCATCCGGCCTGATCGGAGCTTCGGCTATGTCGGTAATGGTCTCCACGATATCCTGCACCTTATAAGCCTCGAAAACCGTCTCGGCAAAGGTATCGTAGTGCATCCATCCGTAGCCTTCTTCGCCCCAGCCGGGCCCCCAGGAGTTGATGAATTTAAATGCCTGAAGAGAATCGTCATAACCGACGAGAAGCATTCCATGACCGCCGTAACGAGCCGAAGTTCCCCGGAGGTAGACACCTCCCCGGTAGTCAATGAAATCCTGATACAGCATAGCCCCGAAGACCACGGGCTGCCTCTCCGACAAGACCGTCTTGATCGATTCGATATTTTTCGGATCGAGCCGTGAGTAGGATGCTATTCGATACTGCTTTCCCTCATCGAGGGCCTCACGGGAGGGAAGTTTCGCCACGTTTTCCGTATAGGGCATGGTTTTCAGCGTGGCGCAGCCCTTGTTCTTTAGAAGCGCAAAGAGACCGGGAAAGTGGGATCCTCTGTCCTGTCCGTTGCTGAAGAGGTTATAGAGAAAGGAGGGGGAAAAGACGTGGCCCTCCTTCTCCGTTCCCCAACGGCGTTCATAATTCTCCTGAAAGCTCTTCAAGGCATAGGCGGCGGCCCATGCTCCGCAGCTTCCCAGTCGTCCCTGGTAGCCCGGCTCGGGAAGCATGTCGGAGAAGTCGATGGTAACGTCGCTTTGCCGGCTTTTCACGGCAGTTGAAGCCGCGGCCACATAATCGCCTCGCGGCATCGCCGACTTTACCGATTGCAGTAAACGCGGCGATATCGGATCTAAGCCCAGCTCGTAGGCAGCTTCACCGCTCTGGGCATCCGCCGGAAAAACGGCGAAAATGAGGATACAGAGTGAAAGCATTCTCCGCCTCGCCGCTTTTGCCGCCATGACATACATACCTTCCCCCTATACCCTATTGTAGTCCTCTTTTTTTATATTTCAAGGAGATAACAGCAATTCATTTTGAAGTGTTGTTGCCGACACTTCAAAATGAGAATGCCTCCAACAGTTTAGAAAACGAAATTATTGCTGAGGAGATAAAAATTTTCACCTTGTCGATCTGCCGCAGCCGTTGATCCGTCTTCGGCCATATACCCCATAGAGTGATATTGTTACTAATTTACTCAATTTTATCTTCGATTTTCGAATATTTATTCAATTGGAGGGCATATTTTTGCATATTTCCCCGATTTTTCTCTTCTCGCCGACGGCAAAGGGTGCTATACTCCGTACTACAATATATCACTCAGACAGGAGGATCAGCATGTCCGCAGAAAAAACACTGCACCGGCAGTTGGGGATTCTCGACGTAACGGCTATCGCCGCGGGAATTGTCATCGGAGCCGGAGTCTTCGTGATCACGGGAATTGGGGCCAAGTACGCAGGATCTCTCACCTGGGTATCCTACGCAATCGGTGCGATTCCCGTCATTCTCGCAGGATTGAGCACCATCTATCTCAACCTCATGTATCCGGTTGAAGGTGGAGAGAGTTACGTCTATCCGACCCGGATTATTTCCAAACCGATCGGCTTTCTCTCCGGATGGGGGATGTGGCTGGCCCTCATCGGTCCTGTAGCCATTACCGCTCAGGCTTTTATCTCCTACTTCAACGCCATGCCGGGGCTCAACCTTGGAGTACCCGTGATGGCGGGCGCCATCGTGGTTACGGTGCTCTTCTTCTTCATCAATCTTTTGGGAGTACGGACCGTGTCGAATATTCAGAACGTGCTCTTTCTCTTTATGGTAGCGGGAATGATTATTTTTATAATCCTTGGAATTCCCCACATGAAGGGAGAGAACATCTCCATGGGCTCCCCCATGGGGTTCGCCGGCGTCATGAAGGGTGCCTCGCTGCTCATCTTCTCCTATGCCGGCCTCACCCTTGCGGCCGATCTCGGAGAGGAGGCGAAGGACCCGGCAAAGACCATTACCTGGGGAATCATTCTGGGGGCTCTGGTACCGGCGCTGCTCTACATCGTTTCGGCCTTCGTCTCTACGGCGATAATCCCCTGGGACGAGTTTGCCGGATCAGATGCACCTTACGCCGCCGTCGCCTCTGAGTACATGGGGAGCTTCGGCGTCGCCTTTATCGTACTTGTCGCATGGGCGGCGATCCTCTCCTCCCACAACGGAGAACAGGCCGTCGGGGCCCGCGTCTTTTTCGGGCTCTCGAGAGACAAGATCTTCGGTGGAAAATTGGTGATGATCAACACACACGGCATCCCTGCGATAGCCCTCCTGCTCACCGCCCTGGTCGCGGTGCTGCTGATCTTTACCGGCACAATACAGCTCGTTGCAGAAATCATTGTCGCCATGTTCCTCTTCAACTGGATCATCACCCATGTAGGGGCACTGATGGCCTCGAAACGGTACCCGGAACTCTGCAAGGACATTCCCGGCATGTACGGAAAGCCATGGTTCAAGATATTCCCCGTCCTCGGTATCGTCATCTCGCTGTATCTCCTCTATCTCCAGGGGTGGAAGGCGCTGCTCTATGCCCTGGTGTGGATGGTGATAGGTCTGGCGGTGTACTACATCGGACGGAGCGGCAAGAAGGAAGAGGTCGACCGGCTCATGTCCGAATGGCCGAGGGACAGGTACTTCGAGTAGTGCGATAGAGGGAAAAAACGAGAATTTTGTTCGCACCTCTCTAAGATCTCTGTTATACTGGACTATGGAGGATCTGTATGGAACGAATTCTCGTTTTTTCCGACCATATCGACTCTTCGATGCTGGCAAGCTGCGAGACCGAACGCAGCTTGATATTTCCCTACGATCAACACGAGCTCTGTGGTACGATTGTTCATGAGGAAAGCATTCTTGGAGTCGTAATGGATTTTAATGCGGGAGACGAAGAGAACAAGGAATTGATCGTCTCCCTGCATAGACACTTTCCCCTGCTCAAGATCGGTCTTATCTCTCCGGTAGAAGTCTCGGGAAAGAATGTTCAGTGGATAGACTCGGGCAGCTCGGAGGAGGAGTTCGTACGGGCCGTATGCCGCTTCATCCGGGGGCCGTACGAGATGAACCGCCGTGATTTTCACCGCTTCGACTGGATACTCCACGGCTATTTAGACGGCGAGGTAAAGGAAGAGCAGAAATTCAAGGTCCGTTCCCTCAGCGCAGGCGGCGCCTATCTCGAATCATCTTTGAACCCGCCCGAACCGGGACAGATGCGGAATCTTCGGATAACCTTTCAGAATTTTCAACTCTTTGCCGAGTGTGAGATTCTCGATCGCCGCAGCACATCGAGCAATCTCCCTCCCGGCTTCGGCGTACGCTTTCTCAGCCTTCATCAAAAGACGAAGGACCTTATAAACCGCATAATAAACGACGCGGTCTTTCAGGTCTTGATGGAACCGGACATGGAACCGGACCTCCCCAGCCTCTACGAGGAGGAGTTCACGCCGGACCTCATCGCCCTTTGAAACAGGGAAAATCAGGCAAAAGTTATTAGTAAACGGTAAAAATCACCTCAAGATGCAGCAAAGCGGTTCACTCCGGCCGGTTTTTTGTCTATTATAGCCTCAAAGGTAGTTGTAGACAAATTTAGTCCTCAATAGGGAGCAATGTGTGAAGGCAGTCGGCATTTGTATCGGTTCATCCAGCATAACGTATACGGCGGTCTGCAAACAGAAGGACCGCATAGACATAGAAAGCTACGATTCCATTGCCCACGAAGGGGACCCCAAAGCGGTGCTCAAGCGGCTGCTCGACACCGATTCGATAAAAACGGCCGACAGAATCGCCGTGACGGGGCGGAAATTCCGCAGCCTCCTCAACGCCGCATCCATTTCCGAACCGGAAGCGGTTGAGGAGGCCTATTCTTTCGTGCAAAACGGCAGCGACGCCGACCTCATCGTAAGCGCCGGCGGCGAAACGGTGATGGTCTACCAGATCGACCGGCAGGGGAGGATCCTCGACATCACCACCGGCAACAAGTGCGCCTCCGGCACGGGGGAATTCTTTCTCCAGCAGCTCAAGCGCATGGACGTGCCTCTCGAAAATTCCGCACAGACCGGATCTTCCGCCGATCCGTACAAAGTCTCCGGCCGCTGTTCGGTCTTCTGTAAGAGCGACTGCACCCACGCCCTCAATGTGGGTATTCCGAAGGCGAACGTCGTCTCGGGGCTTTCCGACATGATGGCGGGTAAGATTCTCGAACTGATGAAAAAGATAGAACTGAAAAACAACCACAACGGCGGCGGGAAAGCGGCGAAGAAACTCAATGCATTCATCGTGGGCGGCTCTTCACAGAACGCTCTCATGGTGGATTTTCTGAAGGAACGGCATCCTCACGTAGAGATTCCCTCCTACGCCACGGTCTTTGAAGCCCTCGGCACCTCTCTCTGGGCCCTGAAGAATGAATCGGCCCGGGTGGAGCATGTGCAAGACTTGTATCGAGAAGGACACAGTTCCTTCGGCTCGCTTCCCGCGCTGAAGAATTTCCGGCACATGGTCACCTTCAAGGAAAATCGACGGGCCGAGGCCCGTCCCGGCGACCGCTGCATAATCGGCCTCGATGTCGGCTCGACTACCACAAAGGCGGTCATCATCCGGCAGGATATTCCCTACCAGGAGTCCGAGATCCTGGCGAGCGTCTATCTGCGCACCAACGGCGATCCGGTGAGAGCGGCCAGACAGTGCTACGCCTCACTTCGCCGGCAGGTTCCCGCCGGTATCGTAATCGTCGGACTCGGTGTTACCGGTTCGGGACGGCAGATTACCGGCCTGCACGCCCTCACCCCTTCGGTGGTCAACGAGATCATCGCCCATGCAAAGGCGGCGGCCTTCTACGATCCACAGGTCGACACCATTTTCGAAATCGGCGGACAGGACGCCAAGTACACCTATCTGACCAACGGCGTCGCCTCGGACTACGCCATGAACGAGGCCTGCTCCGCCGGCACCGGCTCCTTCATCGAAGAGGCGGCCAAGGAGTCCCTTAATATCGCCACCGAGGAAATCGGCGCCATCGCCATGACCGGCAAACACCCGACCAACTTCAGCGATCAGTGCGCCGCCTTTATCAACAGCGACATTAAAACGGCCATTCAGGAGGGAATCCCGATGGCCGACATCACCGCCGGCCTCGTCTATTCGATATGCGAAAACTACAAGAACCGGGTCAAGGGAGCACGAGCGGTAGGTAACAAGGTCTTCATGCAGGGAGGGGTCTGCTACAACAGCGCCATCCCCGCAGCAATGGCCTCCCTCACCGGAAAGGAGATCGTCGTGCCTCCGGAGCCGGGTCTCATGGGGGCTTTTGGAATCGCCCTCGACGTCAAACACAAGCTGTCCATCGGCCTGACCGAGGAGATTCGCTTCGACCTGGACGAGCTCTCAGCCCGGGAGGTACACTACAAGAAACCCTTTGTCTGTCGGGGCGGTAAAGAGCGCTGCGACCGCAAGTGCAGCGTCAACCTCATCGAAATCAGCGGAAAGACCTATCCCTTCGGCGGGGCCTGTAATAAATACTACAACCTCCTCGGAGAAAAGAGAAGCGTCGACGTGGCCGCGCTCGACCTCGTAGACCGCCGGGAGAGAATGGTCTTCGATGAGTTTTGCGCACCGAAGGCCCGGCTGCTGCGGGAGGCGACGGGCAAGACCGTCGGAATAAACCGCTCCCTTCTCTCGAACACCTACTATCCCCTCTACTACCACTTTTTCACCTCCCTCGGCTACGAGGTGATACACGAGGCCGCGGTAGACCCCGAAGGTATAGAAAAGACCGGCGCGGCCTTCTGCTTTCCCGTAGAGATTTCCCACGGGGCCTTCCAGAGTCTAGTAAAGCGCAGGCCCGACATGCTCTTCATGCCCAATGTGAAATCGGTCTATTTGAAGCACAGCGTGAACATGCGCGTCAGCTGCCCCTTCGTCCAGGCCGAGTCCAACTATCTCACCGCCACCTTTTCAGAAACCGAGGACATTCCCGTCTTCGACCCGGTCCTCGACTTTGCAAAGGGGATCGAATCGACGGAACCCGAGTTTCTCGAAATTGCCGCCGAACTCGGCATTTCCAAGGCAGTCGCCCGGCGGGCCTTCGCCCATGCCCGGGAAGTTCTTCTCGCGATGTTCGACCGCTTCAAGGAGATCGGCCGGCAGCAGCTGGCCATCCTGGACGAAAATCCCGAGGAAATCGGCATTGTCCTCTTCGGCAGGCCCTACAACGCCTTCTCGAAGATGGGCAACAAGGGGATCCCCCACAAGTTCGCCAGCCGGGGCTACCGGATCATCCCCGTCGACTTCCTCGATTTCGAAGCCGAAGAAGACCCGGAACACGTCTACTGGGGCATGGGAGAGACCAACGTCAAGGGGGGAAAGTTTATCCACAACCGCGACAAGCTCTTCGGCGCCTACATAACCAATTTCAGCTGCGGTCCGGACTCCTTCACCGTCGACTACTTTCGCAAGGAGCAGGGACGAAAGCCCTCCCTCACCCTCGAGCTTGACAATCATACCGCCGATGCCGGCTTAGATACCCGCATCGAGGCCTTCCTCGACGTGATAAAGACCTACCGCGAGCTGCAGAGGCATGGAAGCATTCCCGCTGCCGAAGCCTTTACGAGGGCCCGCATAGAGACGAAGAACAATTCCCTCTTCGTCGTCGACTCGAAGGGCGAACGCTATCCCCTCACCCATCCACGGGTCCACCTGCTCATTCCTTCTATGCTCGATCTGGGCTCCCGGTGCTTCGCCGCCGTTCTCCGCCATGCGGGAATCCGCGCCGATGCGGTCCCCGACCCCACGGAGAAAGAGTTCAAGCTGGGTCTCGGCTACACTTCCGGCAAGGAGTGCCTGCCGGCCATCATCACCACCGGCAGTCTGATGCAGTATCTGCAGGAGCGTGAGGATGAGGACGAGCTTCTCGTCTACTTCATGCCGGGGGACTCGGGCCCCTGCCGTTTCGGTTCCTACTACGTGATGATGCAGAACGTGATCGAGAAACAGCGCATACCCGACGTGGCCTTTCTCAGTCTCTCCCAGGAAGACGGTTACATGGGCTTTACGATGGAGACGACCCTCCGGCTCTGGCAGGTAATCCTCACCACCGACGTTCTGGAAAACATCTATTCGGCCATACTTGTCCTAGCCAAGGACCGGGAGATGGCCCTGCAGGTCTACCGGGCGCTGGCAGACGAGCTGGTGTGGACCATCGAGCACAAGTCCTGGCGGGAGGTGGAGAAGCTTCTGCGAAGCGGCGCCGCCCGTCTGGCCGCCCTCGAACGAAAGGCCGAGCTCGAAGAGGTTCCCCGGGTGGCCTTGATCAACGAAATGTACGTGCGGCGCACCAACTTCGCCCGCCGCTACATCGTCGAGGAGCTGGCCGAGAAGGGGATCGTCACCCTCGTCGGCTCTCTCCATGAGTGGATGTACTATCTCGACCTTATGGTACAGAAGAAACTGGTGCAGAATGCCACGCTGAAAAATCGGCTGCTAAAAAGGATCGAGCAGATCCCCAAGCGCCACAA
Source organism: uncultured Spirochaetaceae bacterium (assembly GCA_964594775.1). Classification (GTDB taxonomy): domain Bacteria; phylum Spirochaetota; class Spirochaetia; order DSM-16054; family Sediminispirochaetaceae; genus CAYFVU01. The sequence goes on from CAZQNO010000018.1 coordinate 19,243, forward strand.
CGAAAGACGGATCAAAAAAATCCTCGCCGAGAGCGGTTTCTACCGCTACAAAAAGGTAAACACCGAGCGGATTCTGCAAAACGCCTCCCACCTCGTAACGCCGACCCTCATCTGCGAGAGCATTCTCATTACCGGCACCGCCATCACCGAGCTGATAGACGAGGTAGACGGGATCATCTCCATCCAGCCCTTCGGCTGCATGCCCGGCCGAATCGCCGAATCAATCCTGAGCCGAAAGCTGAGTACGGAAAAGCTCCAAAGCGCCGAGAAGCCGGAGCTGGTAAAGCGGGTGATGGAGCAGTTTCCCCACCTCCCCTTCCTCACCCTCGAGGTGGACGGCCAGGTCCTCTCCCAGGGTATCCGCGCCCGCCTGGAAACCTTCTGTCTCCAAGTCGGCCGCCTCCACCGCAAAACCCGAGAGGTCGCCGAGGAGCTCGGGGTAGAGCGCTAACACCGTCGAAAATCATCTTCCGGCCCGAAATCACTTATTATTATTAAACGCTCAGTACCCGCCTGCCCTCTTTTAGATAATCTGTAAGCGGCCGGCCCATCAGCTTCACCTCGACGCCCAATTCCCGCAGCTTCCCCTCGACTCCGAGATTCTCTGCGCAGCGCAGACAGGCCTCCACCTTTACCCCGAGTTCAATCATCTCTTTGAGTATTCCCTGAAGCTCTTCGTCCCCGGCCAGCAGCGTGTCTGAGGCTCCCCAGATCACCAAGGTAACCTCATCGAACCAGCCCTTCTTCTTCGCATTGAGTGTATACATAAAGACCATATTCTTCGCCGTTTCTCTGTCTCCGCTCGTCCACAGGACTAGCAGTTTCTCGCTCATCTCCCCCTCCTTTTTCCGCGTAGTACCGTCGGAATTATAACAGATTTAATTCCGCCCGGTAAGGCAGAGAATTGCTTAGCCGGAAGTTGATCTATCTGTCCGGTACGTGTATCTTATTAGCGTATGCAGATGTGTGTTTCCAAGGATTTTACCTTCGACGCCGCCCACAATCTCGTGGAGTACCACGGCAAGTGTGAACGGCTCCACGGCCACACCTACCGTCTACGGGTCACTATCAAGGGAAGTCCGAAAGAAGACGGGATGGTTCTTGATTTCGGCATCCTCAAGGATAAGGTGAAAAAGCAGGTGGTGGATCGCCTCGATCACAGCTATCTCAACGACCTCATGCCCCAGTCGAGCACGGAAAACATGATCCGCTGGATTTGGGACGAATTAGAGCCGGAACTGGACGGCGATAACTATTCTCTCTACGAGATAATCCTCTGGGAAACCGAAACGAGCTTCGTGACCCTTCGGGCCGAAAACGCAGCGGAGAAAAGCAATGAGTGAACTCTCCGACGTGCAGCGCGAAAACGACGACCGAAAGCTCCGTATCCGCAAGGTCGGCGTCCGTTCCCTCCGGTATCCTATCCGCGTTCTCGACCGCAGCAAGAAGTATCAGCACACCATCGCCTCGCTGAGCATGTACGTCGACCTCCCCCATCACGACCGGGGCACCCACATGAGCAGGTTCGTGGAGGTCCTCGAGCGGCACACCGTCAAGCTGTGGCCCGAAGAATTGGACGAGATACTCAGCGACATGCGCCGGACCTTCGAATGCGACCGGGCCCATATAGACCTCCGTTTTCCCTACTTCATCCGCAAGTCCGCCCCCGTCTCCGGCACCGAAGGGCTGATGGAATACACCTGCGGCCTCTCGGCCCAGAGGGACGGCCGGCTTGACCTCCGCCACATCGTGGAAGTGCCGGTACACAATCTCTGCCCCTGTTCAAAGGAGATCAGCGACTACGGGGCCCATAATCAGCGGGGCACCATAAAAATAGACGCGCGCACCCACCGATTTATCTGGTTCGAAGAGCTCATCGAGATTGCCGAATCCTCCGCCTCCTCCCCTCTCTACACAACCCTCAAGCGGCCGGATGAAAAATACGTGACCGAACAGGCCTATAACAATCCGCGCTTCGTAGAAGATGCGGCCAGGGAGGCGGCCGATCGACTCAGAAAAGACGGTCGAATCGAAGAGTTTTTGGTCGAGGTAGAAAACTTCGAGTCCATCCACAACCACAACGCCTACGCCTGCATTACCAGCGACGATGTACGCGATACTTTAAATCAATGAACTCAGGAACGGTTGATAAGTGAAACACGCAGCACGGCATAACGAGGACATGCTTCTCATCGGCGGCGGTGTGGGACCGATGGCCGGTCTCGTACTGCACCGAAAAATAATCGAGTTCACACAAACCGACGGGACCGATCAGGACCACCTCGAAGTGATCCATCTCTCACGGTCGCCTTTAATCGGCGACCGCAGCGAGTTTTTAGCCGGCTTGCCCGTGCCCGATCCCGTCGAGGGAATGCTGAGAGTCTTTAGAATGGCGGCGGCGGGCCTTGTAAGAGAAGGCCGCACAGCGGCAGCAGGCATTCCCTGCAATACTTTTCATGCAACGAAGATTTTCGCCCCCTTTTGTCAGGCATTGGCCGAGGAGAGACTGCCCATCCGCCTCATCCATATGCTCGAGGAGACCGCCGAAACGCTCCGCATCGAAGCCCCGGGTGCCCGACGCATCGGGGTCCTCTCCACTACCGGAACCCGCCGCACAGGAGTCTACGAACATATTCTCCAAAAGCACGGCCTTGAAGTGTGCTACATTCCCGAGGAAAGCCAGGATGAGCTGCATGAGGCCATCTATCACCGCCGATGGGGACTCAAGGCGGTCAGCCCCGCACGTGAGACGGCGGTTAAGCGGGTCCGCCGCTTCTCGCAGCTCTTAATCGACTCGGGGGCCGAAGCGGTGATCCTGGGATGCACCGAACTGCCGCTGGCCCTGCCCGAAGGGAACTACGAGGGAATCCCCCACCTCGACCCGATGTCGACGCTGGCGAGGGCCCTCATACGGGAAGCTGCGCCGGACAGGCTTCTTCGGCAATAACGATAGTAGAACCGTCACTCAAAACGAGAAGAGTCAATGAGCCGACTCCGGAAAACCGACCGGCCTTTTTCCTCCCGCCTTACGCTATCTTTGGAGCATATCGAGAGACGATGCCGGTGATACGGTCGATCTCCTCTTTGCTGAGATTAACTTCGCCGGAGGCCGCGTTTTCCTCGGCTTGTTCAACGGTTCGCATGCCGCAGAGGGCGTGGGTGAGGCCGTCTTGCCCCACCGTCCAGGCGGTGACCAGCTGTACCAAACTGATGCCGTGCTCCTCAGCGAAGGGGGAAAGCTCATCCAGCATATCCGCCGCGAGGCGCCGGTTTTCCACCGAAAAACGGGGATTACCGGACCTTAAGTCGCCGGGAGGGAATTCCCTTTCCGGGCCCATCTTCCCCGTCAGAAGACCGTTAGCCAGGGGCGAATAGGCAAAAACCGAGATGCCGTTTTCTCGGCAGAAATCGAGCTGTCCTTCCTCGAGTTTACGGTCGATCATCGAATACTTCTCCTGATCCGAATCGAGCCCTCCGCCGTCGAGGTACTCCTGCAGTTCAGCCGGAGGCGCATTGCAGGCGCCGATGGCCCGTATTTTTCCCTCTCTCTTCAGGGCGAGAAGAGTCTCGACGGTTTCGCAGATCGGGGTAGTCCCCTCCTGCCAGTGGGTCTGGTAAACATCGATATAGTCGGTGCCGAGTCGCTTCAGGCTTCCCTCAACTTCCCGTCTAATGGAATCAGCACCGAGGTAGACGTGTACCGGAATGATCCCGTCGGGATCCACGCCGAGGGAATGGGCGTTGAACTTGAACTCTCCCTTGTCGGGACGGCAGACCATGCCGCATTTGCTCGCAATGATCACCTTCTCGCGGCGTCCCCTCAGTGCCTTTCCGACTATCTGCTCCGAGGTGCCGAATCCGTAGATAGGCGCCGTGTCTATGAAATTCACTCCCCTGTCGAGGGCGGCGTGAATCGCGTCTATCGATTCCTGCTCGTTCGTGCCGCCCCACATCCATCCGCCCATCGCCCAGGCGCCGACGGCGACGACCGATGCCTCAATATCAGTTTTCCCAATTTTCCTATACTTCATCCTATACCCTCCATTCTCGAATACTTCATGGTAGCAGAAGGCGGCACCAAGAGACAATCGTCTCTTCTACACGTGCAGCATAAGAGCGGCGCCGCCGGTCTTCCTGTCGGCGAGGGTTTTGAACCGGTTCACCGCCTTGCATCCCTCCCCCCTTCTGCCGTACATTCTTGTGTATGAACCTCGACAATTCTTTTCAGCGGATTGAGACGAAGAAAATATATCAGCGGATAAACGACCAGATACAGCGGATGATTATTGAAGGAAGACTGCGCATCGGGGATCGCCTTCCGTCGGAGCGGCAGTTGGCCGAGCATCTGGGGGTCAGCCGTAACTCAATCCGTGAGTCTCTCCGCTCTCTCGAGATCCTCGGTCTCGTGGAAAGCCGGCAGGGCGAGGGCAACTTTATCGTCGACGAGATCGAGGAGGGCTTTTTCGAGCCTCTTTCCATCCTCTTCAAGCTGCACAACGGGAGTTTTCGCGACATCCTCGAAATCAGGCTCATTCTCGAAGTTGAGGCGGCCGCTCTGGCCGCCGAGCGGATTGACGATGAGGGGAAACGACGCCTCCGGCAGCTCCGCAGCGAGCTTGAGAGCTGTGAAAACGAGGAGAGGAGCGTAGAGATAGACAGAAAGATCCATTACCACATAGCCGAGGCTACAGGCAACTATCTCATCATCATGTTCCTCGAAGGTATTTCCGCTATACTCACCAAGCATATCAAAGATGCCCGCCAGGCGATCCTTACCGCTATGCAGAGGAGGGGTATCCTCATCGACATTCACACCGAGGTGATCGACGCTATTCTTACCGGAGACCCGGAGGCTGCCCGCGGCGGTATGAAAAGCCACTTCTCAGCAGTAGTAGAAAGTCTTCCCCAGGTAGAGCAGGACGAAGAGTAGCCGCAGCGGCGCAAAAACCGGAGAATTTTCGTACATTTTCAAAGAAAAACGAAAAATCGCTCTTGCGTTCTCGGAAAACCGGTGGTACACTATAAAACGCGTTACTGGTAGGGCCACCCTACCAAACTGAGAACGAGTTACCGCCCGTCACGCTTTATCACCGCGTGAAAAGGGGAGAAAAGAGGAGTTTATGAGAATAGTCGTTCCTATTAAACAAGTCCCGGAAACCGGCAACGTCAAAATGGACGAGGAGACAGGCACGATAATCCGAGACGGAAACGAGAGCATCATCAATCCCCTCGACCTCTACGGAATCGAGGAAGCGATCCGGCTGAGGGAGGATCACGGCGGCCGCGTCACGGTGATCTCTATGGGACCTCCGGCGGCGGAGAAGGCCCTGAGAGAGGCAGTGGCGATGGGCTGCGACGATGCCCTGCTTATCAGTGACCGCGCCTTCGCCGGCTCGGATACATGGGCAACAGCATACGTTCTCGCCGAGGCCATCAAGAAGTTAGGCAGCTACGACCTCATCATCGCCGGCGAGCGGGCCACCGACGGCGACACCGGCCAGGTCGGCCCAAATATCGCGGCGGCACTGGACCTTCCCATAGCAAGCTTTATTGGAAGCCTCGAGCTGCTTCCCAATGGAGAAGCAGTGCGGGTTGAACGGCTGGTCGAGGAGGGATACGAACTGCTCGAAATTCCCCTTCCCGCCCTGGTGACGGTTGTCAAAGAGATCGCCTATCCCCGTCTTCCCACCCTCAGGGGCAAGCAGAAGGCGAAGCGGCTTGAGATCGAGCGCTGGGGTGTCGATAGCCTCGAGGTTGATGCCGCGAAGATCGGCCTTAAGGGTTCCCCCACGCGGGTGGTAAAAATCGAATCTCCGAAGGTCATGCGGAAGGGAAGTTCCGTTGGCGTGAAGGACGAGGAGTCCTTAAGAGATGCGGTTTCGGCGCTGATCTCCTACTTAGAGGAAAAAGGCTTCGTCTCCAGAGAACAGATCACCGCGAAGGAGGCACGTCATGGATAAGGCCGCCGTATGGACGATCGCCGAGATCGAGGAGGGGTGTGCCCTGCCGGTCTCCTTCGAGATGCTTGCCCGAGGGAGAGACCTTGCCGACAAGCTGAGAGTGCCTTTGGTCTCTCTTGCCATGGGCTGCAAAATGGAAGAGGAGGAGCTCCGTCGGCTCATCTTCGGTGGGGCCGACACAGTTGCCGCAATTGACGACGAGAAACTCGACGGCTTCCAGGCGGAGACCTACAGCAATACGCTTACCGCTCTGGCAAGGCGCTACGAGCCGCAGATCATCCTGGCGGGAGCGACAGTCAACGGCCGAACCCTGCTTCCGCATGCGGCGATGCGGCTGAGGGCGGGACTTACCGCCGACTGTACGGGCCTCGACATAGAGGAGGAGACGGGAAACCTCCTGCAGACCCGGCCGGCCATCGGCGGGAACATCCTCGCCACGATAAAGACCCCCGATGCGAGGCCGCAGATGGCGACGGTCCGGCCCCGCTCCACTCTCCCGCTGCCGGAGAACCGGTCCCGCAGCGGCGAGATCGAGCGGATTCCCTTCGAAGAACAATGGCACGACCGGCGGGTAAAACGCCTCGGCCTAAAGAAGAACGAGGCCGAGCAGGTCAATATTCAAGCCTCCGAGATAGTCATTTCCGGAGGGAGGGGGATGAAGAAACGAGATAACTTCGCCCTTCTCGAGGAACTGACCGAGCACTTAGGCGGTGTCCTCGGCGCTTCCCGCGAGGCGGTTGACCGGGGATGGATAGCCTATCCCCATCAGGTGGGCCTCAGCGGCAAGACCGTTGTTCCCTCCCTCTACATCGCCGCGGGGATTTCAGGAGCCATTCAGCACCTCGCCGGCATGAAAACCGCCGACCATATCATTGCGATCAACGACGACCCGAACGCCCCAATCTTGCAGGTCGCAGACTTCGCCGTGGTGGGAGACCTCTTCCAGGTCCTTCCCCACCTCAATAGGCGCCTGAAGGAGGAGTACGGAAGATGAACTACGGCCGTGTGAATGACTCAATCATACAGGAACTAAAAAAGATCTGCGGGGAAGCGAACGTAAACGCCGAACCGGAAAAAATGGAGGCCTACAGCCACGACGAGACCCCCGCCGAAGACTACGGACACATGCCGGACGTGGTGGTACACCCTGCATCGACGGAGGAGGTCTCCCGTATCATGCAGCTGGCCAACCGGGAGCGGATTCCCGTGACCCCCCGGGGGGCGGGAAGCGGTCTCTCCGGCGGAGCGATCCCGATATACGGCGGCATCGTCCTCTCCGTCGAGAGGATGAATCGCATCATAGAGACGGACTACGAGAATATGATGATCGTGGTTGAACCTGGGGTGGTAACTAACGAGATCAACGGCATCGTCGCCGAACGGGGACTCTTCTTCGCGGGCTATCCGATGAGTCTCGAGAGCTGCTTCGTCGGCGGAAACATTGCCGAAAACGCCGGCGGCGGAAAGGCGGTGAAGTACGGAGTCACCGGTCAGTACATTATGGGTATGGAACTGGTCATCCCCACCGGCGAGATCGTAAAACTGGGCGGCAAGGTGATCAAGGACGTCTCCGGTTACGACCTAAAGAAACTCATCGTCGGTTCGGAGGGGACGCTGGGCATAGTCACCAGGGCGACGATCCGCCTCACCCCGATGCCGAAGGAAAAGACGGTGCTCCTCGTCCTGTTCCCCGACATCCCGAGTGCCATCGCGATGGTTCCCAAGATCATGACCGAGGCGGGGATCGTCCCGACATCCATAGAGTTCATGGATCAACTCTCGGTCCACACCTCCTGTGACTACCTCAACGAGCAGCTCCCCTACCGGAATGCCGGATCGATGCTCCTCATCGAGGTAGACGGAACACAGCGGGACAGGGTCGACGATGATGGCGAAATAATCGGAGAGATGTGCTTCGAAGGCGGGGCCTTTGAGGTCTATGTGGCGGACAACTACACCACTCAAGAGCGGGTTTGGAGCGTCCGTAGGAACATCGCCGAAGCGTTCAAGGTCTACAGCCCGGAGCAGAGCCTCGAAGATATCGTCGTACCGGTGGGTTCCATCGTCAAACTGATGCCGGAGATCGCCCGCATCTCGAAGAAGCACGGCCTGCAGATGCCCACCTACGGTCATGCCGGGGATGGAAACCTCCACACCACCCTCGTCAAGCCTCCGCAGTGGAGCCACGATCAGTGGCTTCGCCGGGAGGAGGAGATCCTCCACGAGCTCTATACGGAGGTGCACAAACTCGGCGGAAAACTCAGCGGAGAGCACGGGATCGGCAGCAAACGCAAGGACTACCTCGATGAGAGCCTCGATCCGACAGAACTCATGCTGATGAAGAAGATAAAGGGAGCCTTCGATCCGAATGGAATCATGAATCCGGGGAAAATATTCGATTTTACCGGAGGGCCGGAGGGGGAAACTCCTTAGGTCATACTGAGTCTGCGATAAATTCGGTCCGTCGCTCCTGAAGCAAAGACCGGATCAAACATACATTTTTCAAGGAGGAACAAGATGGCAAAGAAAATTTTGGTTTTAGCAGGCGATTTCGTAGAGGACTACGAGCTGATGGTACCCTTCCAGGCCCTGCTGGCGCTGGGCTACCAGGTAGACGCGGTCTGCCCCGACAAAAAGGCCGGAGATGCGGTGAGAACGGCAATCCATGACTTTGAAGGGGATCAGACCTACTCGGAGAAACCGGGGCACAACTTCACCCTCAACGCCGACTTCGACGCGGTGAAAGCCGAGGACTACGACGGCCTCCTCATTCCCGGGGGACGGGCGCCGGAGTACATTCGGCTGAACGCCCGGCTCCTCGAGATAGTGCGCCACTTCTTCGATGCGAATAAACCGGTGGCGGCGATCTGCCATGGCCCCCAAATCCTCGGCGCCGCGGGAGTTCTAAAGGGACGAAAGCTCACCTCCTATCCCGCCGTCGGGCCCGATGTAAGCAATGCCGGCGGGGACTTCCAGGACATCCCCGTCGATCAGGCCTTCGTCGACGGTAATCTCGTCTCGGCCCCGGCATGGCCGGCCCACCCCGACTGGATCGGCAAATTCCTGCAGGTCCTCGGCGCGAAGATCGAACTCTAACTACTATCCTATGGGTAACCGGGTGTGGAGGCACACCCGGTTTTATCTCTTATTTAGTGGTTCAAATGTTGTGTTTTTTGTGCCACCATCTGTAGTACACTATCTTTGAGCGAGAATTTAACCGTTTTGAACGAGCTAAAGCGCGGCAAATCAGAACTCTCAGAGAATTACCTGGAAAATGCACAACATTTGAACCACTAAATTTTAGTTCCCCCCCCCCGCAGCCAAGCAGCGGCATCTTGACCCGGAGGAAGAATCCTCCTACTCTAGCCCTAACGAAGGGGGGGGTGAAAAAATGAAGATCTACCAAAATATCACCGAAACTGTGGGGCAAACGCCCCTCGTGCGTCTGAATAGACTCGACAGGGAAATGGCTGCATCGGTAGCCCTCAAACTCGACTACATGAATCCCGCCGGCTCGGTGAAGGACCGCCCCGCCCTCTCGATGATTATTGCGGCCGAGGCCCAGAGCCTCGTCGATGAGGATACGGTGGTAATAGAACCGACATCGGGGAATACCGGCATAGGACTCGCCCAGGTCTGCGCGGTACGAGGGTACAGACTGGTAATCGTCATGCCGGACAGCATGTCGATTGAGCGGCGAAAGATCATCCGCGCCTATGGAGCGGAACTCGAACTCACCCCCGCCGAAGACGGGATGAAGGGGGCGATCCGCCGGGCCGAAGAGCTCGCAGCCGCCCAAGTAAAGAGCTTTATTCCCAGTCAATTCACCAATCCGGCAAATCCGGAGATTCACCGCAGGACCACCGCAGAGGAAATTTGGCGCGATACGGAAGGAAGCCTCGCGGTCTTCGTCGCCGGGGTCGGGACCGGCGGTACGATAACGGGGGTCGGCAGCGCCCTCAAGAAAAAGAACCCGAAGATACGCATAGTCGCCGTCGAGCCTGCGGACTCTCCCGTTCTCTCCGGAGGAAAGGCGGGCTCGCATAAAATTATGGGCATTGGGGCCGGATTCATACCCGAGATCCTCGATACCAAGATCATCGACGAGGTGATCCAGGTGGAAAACGATGAGGCCTTCGAGACCGCCCGCAGGCTCTCCAGAGAAGAGGGAATTTTCTGCGGAATCTCTTCGGGTGCAGCCACGGCGGCAGCCCTAAAGCTTGCGGGAAGAGACGAGTATGCAGGAAAACTCATAGTGAGCCTTCTTCCCTCCGGGGGAGATCGATATCTCTCAACGCCGCTTTACCGCTTCGAAGATCAGCAGGGATGAAGCGTATGATCCACGAAGATTTTATCGAAGAAATTGCCGAAAGACTTTCTACCAACGAGGTGCTCAGCAGCATTTATCACAAGGGCTTCGAAGACATTCCCATGCCTTCGACGATAGAACTTTCTCGCAGCATCGAAGAAACACGAGCGGTCCTCTTTCCGGGATACTTCGGCGATCCGGGGATAAAGGACCGGCTGCTGCACTATCACATCGGGAGCCTTCTCGACAATATCTTTCATTCTCTGAGCGAGCAGGTACGGAGGGGCTTCTGTTTCGAATGCAGAGGCCGGGAAGAAAAGCACTGCCGCGAGGGGCAGAGGCGGGCCGAGGAGGTAGTGCGACGCTTTATCGAGGCCCTCCCTTCGATCCGCCACCTCCTCGCCGGCGACGCGGAAGCCGCCTATGAGGGAGACCCGGCGAGTCACAGTGTCGGAGAAACCATATTCGCCTACCCCAGCCTTCTCGCTCTCACCAATTACCGGATCGCCCACCTTCTCTATCTCGAAGAGGTACCGCTCATTCCTCGGATCATCACGGAAATAGCCCATTCGAAGACCGGAATCGATATTCACCCCGGAGCTCAGATCGACGAGCGTTTCTTCATCGACCACGGCACGGGAGTGGTAATAGGAGAGACCGCCGTAATCGGAAAGAATGTCCGCCTCTACCAGGGAGTGACTCTCGGCGCCAAGAGCTTCCCCCTCGATGCACAGGGCAATCCGATTAAAGGCGTCGACCGCCATCCCATTTTAGAGGACAATGTGATAATCTATTCTGGAGCGACCCTCTTAGGACGAATAAGAATTGGGAAAAATTCGGTAATCGGCGGCAACGTGTGGCTCACGAAAGATGTGCCTCCCGACACGACAATACGTGCGAGATTCTGATATGGCAATAAGCGATTTTCTCAGCCCAAAGCGTATCATCCTCCGGACTTCCGCAGTAAAAGACGAAATTATCGATGAGTTGATCCGCCTCGCCTGCACCGGGGCTTCCTATCTCGACATGGATGAAGTCCGCAGGCGAATCACCGAACGGGAAAGGGATGTGTCGACCAACCTTGACCGGGGAATCGCCGTCCCCCACGCTATTTTCGAAGAGATACCGGCCGGCATTATGGCGGCGGCCGTATGCAGCAAGGGAATCGAGTGGGACAAAAGCGGGAGAAAGGCGGTCCATCTGGTGGTGCTCCTGCTCGGCAGCAGGATGACCCATCTTGCCGCTTTAGGAGAGATAGCCTCCATCCTGCAAAATGAAGAAAACTATCTCTCCGTTCTTTCCGCCGGATCGGCGGAGGAAGTTTTCACCATTCTCACCAGACATGACGGGCCGTTTTCGGCCCCCATCGCTGAAAGATACGCTGATGCGTCACGGATCATTTTCCGAAGTGGGGTGAACATTGCCCGCTCAAGCGGCGGCAGGCTCGTTCTCCACGCCGACGCGGTTCCGGATGCAGACTACATCGTTGATCTGGTCGGAGAGACCGACGCAATCATCGTTACCGGAGACCCCGGCCGTTTCCCCGCCGAATTCGCAAAGAAGCATGCCGTTTTTGAAATTCCCTTCAAGGGGGTGAGAAGATCGGTTCATGTGCAGTTCTCCCTCCTCTTCCTCCTCTCCGAGGAAGTTCTCAAAGCCGGGGAAACGGTGGTAAACATATACGGACTGCCGGAGAGCGGGCTCTTCGACTCGATTCGCATCAACAATACCGACGAGAGCTTCGACTTCACCTTTCCCTTCAAGGCAAAGGGCGTTGCCGAAGATTTCGGCCGACACGTCCTCACCCGTGTGCTGCAGATTGCCGGAGAATTGGCCAGAGAGGGTCGGGAGGGAAAACCGGTCGGAGCACTCTTTGTAGTTGGAGACTTCGAGAGAGTCAAACCCTTTACCCGTCAACTCATAATAAATCCATTCAGCGGTTATGACGAACAACAGCGAAACATCATCGACCCGAGCTTGGATGAAACGGTCAAGGAGTTTGCAAAAATTGACGGTGCCTTTGTCATAAGGGACGACGGGGTCATCGTTTCGGGAGGAACGTACATCACCGGTGCACCGGATAATGCCGGTCTCCACCCGGGACTGGGAGCCCGTCACGCAGCGGCCCTCAGCATTACCACCGTTACCGGCGCATTTGCCGTGGCCATTTCCGAATCGACGCGGAAAATCAGCGTTTTCCACGCGGGACAGAAGGTCGTAGAGATTTGAGATCCTCTATGAAGGCGCTCCATATTTTGTCGGGCTCCCAGATTTTACGCATATCTTCACGAGCCGCGTTTTCCTCTTCTTCACTCACTCCGGGCAATACCCGATACAGATAGATGAAGGCTGAGGCCCTCATGTTCTTCGCACAGTGGATCAATACGGGGCTTCTGTTGAGAGAATCCAAGAACTCTCGGAAAAGGAAAAACTCCTCCGCCCGCGGGGCCTGAAAATCGACTGGGATGTTTAGATACACGATCCCCTGCTCGGCAAGAACGGCCCCTTCATCTCTCACCGCTCCTTCGGAGCCGGGCAGAGCGAGATTGATTACCGTCTCTATCCCTAGACTCCTTAAAACACCCAAACCTTTGAGCTGTTCTTCACTCGGCTGTCCGGCGCTGTGAAGCCAGGGAAAAATCCGAAGATATGCGGGGATTTCTTCCATCTTCTTCATAAAATCTCCGAAATTCTGTAATTTGACCATCTCCTGTGCTATATGTATCTTATAGAGTATAGTAAAGGAGGTTGATTAATGAAAACATTTCTAAGAGCGGCACTCATCGTGTCGGCACTCCTGTTTCTCTTCTCCTGTGCATCCGGTCCAAAAGAGGCTCCCGGAGAAAAAGAGCCCGAGCCGCAGCCGGAAGTCACGGAGGATGGGCAGGAGGTTTCTGCACCGGATGAGCAGAAGGAACGGGCCGAACGGCTCCGCTCCCTCGTAGAGAAATATGAATTCGCTCAGTATGCCAGGTCGGAATATGAAGAGGCGGAAGAGGCGTATAAAGAGGCGGAAGAGGCCTACGGCAGCGATAAGGCGGCGGCGGCAGAGTCCTACGACACCGCTTCCATTGCCTACGCAGAGGTCATAGAAATAAGCGTCGATTCGCTCTACGGACAATGGCAGGAAAAAACCAAGAGAGAAATGAACGACGCCGCGGAGGTAAAGGCCGCGAAGGCGGTGCCGGAAGAATACGGCGCGGCGGACGATAAGCTGAAAAAGGCACAGGAAGCCTACGAAAACGGAAACTATGAGGATGCCTCCGTACTCTATCATGAGGGTATCGTCCAGTTAGAACGGGCCGTCTCTGCGGCGGAAGAGAAGAGGGAACGGGCCCGAAAGTCCCTTCAGCAAAGTGAGTCGAGTCTCAAAGAGACCGAGGAAAGGCTGAAAAACTTGGAAGAGGACAGAGATGATTTCGAGCAGGACGCAGAGATATAGGGAGGCCGGGATGAACACTAATAGACTAAAGACACAAAAGATAATCGGCCTCTTTATCATGGCAGCACTTATTTTACCAGCGCTCTCCGGAGTGTATGCGCAGAACCTGCTGACGGACAACGAGTACTACCGAGAGGCACAGGAGCTGAACCGACAGGCCCAGGAGGCCCTCGATGCCGGAGAATATGATCGGGCGGCGGAACTGGCGGAGAGAGCCCAGGAACTCAGCGCGGAGGCGGAGAGTTTTGCCGAATTGCAGCTGAGAATCTACAAGGCCCGGGGCTGGAAAAACCGGGCGGAGGATTACATTCTCTGGGCAAGAGGGGTAAAGGCCGAGGAACGTTATCCCGAAAAGTGGAAGAAGGCCTCCGCGGCATACGAGGAGGCGGAAGATTTTTTCAAAAGCGAACAGTGGGAAGACAGCATCGAGGCTTCACAGAGAACCATAGCACTGGTGGAAGAGATCGAGCCGAGAAGCGCGAAACCCCGCTACTACGAGGTGCGTCTCATCCCCGGCGACAGGGACTGCTTTTGGAAGATCGCCGCTTACGACTTCGTCTATGGGGATCCCTATAAATGGAAGGAGCTCTATGAGGCAAACAGAAAAAAACTTCCCCAGCCGAATAATCCCGATCTCATCCTTCCGGGGATGACGATCACCATTCCGAGCATCTCGGGAGAACGGCGAAGCGGTACCTGGAAACCGTAGGAAACCGGATCAGAAATGCACACTGCCTCCGGCCCGCAGATGCAGGGGAATCGGTTTGAAGGGATAGGTCCTTATCCAGCTGAGGCATTGCGCATATAATTTTCAGTTCACCATGCTGTTGTCGGGGAGAGCAAGCTTGACCTTTTGAAACTCCGTTTCTATATTCTCGAAGATATCTACCAGGACGGGATCAAACTGTTCACCGGTCTGCCGAATGATCTCTTCCGCCGCGCGGTCGTGGGGCCAGGCATCCTTGTAGGGACGCTTCGAAGTGAGGGCATCGTACACATCGGATATTGCGGAAATACGGGCGCTCAACGGTATGTCCTCGGCGCGCAATTTTTTCGGATATCCGTTTCCGTCGAAATGCTCGTGATGAGAAAGGGCGATTCTAGAGGCTAGCGTGAGAAATGACTGCTCTCCCAACTCATGATCGGCTTCTCTGAGGATGTCCCATCCCCAGAGAGTGTGTTTCTTCATTACCTCCCACTCGCTCTCGGTTAAACCGCCGTCCTTCAAGAGTATCTGATCGGGGACCCCCACCTTGCCGATGTCGTGGAGCATTCCGGAGAGGTAGATATCCTGCACGTAGTCCTCCCCGATGTGAAAGAAATAGGGTTGCTGTTCGTGCACCTTCCGGGTCATCAAACGGTTAAATTCACAGATACGATGAAGATGATTACCCGTCTCCATGTCCCGGTACTCTGCCAGCTTTGCGAGAGATTTCATCGCCGTGCTCTGGGTCTTTTGCAGGATCGAGGTCGTGGCGGTGAGCTTTTCATTGAGACTCCTCAGCTCGTCGACCGTCTCCTGCAGCTTTTCGTTCCAATTGATGTAGGGACTAATGTCGAAGAGCACACCCATTGTGTACTTTCCCACAAGGGTTGCCGCATCTTTGACCACCTTCGTCTCTCCGCGTCCGCCACGCACCTTCATCATGATTCCGCTCGTGCCGTCGGTCCCGATGAGTCTCCGGATACCCTTCGACCAATTGTCGCTGTCGAGAAAGAAGTGGCCGGCCTTGTTCACTTCCTCCACGTTCGAATAGGTAAATTCTTCGAGAAAGCGGCCGTTTACCGAAACGAACTCACCCTTTCGATTTGTGATATACATCGGGAGGTCCAGGTAATCCATCAATTTCCCCATCATATCGGGTGAAACGGTTTCGTTCACGGTTTCGCTGTTTCGAAACTCCCAAAATTTTCGCTTGAGGCTCCCAATTTTGAGAACGTCTCCCGCCTTCGAGGCGATAATGCCAAGTTCTTCCCGGTATCTGCGGAGAAACACCTTCGGCTTCGTACACTTGATCAGGAGGGCGCCGTAGGGCCCGCCGTCCATCCTTCCAAAGGGATAGTAGAGGGTCACCTCCTTTCGGAGCTCCTTTGGAAAAATCTCCTTTGGAATAGCCGAACGGCCGTTTAAGAGTACCGGCTCACGGGGAAAGAGTGAATGGTCGCTGATGCGGTAATGGTGGAGAATCTCCGAGCTTATCTCCGCATCATCGACGGAAAACAGAATCACCCGAAAATCGCTTATCTCAGGAAACCGTTTGAACCACTGTTTGAGTCGATCGAGCTTCCCCGTAACCGTGCTTTCCAAATCCATTAGCTGCAGGAGAGCGTGAATCTGTTCAATCTTCATCATCTAGCTTCTCTCATTCTCGCTCATAGTTCTTATTATTCCTATCGGCGCCTATGCCGAATTACCGAACTCAAAATTCC
>CAZQNO010000018.1:35483-50376 GCA_964594775.1 uncultured Spirochaetaceae bacterium
ATAGTTCTTATTATTCCTATCGGCGCCTATGCCGAATTACCGAACTCAAAATTCCAAAAAGAGATCGATCGGAAAGTCTGCCAGATCCGCCAGGAGTTTATTAAGAATGTCATCGGGGACGGCCCAACGTTCGATAAAGGCGCCGGCCTCTTTTTCCGTGCCCTCCGCCTGCAGCCTGCAGAGTTCCTCCAGCAGCTGACGGTTTGCCTTGCGGGCTTTTGCCGGGTGGATGCGGTATCCATCATCCCCGCGCTCGATACCGCCTCTCTCCAGCAGCCGGTTAAACTCTATCACATTTGCCGCGCCGTGGGCTTCCTTCGTACCGAAGCGCATCGCCCTGTGAAGGGCCGCCGCGAAAGAAGCAAAAACCTTTTCCTCGTCGAAGTCCGGTATGCCGCAGCTTCCCCCGTAATTGAGGAGGAGGTCTAAGCCTCCCGTATCGGCCTTCGCCTCCTCGATTGCCGTATAGTAGGGACCGAGATTGTTATCGACGCTGCTTCCGTCGCTGCGATAGGCCGGTCCCAAGCCGTGGCTCACCTCGTGCAGCAGCACGAAGTAGAACAGCGGTTCGAATTCCGGCTTCTGGACGCCGCCGAGAAAGCGCGCGCTCATCGGCAGGGTTACCCCCTCGAACTTTGCCTTCATCACGTTGTAGAGCATGACCTGCTTCCAGCCCACGTGTCCCCTCACCCAGGGGTCGTTGGGAAGATTGAAGGCCGAGGGAAAGACGGGCTGCCGGGCCTCTCCGGCATTGTAGAGCTGGCTCACCACCACCATCGGGGCGATTCCTCCCCGGGCCGGACGGCTGCCGGCGGGGAGGGGAAAGTGCTCGGCGAGCAGATCGAGATTTTCTTCCACTTCCCGCAGCCGCTCGCAGCGTTCCCGGTCTACCGCCATCAGCATTCCCTCATACATCGCCTTCCGCCCCAAGAGGCCGTCGGCATACACCTCATAGGGCCCGATGACGATTTCCAGGGGAACCCCGGAGAGACGAACCCAGGCGCTGTCGGCATCCCGGTAGGCGCCGGTTACCAGCCCTTCGGCCCGGGTGCGAAGATATTCGGCAAGTTCCTCTTCTCCCGCCTCTTCTAGGTCATCGGCGGCCTTTTCCAACTCCTCGAAGACTCCAGCCAATCTTTCCGCATAGGCAACGTGGTAGGGAAGCGCGATGAGGCCGCCGTTTTCATCCCGTTTCACGAGGGTCGTGGGACTCTCTAATGCCTCTCTTTCATCTTCTGAAAGGGCGGCAAGGGCCAGGCGGAACTCCTCGGCGCTCATGTCGGCGGGATAGAAGCTGCAGCGCGGATCGCGGTCGGGAACCTCAGGATCGCAGCTCGCGTAGTCGTCTACCGGGTTCCACGGTCCTTCGAAACGTCGGTAGAACTCTCCCAGCTCACCACCACCCTCTTTGCGGCGGCGAAGCAGCTCTGCATGCTCTTCGCTCTGCTGTTCGATGAAAATTTCATGGAGTTCGTCCATGGCTCGTTTTACGTGCTCGACTGCCGTCCTTAATGCCGGGGCCAAAGCCCCGGCATCGGCCGAAAGATCTATCCGGCCGAAGGAGTTGATGAGCTCCCGCCGCTTTTCAGTATAATCATCCCTGTGCATCTCTACTTCCTTTTTGCTTGCGCTATTTCCTCGGTCAGCCTACCATTAATAGAGAAGCACTGCCATAAACGGAGGTAAAAAAACAGTGTCTGATGAAGATGATGTGTGGAGGACAAACTACGGAGCAAACGGCCGAAGGACCGGCCTCTTTACTCATCCTCTAGAAAGAGTTCCGCCACCTCATCGGCGTCGTCGGCCTTCAAGAGCATCTTACAGAATCCCTTGGATCGGGTTATCTTCGCGATTTCCGAAAGTGCCTCGATGTGCGGGCCCGACTGGCCCGGAGGTGCGAGAAGGAGGAAAAAAATCGTACTGAGCTTTCCGTCCATCGCCTGAAAGTCGATTCCCTCCGGCGCAATACCGATGGCGACGGTGAGGTTGGGAACCGATTCGGTCTTGGCATGGGGCACCGCTATTCCCGCCTCCAGGCCGGTGCTCCCCTTTTGCTCCCGTTCGAGAAGAGCGTGGTAGGGTGCGTCGAAGTCTTCGATCTTACCCGCGTCTACGAGCAGCTGAACCAGTTCGCGCAGTACCCCCTCCTTCGATTTGGCCTCGAGAGGAATCTTTATTATTTTCGGTTCAATATATTCGATGAATGTCATGTTTCGCCTCGCTTCCTATACATCCGCTAATTTGTCGTAGAGATCCCAGACCCGTTCTTCATCTTTTACCATGAGAACCGAACAGGGCACAAGACGGAGGGCCCGCTCGGTTTCATGATAGAACTCGTCCCTCCGGCTGCGGACATGGGAAATTTCCCCTATCACCAGAAGGTCCGCCTCTATTTCTTCAATTTTATTCTTTATCTCCTGATGTACCGTACCGCTGCTCCTGTGGCTTCGGAGCTCAACGCCTTTTCGGGCTGCCAACTTTTCTACGTGCTTTAAGTACCGCTCGGCATCCGATTTAAGGTCGTCCCGATATTCCGCCTCCTCCTCGGAGAGAAAGATGCGGGCCTTCACCAGATCGGTAAGCGCCCGGGTATTGACCACGTAGAGGGCATGGAGGGCCATTCCTCCGAATTTCGCAAGGGCAACTGCGTACTGTGCCGCCGTTACCGACTCCTCACTGCCGTCGACATAGACGAGAATGTTACGAATCGGTCCTTCCATATTCTCTCTCCTTTTTTTTCTCAAGACGGTCCTTCACCATCTTCATCAGGACAAACATGTCCCGCTCGTTTTCCTCGAGGCGATTTCCGATAAAGGCAACCGTCTCCTTGAGATCGGGGATGGCTATCTTCTCCAGCGCATTTACCTTGCGTATCGTTTTCTTTACCTCCGAGGCGAGACGCATGATCGATACCTTAAGCTCG
This sequence comes from uncultured Spirochaetaceae bacterium, assembly GCA_964594775.1. Classification (GTDB taxonomy): domain Bacteria; phylum Spirochaetota; class Spirochaetia; order DSM-16054; family Sediminispirochaetaceae; genus CAYFVU01. The sequence continues at coordinate 38,407 of CAZQNO010000018.1, forward strand.
GCCAGACGCCCCATCATCTCGAGGGCGTTGCGAAACTCCCGCAGGGCTCCGTCGGCCCAGAAACTCGTCCCCGTCGGGCTGTAATAGGGAGGATGCTCGGTAAACTCGGTCTCCACCACCGGAAGGCTCACCCCCATTACCCGCCGCTGCTTAAGAGAAATGTCCGCCTCGATATGCACACTCCGGCTCAGCTGCACCAGCTCCAAGGTTCCCATTTCCAGGGCGGCGTTTTTCAAGGCATCATAGGCATCGGCCAAGGCCTTCTCCACTCGAGCCTGATAATCCGATGCCTGGTCCACCAGATTGAGGAGCTCAAGAATGAGGATGTTTCGCTTTTGGTCCAGAAGGTCGTAGCCGAGTCGGGCGAACTTTAGCTCATCCTTCAGTTTGAGGAGATTCGTCTTCGTCGGCGCCATGTTACGCATAGTAGGTTTCGATCTCCTCGTCGGTGACCCGGTGCAGCTCCTCCACCGGCAAGTTTCGAAGCACCTCCCAGCCGAGGTCGAGGGTCTGTTCTATGGTCCGGTCCTCATTCTGCCCCTGACTGACGTAGTTACGCTCAAAATCCTTGCCGAATTCCATGTACTTGTGGTCCAGGGGCGTCAACTCCTCCTCTCCGATGACCGAAGCGAGATTCCTCACATCCTTGACGTAGCTGTAGGCGGCGAAGAGCTGACTCGCCAGGTGGGGATGATCCTCCCTGGTCATACCCTTTCCGATACCGTCCTTCATTAGACGGCTCAATGAGGGAAGTCCCGCAACCGGCGGATAGATGTTCCGGCCGTACATCTCCCGCTCGAAAACGATCTGTCCCTCGGTGATGTAGCCGGTGAGATCGGGAATGGGATGGGATATGTCGTCGTTGGGCATGGTGAGGATCGGCAGCTGGGTGATCGACCCGGAGTACCCCTTCACCATCCCTGAGCGTTCATATATCTCGGCTAAGTCGGAGTAAAGGTAACCGGGATATCCCTTCCGTGAGGGAATCTCACCGCGGAGGGTGGAGACTTCCCGGAGGGACTCGCAGTAGTTCGCCATGTCGGTGAGGATGACCAGCACGTGCATGTTTTTATCGAATGCCAGATACTCGGCCAGCGTAAGGGCGGCCCGCGGCGTAATGAGCCGCTCGATGGAGGGATCGTCGGCCAGGGAGAGAAAAAGCGCGACGTTCTCCAAAACACCGGTACTCTCGAATGAGCGGACGAAGTAGCGGGCCACATCGTGTTTTACCCCCATGGCGGCGAATACAATAGCGAAGCTGCTCTCCCCTCCCCTGATCTTCGCCTGCCGGGTGATCTGGGCGGCCAGCTCGTTGTGCGGCAGGCCGTTGCCGGAGAAGATCGGCAGTTTCTGCCCTCGTATCAGGGTATTCATACCGTCTATCACCGAAATACCCGTCTGTATGAAGTCCCGCGGATATTCACGGCTGGTGGGATTGACCGCCAGGCCGTTGACGTCCCGCTCATCCCTGCCCACCGGCGGCGGTCCCTCGTCTATCGGCGTGCCCAAGCCGTTGAAGACCCGCCCCAGCATACCCTCGGTCACCTCCAGGGTCAGCGGCTCACCGCGGAAACGCACCCGGGTGTCGGGCATCGTCAGTTCGCTGGTCCCTTCGAATACCTGTACCACCACTTCGCGCTCCGAAGTATCGAGGACCATTCCCAACCGGGTGCGCCCGCTTCCGTCGTCCACCTCCACCAGCTCTCGGTAGCCCACCGGATGGGTCTTTCGCACGAAGACCAGGGGTCCGTTGATCTGGTCGACTCCGGCGTACTCACGGCCGGCGAGGAGATTTCGGTCGAGTTTCTGTGGATAATTCCCGTTTTCGGAACCGCCGGCGCCTTTCCGCTCCCGCACGCTCCCCTGTTGTTTCTTTTCAGGCATAGAGTGACTCCATCTGGTCGAAGGAACGCTCGAGGCGGGCCTGCAGCTTGTCGAGCCCCTTCTCATCATCGTTCGCAACGGTAAATTTCATCTTTACGATATCCTGTACCACCTTCATCTTTCGCAGCCGCACAAGGGTCGCCCCTTCCTTGATCGCCTCGCGGCCCCTTCGCCAATAGGTGACGATGATCTCGAGCATCTTCGCCTGCTTCTCCACCGTCGAATAACGGTCGATTTCGTCGAAGGCGTTCTGCTGAAGAAAGGCGTTCTTGAAAAGGGTGCAGACCTCTATGATAAAGCGCTGACTGTCCGGAAGAGCGTCGGGCCCGACGAGCTTCACCACCTGCTGAAGCCGCACCTCCCGCTGAAGAAGATCCAGGATCTCCCTCCGGTTCTCCTGCCACTGTTCACCGGCCCGCTCCTCCCACCAATTTACCAGGTCGTCGAGGTATTCGGAGTAGCTCTCCAGCCAGCCGATGGCAGGGTAATGACGGGCGTTGGCCAGCTGACGGTCCAAGGCCCAGAAGCAGCGGACGAAGCGCTTGGTATGCTGGGTGACCGGCTCGGAGAAGTCTCCTCCCGGCGGCGAAACGGCGCCGATAATCGAAACCGATCCCTCCTTACCCGAGCAGGTCTCCATGTAACCGGCCCGCTCATAGAACTCGGCGATTCTCGTCGGCAGATAGGCGGGAAAGCCCTCTTCGGCGGGCATCTCCTCCATGCGGCCGGAGAGTTCCCGCAGCGCCTCGGCCCAGCGGCTGGTCGAATCGGCCATGACGGCGACATGATAGCCCTGGTCGCGATAGTACTCGGCCAGCGTCACGCCGGTGTAGATGCTCGCCTCTCGTGCGGATACCGGCATGTTGGAGGTGTTGGCGATGAGAATGGTCCGCTCCATCAGGCTGGAGCCGGTCCGCGGATCGACCAGTTCGGGGAATTCGGTCAAAACGTCGGTCATTTCGTTGCCCCGCTCCCCGCAGCCGACGTAGACGATGATATCGGCATCGCACCACTTTGCCACGGCGTGCTGGGTCATCGTCTTGCCGGTCCCGAAACCTCCGGGAATCGCCACCGTCCCGCCCTTTGCCAGGGGGAAGAGCGTGTCTATGACCCGCTGCCCCGAAACGAGGGGAATGTCCAGCGGCTTACGGCTCGCCACGGGCCGCGGGACCCTGATGGGCCACCTCTGCAGCAGGGAGACGGAGAGGATGCCGTCCGCAGGGACTGCTCCCGCAGAGCCGGCCCCGCCGCCTTCCGCTTCGATTTCGGCGACGGTCTCATCGACGCGGTACTCGCCCTGCTCGGCGATGCGGCGTATCCGCCCCTCCGCCCCCTTGGGACAGAGAATCCGGTGTTCGACTCGCTCGCTCTCCTCGACGGTACCGAGTATTTGCCCGAAGGAAACCCTGTCCCCCTCCTCTACGACCGGCACGAAGGTCCATTTTCGTTCGCGATCGAGGGCGGACACCTCTATTCCCCGTTCGATGTAGACGCCGCTCTTTTCGCGTATCTTCTCTAGGGGACGCTGGATGCCGTCGTAAATCTCCCCTATAAGCCCCGGTCCGAGCTCGACGGAGAGCGGCATGCCCGATCCGTAGACAGGGTCCCCCGGAGCAATACCGGTCGTATCCTCGTAGACCTGGACTACGGCTCTTCCTGCGACGAGCTTGACGATCTCTCCGACGAGACGGGTCTCCCCCACATGGACGAGTTCCAACATCATCGCGTCATCGACATCATTCAATTCTATTACCGGGCCGTTTACCCTACTAACCCTTCCGACTATCCTCTCACTCATGCCTCTTGCGGCTCCTCTCGTATCTCCTGGTAGATCATTCTGCGTATCTCCGCCGCGTATCTCCTCATCCGCGCATCCATCCGGTTATTGAACGAGAGACGGCCGCCGTTCTCCTCGACCACCACCCCCTGTCCGTCGATGGGAGGCTCTTTTGAGAGGGAGAGAGAGACCTTCAGGCCCTTCTTCTCCAGCTCCTTCTCCGCCGCCCGCAGGAGGGTATCGCTCAAAAGGTTCCGCTCCTCCGCCGAGGCATTCACCTTCGCCTCCGAGATGCCGAGCCCCAAAGCTCCCTCGATTATGAGCCGACGCAGCACCTCGGGGTATTCTTCGGCGGTCTTCATTTTTTCCAGCCGGTCTTTTAGCATTTCGTAAGCCTTAGTGAAAAGACGCTCCTCCGCTTCCAGTTGCAGGCGCCGGCGTTCGGCCTCCATGCTTTTCCTGTTTCGACTGCCGATCGTTTCGGCCTGCTCCTCGGCAGCGGACTCAGCATCGGCAATGCTCTGCTTCGCCCTTTTTTCGGCGCCTTTGACGATTTCCTCGGCCTGTCTTTCGGCCTCTTCACGTAGTTTCTTCGCCTCTCGGCGGGCCTCTTCGGCGATTCCCTCCAAAAGCTTCTCTCCGTTTCTCTGTTCAGCCGACATTTCGTTTCCCTGCCTCCCCTTCGGTCCTATAGATTTATCCCGATCGCCCGATTGACCAGCTCCCGCAGTTCCGGCCGGCCCTCCTTCGGGCCGTCTCGGTCGGGTATTTCGACTATGAGGGGAAAACTCCGCGAGAAGACATAGCGGTCCACCTTCTTTCTGATTAGATTCGCCGCCGATTCGCTTATGATGATGATGCCGATTTCCTTGTTTCCCAAGGCATCGGCAAAGGCGCCGCCGGCCTCTTCTCCATCCCTCACCGCCCGGCCTTCTACCCCCACCATCTTGAAACCGAGAACCGCATCCTCTCCGCCGATGACGAAGTATTTCATACCTTACCGAGGATCATAAGGGCGGTAATGAAGCCGAAGACCACCAGTCCTTCGGCAAGAGCGATGAAGATGAGGGCCTGACCGGCCAATTCCGGCTTTTCTCCTATTGTACCCATCGCCGCCGAACCGACATTTGCAATGGCGATCCCTGCGCCTATGGCCCCGAGACCAAAGGCTAAGGCCGCGGCAATAAGACCAAATTTCTGTACGCCCGCCCGCTCGGCGCTCAGCACCTCCTCATGCCCTCCGTTCTCCGCTTCCTGGGCCACCGCAGTGCCGGCGAAGACCATTGCGGCGAAAGTCATCAGTACGAGCATCACTATGATGCTGATCCTCACCCTCGAGGCAAACCATCTCTTTTCTTCTTCCATGTCCTTACTCCTTCATATTCTGTGTAAGCGATATAGGTGCATAGGCCCTTCCGGTACCGGAGAAATACTTCGAGAAAAACTCGTAGTAGTTGAGTCTGAGCGATTGTATTCCCGCCGAGAGCCCCTCCAAACCGATGACCAGGACGTTTCCCAACAGGAGTATGAGATACGACCAAAACCCGTAGCTGCCGCCGTTTTGCGCCGCCATGTCGGCAATTTGAAAAAAAGCTGCCATCAGACTCACATGGGCAATCCCGAGGCCCGCCACCCGCATAAACGAGAGGGTATTTGAGAGGTACCCGGAGAAGATCTCAAGAACCCCCACGATCCACTCCATGACCATGTCGATTATGCCGCCGGAAGTCTCACCGTCAAAGCGGCGGCGGCGATGTGCCAAATACGGCTTGAGGGCGAGAAGGAGCACCGGCAGTCCTATGAGGGGCATCAGGAGACCGGTCTCGGGAAGCTGTCGGTACTCATGCCGCACGAAGTAGAAGCCGCAGTAGGTACCGGCGGCGTAGATCCATCCGACGATCAGTCCTCCCGGCTCCCATACGAGTTTGAACCAGTCCTTTGTGCGAATGCGGTTAATCCAGTTCAACAAGAGCCCGACGGAAATAACGGTAATACCGAAATAGATGGTAATTACCAGGATATCGGTGAGGGTCCGCACCGATCCTGTCCCGCCGTGGCCCATGACGACTCCGTGATAGTCGAACCAAATCGGCGGGAAAAGTGCCAGTCCGAAATACGATCCGAAAAGCGCCCCCGCCACCATGGCCGCAGCGCCGCACCAGACCAAGAGGGGGAAGAGCATCGTCTCCTTCCCCTTCGCGGCCGCTGCCCTGGAGCCGAGAAAACCGATCAGAACGAGCACCGCCCCATGCCCCGCGTCGCCGAACATCAGGCCGAACATCGAGAGGTAAAAAATGGCCACGAAGGGGGTCGGATCCAGAGTACCATAGGCGGGTATGGCGTAGTTTTCCACAAGTTTCTGAAAGGGACGTAAGAGTTTTGGGTTCTCCATCTTTACCGGCGCCTTTTTCGAAACCTCCGAATCCTTTGCGTCGGTGGGATCGTGCCACTCTATCCGGCAGCGCCCTCCGCAGGCAGAAACAATCGCCTCTGTTACCTCCTCCCGCCGCTTCTCCGGGACCCAGCCTGAGACGAGGTAGGTGCGGTCGGTCTTTCTGTAGAAGCGCTCTATTCGGCCGCTCAGCTCTCGTATCCGCAGCGTAGTCCAGAGGCGGCCGAGCTCTTCCTTCCGCTCCTCGACTACCCGGGCGGCCTTTTTCTCCAAATCCGCCTGCCGTTTCCTGTGCGTCTCGATCTTCTCATCGATTTTAGAGAGCGAAAGAGAATCCATCTCGCCGAAGGCGGAGCCATCGCCTTCACCCGTTTTCTCCATCCAGTCGTAACGCTCGAGGAGCTTCGCGATGCGCTCCTCATCCCGCCGGAGACTCAGCAAAAAATCTATCCTCTCCGCTTCGTTTTCGTCCCCGGGGATGAACACGGCAGAATACCTTCCCAAGGCAGCCTCGAATTCATCGCGCAGGCTGTCCGGCACGGTGCCGAAACGGACCCTTATGTAGCGGTGTTCCCCTTCAAGCATCTGTTTGTCGATACCGTGAGAGGGAATCCTCCGGCGCACCTCCTCCAACTTGAGGATTTCATCTTGGGCTTCTTTCTGTTCATCCCTGATTCTTCGGATCCGTGTTGCGATTTCCTCGATCTTAGCCTCGGCATCGTCGACGGATAAGCCCCGCCGTGTCGCATCTTCCACCGCCTCGGAGATCCGGGAGAAGTGAGAAACTTCGATTTGGGATGAACGAAAAAAGTTCTCCAGCCGCCGCCGGAGCTCTCCGACCTTCTCCGTCTCTCCTTCCGGATGGTGCTCCTTTAGAGAGGATATCCACTCTCCGGGGAGCTCACGGATATCGAGAAAATGGACGAGTCCAACAGAAAGAAGGGCCCGGGTAACGGCATCCCGGTCGCTTTCGAGCAGGGCGGCGAAGAGTTGGCGCATCGAGCTAGTGGTGATCATACTCCCTCCCGTATACGTTCTTCCGAAAGGCCATACTGCTTCGCGTTCAGTATTCGCACAATCGAACGAATCTCTTTACGCTTAAGAAAGAGATAGGCCATAACCGTTCCGATGGTAAAGGGATACCCCCACAGCAGCCTCTTCACCTCGTCGTAAAGAATTCTTCTGAGGATTTCTTCCACCATGTGCAGCATCGCGTAGGGGTTGCTTTTTTGCCCCTCCGCAAGCCCTCGATACCCCCCGTAGGTCCCGGAGAGGAGCACCGTAAGGGCTTCCGCCGCCTCTTGACGTGAATAGGCGGCCTTTAGGGTAGCTTCCGGAATTTGTCCGCCGGGAAGGAAAAGATTCCAGTCACTCCGTTCGGCGGGACGATAGAAGGAGACGAAACGAACGATTCTGTCGATGTTCAGAAGATCGATCTCCACACCGATAATCCTGAGAGCTATCTCGCGGTCTTTCGCGGGGAGCTCTAAGGCCTGCGCGTGGAGCCGTGAGAAATAAAAGCGGTCAAGGGCCGTCTCAACGGGAAAGAGATGTCCCGCCGATTCCACCGCCGGCAGCTCTTTCTTCAACACGGCAGGATAGGGCGTGCCGTCGAGGAGCTGCTGCAGCTCCTGGATATCCCGGGCATCCACCAGTTTGTCATAGTCGATTTCGTGAACGATACGCGCACGGTAGAGGTAGGAGGAGCCGCCGCTTACATCGCGTCCGCGCACACTGCGCTCGAACCAGAGCCGAAGGGCGTTCTTCAATGTCTCCACCTCATAGCGAAGAAGTAGTACCGTGGTGAAGCGCCCGGCTTCTCCCGGCAGGTCCTCCGTAATATCGCTGAGCAGAGTAATTTCGTGTATTCGCAGGGCAAACTCCACCGCCCGTACATCTCCCGTTGCGGCATAGCGGGATAACTCTACGGAATAAACCCCGGACTTTAGCAGCAACACGGCCTCATCGGCGCTTGCCGCCTTGATCAGTCCCTCGAAGTCTTCTCCGGAGAGGAGTCCGGAGAGACGGGCGCGAATCTTCGCGTTGACATATCCATAGGTCTTCAGCCGTCCCGGCACTCTTATCGCTCCCTCTTATCGCTCCCGGTGGACGATAAATCGAAGGACCTTTTCCACCGCCGCCTCGAGACGCACCTGTGTCTCCTCTTCCAGAGACCGTGCCTTCTCTCGGGCTTCGCTTCGGACCTTCTCCAAATCTCTTTTCGCCTCTTCCCGCGCCTCCGCGAGGATCCGCTCCGACCGTCCTTTCGCTTCGCTCTTTGCCTCTTCACTAATCCGCGATGCCTTCGACTCCGCCTCTCTCACCCTCTGCGAGGCCTCTTCCCGGGCTTCCTTTACCAAACTGCGGGCCTTCTGCTCTTCTTCGAGAACTCTCTCAACCGTTTCTCTCATATAGCCGTTATACCACGATTCTCCACTCTGTAGAAAGAGCGGTGAAGCGCTTCGGCCCTCCTATTTTTCAAGTGTATACAGCCTTACCCTTCCATCCGCCTTGAGTACATCCGTATCCAAATACTCATCCTCCCGGCAGGTAAAAATGAGAACCTGTAGCGACCTCTCCCTCTCTTTTATCATCCGCAGCATCTTTTCGAATCTCCCCGCATCGGAGTTCACGAAACTGTCGTCCAGGATCATCAACTGCCGAACCCCGTCGGCGAGACTTTCGGCCAGGACCAGGCGAAAGAGAAAAGACAGCTGCTCCCGCGTACCGTAGGAGAGTTCATCCGTCGAGACCGCGAATATGCTGCCGTCGAAACTCTCCGCCTGCAGTCCGAGATTATCGAGATCCTCACCCAGCCGAATGCCGCGATAGCGGCTGCCGGTGAGAAGCGCAAAATGCTCCGAAAGCCGTTGTTCCAGCGGTAAAAAGATCCGCTCTTCCAGGCTCCGTCTCTTCTCATCCATTGCCGAAATGAGAGTATCGATCGCCCTGAGCCTGAGGATTTCGCCCTTCAGCTCCCGCATAAGCCTCTCTCGGCGTCGGCCGGTCTCCTCCAGCTCCGCCTGAGGATCTTCATTTCGCTGCAGCTCCGCCTTTACCGCCGCCCGCCGTTCCTTGAGCCCGGTCAATTCTTCGGCTGCGCTAGTGCGTCGCAGCTTTACCTTCGCCGGCTCCTCCTCCCCGTTTACCCCGGTCGATTCTTCTCCCGTCCCCGGCTCAATCAGCTCCTCCAACCGCTCAATCAGCTCCTCCCGCCTCCTCTCCAGCTCTTCAATCTCCTCTATCCCCTGCTCCTGGAGAACCCTATCCGCTCGTTCGGCCTCCCGTTCGGCATCGTAGCGAAGCCGACCGATCCGCTCCTCCAGCTCCTGCAGGCCTTCTTTGTTTGCTTCGAACTGCGCCGGATTCCGTTCGTCATTCTGCCTCGCCGCTGCATGCTTTGCAGGAAGTTCGGCGAGCTTTGATTCGATTTCCCCGGCGCTCTTTTCGACCTCTTCCGGCTTCAGGTTCGCATAGCGCCGGGTGAGCTCCTTCAATTGCTCGCGCTCCTTTCTCTCCTTCTCGAAGAGAGCGGAAAGCTCTTCGACACTTTTACCGCCGTAGTCTTTCAGCAAGGAATCGAGGCGAAGGGAATTCTTCTCTCTCTCCGCCTCGAGCTTCTCCAAATTCTCTCTGGAGATGGGCCCGGTTACCTCCAGCTTGAAATGCTCCGGATAGTCGAGAGAAAAACGGCGGTTCACCTTAAAAGACTTTTCGCCGTCATCCGGCGAAAGCAGTTCTTCCGCACGCAGCTCTCCATCAAGCCCGAGGTCGAGTTCCAGCTCCCGTAGAGGAAGCAGGCTGACGGAAAAATCGGTCTGCTCAAGGCGATATTCGATCTTCCACAGCGCATCGGTGAGACTCTTCGCCTCCTCGATCAGCTCTGCTCCAATGCCGCGGTGAGCGGCTGCTACTGTTTCCATTTCTCCTATTTCTCTTTGCAGATCCCCGCAGAGTCTCTGCGTTTCCCTCGCTTCCGCCAATCGTTCCCTTAAGAGTTCTGCGTAGACAGGATAGATCTTCGGCAGCCGGCGCTCTGCCTCCTTCGCCCCTTCGAGGGCATCTCGATAGTTTCGCCGAGCCGATTCCAAGGGCTCCAGTTTCAGGCGCAGTTTCTCGATCTCCGCATAACGCGCCCGTTCCTTTTCAAGGCGGGCGATGCAGGCATCGGCTTCGCCGATTTCTCGGCTTTTCTTTTCTATCTCCTCGTTTATTCTTGTGATCGTTTCCGAAGCCCGCTCCAAATCGCTTAACCGTGTTTCGAGCTGCCTGATTTCCTCATTCGTTTTTTCTACGCCGTTTTGCAGCTCGACGATCCTTCCCCCTCTGCTTCGGTTCTTACTGGTTAGTCTTCCCGTGTTCGTCCTGTACTGCGCCCGCTCCTCCAGCAAACGCCGATACACCCGCTTGGTACCCTCGGGACTCAAACTGCCGCGAAGGACTTCTTTGAGTCTCTGCCGGACCGTCGCGCTTACCGGTCCGTCGCTGCGGGAGAGCAGGTCGATACTTCGCCCCTGCCGTATCCAGAGAAGCCGCAGGAGCTCCTCCTCGCCCTCTTCGATGCCGATTCGCTCGCGCAGGATGCGGTTCACCTCTCTTCCCTGTGCAACGAGCCGCTCGCCCCCCTCCTCGAGGACCATCAACTTTGCCCCTCCCTGGGGAAAGGCCTTCTCTATTCGATAGCCGAGACTCGAAATGTCCTCTGAAAAGCTGAGCCGCACCTGCGCCTTGACTCCGCGGCTGTCCCAGGGAACGATATCGCGGTACTCCTGCTTGGAAGAATCGGCATCCCCTAACAGCGCCCGATCAATCGCCTCGATTAACGTCGATTTTCCCGCCTCATTCGGCCCGTAGATCACATTTATCTCTTCACCGAAATCTATCGCCAGCGAAGTAATGCCTTTAAAGTTCTCCAGTTCCAATCGACGAAGAATCATTGCTCATCCTCCTTAAGCAATGAAAAGAGGATTTTAAGGGCTTCATCCCTCACCTCTTGCTCCTCGATGAGAAGGTCCGTCTCGACCTCTGCTTCTGCAACTCGCATCTTCCCCTCCATGAGGGAGGCGGCGATTTCGGAGAGATACCCGTAGGAACTCAATTCATCGAGATCCTCCCTAGTCGGCTTCGGCGTAATAGTTAACGAGGTCTCGAGATGGAGGTGGTTGTGGACGGCCTGTGCCAATACGCTCTCGAACCTCTTCAACTCATCGGGAGAGAGACTACCGGAAAACGAAATTCTCCGCAGCAGCCTCTCCGACGGTTTACCGAATTCTCCTCCTTCTGCCCCTTTAACGAAGGGCTCACTGCCGGGCTGGAGAAGTGATTCGATTGTAGAAGCGAGGGTATTTTCATCCAGCTCTTTCTCCTCCTTGAGCCAATGAAGGTCCGAGGGAAGCTCAACGGGACTCACCTTCACCTCTTCTTTGGACCGGGATATTTCAACCCGGAGAAAGCCCGACACATCGTCAAAAGCCATTTTCTCATGCGTCCCCGGATAGGCGGTCCGCTTATCATGGATATAACGCGAGTGCCAATGTCCCAGAGCAAGATAATCGAGCCCGCAGCGCCGCGCGGTATCTAAAGCAAGAGGAAAATCATCATCCTTGTAGCGTTGGGGAACCATAAGGCTGCCGTGCGCGAGTCCTACGCGCAAAGAGTCCTCCTCTTTACCGGAAATTCCCGCAAAAAAGGATGCGAATGGATTGTCACGGCCATGCTTTGCATCGAGGGAGGCGGCGTATATGCAAAACCCCTCCTCCGGTTCCAGGACTTCATTTCCATGGATGAGAGAAAAATTCTCCGGGATATCCCTTTCGTCGATGTGCCCATACACCGAATAGGGGGATACGGGATCGTGGTTTCCTCCAAGGGCAAAGACCCGAACCGCGGGAAAGCGCCGTATCAGGGCAAGCATCCG
>CAZQNO010000019.1:0-7460 GCA_964594775.1 uncultured Spirochaetaceae bacterium
ACGGCCTACGTATTCTTCGGGATCGACGGGTATGTCCTCGTGCAGCTCTTCAACATGTTCATTACCGCCATGTACTATATGATAGGCTTTCCTATCTCCGACCAGATAAGCCGGGGCAGGCACCGTTTTTCCCTCTCCTTTGCAACGATCCGAGAGAGACCCTACCTGCTGATCCCCATCGTTTCGATTCTCATCGGCATCGGTCTCAACGGGTTCGGAATACCCCGGCCTCAGATCATGCTCGATCTCTCGGCCGTCTTCATACCCCTCGTTTCTGCACTGATGGGCCTTTCTATAGGGATCACCCTATACATCGGGAGGATCGGCGGCTATTCCCGGGAGATACTCCTCATCTCTCTCATAAAATTCGGGATAGTTCCTTTAACAATGGCCCTGCTTGGTCTTTTTGTCGGCCTGCCTGGGGGTGTACACGGAACGGCCTACAAGATCCTCATCATCTGTTCGGCCATGCCGGTGGCATTTAACTCTCTTATCCCTCCGGCGATCTACGGTTTCGATCTGGATCTGGCGAATTCGGCCTGGGTAGTGACAACTTTTTCCTATATTGTGATTCTGCCTCTGCTCTATTTCCTGCTTCACATATAATCGAGAAAGCGAACGGCGAGGACCATGTTCGATCCGGAGGAGAAGACGCGGACCGCCTTTCCCTTCGGCTTGATTATATGACCCATAGTCTCATCGAAGGTGAAATCCACATCACTGTGGAGTACCTGGGATTCCTCGATCTCCACATCATCGAGAATCTCGATAAAGGCGCCGTCACGTGAGTAATTCCTTACGTTTCCCGCATACTCGTTACCCAACATCACTATGGCCACCGGCATCTCCGCCTCCGTCCTCGGAGCCTTGCGCTTTTCCATCACTAGCTTCCTCCTGAGCGTGTCTAGAGCCGAATATAGTACCGAATTATGAGATTAGTCTTTATTTTTTCTTTGATTTCCATAAGAAAACCCCGACGAATATTCATATCTATTCGCCGGGGCATATCGAGTTTTATTTATCGTGTCGAATGCTTCCTGTTAGACCTTCGGCTCCGGTGCCTCTTCCGCTTTCTCTTCGAGACGGTGATAGGTCAGCACGACATAGGTCGTGGCATAGGCCGCATACACGGCGGAGAGAATAATCGTCAAAATGACTCCGAGGATCGGAATGAGCGCCAGGATGGAATCGACTATTCCGACGATAAGGCCCAGGGCGATGAGAACGAGAAAGAGCACCAGAACCGCCCCGAAATGCCGGGTTACCATCTTGAAGCTCTTACCGATGGCGCCGAAGGCGTTCTCTCCTTCCCGCATAACCACAACGAAGGTGAACATCAGCAGGAAGGCGGCGATTATCCCCGGAAGCACCAGGAGGAGAGCGCCGATTCCTATTATGATACCCACGAGAAAGGCGGCAATGATGAGGGGAACGAGACGCTGCCTCGCCGCTGCCCACCCCTTCTTCAGGGTCGCCTTTTCGGAAGAAACCGCCTCTTCGACCATCGCAACGGTCATGCCGTGGGCAAAAAGGCCGAGTATGGCACTGATTATCACCACGATGAAGAGTCCGCCTAATGCCGCTCCCGCGGCGCCTATCGCACCTTCGGGACTCATACCTCCTTTCGCCATTCCGCCTGCAAAGGGAATCATGCTCCCGATAAAGATGAGCGAGAGCACTGCCGTAATGACCGTAAGGGCCAGCATCGGCACGCTTAGTACGAGATTCTTTTTTACTATATCAAAACTATCCTTGAGAACCGCTAGAACATTCACTACTTACCTCCTTGTGATCTGTTGGGCTATTTTACAATAAATAAAAACTAATTGCAAAAGCCCGATAAAGCAACCCCTTTACCGTCCCCGAAGGTACTCATTTACCCTGTCGGCGGCGCTGCGGCCCTGCATCATCGCCCGGACCACCAGAGAGGCCCCTAAAACGGCGTCCCCGGCGGCAAAAACCCCCTCCACACCGGTGTACTGTCCCCCATCCACTGCGATATTTCCTCTCTTGTCGAAGGAAATGCCGAAATCTTCCAGGAGCCGGCTGTGTTTTACGCTGGTAAAACCGGCGGCGATGATTACCCTGTCGATATCGAGGGTAAACTCGCTTTGGGGGACCTCCTTGGAGACCCATTTCCCGCTCGCGTCTTTATTCCATTCCAGTTCACAGAAGACCCCGTGCTCGACCCATACATCCCGCCCGTAAAAGCGCTTTGTTTTGATGCTCCAGCGGCGTTCGCAGCCCTCCTCATGACTCGAAGAGGTCCGCAGAAGCCGCGGATACTCGGGCCATTCGGGGTTCCATCCCTCCTGCCATTCGGGGGGCTTAGGCAGGATCTCGAATTGGTAGACCTCTTTCGCCCCCTGCCTGTTGGCGGTGCCGACGCAGTCCGCACCGGTATCACCGCCGCCTAAAACGAGGACGCGCTTTCCCTTGGCATCGAGCAGCGCCGACGGGGGGAGTTCCCCCTGCAGCACCTGAGTGGAAACGCTGAGGTAGTCGAGAGCGTAGTGTATTCCTTCGTACTCATCCCCCGGAACGGGTACCCGGCGGGGCTCGCGGCAGCCGAGGGCCAGCACGACCGCATCGTGTTTCTTTTTTAGATAGCGGGCCGAAAGATCTTCACCTACCGTTACGTCGGTCTCGAAGAGTATTCCCTCCCGTCGGTAGATATCGAGGCGCCGGTCGAGAACGGTCTTCTCCAGCTTGAACTCGGGAATACCGTAGCGGAGAATCCCGCCGAGCCGGCGGTCCTGCTCGTAGACGACGACGCGGTGTCCCATGCGCCGCAGCTGCTGGGCCGCAGAAAGTCCTGCCGGGCCGGATCCCACCACCGCAACACGCTTACCGCTCTCCACCTTGGGAGGCTGAGGAAGCACCCACCCCTTCTCGAATGCCTTTTCGATGAGGGCGAGCTCGATTTCCTTGATGCTCACCGCATCGTCGTTGATCGCCAAAGTGCAGGAACTCTCACAGGGCGCCGGACAGACCCGGCCGGTTACTTCGGGGAAGTTCGAGGTGAGTTCCAGCCGGTCGTAGGCCTCGCCCCACTGGCCGTGGTAGACCGCGTCGTTGAACTCGGGGATGAGATTGCCCAGGGGACAGCCGAGGGCGTGACAGAAGGGAGTGCCGCAGTCCATGCAGCGGGCGGCCTGTTCCCGCAGTTCATCCTTGGCTAGATAATCGACTACCTCCCGCCAATCTCCGAGACGCTCCTCTCTGTTTCTGTAACCCGCTTTTTTCCTCTTATAGCGCAGAAACCCCTTCAGCTCACCCATGTCTCCCTCCAAACTCTACCATCGGCCGTTCGGTTACCTCTTCGGTTACTTCCACATGTTCCGATTCGCTCATCTGCCTTCCCCGGATACGTTCGAGAGCGCGCTTGTAGTCGATCGGTATCACCTTTACGAAATAGGGGAGATATTCCTGCCACTCCTCTAAGAGGACGGCCGCATGGCGGCTGCCGGTGTACTTTACCTGGCGCTGCAGATGATGATGCAGAAACGCTTCATCCTCTGCCGTCTTGACCTGCTCCACATCGACCATTTCTAAGTTGCAGCGGGTGTCGAAGAGTTGGTTTTCGTCGAGCACATAGGCCACCCCTCCGCTCATTCCCGCGGCGAAATTTACTCCCGTCCCGCCGAGGACGATGACCGCTCCGCCGGTCATGTACTCACAGCCGTGGTCGCCGACCCCCTCCACCACCGCCGTGGCCCCGCTGTTGCGCACGGCAAAGCGTTCTCCCGCCATGCCGTGAATGTAGGCCTCACCGCCGGTGGCGCCGAAGAGATTGACGTTCCCGGTAATGATGTTGCGGTGAGGGATGAAGGACGAACCGGCGGGAGGATAGACGATAAGCTTTCCCCCGGAAAGGCCCTTGCCGAAGTAATCGTTCGCCTCGCCCTCCAGTCTGAGGGTGATCCCCGGGGCAAGAAAGGCGCCGAAGCTCTGGCCTGCCGATCCGCGGATATCCACCGTAATCGTATCTTCCGGCAGCCCCTCGGCCCCGCAGCGTCGGGTGACCTCGGCACTGAGAACGGCCCCGACGGTACGGTGATGGTTGCGGATGTCGAAGGAGAGAGCGACGGGCGTCTTCTCCTCAAGGGCAGCCTTCGCCTGCTCTATGAATGCCGTGTCGGGATGCGCACGGTAATCCCTTTTTAGAGGCTGCATACGGCGCAGAGGGACCGAGCCGAAGCCCTCCGGCTGGGCGAGTATTCGAGAAAAATCGAGCCCCTTCGCTTTAAAGTGATCGACCGCCGAACTGCGCTCCAGCATGTCTACCCGTCCCACCATCTCGTCGAAACGGCGAAAGCCCAAACGGGCCATGATCTCCCGCACCTCACGGGCGACAAAGCGCATAAAATTGATGAGATGTTCCGGCTCGCCCTTGAAACGAGAGCGAAGCCGGGGGTCCTGCGTGGCGACACCGACGGGACAGCTGTTGAGGTGACACTGACGCATCATCACGCAGCCGAGAGTGACGAGGGCGACAGTGCCGAAACCAAACTCCTCGGCTCCCAGAAGGGCGCCTATCACCACGTCACGGCCGGTGCGCAGCTGTCCGTCCACCTGTACCCGGATGTTCTCACGAAGCTTATTCCGTACGAGGACTTGCTGGGTCTCCGACAGACCGAGTTCCCAATAGGAGCCGGCGTGCTGGATCGAAGAGAGGGGACTGGCGCCGGTCCCCCCCTCACCGCTGCTTATCAAAACCATATCGGCCTTGCCCTTGGCCACTCCGGCGGCAATCGTCCCCACCCCCACCTCGGAGACGAGTTTTACCGATACCCGGGCCTTGGGGTTGGCGTGCTTCAAATCGTAGATCAGCTGAGCGAGATCCTCAATAGAATAGACGTCGTGGTGTGGAGGGGGTGAAATGAGCATTACCCCGGGAGTGGCGTGGCGGACCTTGGCGATCTCCTCATTCACTTTGTGGCCGGGAAGCTGCCCCCCCTCTCCCGGTTTTGCCCCCTGGGCCATCTTTATCTGCAGCTCTTCGGCGTTCACCAGATACTCACTCGTTACGCCGAAGCGCGCCGATGCTACCTGCTTGACCTTGCTCGAAAGGACATCGCCGTTTTCCCGGGGGAGATAGCGCACCCTGTCCTCTCCCCCTTCTCCGGAATTGCTCATGCCTCCCAGACGATTCATCGCCGCGGCGATGGTGGTATGGGCCTCCCCGCTGAGCGAGCCGAAAGACATGGCGCCGGTGGTGAAACGCTTGACGATCTCTTCCTCCGCTTCCACCTCTTCTATGGGCACCGCTTCGCCTTCCTTGAAGGAGAATAAGCCCCGGAGGCTGTAAAGCTTTTTCTCGTTGTCGTTAATCTCCTCGCTGTACTCCTTGAAAAGATCGTAACTGCCGCTTCTCACCGCCTTCTGCAGGGCCACAATGGCTCTTGGGGTAAACCTGTGCTTGGTGGAATTACTCCGATAACGGTACCGGCCGCCGGAGTCGAGATGATTTAGCCGCTTTTCGTCGAAGCGAAAGCCCGTACGATGCCGGCGAACGGTCTCTTCTTCTATTGTTTCGATGCCGACACCGCCGATCCTGCCGGAAGTTCCGGGGAAATAGCGGGAGAGAAACTCTTCGTTCAAACCGACGGCTTCGTAGATCTGAGAGCCTCTGTAGCTGCGGATCGTGCTTATACCCATCTTCGACATGATCTTGAGGATGCCCTTCTTCGCCGCCACCACATAGTTCTCACCGGCCTGCTCGAGACTCATCTCTTCGGGGATGTAGCCCCGTTCCTTCAGGTCCACCAGAGATTCAAAGACGAGGTAGGGATTGATTCCCGATGCCCCGCAGCTGATCAGGGCGGCAAAGTGATGAACCTCCCGCGCCTCTCCCGTTTCTATGAAGAGACCCGACAGGTGCCGTTTGGCCTTTGCCACGAGATAGCGGTGCACTCCGGCGACGGCGAGGAGGGCGGGAATAGGCACGCGGTCTTTGTCGATATTCCGGTCGCTGAGAATCACGAGGGAGGCGCCCTCGTCGATCTTTCTTTCCGCTTCCCGGCAGACATCTTCCAGCGCCGTCTCCAGGGCGCAGCCGATTTTTGTTGAGTCGGAAGAGCCGTGCGCGGCGGCCGGCGAGGCGGCAGCGCAGGGCTGGAAGAGAATAGAGACGGACTCTACCTTATAGTCGGAAATATAGCTGCTGCGCAGCCTCCCGATATCGTCGTTGGCGAGAATGGGGTGGGCCAGCTTGAGCTGCCGGCAGTGCTCGGGACTCTCATCGAGAAGATTCTTCTCCCGGCCGACGAAACTCATCAGCGACATCACCAGGCTTTCCCGGTAGGGATCGATGGGCGGGTTGGTTACTTGGGCAAAGATCTGCTTAAAGTAGTCGTAGAGCAGCCGGGGGCGGTCGGAGAGAACGGCCGGAGAGGTGTCGTTGCCCATCGAACCGATTGGCTCCTGCGCATCCACCGCCATGGGGGTGATGATGCGGATCATGTCTTCCAGGGAATAGCCGAAGGCCCGCTGCCGGGTGGAAAGGGTCTCTTTATCCAGCGAGGCAGGACTGGGCAGCCCGAAAAGCCCTTTCAGCTCTATCCGGTTTTTCTCTAACCAGCGTCTGTAGGGTTTGCCCCGGGAGACCGACGACTTCAGTTCCTTATCCTTCAGCACCCGCCCCTGCACCGTGTCCACCATAAACATCCTGCCGGGGGCCAGACGTCCCTTCTCCAGAATGTCTTCGGGAGGGAAATCCAGCACTCCCGCCTCGGAGGCGAGGAGGGCCTTACCGCTGCGGGTTATGAGATAGCGGCCGGGGCGAAGGCCGTTTCGATCGAGGGTTGCGCCGATGCGCCGTCCGTCGGTAAAGACGAGGGCCGCCGGACCGTCCCAGGGCTCCATGACCGCCGCGTGATACTCGTAGAAGTGCCGCTTGTCCTCGGAGATATGATACCTGGTACCGAAGGCCTCCGGGACCATCATCATCATCGCGTGTTCCAGGCTCCTTCCTCCCTGGTGGAGGAGTTCGAAAACGTTATCGAAGATTGCCGAATCGCTGCCCTTCGGGTCCGCCACCGGCTTGAGCTTTTCAATATTCTCCCCAAAAATCGGCGAGGAGAGAGATTTCTCCCGGGCGGCCATGTTGTTGGTATTCCGCCGGAGGGTGTTGATCTCTCCGTTGTGGGCTATGTATCTAAATGGCTGGGCCAGCTGCCAGGAGGGAAAGGTATTGGTGCTGTAGCGCTGGTGCACCAGGGCCAGGGCGCTTTCAAAGTCCTCTTCACTTATGTCGGGATAGAAGTCGGTAAACTGGGTGGAGACGAACATGCCCTTGTAGACGACGGTTCGGCAGGAAAGGGAAGGGATGTAGAGCAGGTCCATTGAGAGACCGGCTTCAAGTGCCCGTCTTTCAATACGCTTGCGTAAAATGTAGAGTCTTCGCTCCAGATCATCTTCGACCGGCGCTCCGTTAGCCGGCGCTCCGTTAGCCGGCG
>CAZQNO010000019.1:7560-49819 GCA_964594775.1 uncultured Spirochaetaceae bacterium
CCGGCGCTCCGTTAGCCGGCGCTCCGTTAGCCGGCGGCGATTTTTCTGTCCGCCTCCCGTCTGTCGGTGCGAAAAAGATCTGCTCCATCCGGGGCATGCTTGCTAAGGCCGTCTCTCCCAGGGCCCGTTCGCACATCGGGACCTCCCGCCGCCCGAGCAGCCGGAAAGCTTCTCCCGCCGCCGCCTCTTCTATTATCCTTGCCGCTCGGCGGTAATCCGGCTCTTCGATAGGGAGAAAGAAAAAACCGAGACCGTAGGAGCCCTGTGGAGGCAGATCAAAGGGAAGAACGCGGCGGAAAAAGGCGTCGGGGATCTGGACGAGCAGGCCCGCGCCGTCTCCGGTCTTCATGTCGCCGCCGACCGCACCCCGATGTTCGAGGTTCACGAGGATGCGTATGCTGTCCTCCACTATTCTGTGGCTTCGCCCGCCGGCGATATCGGCGATAAATCCCACTCCGCAGGCATCGTGTTCATAAGCCGGGTCGTACATATCTCGCCGCATGGCGCCTCCCCAAGCCGCTCAGGGCCTCGATTTCTCTCCACTGTAGGGGAAAATTGTATATATATCAAGCCTATCTCCGTATTTTCTGTATATTTATAAATTATAATCGTATGTATAGGTATATTTATACTAAAAATTGGCACGGTGCAGGCCGGTGCAGGCTTTCGCCCGGCGCGAGTTGACAGAAGAACGGTTTTTGCAGTATGGTTGACCCCTACATACCGGAGGAAACACCATGTCAACCTCAACGCCCACCCGTACATCGCTCCTCGAGCAGGAAACGGCCCGGCGCTTGAACTTTGCCATTATCAGTCATCCCGACGCGGGGAAGACGACGATTACGGAGAAACTCCTGCTTTTCGGTGGAGCAATCCGCACGGCAGGGGCGGTAAAATCGAAGAAGAACAGCCGCAGCACCACCAGCGACTTCATGGAGATGGAAAAGCAGCGGGGCATCTCCGTCTCTACTTCGGTCATGGGCTTCGACTACCGGGAGAGGAAGATCAACCTCCTCGACACGCCGGGACACGCCGATTTCTCCGAAGACACCTACCGGACCCTCACCGCCGTCGACAGCGCCCTCATGGTCATCGACTCGGTTAAGGGGGTAGAGGAACGGACGAGGATCCTCTTCGATGTCTGCAGGATGCGCAAAACCTCCATCATCACCTTTATAAACAAGATGGACCGGGAAGGAAGAGAACCGATAGAGCTCATCGATCAGGTAGAGGAGGAGCTCGGTATCACGATCAACCCAATGACATGGCCCATCGGCAGAGGAAGAGACTTTCGCGGCGTCTACGATCTGACCGAAGAACGGGCCATCCTCTTTCGCCACAGCGGCAGAAACAGCGAGGAGGATGTGGCGGTGGTCGAAGGGCGGGAAAACCCCGTGCTCGAAGAAGAGACCGGCAGTCTCGCCGTAGCCCTTCGGGAGGAGGTCGGACTGATACGAGAGGTGTATCCCCCCTTCGATCTCGAATTGTTCAGGGCCGGCGAAGCCAGCCCGGTATTCTTCGGCAGCGCCATAAACAACTTCGGCGTCCAGGCGCTTCTCGACTGCTTCGTCGACATCGCCCCCTCCCCCCTCGCGCGAGAGGCAAAAACACACGGAAAGGACGCTACGAGATTCGTTGATCCCATGGAAGCAAAATTTACCGGACTCATATTCAAAATCCATGCAAACTTGGACCCCAAACACCGGGACCGCATCGCCTTTATGCGGGTCTGCTCCGGGACCTTTGAGCGGAACAGGGAGTACTACCACGTGCGTTCCGGCAAGAGTTACAAGACGTCCAACCCCACCGCCTTCATGGCCCAGGACAGGGAAATAATCAGCAGCGCCTATCCCGGCGACATCGTGGGCCTGCACGACACCGGGACCTTCCGCATCGGCGACACAATCACCGAAGGGGAGGAACTTTCCTTTATCGGCATCCCCCACTTTGCCCCCCAGATATTCAAACGGGTGGTGAATACCGATCCCATGCGCTCCAAACAGCTGAACAAGGGGCTCGAGCAGCTCACCGAGGAGGGGGTTGCCCAGCTCTTCACCCTGGAGCAGTCCGGCGGTAAGCTGATAGGCGTGGTGGGGATACTCCAGTTTGATGTAATCCGTCACCGCCTGGAGCACGAATACAAGGCCTCATGCCGTTTCGAGGCAACGGAGTGGGAGAGCGCCTGCTGGATAGAAGCCGAAGAAAAGGAAGCGATGGATACGTTTCTGCGGTATCAGGGCGACCGGGTGGCCCGGGACCGGGAGGGCCGTCTCGTCTTCCTCGCGCGAAACCGCTGGCTATTGGAACACACGATGAAGGACTTTCCGAAGATTCGGTACTTCTTCACCAGCGGGGAATAGTACTATAAAAATCGGCACTACCGCCATTGCAGACGCTCTCCATTGTCACTCTTCTTCCGCACTCCAATCCTTGCCGTGGTGTTCGATTGAAAGGGCAAGACGTTCCATACTCACCGGTTTTTCAAAGACCTCTTTTGCCCCGAAGCGCCGCATGAGGTTAAGGTAGGTATCTGCCTCGATCTTACCTCCTCCGGAAACGGCGATTACCGAAGCCTTCGCATCTAACTGTAAGAGTTCTCGTATAGTTTCAATTCCCTCTTTCTCCGGCATCAAGACATCGAGAATAACGGCATTCGGCTTGAAAGTGGGATACAGGCGGAGACCCACTTTACCGTTTTCGGCTATCTCGACATCATAGTCGTAATCCTCCAAGGCATCACGATAGAGGTTACGAATCTGCACGTCGTCATCGATTACCAGTATTTTTTTGTTCACTCTACTCTCTCCTTTTTTGCTTGTACAAGTTTGTCAATTATTTCAGCCAATGTGGCTTGATTTGCCGGTTTAGGAAGAACGGCATCGATAATATGCTCATCGATCGATTGCTCCATCGTCTCGTAGTAGCCCGAACAGAGAATAATCGGCAGGTCCGGTGCGAAGCCCCGAATTCGCTCGGCCATCTGAAGTCCTGTCATCCCCGGCATAGTAAGATCGGTAATCAACAGATCGTAGGATTGGTCTGCTTCAATTGCCTTCAGCAGTTCGGCCAGACCTTCTTCCGGAGAAAGCTTCGCCGTCACGGTGTAGCCGAGATCTTCGACCATCAGAGAAACCACCTCGGCTACCTTGCTTTCATCATCGACGATGAGAATCTTTCCCCCGCGAAACTGCCAAGTTCTCTCTTCGAGAAACTTTTCTTCAACAATACTCTCGGGTACACTCGCCGGAAGAAGTATTCTTATCCTCGTCCCCTCACCCGGTGTCGTGTCAATAGATATGTTACCATCGTAACTTTCCACGATACCGTGTACAACGGAGAGGCCGAGACCTGTGCCCTCACCCACCAACTTGGTGGTGAAAAACGGCTCGTAGATCCGTTTTAAAACCTCCTCTTCCATTCCCGGGCCGGTATCGGCAACCTCCAGGCACACGAACCGCTGTCCATCTTCCTCCACATCCTTGAGGAAGACGATGAGCCTGCCGTACTCCTCCTTCATCGCCTGATAGGAGTTGGTACAGAGATTCATCACTATCTGATGAATATGGCTGGGGTCACCCAAGATATTCTGTGTCGATTCGATCCGTTCTTCTATTTCTATCGTAGAGGGGAGGGAGGGGCGGATGAGCTTGAGCACCTCCTTTACTACAGGCACCGGGTCCATCAGCTTTCGCTGTCCCTCGGTGCCGCGGCTGAAAGTAATGATCTGGTGAATGAGCTCCTGGGCTCGCTGCACCGCCGTGTAGATCTCATCGAGATAACGGCGCAGCCGAGGTTCCTGCGTCTTTGCCGTCGCCATCTCCGTATAGCCCATCATTACCATGAGGATGTTGTTGAAATCGTGGGCTATTCCCCCCGAAAGGGTGCCGAGGGAACGAAGCCGCTCCGAGTCTCTCAATTTCTTCTCTATTTCCATTTTCTCCGAGATGTCCTTTCCTATCCAGAGGACCACCGTACTCTCATCCGCCTCTTTCCCGAAGACTCTTCCGTCGGCGGACCAGAGTGCCGTATGCACCCGTCCGGCGGTATCGTTAAGGGAAATCTCATGATTCCGCAAAACCCCCCCGGAGAGAAGTTTTTCTTTAAGAAGTGAAGGCTCCTCCCCTCGGCCGATGATTGAAAAGATACTCGTGCCGATTAAAGATGGAGCCTCTCGCCCCGAAACTTCACAGAAGGCATTGTTTACATCGCGTATCTTAAAGTCTCTGCCCCCTGTTACGGCCATGGGATCGGGGCTCACGGCAAAAACCTGCGAAAAGCGAGCCTCGCTCTCTTTGAGCCGATCGGCCATTTCAAGTTCCCTGCGTTCGGCGAGAGCGTCTCTGACTTCCCGCCGTATGACTGCGGGAAGTCGAAACACGGCATCCTTCGACACGTAGTCTCTCGCGCCGCTGCGGATAACCTCTACGGCCCTCTCCTCACCGACTCTTCCGGAAAGCAGGATGACCGGGAGGATGGGATCGTAAAAGAGCACCTTTTCCACCACGTCTAGACCGTTCCAGCCGGGAAGGTTGTAATCGGTGAGAACTATGTCGATTTTACGGTCCGAATCGAAAAAATCCTTCAGTTCTCCGGGACTTTCGATACGGACGATCTCACTCTTCAGGCCCGCCTTCTCCAGCTCCCTTTCGACAAAAAATGAATCATCCGGTGAGTCCTCCACCATCAAGATTCGGTAGGCCCTATTCATCGTTCCACTCCGTTTTTCCTCCCGGGAAAATGGTGAAGTAGAAGGTGGCACCCTTGCCGACCCGGCCTACCGCCCATATCTTCCCGCCGTGCCGCCTGATGATTCGCTGCACCGTTGCAAGACCGATTCCCGTTCCGGGAAAATCTGCTGCCGAGTGCAGCCGAGAGAAGGGTTGAAAAAGGTTCTTTGCCGAATCCATATCGAAGCCCACCCCGTTATCGGAGACGAAAAATATTTTTCTCCCGTCGCGCCGAATAACTCCGAAGCCTATTCTAGTAGCGGTATTCCGAGAAGAATACTTCCAGGCATTATTCAATAGATTCTGCAGCACCAGGGAGAGCAGCTCTGGATCACCCCAGGCGCTAGCTGCCGGCTGCACCTCAAACTCTACCACCCGTTCCGGCTCTTCCTTCTGCAGTTCCTCCGCCATATTGGAGAAGAGTTTGCTAAGATCGACCCGGTTATAACACAGCTGCCGCCGGTTTATCCGTGAGAGTGTTAGCAGAGACTCGATGATCCCCTGGAGTTTTCCTATACTCTCTTCGATTCTTGCGAAATACCAGAGATAGTCATCCTCTTTTTGCAGCGCAAAGTTTTCCTTGAGGATATCTATATACCCCTTGACGTGCCGGAGGGGGGCCTGCAAATCGTGAGAAACGGAGTAGCTGAAGCTCTCCAGCTCCCTGTTCACCGTCTCTAGACGATGAACCAGTTTCTTTATGCTCTCCTCCCCCCTTCTCCTGCGATCGATCTCCCGTTCCAAGCTGGCTATGGTCTTTTCATGCTTCTCCATCCGTTCCTTGACCCTTGACTCGAGAGTTTCATTGAGGCGTTTAAGGGATTCTTCGCTTCTCTTCTGCATGCTGATATCCTTTGCATGCTCGACGACCATTTCCACCTCTCCCCTGTCATTGTAGATAGGATGCAGGTGCACCTTGTGGCACATCTTCCCTTCGAGTGAAGGCATCTCTAAGGTGAGTTTTTCGCCGCTTGCAAAAACCTTGAGAGCCGGACAGTCTGTACATGGCTCTTTTCGATTTCTCAAGAGGGTATAACACTTAACTGTCTTGTTCTCCACTTGGCGCCGATTGCTCATTACCACCGAAAGTTCTCGGTCTAAAACAAGGATTATGTCCGAAATAGCTTCAAAGGAGCTGTGGAGAATCCGTTGACACTTTTCGGCAGAGCCGTTAGGCTTCGGACCGAGAACGGCATTGAGATATTTTCCATAGCGTAGCCGGGGCCGGGTGAGCTCCTGACTTATCGAAATTCCGCCATAGATTCGATTATTCGACGAGAGCGGAATCACCGTTATGGTAAAGTCTTTCTCCTTATAGGATAATTCAAAGCTCATCTTTTTTCCATCGAGGGCCGCTTTATAGGCGGGCAGCAGTACCGCCGCCGTATCCGCATCGAAGGCATCTGTCACCGCCAGCCCCTGCAGCCTGCGGGGATCCGATCCTAAATCCTCAAAGGCCCTGCCGCCGGCGATGATAATCCGGAGCTTCTCATCGAAAACAGCCACAGAAGCTCCGGAAAAGTTTTCTATGAGCCTGCGGAACACCTCTTCATTAAAAAAATCATTTTTCCTGCAGGCAACACTACTGCCGGCCCGCATATTCACTTGTTTATTCTGCATCGGATAACAAATTTTATAAGAGAATCCAATCAATAATAGTATTCTTCGGTATAAATATGGGAGTATTTCCCCCCCTTGCACCGTATACCTATACAATGGCAGAAATGATACTTATACTGAATCCCGCCCCTAGCGAAAAATGCTACCAAAGTATAGTTGCAGGTGAAAATATAATTAACTACTCTCATAGTAATAGAAGATGTTGATTAACGTTGGTAAAAAATGACCGAAGCGACACATTCCTATCTGCATACACACTCGATGTTCATTTATAAGAGCAAGGCGGACAGACTCGAAGCCTTTCTCCAGTCGATACGCAGCTGCAAAAATCACCCTTACTATCTCTTTCTCTTCGACTCAAATGCAATTACCACGTATCGGAATGTGCTCAGCAAGCTCAATATTCCGGTGGATGAGAGCCACTGCCGTTTCAAACCAATAGAGAATTACTTCGGCAAGCACGGCGACATGGAAGCGAAACTGTTCAACGACTACAAGGATGCTTATGACTACGCGATTGCCCGGAACTTCTCTTTGCTGTACATATTAACAGACATGGGGTTTCTTCATTCATTTCTCGACACCGATAAGGCCATTGCTTTGGAAAATTCCCTCGATCACTTTTTCCATTCCCACAAGGCGGCGGGAACCTGTTGCTATTTCTATAAGCAGATTTCCCATGAAACGATAGAAGATTTGCGGCAGAGGCATGATAAAATACTGTTTTCAAATTCTCTTCTGCCAAAGGGAATGAACACCTCAGCGGACGAAGCGATCCTCAAACTATTGCTGCTTCGTGAAAAGAACTGGAAAGAATTTAGGAACAAGACGAATCAGTATGCCTATCAAGATTTTCCCGCTTATTCCGATCTCAGCAATGAAATTGTCTGGGTATTAGATACTACACTAAAGGTACACTATGTAAGTCAAACGGTAAGCACTCTGCTCGGGCGGCCGCCGGAGGAATACCTGTACAGAGAGGCTTCGGAGTTTCTTCCCCCTCACTCATTCGTGCGTTTGAAAAGCATGGCAAAGGCTTCGGCTCAAAGCACCGACGTAATCGAGAGACGGTCTAAAGTATATCGCTTCTATTCCCAGATTCCCTCCGAGAACGATCAACTGCTGGACATGGAGCACCGTATCTATCCCCTTTTCTGGAACGGTGAATTATGCGGCTTCGCCGGAACGAGCAAGACGGGAAGGAAGGCGGTGAATTTTTCCAGTTTCTCCTCTCAAAGCCTCGTTGAGTTTCTGGCTCCTATTCAAAATGTCCTCCCTATGGGTGTCGTGCTTACCGATGAGGATGGAAAGATTTATTTTCTCAACGACTTCTTTTCCTCTCTCATCGACAGCGTCCCCATTGACGAACTCCCGAGCTTTTCCGACCTTCCCTGCTGGCAGGAGATGGAGAATTTTCCTCCTTTTTCGAAGGCCGACGAACGGTCCGCAGCAGCCTCGAGACTACAAAAAACGAGCGAATGCTCCTTACGCACCCGAAACGGTACGGCTGCCAAAGTCTCCGTCTACCGCTTAGAAATAGAATCGGCCCACGATTCCCGTCTGTATATCTACTTCATCATACCTGCCCTTTTTTCCTCCGCCGCTTTTCTCACCTCCTTGCTCGAACGGGAGGGACAATCGCAGAGGAAGACTGTCGAAACCTTTGATTTTCTTCAAAACACCTTTAAGCTTTCGAGGCGGGAAAGAGAGGTGGCGGAACACGTAGTGGAGGGCTTACAGAACAAGGAGATAGCCGACCAGCTATCCATTGCCGAAATAACGGTGAAAAAACATCTCAGTCATATCTATCAAAAGTGCACTGTACACGGCAGATTCGAACTTGCCCATTTAATCGCCCTGCACGAGAAAGCCGGTCCATGATGGCCCCTTGCTGCACCCTCTGCGGCAACACCGCCGGCATCTGGGAAGAAACCGCCGCCGCGGCCTATCATCACTGTCCCGTATGCGACCTCATCTTTCTCGATCCTGCCCTGCGCCCCGATCCCCGCAACGAGCGGGCCCGCTATCTCACTCACCACAACAGCCCAGAAGATGTAAGCTACAGAGCCTATCTCCGCGGATTCGCCGAGGAAGCCCTGCTGCCTTTTATGCCGCCGCTTTCTTCGCCGACTTTAGCGGCCCAGACTTCGTCACGGCCCGCGGGGGCCGCCCGGGCGGCGAAGATTTTAGACTACGGCTGCGGCTACAGCCCGGTCTTCGTTACCGTCCTGCAGGAACTCGGGTATGGTGCTTCAGGCTACGATCCTCTTTTTGCCCCCGGAGATTCCTGGCGGAAGGAGATTTTTGACGCGGTAACCGCGGTGGAGGTCGCCGAGCATTTCTTTTTTCCCTCGAAGGAATTTCGTGCGATTTCTTCGGTGCTGCGGCCCGGCGGTATATGTGCGCTCAGGACCCTCCTGCACCGGGGCGGAGGCGAATCCTTCGAATCGTGGTGGTACCGCCGCGACCCGACCCACGTTTCCTTCTATTCGAAAAACAGCTTCGAATGGATCGCCGGGCATTTCGGCTTCGAGCTCATAGAGGTGATCGAAGGGCGGAGCGTAGTGCTTCGGCGCTCATATTGACAAAAGAGGAAAAATCGGGCATCGTCTACTTCGCCTGGGGGTGTAGCGAAGATGGTTATCGCGCCGGCCTGTCAAGCCGGAGATCGCGGGTTCAATCCCCGTCACTCCCGCTCAGCACCCGAACCGCCCTGATTTAAGGGCGGTTTTTTTAGCATCTTCAGATACGCATAGTGCTCATCCCGCAGATACTCGAAGAGGAACTCGAGCTCTTTCTGGTCGACGAGGGCTAAGAGGTCGTTGTAGAAGCGGTAGCCCGCCCGGATGTAAAGCGCTAAAAGGGCATCTCCGGGCACCTTGCGTCCCTCGATCTCGGGAAGAGCGCGAAGAACTGCCAGGTCGATGTTTCTGAGATCCCGGCCGATCTTTTGGGAGAGATGGATCCGCATGTTGCGGTTTGTCAGGGGCCGGCGTACCTTTTCAGCGAAATCTTTCTTTACCTCGGCAATGCGCTGGAGCTGCCGTAGTTGGGCGTGCGGATCTCTGCCGCCGGCGCGGCCGGAGGCGGCCCCGGCGACACCACCCGCGGCCGCAATGGCTCCCCGGAGGACCTTCATCGACCGCTCTTCGTAGTCCGCAGCCTCTTCTAATAGCACATCCACCGCCTCGGACTGCGCAATCGCCTCGCCGGCTAGCTTCCGCAGATAGTCGTCGATACCGAGGGCCGCCTGATGCCCCGTGGCGATGCCGTTGATAACGTCGGGGCCCTTGATTATATCGCCGCCGACAAAGAGCCAGGGCTCGGAGCTCCGGTAGTATTCGTCCACCTTGATGCGCCGCCCGTCAAGCTCGAGCTTCTCGGCCCACTCTCCCAGGTAGGACATGTCCGGGGCCTGTCCGATCGCTTCGATCACCTGCGACCCTTCGAGGACCAGCACGTCGCTTTCGTCGAACTGGGGAGAGAAGCGTCCCTCCTCGTCGAAAACCCGGGTACACTTGTTGGTCTTGAGTCCGGTGATCCCGCCCTTTTCATCGACGAGGACCTCCGCCGGACCGCGGCCGGGGTAAAAGACTATCCCCTCCTCCTGCGATTCGACGATCTCCTCCTCGTCCGCCGGCATGATATCCCGGGACTCGAGGGAGGTGACGGTTATGCCGACCCTGCCGTACGCGGCCATCTGTTTTCTCGCAAGACTCCGGGCGATGTCCATCGCCACGTTGCCGCCGCCGATAACGACGATGTTCTCGTCCACGCGAAACTCCTCCCCCCGGGTAATGCGGGCCAACAAGTCGATGGCCTGGAAGACATTCTCGTGATCGGTGCCGGGGGTTCTGGTGCTGCGTCCCTGGTGAAAACCGGTGGCGATATAGACCGCATCGTGTTTCTCCCGCAGCTCCTCCAGACTCACGTCCTCGCCGACCTTCGTCTTGGTGCGGATATCCACTCCCAGCTTCTTGATAAAATCGATATCCTTGTCCAGGGTCTCGTAGGGAAGACGGTACTCTGGGATACCGTAGCGCATCATGCCGCCGGCCTCCGGATAGGCCTCATAGATCGTCACCTCGTAGCCCATCAGGCCGAGGTAGTAGGCCGCCGAGAGACCCGCCGGGCCGGCGCCGACTATACCGACGGAGGCACCGTTGTGCTCGACGACTTTCTGGTCGAGGAGCTTCTCGTAATCTTCGGCGGGGACCGCGTCCATCGCATACCGTTTGAGCCATCGGATCGAGAGGGGCTCTCCCCTGTTGCCGATGGAGCAGGCATCCTCGCACTTGTGGGTGCAGATGCGGCCGCAGACATCGGGCAGCGGATTGTTTTTATAGATCTGTCGTCCGGCCTCTTCGAGGTCGTCCCGCCAGATTGCGTCTATGTATTCGGGAATGTTCATCTGCGCCGGACAGGTTGCGGTGCAGAGACCGCAGGCGACGCAGCGGGAGGCTTCCTTCTGCGCCTGTTCCTTCGAAAAGCCTTTGACGATCTCGACGAAGGAATCCTTTCGCTCTTCCGCCGGCAGCTCCTCCATCGCAATCCGCTGGAGGTCGAGGAAGTTGATCTTTTCGTCCGCCGCGTAGCCTGCGGGATACTCTTCGCCGTGGATCCCCTTCTCATCTGGGAGGAAAAAGAAATCGTCGGTCTCGGGGCTGATGTGGATGTACTCCTGCGTCATGCTGAGACTGCCCGTGGTACAGACATCCACACAGAGAGCACACCAGCAGCAGCGGCCGTAGTCGATAAGGGGCTTCTTGTTCGTCTTTCCCGTTCCCGCCTCGCAGCCCGGAACCTCGACCAGCCGAATCGCGTCGTTGTCGCAGATCTCCGAACAGGTCCCGCAGCCGATGCAGGTATCCAGATCGTTGCGATGAAATCCCCGGTAGCGCGGGGCCGTCGGCCTCGTCTCGTAGGGTACCCGTATCGTCACCGGCTTCTCGCCGAGGAATTTCAGCGATCTTAAGGGTTTTAAGATGCTTCCCTTTAATTTCTTGCTCATCTGCTGCTCCTTATCTGTCCACTTCCGGCGGACAGGCGTCGAGGCTGAACATTATCTGCGATGCGTCCTCTATGCGGCTTCCCGCAAGCAGGTTCTCGAGAATGTGAACTCCGTGCGTCGTCGAAGCACCCCGGACGTGCACACGGTAGGGCCGTTGTCCGCCGTCGCTGACCATGTAGTAGGCGTACTCACCCTTGGAGGATTCGGTCCGCACGTAGGCATCTCCCTCCGGTACCCGCCATTTAAGGGGATTGGGAATCTTGTTCCACACCGAGCCTCCGGGGATCTTTTCGATGATCTGCCGGATGATGCGAATGCTCTCCTCCACCTCCCGCCGCCGGACCATGAGCCGTGCGTAGGCGTCCCCCTCCGTACGGGTGGGAATATCGAATTCGAGCTTGTCGTACACTTCGTAGGGATCGTCTCTGCGAATGTCGGCGGGTAAGCCGCAGGCCCGGAGGTTCGGCCCCGTGGCACCCCACTTTACGGCCTGCTCCTGCGTGAGCACACCGACTCCCTGGGCACGCTTCAATAAAATGGCGTTGTGGAAGAAGAGGTCGTCGTAGTCTGAGAGACGGGATTCGAGGTAATCCATTACCTCCCGCACCCGGCCTTCGAAACCGTCGGAGAAGTCTCGCCGCACGCCGCCGGGCAGCAGGTAGATGTGGTAGACCCTCGCCCCGGTGAGCTCCTCGAAGAGGTCGAGTATCCTGTCACGGTCGGCGATGGACCAGTTGGGCATGGTGTACAGACCAACCGTTCCTGCGTGGCCGCCGAAGGTAAAGAGGTGGCTCGCCAGCCTGGAGAGTTCGAGGACGAGGGCGCGGATCCACTTTGCCCGCTCGGGAACTTCGATGCCGGCGATCTCCTCCACCGCTCGAGCGTAGTTCTCCTCGTTCGGGTCGGGATCGGGAACGCAGATCCGGCAGACGATCGCGATGTTCTGGATGTAGAGCCTCTCCTCCATCAGCTTTTCAAAGCCCCGGTGGAGGTAGCCGCCCTCGGTCTTGGCCCGAACGATCCGGTCGCCCTCCATCGTCAGGCGGAGGGCGTAGTTACCCTCGATACCGGGGTGGTTCGGTCCAATGAAGAGATTGTACTCCCGGCGTTCACCGGCTTCGCGATGATGCGCTTCCTCGGGAATGAGGGGTCGAAGGTGTTCACCCGGTCCCAGCCGTTCCTGCAGCTTTTCCTGCAATCCGGTCATTTCGAATTTCTTATTCATCTGCGGCCCCCTGCATCGGTCCTTCCTGCTTCGCCATGCCCTGCATTTTCTGCAGCCACTGCGGCTCGTAATCCTTGTAGTGGTAGAAGCTGTGGGCGAAGTCCCGGGTCACGAAGTCCTTCCGCATCGGCGGCGGGCCGTGCCACTCGGTGAGGATGAACTTTTCCAAATCGTCGTTCCCCTCGAAAACCACGCCGAACATCTCGTGGATGTCCCGCTCGAAGAATTTCGCCGGCTGCCAGAGATCGGTGATCGTCTCGAAACGGGCATCCTCCCGGGGAATGCGGATCTTCGCGCTTACCAGGACCTTCGCCGCATAGCTCCAGAAGTGATAGACCAGTTCGAACTCACTGTCTTGGATTCTGTCGACGCAGCTTATCGCCGAAAGATGAGGAAAATCCCACTTCTGCTTCATCCGTACGGCAAAGGCATAGAGCTGCTTCGCCGGCAATTTGACCTGGATGCGCCGGTCACGCCGTATATTCACGCGGGCCTCGGGGAATTCCCCCTGAAACCGCTGCATTACTTCCACTTCTCTGTTCATATCCGCTCCTCGCTCCTATATCTTGAAATAGGCCTTGTCCGCCTCGATATCGACATAGGTATTTATCTCACCGAAGACGTGCTCCTGGTTCTTCCGATAGAATTCGTAGTTGTCGTAATAATCCTTCCACGAATTCGCCTCTCCCCTTCCG
The DNA here is from genome assembly GCA_964594775.1 of uncultured Spirochaetaceae bacterium. Lineage (GTDB taxonomy): Bacteria > Spirochaetota > Spirochaetia > DSM-16054 > Sediminispirochaetaceae > CAYFVU01. The sequence goes on from CAZQNO010000019.1 coordinate 20,839, forward strand.
ATGCGGTCGATGAGCTCGGTAAAGGAGCCGATGATCGCCTCGGGCCGGGGCATGCAGCCGGCGATGTAGAGCTCAACCGGCAGGTATTGATCGAGGCTCTTGATGGTTGCGTAGGAGTTCCAGTACATCCCGCCGTTGATCGTGCAGGAACCGAAGCCCACCACCCACTTCGGCGCCTGCATATGCTCGTAGGTGAGTATGACCCGCTTGAGGGTCTTCACCGACAGATATCCGGTAATAAGAAGGATGTCAGCCTGCCGCGGGGTGACCATCGGATTTATGCCGAAGCGTTCCATGTCGAAGCGGGCGGTCATCGTCGGCGGCAGTTCCACCGCGCCGCATCCGGTACAGTAGTGGAGCATCCACAGCGAACGCTTACTGAGGCTGTCGAGGACTCTTTCCCAGGCCCCGCGCTGGGTGAGCCTGCCGCGGCTTCCCTCCGAAGCGCTGTCCCGCTCGAGTTTTGTAGTCATATCGTTCATCTTGCCGCTCCTTTATGCCTAAAATGCCTATAATATGATGAAGAGCACCCCGATCACCGCCAGGGGAAGGGGGACCTTCCACATAAAGCGGACCGCGTCGTCTACTCTGAACCTGCCGAAGACGGCGTTTACGCTGAGAATCGCCGAGAGGAGGATGAAGAGCTTGAGAATGTAGAAGAACCAGTTCGCCGCTCCTCCGAGAAAGAGGTTGATATAGATCGTCAGTTCGATCACCGTCATCAGCGAGTGCTGAATCATCATCATCCCCAGATACTTGCCGCCCATCTCCGTCATCGGACCGGTGGCTATCTCGTGAGGCGCCACCATCACCTCGAAGGGCTTCTCACCCATCATCCCGTGAAGGGCGATGAGGGCCGCCGCCGCCAGGAAGGGATTGGTCACAATGCCCCAGCCGGCGATCCCCGCCTCCTGCTGGAGAAGCACCAGATCGTAGAAGTTGGTCGTATCGTTGAGAACGGCCATGCCGATGAAGGACAGGGCGAAGGGCACGTCGTAGCCGGCCAACATCTGCAGCGCCCGGGAAATACCGATGCTGCCGTTGGGATTTGCCGTCTCGCCCACCCCGAGAGCCATGCCCAGGGAGGGTACGAGGATGATGTACATCACCACCAGGAAGTCGCCGTACTCGGCAAAGAGGTGAAAGCCGGGCACCGGGATGAAGTAGAGGGTCAGCAGGGTTCCGCCGAGGAGCATCAGGATCGCCACGTCGTGCATCCAGCCGTGGGAGATGTTCGTCCGCTTGCGCATCAGCTTGAGGATGTCGAAGAAGACCTGGAGGATGTTCGGCCCGTAGCGGCGCTGCACCCGGGCGGTGAACTTTCGTCCGTAGCCGAGGAGAATAACCCCAATCACGAAGGCGGCCAGGGGGTAAGCTATGATCCAAAGTATCGTGCTCATACCAGCTCCTTGAGAACGAAGGTGAGAATAACTACGGAGAGGAGAACATAAATTCCGTAGGTCGAGAGATTACCGGTGTAGATCCGCCGCAGGTAGTCACCCGCCGACTCCACCAGGTCTCCGACGGCCCTCTCCGTTCTGGCGATGATCTTCTTCTTCATCGGATTGAAGATGTGTTCGAAACCCGAGTAGAAGTTGTAATTGAAGTTATAGGGAATCGAAGGATCCAGGAAGTGTCCGGCCGCGTAGTTGTTGTACTGACTCACATGGCGCCGCCGATGTCCCAGCAGGTAGACGATCCAGGCCGCCGCCAGACCGCCCATAAAGACCGAAGTTATTACCAGCATGTTGAGGCTTCCCGCCTCCGGGGCGATTCCGGTCAAGGTATAGGGCACCGGAGAAAGTCCGAAGAAGACCTGTATCTGCGCCATGAGGGATAGGACGGGTCCGGGAAAGACGCCGAAGCCGAAGACCGCCAGCATCAGCACAACTATGGGAAGGGCCATGGCGAAGGGCGCCGCTTTGACATCCGCGTATTCCGGCGGCAGCTGTCCGAGAAAGACGTTGTGGATCAGCTTGTACACCGAAAGGATCGTACCGAGGGTACCGATGACGGCGGCGATGGCCAGAAAGGGATATCCCTCTCCGATGAGGGCCTTGTAGATGAACCACTTGGAGACAAAACCGTTCATCGGCGGAATGCCGGCCAGCCCGATAATACCGAAGAGGAGGCCGAGGTAGGCGACGGGCATCCGCTTTATCAGCCCGCCTAAGCGGTTGAGGTTCGTCGTGCCCGTTCGGTATTCCACCGCCGCGATGGAGAAGAGAATCACCGTCACATAGGTGAGGTGGTTGAAGATATGAAACATTCCGCCGGCTATCCCCAGGACACTGCCGGAGAATATGCCGACGACCATATAGCCGCCCTGTCCGATGCCGTGCCAGGTCACCAACTTCTTCGCATCGTGCTGAAAGAGGGCGGTAAAGGTCGGAATGATGATCGTTAGGGCGCCGAACACGTTTACCACGTAGCGCAGGTTGATCGGACCGGCCACAACGAAGCGGTCCATCGTCTGCAGGCCCACGATACCGAAGAGGAGGAGTAGCATCCCGTAGATTCCCATCCTCGTCGAGATGCCCGAGAGATAGCTGGTAAGAGAGCTAAAGGTTGAAGCGTAGGAATCGGGAAGCCAGGAGTGCAGCGGGAAGACCGCCGATTCCACGGCAAAGCCGATGAGAAGGGCGAGGATAATAAAGAGCATGAGTCCGCCGGGCAGAGTCCCGAATCCCGCGGCGATTTCGCTAAAGGCGAAGCTGTCGAAGACCCCGTAGAGGAGGGCCACGGCGAGAAAAATCAGCATCGAGGAGGCCACGGCATAGACGAGATACTTCAGCGCCGGCTCCGCGCTCCTTCCGCCGCTCTGCTGCATGAGGAAGAAAGTTCCCCAAGTCATCAGCTCCCAGAGGAAAAAGAAGGTGAGGAAATCGTAGGCGAAAATCACCCCCATCATTCCGAAGGTCTTGAGAAAGAGCCAGAGGTAATAACTCCTCGACCTTCCTTCGCCGTTGGGACTGGGGAGGGAGAAGATCACCGTCAGAAGGGTGATTCCGGTAATCATCACGCTGAAGTAGAAGCTCAGCGGAGTCACCGCGAAGCTCGGGGCCTGTCCCATAAATTGGAAGGGAAGGCGCAGCACGCTTCCCACCGCCCCGTAGAGGAGAACGTTCAGGGCCGCCATGGCGGCAAAGAGCATCAGGCTCAGCGCGCTCCGCAGGAGGCGCGAGGGATAGGTGAGGATGTTTGCGGCAATCCCCGCCGCCGCGAGCAGCAGCATCGTTGTTACAGGTTCGATCGTCATATCTCCTCCCCCCTAGGAAATTAGAATCAGAAAATTAGAAAAGATCTCCCGGGTCGCCTCGGCGGCGAGTCCGCCTATAGCATCCAAGCCGAGGGCCGCCGTAAGGAGAAAGAGTCCGAGAATGAGCATCGGCAGCAGTGCCGAAAACGGAGCCTCTCTCCTGCCGGTTTCGGCAGCTTCATCGTCCCTTACGGCATAGAGATACTGCAGGACCCGCACAAAGTAGGCCGCCTCTATGACCGTGGCGAGGAGCACAAGACCGGTAAGGGTCGCCGCGAAAGCCGAAGCGCCCTGCAGTGCCGCCGTCACGATGCTGAACTTGCTGAAAAAACCGAAGAACGGCGGCACCCCCACGAGAGAGAGGACGGCGAAGAAGAAGAGAAAACCGCTGACCGGCATCTTCCTCGCCAAACCCCGGTAATCGGCGGTGTAGACCGAACCGGTCCGCACGATAAAGTAGCCCGCCGACAGAAAGAGGACCGACTTCGCGGCGGCGTGGTTTATGATCTGCAGAAAAGCCCCCCGCATCGCCGGTTCACTCCCGATGGAAAGAGCAAAGAGGATGAGGCCCACCTGTCCGATACTCGAGTACGCGAGCATCCGCTTGAGCCGTTCCTGCCGGTAGGCGGCGAACTCGCCCACCAGCAGCGTGACAACTCCTACCACGGCGAGAATGCCGAGGATCTGCGGCAGAACGAAGAAGGTATAGATCAGCTTAACCAGGCTTACCAGGGCAACCTCGATCACGAAGCCCGAGAGGACGGCGCTTATCGTCGAGGGCGCAGAGGAGTGCGCATCGGGGAGCCAGCTGTTTAGGGGAAAAACCGCCGATTCCACGCCGATTCCTACCGTAAAGAGCACCGCCGCAAAGAGCCTCGTCCCCGGAGAGAGCTCTCCGGCCCGGGCCGCGATGTCCATGATGTTGAGGCTTCCCAGCTCTCCATAGATCAAGGCGATGGCCGTCAGCATCAGCAGAGAACCGATCGATCCCAGGATCAAGTATTTAAAGGAGGCCTCAAGAGAATCCCCGTCCCTGCTGTAGGCAACGAGAATATAGGAAGAGATGCAGAGGATCTCGAAGAAGACGAAGAGATTGAAGATGTCTCCCGTCAGGACCATTCCCAGAGAACCGGTCACCAATAGAAGAAAAAGGGAGCTGTACGTGCCCTTCTGCGAATTCGTTACATAGGAAAAGGCGTAGATCGAAACAAGAAGAGCGGTAATGAGGATCACCAGGGCGAGTAGAACGCCGAGGGGTCCTATGATCAGATTGATGCCTAGAGGCGCCTCGACTCCGGCAATGCGGACCTCGATGCTCCTGCCCATCACCTCCGGAACGAGAGAGATCGCCAGCGCCGTATCGGCGGCAAGGGCGAGGAAGGCGATATAGGGAGAGAGCCCCCGGGCGGAGATATTTACCAAGGATACGAGAAAGGCCGCCGCAAGGGGAATCAGTATGAGAAAAATCGGGTCTACCATTTGAGCCCCCTCATCTTGTGTATATCGAGACTGCTGCCCCCGTCATGGAGCCTGATCGCCAGACTAAGAGCCAGGGCGGTGATACCGAAGCCGATGACGATGGCGGTGAGGACCAGGGCCTGGGGCACCGGGTCGCTCATAGGACCGACTGTCCCCTGTGCAAAGGCCTTGCCGAAGGCCGCGGTAAAGATCGGGGCGGTCCCGTTTTTCACGTATCCGGCGTTTACCAGGAGAAGATTCACTCCCACCTCGGCGATATTCAAACCGACTATCATCATGATGATGTTCCTTCTGGTAAAGATCACCAGAAGCCCTATCGCGATGAGCCCGAAGGCGCCCGCGTTCATGATTGCCGAAACCGTAAGAAACTCACTGAGAAAACCGCTCATTCCGTGTCCTCCCTTTCACCGGCGCCGATCGAGGCATAGAGTGTTCCGACAGCCCCCGAGAGTTCGGCAGCGACCTTTACGCCGACCACCGCGTAGATCAGAGGAATACTACCCGCGCTGAAGAGCGTCCCGAACTCGCCCGTTTGGAAAATCTGTGCAAGAAAAGACCCGACCGGAGCGAAGAGCCCGGCAAGGCCCAAGCCGATAAAGGAAAGCCCGGCCAAACCTTCGAGCAGGGAGAGAAGCCGCTTACGCTCCGATTCCACCGCGCCGGTGAGCAGGGCGGTAAAGAACCCCGTGGCGATGATGACCCCTCCGGGAAAGCCTCCTCCGGGAGAAAGGTGCCCGTGGCTGATCACGTAGAGGCCGAAGAGGAAGAAGAAGGGAAGGAGGATCTTTGCCCCGCTCCGGAGGATGAAGCCCGACTCCTCCGCCGCTTCCCTCGCTCGTCCGGCCTTATCCTCTCTCTTCGTACCGAAGGCGTTCAGCAGGAGAGCGACGCCCATTGCCGAAAGAAAGAGAACCGTCACCTCTCCGAGCGTATCGAAGCCGCGGTAGAGCACCACCACCGAAGTAACGGTATTTGCCGAACCGGCCCGCTGCGGTGAATCGGCCAGGATCGCCCGGCCCGCTTCTCCCGGCGTCTGCTGGGCCGGACCGGAAAAAATGCCGCCGGCAAGAGTGCCCGTGTAAAAAAGAAAACCGACGATAAGCAGGAGAGAGGCACACTTTCTCATTTTTCCTGCCTCCTTCCCGAGGTCCTCCGCAGAGCGATGACGAATACGATGGTGGTAAGGGCCGAACCGATGGAAGCTTCGGTTATCGCCACATCGGGTGCGGCGACAAAGAGGAAGAGAATCGAAGCAAGAAGACTTATCACCGTCATCACAATGACCGCATGCAGCGTCTCTTTAATAAAGAGAATTGCAAGGGCCGCTGCAAGCATAAGCAGGGTGAGAAAGAGCAGCAGATATATCATTCGACAACCTCCTCGAGTTCCTTCCGGCTCTCATCACGGGGCCGCAGGACTTCGCTGTATTCATCTATGACAGGATTCTTACCGAGGGAGATGCCGGCCCGTCTTCCCATCCGTGCCATCGTGCTGCTGCTGATCGGATTAGTCAGCACAATAAAAAGGACGAGAAGAAGGCTCTTTCCGAAAAACGCCGTATCCATCAGCCCTACTCCGAGAATAAGAGACATGGCTCCCAAGGTCGTCGCCTTGGTCCCCGCCTGCAGGCGGTTGTACATGTCCGGCATCCGCAGAATTCCCAGGGCCCCGAACAAGGAGAAGAGGGCACCGATCAACACAAGAATTTCTCCCAGCATCTTCATTTGAGACCTCCCGCGAGAAAGCGCGCCACCGTCACCACCCCGACGAAGCCAAGCAGCGCGTAAACGAGGGAGACATCCATATAGACCGGACGGGAAAAGTAATAGGCGAGAAGTACTATCAGCCCGGTGGTGATTATGGTGAGGGTATCGGCGGCCAGGAGCCGGTCGAAACCGCTCGGTCCCATGAGAAGCCGGATGAAGGCGATGAGAATCGCCGCCGAAAGAATAATGAGTGCAAGGGTGAGTATCATTCTACGATCTCCTTCGCGATTCGTTCGAAGCGCCTGCCGATGAGGCTCTTGTCCTTTACATCTATCCAATGAACGTACAGCTCATCGTCAATCACATCGAGGGTGAGCGTCCCCGGCGTCAGGGTAATCGAGTTCGCCAGCAGGAGCCGGCCGATATCGCTCTTCAGCTCGGTCTTTACCTTGACTATGCCGGGATTCACCGGGAGAGAGGGACTCAAGACCCTCCGGGCCACATCGAGGTTCGACTTTATCAGTTCCATGAGAAAGACAAAGAGGTAGACTGGCAGCATGATCAAGAGCTTCGGTCCGATTTTCACTCCGCCGAATATAAGCGCCGATTTACCGAACACAACAAGGGTTAGGACCAGGACGAAGCCCCCTACAATCAGCTCATCTGCCGCCGGAGAGGCGGTCAAGAGAAGCCATACTCCGGCGAGTATCAGCGCCGCCGTAAATAATGCCGTTAGTTTCTTCATGCCCTTAGCTTCCCCCTTTTTCCTCTCCCTTGAGATCACCGTAGCGCTTCATATACTGCATTCGTGTATATTCTGCAGGAACCTGCGACTGCTTGCGGCTCAGCTTCCCGCGAAAATCGTCTATCGAGGCAAAGCCTCTTTCGTCCATCCACCTCTCGAGCCGCGTTACCATCTCTGCGATGCTGTCGGGAGACCGGCTATAGAGAACGGAGGCGATCTCCACCGCGTCCGCTCCCGCCAGGAGCATCTTTATCACGCCGTCTCCCCCGTGTACTCCCGTGGCTCCGACGAGGGAGCCGGAAAACTCTCCGGTGAGCAGGGAAATCCAGCGCAGGGGCAGTGATATCTCTTCGGTGCCGCTGAAGTAGGCTCCCGAGGATATTTCCATCGTCTCCACATCGAAGTCTATGGGGTAGTAGCGGTTGAAGAGGACCACCCCCTCGGCGCCGGCCTTCACTAGATCCCGGGACATCCCGATGATATCCGAGAGGTAATAGCCGATCTTCGCCGTAACGGGGATGTGCAGCGACTTTGAAACGGAGCTCACGATATCGAGATACTCATTTTCGATGGAGCGCGCCTCCAGGCCTGCGCCGGCTGCTGTTTTTGCGCCCGGGTCGGCGTGTATTCCTGCGGCTGCTTCACCTGAGCGCCGAAAACCGTAGGGCGGCACGAAAATATTCAGCTGCAAAGCATCGGCTCCCGCTTCTTCGACCGTCCGGGCGATTTGCTGCCACTGGCCGTCGGAAACGCAGTTAATACTGGCGATCACCGGAACGGAAAGAGCCTCCTTAGCCCGGCGAATGAGATTCATATACTCATTCAGCTCATGTTTACGCTCGAAATAGGCAATGTAATCGTCGATCGACTCATAGCCGTAGATTACCCCGCCCTTGGCGCTCTCCCGTTGGATCTGCATGAGGATCTGTTCTTCGAAGAGGGACTTGAGGACCACCCCTCCGATCCCCTTATCTTCCAGCATTTTGAGTGAAGTAAGGGTCCCGGTGAGCCCGCAGCTGCCCGCAATAATCGGGTTGGGCAGCTCCCGCCCCAGATAGGAAGTATGCAGTTTTGCCATATATACCCTCTTATCAATGTTTTCTGCACACTATATATCATAATGAGCTTATACGCAAGAGGTTTTTTCTTTTATGTGATGGAATTTCACAACAAATGGGGCTTCCATTGCATAAAAGCCCCATTTCATCGCGATATTTTATTATAATTTCACTAAGCTTATGCCAGCAGGCTTTGTATTTGTTCTCCCGCCTTCATGGCTTCCAGCCACTTTTTAGGGATCCCGTCGAGACCCGTATAAGCGCCGAGGACCATCCCGACGACGTGGTTTCGCGCCGCCGAGTCACCTCCGGCCATCGTTCCCGCAACGAGGGCCTCCTTGAGGTCATCCTCGTATGAGGCGATGAGGTGCATCACCGAGGGCAACCCCTTCTGTACCGAACAGGCCTGCCCGAACTCGGCAATTGTTTCGGTGGTATCTTTGCCGGCACTGTCCAGCCCCTTCGCCGCCGGTTCTTCGATTGTACCGCCACTGTACTTACCCTCGATCAAGTTTCGAGCCGTTTCTACCGGAGACGCTCCTTTCAAGCTCCGGAGGGTGAGCTCTGCGAGGAAGGCGGCACAGTCGAGGACAGATTCGTCATTGTGGGTAACAGCTGCTTGGGCCCTTGCCGCATCGACCGCAGTCTCCGGGCGGTCTCGGTAAAAGTAGAGCACGGGGGCTATTCTGCCTGCCCCGGACAGGTCGTCCATCTGCGAGCCAGCCGTATCTCCGGCCTTGCTCCGCTCTTCCGCCGAAAGCTTTCTGTAGGCTGCGAGGGTATCCTTGGACGCATGATCCATATACCCGTCGTACTCCTCCATATAGGCGGCCCATCGCCGGAGGAATGCCGACTGGGGAAAAGCCGTGTCTTGCCCTTCGGCGCCGGCGCTTGGCCTGCAATGCTTGGCACAGAATTCGAGCAGAAGCAGCATCTGGTCGCCATAGTGGGTAAATTCACCGGCAGCTCTGTTGGGATGAAAGGTCTTTACCACCGGTTCGATGAGATCGTCTATTTGTCCCACCCGCTTTTCTATTGCTTTTACGTTGTATATCCAGTGTACGCCAAGTGCCAAAGAGTCTCCAATAAACGAAGCGAACACCATATCCCTTGCATTTTTCATAGTATAGTCCTCCACCGCATTAGAGTAAAAGACGAAGTGGCGCTTGTAAAGGGAGAGAAGTGCAGGGTCATCTACCCGAACCGGAATGTATTCGGCCGCAAAAATCCTCTGCTCTTTCTCTCAGACAAGGTCATATACCGGCAAACGAACGCTCATCACCGTCCTCTCACCTCCGGTACACACAATCAAACCTTCGTGCGATTCGATGATGTGTTGGCACACGGACAATCCAAGGCCGGTATTCCTACTCCCCGTTTTAGTACTGAAAAAGGGATCAAAGACGCGATCGATATTTTCCGGCGGAATTCCACACCCGTTATCGATCACGGAGATATCAACCGATTCGTTGCGTTCATCGGATTCTACACGGATCTCTATCTCTCCATGTTCAAGGACCGCCTCGATGCTGTTGATCATTAAATTAACGAACACCTGCTTCAGACTGTTTTCGTCTCCGAGAATACGAACGCCTCCATAGTCCGCGGGCAAACGGAGAGAGATTCTTTTACTGGTAAGAAGGTGATCCACGAGGAGAACCACCTCGCCGAGCAACTCCTCCACCGCGATCGGCGTCATCGGTGCTTTTTTTACCCGGGAGAACGAAAGAAGGCTTCCGATGATATCGCTTATCCGATTGAGTTCCTTTTCGATCTTTATGAGACGATCCGTATCTTTATCGCTGCGGTGGCGTCGCTTAAGAAGGTTTACATAGTTCGAAACGACGCTCAGCGGATTACGTATTTCGTGCGCCACCCCGGTGGCAAGCTCTGCGATTGAGGCGATTTTTTCAGAACGGAGAAGGTAATCCTGGAAGTAACGATCTTTCGCTATGTCCTCGATGATTACAATTGTTCCCAACTGGTCGTATTCGTCGTCCCGGAACGGAAAGACCTTCAGGCGAAGCAGAGCCCCTTCGGAACAGCGCAACTCCTCCCATTTGTACTCCTCTGCACCGGTAATCTTCTCCACGATCTCATCGGTCTTTTCCATCCCGCACCGACAGAGAAGCGTTTCGATCGGAAGATTGGAGATCGGCTCGTTGGGAATGTTGAGGATCTTAATCGCCGCGAGGTTGATGATCGAAATCGCCTGGTGTTGGTCGAGGATGATCACGCCGATCGGGAGGCTGCGAATAATCGCTTCGTTGTACTTTTTCAAGACGAAGAGCGCTCGATTGTTTTGTTCCAACTCTTCTCGGCTGAGCACATACGAATAGGTCATCCGAATCAGCTTCACTTTGTCCAGATCATGGATCTCTTCCGTGCCTTGCCGAACACCGTCACGAAGTATAGTAACGCGATCCGCGAATTGAAAAATCTCATCCATATTATGGGAAATATAGACGACGCTCCTGTTGCGACGTTTGAACTCAAAGAGAATGCGATAAACGGTCTCCATTTCCGATGGCGTTAACTTGTTGGAGATCTCGTCGAAAATGATCAGTTCCGGATCTATTGATACCACTTTGGCGATCTCCACCATCAACTGCTGCGCTTCGGTGAGATCTTCCAGAGGAGTTCGCGGCTCGATATCGACTTTGAGTTTGTCGAACAGAGAGCGGGCGTTTTTTACCATCGTCCGCTTGTCGACAAAACCAAGGGTGTTTGTTAATCGGCGTCCCGTAAAGATATTCTCCACGGCGCTGATGGCGGGAATAACATTGATGTCTTGATAAACGATCGCGATCCCCGCTTCGATAGCGGTTCGGGGGGTAAAACCATCCACCTCATTGCCATTAAAAAAGATCCTGCCGGAGTTCTTGGCTACAGCACCGGACAACAGCTTCACAAGGGAAGACTTTCCCGCGCGGTGTTCCCCCACCAGCCCGTGGATCTCACCTCGGGCAACATCGAAGTCGACGCCTTTCAAGGCCTGGACAGGACCATAGCTGATCGTTATTCCACGCAAGGAGACAAGAGGAGCTTCGTGACGCGAAACCTTCGGTTCGTACATCGTTACTGTAGTCCAAGCTTGCGCATGCGATTGTACAGCGTTCGTCGTGTGATATTCAGCATGTCCGCGGCACGGCCTTTTTGCCCATCACTCTTTTCAAGCGCCTCGAGAATCATCTTGCGGTTGAGACGTCGAACGTCGGTCTCCAAGTGTTCGCCGAGGTCACCGCCGCGCAAGTTTTGGTACTGTGAAGGGAGATCATCCATCGAGATGTACTCCCCCTCGCAAAAGATAACCGCCCGTTCGATACAGTTTTTCAGTTCCCGTACGTTACCTGGCCACGTATGGGCGAGGAGAATTTTAAGAGTACGCGGTTCAACGCCAACAATCGTACGCCGGTACGTCGTGTTGAATACCCCGATGAAGTGATCGATCAGCTTTTCGATGTCGTCCGGCCGATCTCGTAGAGGCGGCATGTGGAGCGGTATGACGCAAAGACGATAATAGAGATCCTCTCGAAACACACCGTCTTCTATGAGAGCGGCGAGATTCTTATTGGTGGCGGCGACGATTCGTATATCGGTTCGTATCGTTTGCGTACCGCCCACACGTTCAAACGCGTGCTCTTGTATAACTCGAAGAATCTTCGCCTGCGCGCTCAAACTCATATCACCGATTTCATCGAGAAAAATCGTACCGCCGTCGGCGATCTCGAATTTTCCTTCTCGCCGAGATACCGCACCGGTAAACGCGCCTTTCTCATGCCCAAAGAGTTCGCTTTCCAACAGGGTATCCGGAAGGGCTGCGCAATTCACTTTCACCATAGGGCGGCGAGAGCGGTTTCCGTGTGCATGAAGGTATTCGGCGATCAACTCTTTACCCGTTCCGGTTTCTCCGGTTATGAGCACCGGAGCCTTGGTAGCAGCGGCTTTTTCCGCCGCGCGCATAATTCCTCGCATCGCGGTAGATATGGTGACTATCCTGTCGCTAGGCCCTGAACCCAACACGTTAGCCTCGGGAACTCGATTCGCAAACTCGCGAATTTCATTCAACAAGGCATCGATGTTGGGCGGTTTTTCATAAAAATTTACCGCGCCGAATTTCATCGCTAAGACGGCTGTTTCGACGCTTGGATATGCCGTCAAAATCAGGACGATGATGTGAGGATTATGAACACGAATTTTTTTTAGCAGCTTGATACCGCCGATTTCCGGCATCCGCAGGTCGAGAATAACTAGATCGATGCTATTGCGTTCTAAGATGGGGATTGTCTCCAAGGGTTTGTCCGTGTAGCAGGTCCGATACCCCTCGTCCTCAAGAATCTCAGACAGGGACGCACATTGGTCGATTTCGTCGTCGATAATCAGAATCGAAAAATCCATATCTTATCCATGTACGAGAGTACCACGTTTTTTCCGAAAAATCATCCGCCGCCACGGCCTTTGATACGGCGAAAGCGCGCGACCTCTCTGTCGCGCGCCTCCAAATAGCCTTACTGATTATATTAGATTGTCATCGTGAAACCCGCTCGGCCCTTACTCGATCGGCTCACCGCCTTTGTCGACGTTTTCGGCCGTGAATACCCGAGAGCCCAAGATGATCCGCTTCTGCACGTCCTCACCATTGAGAATCTTGAGCGCTTGGCGGACGGCGATATCTCCTCCCGTTGGATACTGAAACGTCGCGTCGAGTATGCCGTCGCGAACGTATGCCACGCCTTCGTGAGGAAGCGCGTCGATACCGACAAACACCATCTCATCGGCGCGGTTTACCGCTTGGGCGGCTAAATAGGCACCGTGTGCCGACGGGTCGTTATGACCATAGACGATATCAATTTTATCGAACCGTGCCAGTGCGGACTCCATTTCTTTCCGAGCGTTTGGCTCCAGCCACTTGCAGTCTGCTTCAAAGATCACCTCGAGATCGGACCCTTCAATCGCCTCGCGAAAACCGTTGTGGCGGTCTTGCCCCGGGGTGGAGGTTTGGAGCCCCATCAGTTCCACCACTTTCGCCTGCTGTCCGCCGTAGTTTTCGACCAACCACTCCCCGACGGCGCGGCCGATCATCACATTGTCCGCGCCGATGAACTGTGTATACCGCTTGCCGATGATGTCACGGTCGAGCACGATAACAGGAATACCTGCTTCCATCGCCTGTGCGACCGGCTCCGCAAGAGGTTGCGCTTCCAAGGGGCTGATGAGTAAAAGATCAACTCCGGCACTGACGAATTCCTCAACATGAGAGCGTTGTCGCAGCGTGTCGTTCTGCGCATCCTTAAAGACCATCTTTATCTCTGGATACTTCTTCGCTTCCGCCTCGATATCCGCATTCATCTGCACACGCCACGGTTCACCAAGGTTGCATTGACTCATGCCGACAACCCACTGGTCATCTCCGGCCTCTTCCGCCTCCTTTTCACCGGAAGCGAATAGCGGCGCAGCAAACAGTATCACTGCTGCTGCCATCACAATACTCCACTTCAATCCTCTTTTCATTTTACATTCTCCTTTTTTTCAGATTTTCGTGTGTTGCTTACTCGACACGTACGAGTTACTGAAGACAAACCTCCTTTTTATCTATTACTTTCTCCCGCGTTTTTGCGTTAGAACAGCCAAAACTATAATTATCCCGGTGATCATTAAACGGCCGGCCTCCGGGACTGCGTTTATACTCAGAATCTTTTGCAAATAACCGATCGTGAGGATTCCCATAAGAGTAAGCCCCATGCTTCCCCTTCCGCCGGAGAGGCTCGTACCTCCGATAACGACCATCGCGATCGCCGTGAGCTCATAGGTGGCTCCCGCCTCCGGGTCTCCCTGAGTTTCCTGAGCCGCTTGACAAATACCGGCAACCGCACACATCAATCCGGAAAACGCATAGGCGGCAGCCTTGGACATCCGTACGGGAACACCGGAAAGCCGTGCGGCCTCTTCATTCCCGCCGATGGAAAAGAGTTCGCGCCCCCACCGGTGGTAGGACAAGAGTATCCATCCCATCAGCAGACAGACGAGAAAAATAACGCTGACGATCGATAGGTTTCCGCCGAGAATCCGAGAATCTATCATCTTAAAGATCTGCGGGAGCTTTTTGATCACCACTTCCCCGTTGGCTTGGGTCACGTAGGTCGATATTTTCATCCCCCCGGTTATTTGTTTTGCAAACCCACGGGCAAACGTCATCATCGCCAGTGTGGCGATGAACGGCTGTAACTTGGCCCAAGCAACCAAGCTCCCGGATATTGCGCCTAGCGCAGAACCGAGGAGCAGACACGCCATGATCGCCGGTAAGGGGGCCCAGTCGAGGTGCATCGTTAACAGCGAGAAGGTCACCGCAGAGACCGCTAGAATGCTCCCGACCGAAAGATCTATCCCGCCGGTTATGATGACCAAGGTCATGCCGCAGGCGAGAATTCCATATACCGACGCTTGCCTCAGCGTATCTCGGTGCGTCCCCAGCTTAAAAAACGCACCGTCGGCGTTAAAGATTATTCCCAAAGCAAGCACTAAGAGTAACTCGAGGAACACGCGTCCCGCCGAACTGGTTAAAATGCGCAAGATACTGCGGTTTTCGCCGAGAATCATTGTGCTGAGGTCCTGTTCGGGTATCTGGTGTCTTCCTCTTCGCGCCATCAATCCCCTTCCTTATCTACACTAACGACACACTCGTTTCGATTTTGCCCATTGCCGCTTCGAGAACTCGCTCGCTCGTCGCCTCCTCTCTGGACAAACGAGAGGTAACGACGCCTCTATGCATAACAATGATTCTATCACTCATTGCAAGAAGTTCCGGCATCTCCGAAGTAATCAACAGGATTGCGATTCCTTGAGAAGTCCAAGAATCCATCAAACGATAGATCTCCTGCTTCGCTACAACATCGACCCCGCGGGTAGGTTCGTCGAGGAGCATGATCGACGGTTTGGTGTTGAGCCACTTACCAATAGCGACCTTCTGTTGGTTACCGCCGGAGAGATCGGCGACATCCATCCGGTAGGACGCCGCTCGAAGTTGGAGTGCTCTCCCCGTTTCTACCGCTGCAGCGACTTCCTTCTTTGATCGCCGCCACCCGTACCTCGTGAGCTCTCGCAAATTGGCAAGGCACATGTTTTCGACGACCGACATCGTAAGCACCAAGCCGGTAGCTTTGCGATCGTTCGTCAGCAGGGCGATGCCGTTGCGGATCGAATCAATCGGAGAAGACGGCGTGTACGGGCGACCGTTAAGAAAGAGGCGGCCAAAGGTAAGCTTTGGATAGATCCCGAAAAGCGCCTTAAACAAGTCCTCGGCCCCGGACCCCTGTAAACCGCCGATACCGACGATCTCTCCTTTTCGCAGCGTAAGCGATACCTTGTCGACGAGCTTGCGCGTTTCCTTTCCCCGCTTATACACGCTCAGTTGCTCTATCCGGAGCGTCTCCGCGCCGTGGGTTGCGGTATGCCGCGGAAATTGCTCGGTTATCTCGCGCCCTACCATCCAGTTGATAAGCTTTCTCTCGGGTAGTTCTTGTGCCGGTACGCTGCCGACAAATTGTCCGTCGCGTAGAACAGTGATCCGATCGGCGATGCGCGTTATCTCTTCCATTCTATGCGTGATGTAGACGAGCCCATGCTTCCGGCGCTTCAGTTGATCGACGATCGTGAAAAGCGTCTCCACATCTTGAGAATTGAGGGCGGAACTCGGCTCGTCCATGATGATCACTTTTGCGTTAAGCCGGATCGCCTTTGCGATCTCTATAAGCTGCTGCACCGAGATCGGAAGATCCTCGACAATCGCGTTAGGATCAACGTCGAGGCCGATCCGTTCCAGCGCGGCCTTGGCCAAGGTATAATGCGCCGCATCATGTATGAATCCGACTTTGGTATGCGGTCGTCCGAGAAATAAGTTATCAACAACGGAAAGCGAAGGTACGAGCGACAACTCCTGGTGAATGAGCGCGATTCCATTGCGGTTCGCTTCCAAAGGACTAAGGGGATGGATCTCCTCCCCGTCGAGGATGATCGTCCCTCCGTAGTCTCGATACACGCCGCCGAGGATCTTCACCAAGGTACTTTTACCGGCGCCGTTTTCCCCGGCGAGAATGTGAACTTCTCCGGGATACACGGTGAGTTGTACACGCTTCAGTACTTGTACCGGACCAAACGATTTATCTATGTCTTTCATTTCAACGAGCACATTGGCTTCGCCCATGAAATTCATGTTGCAATTTCCGTGCCGACTTTTTTAAGATAAAATCAGGGATTTCTTTCAAAATTGCCGTTTTGAAAGAACTTCAAATGTCTAATAATTCCATTATTCTAAAGATAAGCGACCTTATTCGGATCAACGGCAGCTGTGTAGGGAAACATACCGGAAATGGGAGGAAAAACATTTCCCACTGAGGGGAAATAATGGGAACTCGGAATTCTTCAAGAAGCCAAAGGTAAATCCACTTCATAGTTACTGTGGAGAGACCGCTCTTGCACACGGTTGCATTCACCTTTATACTTTTATCGGTGGACAGAACGGTGAACTATGTCGTCCACACTGAAAAATTG
Source organism: uncultured Spirochaetaceae bacterium (assembly GCA_964594775.1). Classification (GTDB taxonomy): domain Bacteria; phylum Spirochaetota; class Spirochaetia; order DSM-16054; family Sediminispirochaetaceae; genus CAYFVU01. Next base: position 37,633 of record CAZQNO010000019.1, read on the forward strand.
TCCACTTGAGGGGAGGTTCACATGGACCACGCACCGAGCCCGGTTCACCTACAGGACGAATGGACGGTACGAGAGACCCGCTTCGATCCATCCCAGGTAGTCACCAGCGGCAGCAACTTCATGACGGGAAACGGCTACCTCGGCTACAGGGGTACGTTTCCCGAATGGGATAAAGAACGCTACGTAGCCTGCGTGGTCACGGACACCTACGATAATGCCGACGGGAAGTGGAAGGAGCTCTGCGCGGTTCCCAACGCCCTCTTTCTGCGGGTTTGGGAGGGCGAACATGCGGTGGATCTCTCGGCCCCTCACCGCGACTATACCCACGGCTTGCACATTCGCTATGGGAAAACCTACGGCGGCTACACCTGGAGTTCGCCCGAAGGCGGGACATTGCGGATCGACTTCGAACGCTTTGCCGGCTATCAAAGCCTCCATCTCATCGCCCAGCGGACCACCATCAGCGCAGACAAGGAGACGCGGATCACCCTCAGAGCGGGCCTGGAAACAGACGTCTGGAGCCTCAACGGCAATCATTTTTCGGAGTTTCTTCCCTTCCACGACGAATCGGTGAGGGGCGTCGAATGTAAGACCGAAGAGAAGGGTCTTACCCTAGTTGTGGCAGGGGCCCATCGCATCGTGGGCAAGGCGGCCGAAGCGGAGCAGGAGGAACCCTCGGGTACTTCGAGCTACCACCTCTTCTCCTTCACCCTCGCCCCCGGAGAGACGGTGGTTTTCGAGCAGACCATGTCCGTCTACACGGAAAACGATTGTGCCAATCCCAAGGAGAAGGCGGTGCACTGCGCCCTGTCCTCCGCTCAAAAGGGTTACGACGAACTTTCCCGGGAGAACGAAGCGATCTGGGACGACATGTGGAGTACCTATCACATGAAAATCGAATCCACTGATAATGCGCAGGCACTTCTCAACTACAATCTCTATCACAACATAATCGCCACTCCGGCCCATTCCGACCACCTTCCCATCGGCGCGCGGGGTCTCTCCTGCCAGGCCTATCAGGGAGCAGCATTTTGGGACCAGGAGATTTTCAACCTCCCGATGTATCTCTATACCGATCCCATCGTTGCAAGGAACCTCCTCACCTACCGCTACAAGACCCTCGACGGCGCCCGGAGAAAGGCCGCGAGTCTCGGGTATTACGGTGCCTTCTACGCGTGGATCAGCGGAGATACGGGAGACGAGCTCTGTCCCGACTACTTCTTCATCGATGTCCTCACAGGACGAAAGATACGCAACCACTTTAACGACTGGCAGATCCATATCTCGCCGGATATCGCCTACGCGGTATGGCACTACTATCTGGCCACCGGCGACTGGGGTTTTATCGTCGACTACGGCGCCGAGATGCTCTTCGAAGTTTCCCGTTTCCTCGTCTCTCACGCCTATTTCAAGAAGGACAAGGGCCGTTATGAAATCCTGCGGGTCCTCGGCCCCGATGAATACCACGAAAACGCGGACAACAACGCCTTTACCAACTATCAGGCCGTATATGCCCTGAAGGCGGCCGAGCGCGTGCGCAGCCGCCTCGAAAAAGAAAATCCCCGGCGGCTTGCGGAAATAGGGGAAAAGATCGGCTTAACCGATGATACCGTCGAGTTATGGAAGGACATGATCGATAAAATGTACCTTCCCCAGGCGGACCCAAAGAGCGGGCTCATCGAGCAGTTCGACGGCTACTTTGCACTGGAGGACACCAGTCCCGACAAATTGAAAGAGCGGCTGAAGGATCCCAACGAGTACTGGGGCTGGCCCAACGGAATAGCCTATGAAACACAGGTGATCAAACAGGCCGACGTGGTACAGCTCTTCTGCCTCCACCCCGATCTCTTCGGCAGAGACCTCATCCGTACAAACTATGAATACTACGAGCCGCGGACCCAGCACCGCTCATCCCTCTCCCCCGCCGTGCACTCCATCGTTGCCGCAAGGATCGACCACAAGCGGCAGGCTTACAGCTACTTTCACCGCTCCTGCACCATCGACCTGTACAACACCAATCCGCCGATAAGCGGAGGCACTTTCATCGGCGGCATTCACACGGCGGCCTGCGGCATAGCCTGGCAGATGATCGCCTTCGGCTTTGCCGGCTTCCGCACCGAAGAAGACCGTATCCGCTTCGAACCGAATCTCCCGGAGGAGTGGGTCTCAATCGAGTTTTCTCTCATCTATCGCCGTCAGAGTCTGCTCGTGCGGCTGGAAAGAACCCGCCTAACCGTGAAGAGTCTCGAGACAAACAGCGGCGATGTGGCGGTGAAGATAGGAAAGAAGGCCTATACCTTGAGCCCGGGCAGTTCGGTAGAAACGCGGTAAAAGCGGCCTACAAATGGAGATAGGGGCCATCAGGCCCCGGCGCCTATTCTCTCGACTGAGCACTGCGGTAGTACTGTTCTCTTAAGGCGCGTAGGCTCAGCTCTTCGGTTCCGGAGACCTTCCAGTCCGCACCCTCCAGATAATCGCCCACTCCCACGCAGAACATGCCTGCCCCGCGGATCGCCTCTACGCCCGCCTGCGCATCTTCCACTCCGACACAGTTGCGGATGGGGACTCCGAGCATCTCTGCCGCCATAAAGAACTGCTCCGGGTCCGGCTTCCCCTTCTTCACCTTCCCGGGGTCCGTCATCACCTCGAAGAAGTCTCCGATCTGAAGATTATCCATTATCGCCGGTGCATTTCTGCTGGCGGAGGCAAGGGCAATATGGATACCCGCCTCCTTCAGCTCCTTTAGCAGCGATTCTATTCCCGGCAAGAGGTCATCGGGACTGATCTGTGTGATCAAGTCCTTGTAGATCTCGTTCTTCTTTGCAGCCAATTCCTGTTTTTTCTCCTCGCTGTAGCTGCGCTCGGGTACCCGGGAGAGGATGAGTTCGAGGCTGTCCATCCGCCCTACGCCCCTCAACTGGTGGTTGAACTCCCGGTCGAAGGGTATCTCCAATTCGTCGGCCAGCTTCTTCCAGGCCTGGTAGTGATACTCCGCCGAATCGGTGATAACCCCGTCTAAATCAAATATCACCGCTTCCAGTTCCGGGCGGTCGGCGAAAACGAGGGGCGAACCGGCATATACGGTGTGCCGCACAGCTCGGTGGATGATTTCGAGGGCCTCTCCTTCCTTCAAAGCGTAGGCAACCTCGTTGTGGGTCATCGTGACCTTTACAACACATCCTGCGGTACACACACTGAAGGAGAGCCGGTCCCACCGGCGGGGGAGATGAGGGCGAAAGCGGAGGATACCGTCGTAGTCCCGCATTCCCGCGAAACCGTGCACAATGGCGGCCCACGTGCCGGCCATCGCCGCGGTGTGTAAGCCGTCTCGTACATTTCCGTTCACATCGTCCAAGTCGATGCGATCGGTCCGGCAGAAGTAGGTAGAGGCGAGCTCCTCGTAGCCGATTTCGGAGGCAATAATGCTCTGCACGCAGGCCGAGAGTGAAGAATCCCCCGTAGTAATTCGGTCGTAATAGTCGAAGTTCCGCTTCTTTTCGGCCGCCGCAAATTTGTCACCCTGGAGAAAGAGGGCAAGGACGATGTCCGCCTGCTTGATCACCTGTCGCCGGTAGATCACCAGAGGATGATAGTGCAGCAAGAGGGGCCGCTTCTCTAGCGGAATAGACTCGATCGGCCAGCCCTCCTTGTCCAGAAAGCTGTCGTCCTGGGAATGAATGCCCAACTCCTCATCGCGGGGCAGACACATTGCCTCGGCGGCCCGACGCCAACGCCGGCTCTCCTCCCGGTCGAAGGCGAGCCGCTTGGAAAGTTCGGCGAAGCCTTGCGGGTCTTTCTCCTCGTAGGACCTGACCATTTCTTCGGCAAAGAGCAGATTATCCCGGGCCATGATATTGGTGTAGTAGTTGTTGTTCACCAGGGCCGTATATTCATCGGGCCCGGTAACGCCGTCGATGCAGAAGGCTCCGCCCCTGCGTTCGTTGAACCATCCCAAGTCATACCACATCCGTGCCGTTTCGATGAGGATCTCCGCTGCCTGGGCAATAAAAGTCTCGTCGCCGGTGGCCCGGAGGTACTTCTTTACCCCATAGGCGATATCGGCATCGATGTGGTACTGGGCCGTACCGGCGGGATAATATGCCGAAGCCTCCTTCCCGTTTATTGTGCGCCAGGGATACAGCGCACCCTGCTGGGAGAGTTCCTTCGCCCTCTCGCGGGCTTGGGGCAGAATATGATAGCGGTATTCGAGGAGTTTCCGGGCGATCGCCGGATAGGTGTAGATGAAAAAGGGAAGAACATAGATCTCCGTATCCCAGAAGAAGTGGCCTTCATAGCCCTCGCCGGTGAGGCCCTTTGCAGCGATGCTCGTCCTTCCGTCTTTTCCCACCGACTGAAGGAGGTGGAAAATATTGAATCGGATGCCCTGCTGAAGGGAAACGTCGCCGCCTATTTCAATGTCCGCCCGTTCCCAGTATTCGCAGAGATAGCCCGCCTGTTCTGCACGGAGCACGAGATAGCCGTCTTCCTTCGCCCTTCTAAGGTCTTCCTTGAGTTCCTCCCGTAGTTTCTCTTCCCCCGCAGACGGGCAATGCGCATAGGCCGCGATTTTATGCACGAGAAGCTTTTCTCCCGCAGTCATTCTCCCGCAGAAACGAAGACCGATCTCGCGAATATTCTCCAAGGGTTCCATTCGCCTCTCCTTGAGCCCCTCGATGGAGTGTTCCGCCGCGGCGGTAAAGGAGAGCGCGGAAGTTTTGGTTCTTCCCTTGATTAAGAGAAAATTTTCGTGCGCTTCTTTGTCGACATAGGCCAGTGCCCCTTCATGGAGGGTGCTGCCCACGCGGGGATCATTGCCCTCCGTACGGTTGATCGTTGTTCCGTCGAGACTGGAGAGGATCTCCACCTCCGCCTCGCCCTCCTCGAGACGGACCTGCATTTTCAGTGCCATGACCCGTCTCCTTACCAAAGAAACCAGGCGTTCGAAGGAAAAGGAGAGTGTATGTCCCTTTGGAGAGGTCCAGTTAAAGCTGCGGCGAAGGACTCCCTCACGGAGGTCCAATTCCCGCCGATAATCACTCAGGTTTCCCTCCAACAGATTGAGTGTTTCTCCGTCGATTCTAAAAACGATCCTGCTCGCATCCGCCACGTTGAGCATTGTCTGTCCATGTTCGGGAAAGCCGTAGGCCTTTTCACCGTACATGATCAGTCGCTCTTCATAGAAACCGTTGAGATATACGCCGTTATTCCAGGAGAAGAGTCCCTCTTCGAAACTGCCGCGAAGTCCGATATACCCGTTTGCCAGGGCGAATATGGACTCCATCTGCGCCATAGTCTCCACCGAAAACGCGGTTTCGACGACTTTCCACGGATCGTACGCTTTCCCGTTCTCTGTGCTCATCGAAACTTCCCCCTTGCTATGCACACGGTTGCACTGCCATTCAGTCTAAATCTGCTCCGTCCCATTGTCAAGCCGCCGGAAAATTTCGTGTGAAAAATCAACCCGTTCTGTTGATAGCTCGGCTAAACCGCCGGCGGTCGATCCCTGCTCGCCGCCCGTTTTTCGGATTCGCCTCTGGACCTGCCGTAGAGGTATATCCCGGCAAGCACGAGTACGGCCCCTATTGCAGCGAGACGCCCCGGGACCTCCCCGAAAAAGCCGTAGGCCATGGCGGCAGCCGCGACGGGCTCGATGAGAATCGTAACCGACACAAAGGTTGTCGAAATATACTTCAGTGCCCAGTTGTAAAGACTGTGTCCCAGAATCGTACAGACCACCGCAAGGAGAAGAAAAAGCATCCACTCTCGGGCAGGATATCCGAAGAGCGGCCTTCCCGCGGCAAGAACGAAGAGCAGGAGAAAGAATGCGCTGCTCGAATAGACGATAGAGGTGTAAAAAGCGAGGGAATGCCGCCTCCGTACCGATCTCCCGACGATCAGGTAGAGTCCCACCATCATGGCACCGATAAAGGCCAGCAGGTCTCCCGAGAGGGCTCCCTCCCCGGCTCTCATGTCGCCCACCGAGAGGATGGCACTCCCCGTGATGGTAAGAAGAATAAAGAACAGCTGGGCCGCAGTACCCCGCTCTTTGAAAAAGAGGCGGGAGAGAAAGAAGACGAGGATGGGATGGGTGTTCACCAATACCACCGAAGAGGCTACCGTCGTGAGACTCAGGGAACTGATCCACGCGGCGAAATGGAGGGCCAGAAAAAAACCGGCTGCCCCCATCCGCAGCCAATCGCCTCCAGTCGCCCGCTCGCCCTCCACCCCTGCGTTTCGAATGAAGAAGGGAAGCATGATGAGCGCGGCAAAAAACATCCGATAGAAGGCGATTACGAGGGAGGGTGCCTGAGAGAAGCGAATGAAGATCGAGGAAAAGGAGGCGAAGCCGACCCCCAGCAGCACCACCAGGCGTGCCGAAACCGTGACTTGACCAATTTGCCGCATACCCATAGGCTATCAGCAATTCATCGGAGGGAAAAGAGCATGAAGCACCCTTTTTTTTCCGCCCCTCTCCGCATCTTTGCGCACCGGGGCGATTGCGTCTCCTATCCCGAGAACACCCTTCCCGCTTTTCAAAGCGCCGTGGAAATGAACGTAGATTGCATCGAAACCGACGTTCATGTGACCCGGGACGGCCGATGTCTCATCTCCCACGATCCTACCGTGGAGCGGATGACCGAGGGCCAAGGAACCATTCGCTCCTTAGACCTCGAGCAAATCAGAAAACTCGACGCCGGCTACCGCTTCAGCCCGGACGGCGGACTAAGTTTTCCCTGCCGCGGGAAGGGCTTAGTCCTTCCGAGCCTGGAGGAGGCCCTCAAGACCTTTCCCGACATGCGCTTTAACGTCGATTTGAAGGACCCGTCCGGGGAAATGGTAGAGGTCTTTGTCGAAGAGCTTCGCCGCTGCAATGCGGTGGATCGGGTGCTGGGGGCCAGCTTCCACACGAGAAGCCTTCGCTATCTCCGTTCACTTCTTCCCGGCTTAGCCACGAGTTTTTCTAAGCGGGAGGCGGCGGGCCTGCTGCTGAAGCAAAAGCTCGGGGCCCTCTCTCTACCGCCGAGGCCGAAGGGTCTTGCGCTGCAGGTGCCGGAGCGCTACGGGGCCCTGCGAGTGGTAAGTCCCGAATTCGTTGCACAAGTCCATCGCCGGGGCATCCTCGTGCAGGTCTGGACGATAAACCGGCCCGAAGATATGCATCGGCTCTTTGAAATGGGAGTGGATGGGGTGATGACCGACGACCCGGCCTTACTGACGAAGGCGCAAAGATCCTAAATTTTGTTTCTTGGTACAGCGAGCCGAAGCTTCGACCCGCCGGCAAAAACTATGGCTTTTTAAAAAAGAGGAAGAGCCGATGGGGGCGTACTTCCACCGACCCTTCCGGAGCCAATAGAAACTTTTTCTGCCAAACTACTTTTTTAACTCTTCTTATCTCATGAAACTTTTTATAGTATGCAGTATAGCCCCCTTTGGCGCACCTGTGTATAAGGGATTCTCACAACTTAATGTGAGTTTTACACATTTTTTTCACAATGTGACGTTTCACCATGTGGAACGCTCGGTGTTCTCTGATTATTCTATGATTCCGAGGCGCTGTGCGTAGTGAACGAGCTCGGCGGCATTTTTTACCTTCAATTTACGAAAGAGACTCGTTCTATGATTTTCAACGGTGCGATGGCTTATCGAGAGACTCTGAGCGATTCGGCGCACCGCAAAACCCTCCGCTAAGAGCCGCATAACCTCTTTTTCCCGCGAGGTAAGGCTCTCGTAGGCATTGTCCTCGACATCGTAATAACGCTGGGGATGCTCCAGAGCCTTGTTCACCACCGTTGCCATGGCGATCTTATCGAAGAAGAACTCGTCGTTATATACCATGCGAATTCCCTCTATCAGCTTAATCGGCGAGGTTTCCTTCGAAATATAGCCCTTTGCTCCGGCCTGAAGAGCTTCGATAATATAATCGGTCCTGTTGTACATGCTCAGCACGATCACCTTTACTACCGGGTACTTTTCCCGAATATGATGGAGCAGCTCAATTCCGGAAATATCTGGGAGGGAAATATCAAGTACGACTATATCTACACTAATGGCGGCAAGGAGTCTCACCAGCTCGCCGCCGCACTCCGCCTCACCGACGACCTGTATCGACTCGCTCCGCAGCAGGGCTGACTTTATCCCGTCGCGTACGGGAGGATGATCATCTACCAAAAAAACCCGAATAGCTCTTGCCATGCTCCCTGTAGTATGCACCTATTTTCGCAGAAAGAAAACAGGGTTTGACAGGTGGTCACCTCATCATCGGAGAGGAAGAAGGCAGCTCCCCAATCGGCTCATCGACATACACGTGGGTTATCGATCCGCTCGACGGTACCACAAATTTTGTACACGGTCTTCCCGTATTCGCCGTCTCTATTGCCCTCACGATGAGAGAGGAGGCGGTGCGGGGACTCGTGCATGTTCCCCCCCTTGCCCTCACCTACAGCGCCGTTACGGGCAGGGGAGCCTATAGAAACGGAGAAAAGATTCGGTGCGCAAAGAGGTCAAAACTCTCAGAGGGCCTGCCGGCTACCGGCTTTCCCTACGACAGAGCACACACAAGGCAGAATAACGTCGCCTACGTTTCCCGCTTAGTCCCGAAGGTCAGGGGCATCCGCAGACTGGGCGCCGCCGCCTGCGACATGTGTTTAGTCGCCGAGGGGGTCTACGATGCCTACTGGGAACTGAAAGCGGCGCTTTGGGACTTCCTGGCGGGAGCCGTTATTGCCCGGGAGGCCGGGGCCGTGGTTCACTATGAAAAAAATGGTGACAAGTTCAACATTTTGGCTTCTTCGCCTGCAATGCTGCCGGAGATATGCCGGGAGCTTAAGGCCGTCGGGGATGAGTATCGACAGCTCTGCGAGACCTGAAAAGAGACAGCCCGAACGGTAAACACCGCCCGGGCTGTGTGATGTTTATCCTAAGCCGAAAGGCCGGATAGAGCCTATCCCTTTACCGAACCGGCCATCATACCGCGTACGAAGTAACGCTGTAAGCTGAAGAAAATTATCAGCGGCATGATCATCGTGAGAAAGGCGCCGGAGGTCAGCACGTGCCAGTCCTGTCCGCGCGACCCTACCATCTCCGCCAGCCTCGTAGTCACCAGGGCATTTTCCTTCTTCGTCCCGAGAAAGACGAGAGCCACCAAGAGATCGTTCCAGACCCAGAGGAACTGAAATATCGCGAAGGCGGCGATAGAGGGCTTGGAAAGGGGAAGCACCAGTCTGGTAAACATCATCCAGGGCGTCGCCCCGTCGGCGTCAGCCGATTCGATGATCTCCTTGGGTATTCCCGAAATGTAGCCGTAGAGCAGGTAGGTCGCCAGGGGCAGGCCGAAGCCGGTATGGGCCAGCCAGATCCCCAGATAGGTACCGTTGAGATCGTTCTGCGTATAGATCTTCAGCACCGGGATGAGGGCCATCTGCAATGGTACGACGAGAAGGCCGACGATAATAATGAAGATTCCCTCTCTTCCGGGAAAGTTCATCCACGCGATCGAATAAGCCGCGAAAGCGGCTATGGTAATCGGTATTATCGTGGAGGGTACCGTCACGAGCAGACTGTTGAGAAAGGCCAGGCCCATAAAATCGGCGAAGAGTACACTCTCGTAGTTCTGCAGGGTCCATTGAGAAAAATCGAAGAGGCTGCCGAGGGCCGTCCACCAGCCGCTGGTACTGATCGCCTCGGGAGTTCGAAACGAACTGACCAGGAGTCCTAAGATAGGTACCGTCCACACCAGGATAATGAGCAGGAGAACGAGCCGCATCGGTCCGCCCTTGACAATGCTTTCTATCCGTTTCGACCTGCTTTGGGAACCGTTTATTGCATCACTCATAGCCTATCTCCTTTGTTCTCTCATCTGGGTAATATTCCGGATCATAAAGGGAATTACCACGATGAAGAGGAAGACCGCCAGTGCACTACCACGGCCGAAGTTGCGGTAGATGAAGGCCTCCTTATACATCCGCGAGGCGACTATCCCCGTCTCGTAGTTTCCACTGGTCATGACGTAGACGATGTCGAAGATCTTCAAGACCATGAAGAGGATCGTCGTGGTTACGGTGAGGATCGTACCGGAGATGTAGGGAATAGTCACGTTGAAGAATATCCGGATCTCGCCGGCCCCGTCTATCCTGGCAGCCTCCAGGAGGGCGGTGGGCACCCCTTTAACCGCCGCCGATTGAATTACCATGGCAAAACCGGTTTGCAGCCAAATCATGATAAAGAGAAGGAAGAAGTTGTTCCAGGGCCTCTGGACCAGCCAGGCCACCGGTTCTCCTCCGAAGGCCACCACAAGGGCGTTGAGCAGTCCTATTTGTTCGTATCCGGCGGGCTGATAGAAATAGACAAATCTCCAGATAACGCTGGCGCCGACGAAGGAAATCGCCAAGGGAAGGAAAATAAAGGACTTTACCGTCTTCTCCCAGCTCGGCTTGAGCCTGTCCGCCATGACGGCGATGATCAGACCGATGGCAACGGCGAAAAAGGGAACGATGATAACCCACAACAGAGTGTTTCTCAGAACAACGAGCATTTCAGAATCGGAAAAAACGAAAATGTAGTTCCTCAGTCCAACGAACTCGGTTGAGGTTCTATTGTAGAAGCTCAGCAAGATGGTGCGAATCGCCGGAAAAACGATATACACGAGAAGAATTACCACCGCCGGGCCGACGAAGACGTAGGGCCTCAGCATGTCGCGCAGCTTTATAGGGAGTATCGATACGAGGTTGTTTGTCGCGGCAAACAAGACCCATACTCCTCCGACTCCTACCAGAAGCGCAACGACGGCGATGATGAGTTTCGAGGCTTCGGTGTCTCTCATAAAAATGAAGCTCCACCGAAGCACCAGAAACGTAACAACCGGGACAACGAGTCCGACGCCGATACGCAGAGGCGTGCCGGCGAAGATGTCGAAGAGCCGGTCTTTCGTAGTTTTCAGCTCTTTCTGCATACTAGTACTCCTTAGCGGCTTAGGAAGATTGCAGGCAGGGGTATATATCCCTGCCTGCAATACGATTAATAATTAATTATTCTTCGGGCCAACTCTCGTCTATGCGCTTTAGAACCGTTTCAAGGTCATCACCACTTACGTAGTCAACCATTCCCTTCCAGAAGGAACCGGCGCCGACCTGACCCGGCATGAGGTCCGAAGCGTCGAATCTAAAGGTATCGGCGTTCTGAATAATCTCCGCGTAGCCCTTCTCAACATCGGTAGGATACCAGTTCAAGGGAGTATCTTTGTGCGGAGAGACAAAACCTCCGGCCTCAATCCAAGCTTTCGTGGAAAGTCCCTGGGTGAGGTATTTCATGACGGCCTTTGTTTCCGGCTTGTCGGTAAAGGCGGTAAGAATATCACCGGCGCCGAGGACGGGCTTACCCTGCTCTTCGTCGATGGGAGGCAGGTAGAAATAGTCGACGTCTTCGCCGATTTTGGTTCCATCCGGGAAAAATCCGGCAATGAAGTTTGCCTGACGGTGCATGAGAGCTCTGGGAGGATCCTGCGTAAGAGGGGTAGCGGCGTCGCCGAAGGGAACGCTGAGGATGCTGTTGCGGCCGCCGAGCACGTAGTCAACGTTGAACCAGATCTCGCTCATGATCTTGATTGCCCGCTTGACCTCGGGAGAGTTGAAGGGAAGTTCCCCGGCGACCCACTGGTCGTACTTCTCGGGGCTGGCAGTCCTGAGCATGATATCTTCGATCCAGTCGGTGGCAACCCAACCGGTAGCACCGGAGCTCTCAATACCGATGGACCAGGGTTTGTAGCCGTCCTTGACCATCTGGTCGCTGAGGGCGAGCATTTCGTCCCACGTTTCGGGTATTTCGTACCCTTCTTTATCGAATACGGGTTTGGCGTACCAGACGAGACTCTTGAGGTTTGCACGATACCAGACACCGACCATCTCCCCCTTGAAGCTTGCAAGGTCGAGCCAGCTCTGGTTGTACTGGCCCTTAAGGTAGGACATCTTGAACCAGTCGTTCAGATCGATATGGTCTACACGGGAAACCACATCCTGCATGAGACCGGGCTGGGGGAAGGCGGCGATGTCGGGGGGATCTCCACCCCCGGTCCGCACGGTGATGAGAGCTTCGAAGTCGCCGGAGCCTTCATACTCGACCTCGATACCCGTTGCCTCTTCGAAAGGAACCATACTCTCTTCAAAGCGGCTGGCATCGGTATCTACGAAGGCAC
>CAZQNO010000020.1:0-48193 GCA_964594775.1 uncultured Spirochaetaceae bacterium
TATTTATTTAAAGTAATGTAAGGACCTTTACCCAAGCTTCGCAGCAGCTCAGCTTATATGCTTTCCTCGTAGCGGCGGACAAACTTTTCCTGCTCGGCGGTCTGGATCGTACCGGGACGGGCCCTGCGGACCCGTTCTATGGCCTCATCGGAAGAAAGTCCTGTCTTTACGAGAAGACAGGCGGCGGTAAGGCCGCTTCTGCCGAGACCGGCGGCGCAGTGCAGCAGGACCGGTCCTTGCACAAGAGCTTCGAGAAGATCCTGGATAGTTTTATCGTAGCCGCCGGAGCCGGGAATCTGCTCCGGTACACCGAAATCTCGGATCGGGCAATGGAGGACCTCGAGAGACGCCTCCCGGTAGGCATCCAATAGGTTCGCACCGTACGCGTCGTAGAGTTCGTAGTCCGGCATCAAGACCATCACCCGGCTAATACCCATGCCGGCGATACGCTCGATAAAGGGTTCTATTTCCCGGGAAGGATGGGGGCTGCCGAAGCCCGGCCGGGAGGAAATGTACAGCTGATTTTTTATTCCAGGAACATCGAGGGGAGATATATCTTCCTTCATTCTCTTACTATATACTCTAAGCCGATGGAAGAGAAAGCCCTGCGTCGTAAAGCCGCTGCACGTCAAGCGCAACGGACGATGTTACGCTATCCGATTTTGCCGTAAAGGAACTGCTATGGACGGAAGATACAGAGAACAGCTGCAAGCGGGCCTGAGGGTCGCGGTGGTGCAGAAGAAAGACCAGAGCAGCGGCGCCCTTACCGAGGGAGTCGTCCAGACCATCCTTACCAAATCGGCCTTCCATCCTCACGGAATAAAGGTGAGGCTGGAATCGGGCATTGTAGGCCGGGTCAAGGAGGCGGCGGATTAGCCGCCGACGACTGTCCAGGCGGCCGTTAAGGCCGCCGTCGCGGATCTATCTTCACACTACTTCAAGGTAAGATTAAAAACCCCGTCCCAGTTCGCCGGCGGGGCCTTCTTGATGAACTTGTCGCAGCGGCCGATATAGAACTCCGCCGGACCGTCCTGCGGAATGATGTCCAGTACTTGACGGAATAATCCCTTCGCCTCAGCCCACTTCCACTCCTCGAAGCGCTTCAGTCCCTCTTCGAATATTTCTATCGCTTCCTCCATGTGGGAAGGGATCTCCCTCTTTTCGTCCACCAGCTCGTAGAGACGGACCGGCTCGGTTATTCCCACCACTCTGACCTTGTCGAGCCGTCTTACGGCGAAATCCGAGCCCCCCTCAAGATAGCTTGTTTCGCTCACAAGGACCCATGTCCCGTACTGTTTATTTACTCCTTCGAGCCGCGCGGCGAGGTTGACCGAGTTTCCCATGATCGTGTAATCCATCTTTTGGGCGGTACCCATGTTGCCCACGACCATCTCACCGGTATTTATTCCGATACGGGTGAATATTGGTTTAGGTGAGAGCTTCTCTTCATTGAAGCGCCGGTTCAATTCTCTCTCCGCCTTTTTCATCCGCACCGCCGCTCGGCATGCCCGCTCGGCATGATCGTCGAAGTCTATCGGCGCGCCGAAGAAGGAAATTATGGCGTCGCCCTCGTACTTGTCGATAGTGCCTCGCTGGGCCATGATGAGATCACTCATCTCGGTGAGGTATTCATTGAGGAGGCTCACCAGGGCCGACGGATCGAGCTGCTCGGATATGGCGGAAAAACCGCGGACATCGGTAAAGAGGGCGGTGATATGTTTTTTTTCACCGCCGAGGCGCAGCTTGTCCGGGTCGGAGAGAAGATCGTTGATGACGTCCGTCGAGAGGTAGTGGCTGAAGGCGTTTTTTATATAGGCCCGGTCTTTTGCCGTTTCCAGAAACTTGACCACTGTGAGGGCAATGAAGGTAAAAAAGACGGAAAAGAGGGGAACCACCGGCGGCAGGTAAATCCCCGTTGTCACAAAGGCCCCCAGATCTGCCCCAAGCATCACGAAGAGGAAAAGGGTGCCGACGAGAATCGACAGCGAGGGCGCCATCCGCCAAATAAGGAGGGTCACGAGGAGGGCGGCGATCACCGCCAGTATCATCGAATACCACTCCGGATACTCGTCGAGAAAGGCTTCCTGAATGATCGTGTTGATAAGCGAAGCATGGGTGCCGACATTCATGTACTCCTCAGAAAAGGGAGTAACGCCGATATCGGTGGTGGAGGTTCCCACATGACCGATGATGATGAAAGAACCGGTTACCTCTTTCTCCAGCCTGCCGCGGGACTTGCTGATATTTTCGTAGATGTCCCGGGTTGCATCGAAGACAACGGGCACCTCTTCCTTTACCGCTCGGTAGGCCTCGGCGGTGGCGTCGTCTATCTGTCCGGAGGAGAGGATGTAGTCTATCTCGCTGTTGATGCTGTCCTGTGCCGGTCCGTCGAGAAAGGCGCCGAGTTCGCTGAAGAAGCCCCTGCGCACCTCACTGTACTCGTTCATCTGCTGCGGATCTCCGCCCTCCACGATGTCCCGGCGGATTTCCTCTGCATACCGGTAGGCATCCATCGGGGCAAAATCGCCCTCATGATAGGCCAGATAGCCTGCATCCTCCATCGTAGTGAGATTGTCGATGAGACGTTCCTCCAGTTCCCGGTTGTAGACCAGCTCGTAGTAGCTGAGATGGCGAAAACTCTCCTCGTAGTCCTTTTCCGGCCAGTGAATGAGGATGTGGTTCTCTTCGGTGAGCGGGATGGTGAGGTCCTTCTTCTCTCCGTCGGGCAGAACGGCGCCTCTCAGCGTAATCTTTCCCTCTTCGGCCACAATTTCCGGTTTCTCCAGCCAGTGGAGAAAGGGCGAGAAGGCCAGCTGGGCGTAGTACTTGTCCTTGTATTTCACCAAAAGCTCGATCCGCCGCCGCACCCCGTCGCCGTCGACAATTACGTTGGGAAAGCCGGCCCCTCTTGAACCCTCGAGGATCGGCCTAATCGCCGGCCGAATGCCGTCGGCTTTGCGAATGCCGGTCTCCTCCTTTCGCACCTCTTTACGGGCGATGTTCTCCTGGGCATACTCTATCAGTGATTCCGGAACGGCTTCGTCCTTCTCGGGAATCATCGCGACGGTAAAAAAAGCTCTGTCGTTGAGCGTGGCCATTTTTCCAAAATAGGTATCGTTGTCACGGGCGATGTCCCGTACCTTCGCTAAAAGAATCTCCCGGGACTGGTCGGTAAGACCGCGGAGGTCGTCGATGTAGCCGGAGGCTTCCTCTATCGGTATCTGCCCTGCCGCTATGGCCTGGAAGAGGGCATCGATATTTTCTTTGACCGCGTGAAACTCCTGCTGAAAGAGCTCCGGTATCTCGTCGCGCAGAACTTCCGAATTCACGCCCAGGGGGCTTTCTTCGGTATATTCGATATCGAAGACAACGTAGCGGGCGTCAAATTCCCGCAGCAGAAGAAGACCGTTGGCCATGATGTCCCGGCTCCAGGGCCAGACACCGACTTCGGATATGGCCAGATCGTCCACGTCGAGGAGAAGAAGCCGTTCATCCTCTTCGATCTCCGGTTTAATAGAAAGAAAGAGGTCGTAGACCCGGTTTTCGAAGGTCTGGTAGAAGGGAAGAACACTCAAGGCGGAAAAGAGCCCCGCCATTATTACCGGAATGAGCAGAAGAAAAAGAGATTTTCCTCGCATGCGGCCCTCCAATAGTTTTTTTGTTGCCTAATCGGCCCTGCTCCCAGTATAATGGCCTTGCAGGGTTTTGTATATCTTTTTCATTTCTCCCGGCACCCTTGCATCGGCAGTTCATAATGTTTATTATTTTTGTAATGTTTCTGGATGATTAGAGGTGGATTGGAGGTGTCTATGAAAAAACTGCAGAAATCCTGCCGCACCGCTGCGGTACTCGTGTTCTTTCTCGTCTTTCTCCTCGCCGCTGCGGCGGGCCTGAGCGCACAATCGAATGAATTGATCGACCGGCTCTTAGAGGAGGAGGCCGCCTCTTACGGTCCTGCGGTCTATCTCATCTTTACCGCCTCCGGCGATCTGGAAGAAGATGCCGGCGAGACGGCGGCAATTGCCGCCGTTCCCGCCATGAGATGGGGCATAGAACCGAAGGACCCCGAAGAGCCCATCAGCCTCGGCGAATTCTCTTACCTGCTTATGCGGGCCCTCGACATCGAAGGCGGAATCATGTACAAGGCCTTTCCCGGGCCCCGCTACGCCGCTCGGGAGCTCAAGCATCTCGGCTTCGTGCCGGGAAGCTCGGCAGCCGGAAGGACTCTTTCCGGCTCCTCGGCGGTACACATTCTCGGCAGGGCCATGGAGTGGAAGGAGGGCAGGTCATGAAACGAATGAGTATTTTTCTCTTTCTATTGTTTTCATTGCCGGCCCTTACCGTGTGGGCCCAGGCCGGGGATACAACTGCGGCAGACAGCGCCGAATCGAGCGCCGTCTTAGACTGGGGCGGCTTCATCGACAGCGCAAGCGAGATAGAGAGCAGCCCGCAAACCGCCTTCGACCAGGAGCTAAAGGTCGGCCTCTGGTTCGACGCCCGTTACTCCGAAGGTTTCGGTATCTATGGACGGGGCAGTTACGGCTATAACGAGGGCCGGCCCTTCTTTGCCGACATAGACAGCCTCTACGCCGGAGGAATGAGACTTCTCGGAGGAGGAGGTGCCGGCGAAAACAGACCCGCCCTCCTGCGCTACTCTGCCGGAAGAGTCCTCTTCAAGGAATTCACCGGTTACGTGCTCAATCACCGCCTCGACGGCTTTCTCGTGGGCTTCGAGCATCCCTCATTCTCCCTCGAGGGAGGAGCGGGATATACCGGCCTCACCTTCGTACCCAGCTCGACGATTCTCGTCACCCAGAGCGACCTCCTCGTTCAGGCCGATGCCCCCGAAAGCGGCTATGGCCTGGCCTCTCCAAAGCTCATCGAGACTTTTAAAATGAGCTTCCCCGCTCTCCTGTACGAACAGGAGCTCATTCTTAACGTGGTGGCCCAGCAGGACCTGCAGAATGAGGAGGATTTGGCTGCTGAAGACGGCCGTATCCACACCGAACACATCGGTTTCGGGCTGCGCGGCGGGCTCGCCCCCTCTCTCTACCAGAACCTCTTCTTCTACCTCAACCTCGGGCAGGGTCAGTACGACACGCTGGCCTTTCTCTTCGGCGGCGCCCTTCGCTATTACAACAAGGACTTCTACTACAGCCGGGTCGAACTTTCCGGACTCTACTCATCCGGCGATAACGACCAGGGCGGTTTTTACGGCGGCTATACCGGAGACGGGAGCTCCCGCCACTTCATCGCCCTCTCTTCGGCTCCGGAATTCGGCCTCGTTTTTTCTCCTAAAATTGGAAATATCAGCGTTCTTGGGTTATCTTTGGCTATGAGGCCGCTTTCAGACACCGGTATTACCTTTCAAGAGAATCTTCAGGTCGAGTTAAACGTTTTTTCGTTCTTTAGAAACAGCGGCGGCGCAATTTCCGAGGGAGGAGTTACCCCTTCTTCTGAAGAAAATTACTTGGGTACGGAGTTCGATCTCGTACATCGAATGAGAATTACTTCCGATCTCGGTCTGCTTTTCGGCTTCGGATTTTTCTTACCTAATAACCACGAAGCCGACAGCGCAATGGATTCTTCCATTGATTCTATTCAGGGAGCCGGAAGACTCGAATTGTCGTTCAGTTTCTAAGGGGAGGCCTAAATGTCCAAAAACAACAGTTACACTAATTGGTTTATAATACAGATTGCTGCGTTCTTGCTTCTGTTCCTCATTGCAGCAGGCCCGCTCTTCGGCATAAGCGCGGTGGTCCAATCCACCGCGGGAAAGGTTGAGCTCAAGAGTCCCGGCGGCGGCTGGCAGACGGCCCGGCAGGGGATGAACATCGACGGCGGCACCACCATCTCCACGGGCTTTAACTCGAAGGCCCTCATCAACATCGGCGAGTCTGTACTGGAGGTAAAGGCCCTCACGCGGATGGAGCTGGAGGAACTGGTCGAACGCGAAGGCGTGCTTGATACAAAACTCCACCTCAAAGTGGGAAAAGTAAAGGCGGATGTTCGGTCCACTGAAGGATTGAGAAACAACTTCCGCCTCCGCAGCCCCATTTCCACCGCCGCCGTCCGCGGGACGGTATTCGAATACGACGGCTACAGTCTCTGGGTCGAGGAGGGCACCGTGGTCTTGGGCAACAACATCGGCCAGGGCCGCCCGATCTTTCAGGGTGAAGAGGGCGGCACCGACGGCTACAGTCAGCCGACCGGCGGTGATGAGACCATCACGCAGCAGTTTGAGGTTGAATCGAGCACCTCCGGTGGGGGAGGCATCGTCCAAGTGGGGCAGACAGTCAGCGACTATGCGCTGGTGGTTTTAAATCTGCAGTGGGATTGAGGGGGATAAAATGAGAAGTGAAAAAAATCATTCTGAGAATTCAGCGAAATGGAAGGAATCCGTCCCCCTGTGGGGACTTCTCCTATTTGTTACGGTGAGCGTCTTTGCCGTAGGCTCCCTCTCCTGCAGCGTCGAGCCGAGAGCAAGCGGGGAGGTCAATCCGAATATTAGTTTTAAGGGTCTTTCCAGCGAGGTGGACAGCGTTACCGTCACGGTCACCGGCCCGGGAATCAGCCAACAGGAATCTTTCTCCCCTTCCACAGAGAGGATCGTCATCCCCCTGCCCGAAGCGGAGAATGTCCTCTTCGACGTGGAGGCGGCAAAGAGCTCGGTCGGCGCCGGGGCCGTCATCTCCTACGGAGAGGCGAAATACGCGGATTTGGTAATGGGGGAAACTCTTGATCTTGATTTTGTCATGGGACCGTATGAGACGAAGATACTTGTGCCGGATCAATATGGAAAATCGGATTCGGTTGTCCAATTGAAAGACCTTCAAGGTTCTGAACTAGAGGCAGATGTGGGTGATTTTGAAACCTATGTCTTTGACGGTACTTATTCGCCGTCTTCTAACCCCTGGGATATCGAAATCGATAATCAAGGGAGAATTTGGATTGCTACCTATAGCGGAATCGACAGAATAGACGATATAAGCGGGATAAATTTCGTTAACTACCCCGCCGGTACCGGTAATACCGTATATTCTCTCGCAATAGACCGAGCAAACGGATATGTGTATTTCTTTTATTGGGACGGCAACAGTCTGCTGGGAAGAAGATCGGTGAGTCCCTCCTCTGTTGGTCCTCTCGAAGTTTTTGATCCGCTAAATGAGGAAGCGGCCATATCAGGCGCCGCTCTTGGACGATTTGGAATTGAAGTTGACAGAAACGGGTATGTCTATTTTACTGCTGAAGTTTCTGGTACGGGAACTCTTTACAAGTACGATCCAAATAAAAGCGCAGGAAATCGTATCGTAGACTCTTACTCGAATCACCTTCAGTTCGGCGGAGACGATTATTACAATCCGGATATCGTGTACAAAGCAGGATATCTCTATGTTTCAAACAACGACGGCGCCGACGGGTATAAGATCCTCAAATTCGACACCGACCTTAACCTGCTTGACCATTTCGGCGTTTTCACCAGCGATCCACTTCAGATAGGAGGTTTTTTCGGTCCCAGTAGATTTCTCGCAACAACATCAAAGAAAATCTTCATCATCGACGATTCAAGTTCATACGAAGACAGCAACAGGATAGTCGGCTTTTCCAACTTAGATGGTGACGATTGGGAAACATATATGCCGAAGGATGAGACCCCCAGCGGCTACGACATTTTTCATTTCTATTGTTAGGAGCATCAAACCAGTAAATTGAAATCGGTATGCAGCTTCCCTATTATCGATAGTCATCGCTGTAGGTGCTTTTAATACAGCTGTGTCCTCAAACTTCTCTAAGCCGCCGTTCAGGCTATGTAGCAGAAGCGGCTCGGAGATTAAAAGAACGAGGAATATCGGCAATGAGAAGAATCTCATGAAGATAGTCTATTACACATCCGGCATTTCCGGACTAGGCAGGCTGGTGCACGGCATCGCTCTTTACAATGCCTTTCACCGCAGGGGGCTGAGTGATTTTTCTTTCAAGATAATTCACAGCGCGCCGGAGAAACAGTCGCGTGTGCTGGACCGAACAGGAATATCTCACCAACACGTGCCGCCCGAAATTCCCGGCTCAGACGATTCGCCGCTACTTTCGGTACTGCGTAAATTATCCCCCGATATTACGATTGTCGACAGAATGTGGATGAGCGTGCAGGACCTGCGGGACAGAATTCCGGGAAAAGTCGTGTTCATCACCAGCAGGGTCAATGAAGATTTCTTTTATATCGAGAACAATGCTTACCGTAAATTCCAACCTCAATTGTACGATGCGGTACTTACTAGCGAACCATTTCACTTTCCCTTCGCGCATACAGAAATAAATCCACTAATCGTCAGAACCCATGATGAAATCCTCCCTGAAAGCGAGGCGCGGGAAGCTCTTATCAAATGTATGAAACACTACGATCAGAAAAAACCGATCTGCTTTATCGGAGTCAATTACGCTCCAGGCTTCCTCAAAAAGTTCAAAGAGCTGTATTCCTACCTCGAAGAAATGTACAATGTCGTGTATTCGACCAACATGGACGGCGGTGGCATTTTCCCCATCGCCGACTACTATAATGCCATTGATTACATGGTGTGCTCTGCCACCTACAACTTTTACTGGGAGGCCCGCTACTTCAACAAAGAGGCCGTTTTCGTGCCGGTGCCGGTTCTGCATTGTGACCAGCAGGCAAGGCTCGACGAGGCCGCAGATTTCTCATTCGAGGAGAACGGCGCCGATCAGCTCGTTGATATTCTGCTTAATCTTCCGAACTAATCCCTTCATCTTTTCCACTCCGGAATCTCAAAACCGAGCAGCTGCTCGAGCTCCCGATTACAGGGCCGATAATGTGCAGCGAGTGAATCGATACACTCCTGCCGCACCCTGTCGTCGGAGGGGCCGGTTTGCGAATTAGTCGAGAATACCCTTTCCTGCAGGCCCTTTGGCGTGAACCGTTCATCGACATCGAGGAAGCGGAATACTTTTTGCAGCTCATCCCGACGGCCCCACAGCCGTTCCGAGATGAGCGGGAGGACATGCCTTCTCGGAAAGAGAGAAAATACCCGGCGAAGAGCTTCGGCGTACTCTCCCCTCTCGACATAGGCGAAGGGAGAAATATGCATGTCTTTTGGCCTCTTAGGAGGGGGAGTATTTTTCAGAAAGACCTCTTCGATAGAGCGTGTCTCCAGACCGTTGGCAATGCTGAATCGATAGTTCGAAAACGCCCGTTCGACCGGCTCGCGAAAAACGATAATTATTAGGGCGTCGGGGAATATGCGGGCAATCGCCTCCAGCGCATCGGTCCGCTCAAAATAGTGGACCGTCTTCTCTCCCAATACCTTCGCTGCGGGGGGAAGGGCTCCTTCCTTCTTTCCTTCGCCGCGGAAGGGGAAGAGGCTTCTCCGGTAGTAATCGGCTCCCTTCTCTCTGTTTTCCGGATAGAGAAAAAATTTCGCCTCAGGAACAATGGGTTTTGAAAAACAGATTTCCGGATGCTCGTCCAAAACCTTTGCAAGGAAGGTCGTCCCGCTGCGCATTACCCCGACAATGAAGAGGTGAGGCATCTCTAAGCTCTCCGGGAAGAGGAGGACCCGCCGCCGGCAAAAAAATCCCTCAGCGTCTTTGCGGTGTAACGGATCATTTCACCGCTGATGCCGGGATGGATACCGAGCCAGAGACAGTTTGCGGCGAATCTCCGGCTCTTTTCGAGTGAACCCCTCACTTGAGATTTTACCGTACGATAGGCCGGCTGCAGGCTCAAGTCTCCCGCAAGTGGATACCTCACCGCTATTTTGCGGCGGTAGAGGTAACGGACGAGCCGTTCACGCAGCCCTGGATCACCCTCTTCGTTTTGCAGAATGATCGGCAGGCCGAAAAAGACCGGCTCGGCCTGCGGGAGGACTCTCGGCAGCCGCAGATATTCCACGAGGTCCTGCAGCTCCCGGCGGTAGTGGATGAAATTTTCTCTCCTCCTCTCATTGAAAGCGGTCAGCCGGGAAAGCTGCACCCGCCCCATCGCCGCCTGAGCTTCCGTCGGTTTCAGATTGTAGCCGATGCGCTCGTACACATACCGGTGGTCATAGGGTATGCCGCCGAGCCGATGTGCGAACCGGCTGCCGCAGAGCCCTTCCACGCTGTCCAAATGAGAGGGACAGCCGCAGGCCCGGCCCCAATCCCTCAGGCTGCGAAGTATGCGGGCCAATTCATCGTCGTCGCAGAGGACCGCTCCGCCCTCCCCCGTTGTGAGGCCATGGGACGGGTAGAAGCTGAGACTCGCCGCTTCGCCGAAGCTCCCGCAGAGCGCCCCGTCGAAGCGGGAGCCGAAGGCGTCGCAGCAGTCTTCGAATAGGAAGAGACCGCGGCTTTCGGCAAGACCTGCCATCTCGTCGATATTTCCCGAATTACCGAGGGCGTGAAGGTATACTAGTCCCCTCGTCTTCGCGCTCAGCGCCTTCTTTACCGCCGCCGCGGAAAGGCACATGGTCTCGTCCACGTCGCAGAAGACCGGGGTAAAACCCAGCTGCACAAGCGGATTGACCGTGGTGGGGAAAGCGAGGGCCGGCACTATGACTTCGCCTCCTTTTAGCTCCCGCAGGTCCTTTAGTCCGGCTAAGGCCAAGAGATTGGCCGAAGAGCCGGAGTTCACAAAGACTGCGTGCCGCCTTTCTGCCGCTTCTGCAAGCTCTTTTTCGAAAGATTCGGCTTCCTTCGAAAAACCCAGCCAGCCGCCGAGCAGAGAATCGAGGACGGCGCCGATCTCTCTCCCGTCATACAGGGCCTTGCCTGTTGTGATCCACGTCTCTCCCGGAACAAAAGCTTCATCTCTTTTCTCTAGGTCCGGAGAAAGCTCTCTCAGCAGCTGATGCAGGCGGGAAACGGCTTCGCGCTCTTTTTGTGTATATTCCACGATTCCTCATTATACGACTGCGGCGCTTCACAGACAAATAGATTTTTCTCCGCCGTCTCTGTATACTGGATCTGATGCAAAAAAGAAAGTTTTCCGGAGCCGTCCTCATCACCGGTGGAGCGGGTTTTATCGGCTCTCACCTAGCCGCCCTGTTGAGTGAACGCCTTCCGGCGGTGCCGCTCATCAACCTCGATGCGCTAACTTCCGCGGGAAGTCTCTCTCACCTCGAAGAACTTAAGGCCCGAAAAAACCACCGCTTCGTGAAAGGCGATGTGCGGGATACCGGCCTCCTCGACCGGCTCTTTTCGCAGCACGGCATAGAAGCGGTCGTTCACCTTGCAGCCGAAACGCATGTAGACGACTCCATAGAAGATCCTCTCCGCTTCGTTCGGACCAATGTGGAGGGAACGGTCAGACTCCTGGAAGCCGCCAGGAATGCCTGGAAACACAAGAGAGGCTCGCCAATTTTCTATCACATATCCAGCGACGAGGTCTTCGGTTCCTCCGGGCAGGGTCAGCCCTTTAGCGAAGATTCTGCTTACCGTCCGAATAATCCCTACTCCGCTTCGAAGGCGTCTGCCGACCACTTTGTCCGCTCCTACGCCCGCACCTACGGACTGCCGGTACTCATTTCCCACGGAGCCAACACATTCGGACCCCGCCAGCACGCCGACAAGCTCATTCCAAAGACGATCCAAGGTATAGTCGAAGAAAAACCGGTCCCCCTCTACGGCTCGGGGAAACAGCTGAGGAGCTGGATCTACGTCGAGGACCACGCAAAGGCCATCTGTAAGGTTCTGCTGCACGGCAGAACAGGCCAGAGCTACAACGTGGCCGGCACAACGGAACGGCGCAATATAGAGCTGGTAAAGACCATCTGCGGAAAGCTGGATGCGCTGCTCGAAAGGCCCGCAGGCACAAGTGAAAAGCTTGTGCAGCATAGCCAGGACCGTCCGGGCCACGATTTTCGCTATGCAATGAACGGAGAAAAGCTGCACGGCGAGCTCGGCTGGAGGCCAAAATGGTCCTTCGACGATGCCCTCGACAAGACAATCCGCTGGTACCTCGCTGCCGTTTTGCGGCGCTGATGGGTACTTGATTTTCAGCCCGTACAGTGAAATTACTTCTTTTCGGAAACTGCCGGGGCGAGGTGCTTTTTCTGTGGATTAATTAAAAACGGCCCCCGTATCAGGAGGCCGTCGATAGAATAAGCCGAACTATTTACCAGCCTGAGGCAGCTCCGGTAAGCTGCACATTGACCGTTGTTTTCTTCCCAGCCTTTACCTCGAAGGGAAAGTTGGCTTTGGCGAGGATTGAGGCTTCACCGGCGAGGACGGGGAAAGACCATTCATCAAGATAGTACCATCCAGCGCCGCTGTATACGTCGTTCAAAGAATCGTCGATGACGAAACCTGCAGGAAAGCTGTAGCCGGGGACGGAAAATGGAACAGTTATTCTGTTTGAACCATCCTCTGTACCATACACATAAAAAATATTCGAATAGGGAATATTGTCCTCGTCATACGTCCCGTCCTCATCCATAAGGCCGAAGAACTGCTTCACGTGGTCCATCGTGTCGAAGCCCCCCATCAAAAGAAGGTAGCTCTGGCCCGCCGGGATGCCGTTCACCTCGAAGCCTGCGCTGTGGCTTCCCGTGTTGTACGGCACTTCCACGGCAAAGAAGGGATTACCGCTGAACTTCACCGTCGCGCCGAGGGCTAAATCTATGAGTTGCTCCTCCAGCTCGTCATCAAAATCCGGGAAGTCTCCCGCATCGGTAGCCGCCATCAACTGGGTAATATCCTTCATCGTCTCTTCGAACTCCGAATGGGCGACGAAGCCGGCAAGGACCCGGGTTTCCCCCGCAGCCTTGCTGCCCATAGACACATCGAAGGAGACCCCCTCGTCGGTCTGGGAAATCGGCGCGAAACAGGAGCCGAGTAAAAGAGCCGCCGCGGTCACACCCAGCACGAGGGCCCCTCGAAAAAGCAATCGTATTGTCTTTGTATTTTTCATCATCTTCGCCTCCCTTAATTAACCGTAACGGTCCCGCCGAAGCTGCCGTACTCCAGTTCGTCGAGCGAACCGAGCCCCTCGATCGGGATTATGAGATCACCCGACTCATAGAGCTGGGGCAGGGTGCTGAGATACACCATCATTGCCTTTCTGCGCCACGCAGAACCGAGGACCGGAGACCGGCCGCCGGGGGCGCTTCCGCTCTCGCCGCCGGATACCATCCCGCCGATGTTGTTGACGTCGGAAAACAGCACTTTTCCATTAAAAACCTTTACACTTAGCCCGTCGTACTCGAAGGAGGTACCCTTTACCGCGGCGGTGGAGAGGGGACTGCGCAGCTTGAAGTCGTTGCGCAGGCCCTCGGTGCTCTTTACCTCCGCCCGGACTCTGCCCACCTTGAGACGGAGATTGGTGGACACGACGCCCTCCTTCTTCACCAAATCCTCAAGACTCATTCTCGTGAGGGCCTTTACCACGAGGGTGGCAGAGGCAATTTCCAGACGAGCCTCCGAGTTGAAGCCGGTAGAAATCTCGGTCCCCTTGGAAATATCCGCTCCCACCGAAGCCCGCTGCCACGAGCCGCCTGGATTGCGGTATTCGACCTTGCCGCTTACCGAACGGAATACTCCGTCGGCGGCAAAGAGACCGGTGCCGATATAAAGCAGCAGCACCATAATCGGAATAAAGCGATTCATTCGCATAATCATCCTCCTTTTTTTAGAAACTCGCGGACAATTCGAAGCGCAGCATGTAGCGGGGATCGTCGTCCTTCGACCAGGCGCTTCCCGGAACAAAAAATGCGGTGGTGAGCCCCGTCGACAAATCTGAAAGTATCCGCCAGGTAAAACCTATATCGTATTCGGTCCCCAGAAACCAGGAGTTCGTATCCTGGTCCAGGGCCATCCAATCGGCATTCCATTTATACACCTTAAAGTACGCCCGGGCGCCCGCCTTGGGCTGAAACCGGCCCATCATCTGTGACCCGCCGTTCAAGAAGGGACGAAGCGAGTAACTGAAACCGGCGTGCAGGAGCGAATCGAGGGTGGGATCGACCACGAGGCCGAGGGAGGGCTTATTCATCGGCCGAAGCTTCATGAGACCGAAGGGCATGTCGAAACCGATGTCCATGTCTTCCACCGGCGCGTCGGGTGTGGCGAGAAGACCGTAGAGGGTGAAACTCGATGCCAGCCAATCCTCCCTGAGGTAACGGGAGTTGAAGCCGGTTAAGAGAGACAGTTTATCCGACTCCTCAACGGCGTCGATCTGAGAAGTACCCACGGTGAGAAAGCCGTCGTAGTAGAAATTTCTGCCGAATTTTAAGGACATCAGGGTGCCCCAGTACTGGCTGTTTACCGTCTCGTTCGCCTCATCCGGGTCTCTCAGGTCGAATTGGGCCAGCCCGTAGAAAACCCAGCGATTCAGTCTTCCCAGATCGATAAAGGATAACTGACCCTGGGTGAAGAGGCGCTTTGGACCGAAGACGTTGTCCTCCTCATTGGACTTCTCGCTGAAATCGTCCGAAGAGATCCGTATATCGCTGGAAGGATTGAGGAGCAGCCCGGTATAGGCGGCATCGGTGCGGATCCGTATCCGCGGAAACAGCAGCTTTATACTTGCCCCGTCGGCATTGTGGTTGAGAATGTAGCCGGTGGGATCGGAGAACGGGAACCGTCCGGCGCTCGTTTCGAGGACGGAGGAGCTGCCGAGGAGGCCGGGAAATCTTCCCGTTAGACTGAGGGCGTCGATATCGAAGAGGTAGGGCCTCTCGTCGGTAAAGAGATAGTATCCCTGTGCGGCAAAGGAAAGATTCGAAAGGCCGAACTCCTGCTCCCCTACGGCCCAAAGGGTAAGCCGGTTCTCCTGGGTGAAGTCCCCGTCGCCGGTACTCCCATATCCGGTGGTATCGGCAAATGCCCCTCCCCAGTCCCATTGGAAGGCCGAAGCGCTGCCTATCGATACCAGCATACACAGCACGAAGCCGAGGCTCAGGCCGACGGTCCGCAGGAAATTCGTACGGCTATTCATGCCTCACCTCCCCCGTCTTCGCTTTCGAAGAGGTAGAGGAAGCGCTCGAGGATGCGCAGCGCTCTTTCGCCGGAAAGCGGTGTATTCGGATAGGCCCTGCCCTGAATAACCTCGTCGAAGGCGAGCTGCCGCACCGCGTAGCGGGGACCGGGAAAGAACCCGTACATCAGCCCGCCGGGCCTGCCGTAGAACTCCATCAGGAGGTAGGAGAACCCGCCGAGACTCATACCGTCCGCATAACCCCGGCCGACGGCCGAAGGCAGCCGCTCGGTCATCAGGTCGGCGGCAGTCGAAAAATCCGCATCCGCATCCAGCTCTTCGCGCGCAACGAGAAGGAGGTAGGAAGCCTGCCCAAAGGAAATGTGCTCAGCTTCCAGGATATCGTCCATCGCTTCTGCCGATTGGCCGAAAAGCGTCCCGTTCATTGCCGGAGCACAGAAATATACCGCAATCACTGCGGCTGCTAGCATATTCTTCATAGAGTAAAGTATACCTCTTTTTTCAAGAAAAACAAGGTATATTACGCCGCGCAGGCACCGTCTTTGTGTTTCGCCGATTTTTTTTCATTGACAGCTCTCCGATAGGGGCGTACCCTGAAAACGGTAGAGAGAGGACCGAGTCATGCGGCGTGCCCTGAAGATCACCCTTCTTATTCCCCTTTTTATCGGCGGGTATTTCATCGTCACCGGCTGCGGCACCGTCCCCTCTCCTAAGGAAGAGAATAGCTCCCTTATCGTGATCCTCGAGGACGCCGGCTATCGGCCGCAAAGCAGCCCGCCTTCACAGACACCGGGCCGCTTCTTCCTCGCCACTCCAGACGGCGATTCGGTACCCGTGTCCTTCAACCGCGAGGGGCTTTTTCTCATGACTGCAGCCCCCGGCACCTACTCGCTGAGAAGAGACGGAGAAAGCACTGCCGGCGAACGTTTCAACGTCCCGCACAATGCGGTGGTTCTCTGCCCTCATCTCTTAGCTGAAGTCCCGCAAGGCATGATCCTTTCCGCTTCGGCGGGCGCCGACGACCGCCGCCGGGCGGTCCGGGGCCTCACCTCCTACGTCGGCTTCGAGCAGTGGCTCGGCAAAGAGTACACCGGTTTCGGCCCCTACCGTCCGAAGAATTATCTCTCGGGACGACACTTTCAGGTCGAATTCGCGCCGCAGCCGAAGGGAGCCGAGCTGCTGATAGACGGCATGCTCTGGGGAAAGACCCCGCGCAGCGTCGAACTGACCGAAGGGAAATATCTGGTAGAACTGAAGAAGGAGGGCTTCGAAAGCTACAAGCGGATAATTTCCATCGATGAGGACCAAACCATCGAGCCCGAACTGCAGGCCCTCGAAGAGGGTGCAGCCGCCGGCGGAGAAAACGGCGGCTTCGACGTGATGGTCTACCCAATCACCCCCTTCGATCCGGAGGCGGAGAACCTCTACGGCTCTCTCTTTGCCGGGACCATCGAACTCAACTTCGCCGCCGATCCCCGGCTCAATATCGTCTCCTTCCCGGGCTCTTCCCCTGCGGCAGGCCCTGAAACCGGCAGTGAAGCCCAGCCCGATTTCACCGCCGCCGAAGAGGCGGGTGCCGATCTGGTGGTAGCTGGCACCTACGATCTGCGGGACGAGTCCATCTTCCTCACGGCAAGCCTCTACGAGACGAAATCCAAGAGGATAAAGTACGCCGACATCTTCCGGAGCGAAGCGGGAATCGCCGTCTTCGATTCGATAGACAGTCTTTCCGTATCCTTCGCCGAAGAGGTGAGCAGGGTCCTGCCCGAAGCGGGGGAACCCATCATAGAACGTGAGGAGGGGACGAGCGAGAAGATGCTCGCCTATGAGAAGAGCATCTACCGGCGCAGGATGGTCGATGAACGGCTCGAGTGGAAGAACCTCCTCTCCGCCGGGATCGGCCTCGGCGGAATGGGCGACTCACACGAATATGCAGCGGACAGTAGCTGGGAACTGCGCCAGCCCACGATCTTTTCGGTCTATCACCTCACCTACAGCCGTGTGGTCAACAGGAACCTCTCCCTCACCGCCGGTATAGAACTGCTGCAGCAGTCGATCTATACCGACGAATCCGACGGCGACGATGAATTGAAAGGCACTCTTCTCTACACCCTTCTCTTTGGTCCCGAATTCGATTTCCGCAGCGAAAAATCGGATGTCTATTTCAAGCCCCTCCTCCTGACAGGCTTCTTACCCTCCTTCTCTTTTACCGACGTGGAGGACTACCGCTTCGGCCCCCTCTGGTACGGCGGGCTCAACATCGACATGGGCTACCGCTACATCTTCTTCGACAAGACCGGAAGAAGACCGGTTTTCATGGAGATAGGAATGCTCTTCGACATCGTCAATTTTCGTTACGGCAGCGCAGCGGGTACAGCGGTTCTTCCCCTCAAGGGAAAACTCTACATCGCTTCTGGGATAGGGTTCAAATGATGCGAAAAAGCGCCTTTCTACTGCCGATTCTATGTACCCTTCTCCTCCTCCCCTCCCTTCCTCTTTTTGCACAGGAGGCAGGAAAACTCGTTCTCAGAAGGGTCTTTATTGAACCGGTATCCGTCGAGCTACTCGAGCCTGAGAACGAAGCACTCCCTTCCCTCTATCGCCGGGCACCGCAGCTCCTCTATCAGCTGATTACCAGCAGGCAGGCGCTGGTACGGGTGGAAGATCGGCAGAAAGCCCACAGCCGAATTGAGACACGATTTACCCCTGCCGGACCCGACGCCGCCGGCGGCCGCAGCGTTCATCTTCTCTTTCGCCTCGTAAGCGCTTCCGAAGAAGCCGCGGTCTACGAGACAAAGCTCACCCTGCCCCCCTCGCACGAGGCATATTCCGCTGCCCTCGAAGAGGCGGCGGCCCGCTTCACTCCTCTGCTCGGCCGGGTCGAACCGGAGGTGCAGATCGCTTCAGTAGAAACGGACGAGGAGACCAAAGAGGACCTCGACGAAATTCTCTTCGAGGAGCGGACGGCAAGCCGCTTCGAAGCGGGACTCTGGATAGGAATCGCCTCAAAGACCCTCTATGGTGACGAGGGCAATTCCATCCAGTGGGCAGCCCCCACCCACTATGTCGCCGAGTTTTCCTGGTTTCCCGCCCGGAACCACGGTCTTACGGCGAACCTGCTCTTTGCCTACAGCGACATGTTCTATTTCGGCGGCGTCGTCGGCACCGACAATGTGGACGGAGAAAGCATCGCCACTCTTGTACTGCCGGGAATAGGCTATACCTACCGTACCCTCGGCCGTCTCTCCGGCGGTTTCTTTTTCGGCTACAATGCGGGCATGGTCTTTTTCGAGGCGAGGGACGATTTAGTGCTCTACTACAATGATGAGATTCTGAACGCGGGAGAGCGGGACTCTCTGTTGCGGCAGATTATAACGATCCGCCCCTTTATCTCCTACCTTTTCAACGAAAACTGGGGCGTAAAGACCAGCATGGCCCTCTTCATCGAACCGGCAATGATGATCGGAGAAACCGGCTATATCTCGGACCTGCAGAATCTCAACCTCTGCATATCCTACCGCTTCAACGGCCGCCGCAGGCGGTGAATCTACTCTTCTGCTTCTTCCGCCGCGGCTTCTTCGGTACTGAAGAAATTCAGCGCATCGTCGAGGGCGATGATTGCTTCGCTGTTCTTCACGTGGAGCTCCGTTACCTGCTTCATAGATTCGGAGACCTCCGCGGTTCCTGCATCAATCTCCCGGATGCCCGCGTTGACCTCTTCTCCGATCTGCCGGACCTCCTCTATTGAGGAATTGACGCTGCCCGTGGTTTCCTGAATTCGTTCGGCTTCCTCGCGGATCTCGTCGGTGGTACCGGCAAGAGAATTGACCGCCTCCATTATCTCATGGCTCCCCATCGACAGCTCTTCCATGCTCGAGCTGATCTCGTCCATGGCGGCGCTCGACTCTCTCGTCTCCTCCTCGATCCTCTTGAAGGCCTCTATACTCGCATTGCTCACCTCGTGGACCGTTCGAATCCGTTCGGTCAGCGTATTGATGGTCTGTTTGATCTTTTTCGCGTTCCGGTTCGAATTTTCCGCCAGGCCCCGTATCTCTTCGGCAACCACGGCGAAACCTCTGCCTGCATCGCCGGCGTGGGCCGCTTCTATTGCCGCATTCATCGAGAGAAGATTGGTCTGGCCGGCGATATTGTTGATGATGGCGATGATCTTGAGAATCTCCTCGGTGTCCTGCGAGTTTTGTTGTATAAGAACATCGGTCTCCCGCACCTTCTCTCCGGCCTCTCCGGTAAATTTCACCAACTCTTCGGAAACCTCTCTCCTCTTCTTCGAGATGCCGGCCACGTTTTGGATGGAGGCGGTCATCTCCTCGATCGCCGAGGAGCTTTCGGTCACCGCCGATGCCTGGCTCTCTATCCGTCCGGCAAGATCGTTCACGCTCCGTGAGATGCCTTCGAGTGAACTCTTGCTGGTGCCGAGATGGGTAACGAGCACCCCGATTCTCTCGGTAATTGAGCGAACACGGGAACCCATATCGGACACGGCGGAGGCGGACTCGTTGGTCGCATCGGTCAGATCTTCTTCCAGCACGCCGCTCTTTATCGACAGCTCTTTGATTCTTCCAACCGCCGAATACAGCTCTGCGGACACATCACGTAAAACGGCGGCAAGGAGGCCCGCTTCTCCACTGCCGGCCGGCTCGCTGCTTCTCCTCAAATCGCCCGATGCTATTCTGTCGGCCTCGGCCTCGAGCCTCTCCATCTGTCTTTTCGACGTGCGAATCAGGGAAAGGGCGAGGAGGATTACTACGAGCAGCGCCGCCGCTGCCGCGATATAGGCCGGCATCTCCAGCTCTTTTTGCGCCTTCTCGGCGATAATCTCCGTTTCCGCCGCCATCTCCGCCAGATTTCCGGCAAGCGTTTTTACGAGGGTATGAGAAATATCCTCCAGGTTCCTGATGGACTTTTGAAATAATCCGTCGTTGAACCGGTAGGACCCCTCTACCAAACCAGGTACCGTCCCGGAGTAGCGCCGCAGAATGTTCTCAATGGAAGCTTCCAGCTCTTCGAAAGAACTTCCCCCGTCGTCCATCAACTCTTCGAGAGCATCAATGCGCGGGGACAATCCCGCCGCCTCTTCTTCCGCAGAAGCTGCAAGATCGGAGGAGAGCAGCAGCTCCAAGCCCTTCAGGGTATCTCGATAGGATTGGGAAAACTCCTCGTATGCCTCTCCTAAGTCGTTCGTCGACAGGAGTTCAAGAAGCCGTGCATTCGTTCGATACGCACTCCCTTCTATTTCTCTCAATTCGGTAATAACCTCATCATAGGCATCTTTTCGCTGCGAAGCGAGGGTAAAGAGTACGAGAACGGCCGCGAGAGCCAGCGCAACAATAATTACGAGAACGGTGATTCGGGTTTTTCCCAGCATGGACGGCTCCCAAAAAGGTAGTTTGTATTTTCCTGCACTTTACACTATAGTTAGTATTTCTTAAGAGATCAAATAAAAAGAAGGAGGCATCCATGAAGATTCCCCCCACCTTCGGGCTCTTCGCTCTTATCGCCGTACTCTCAGCGAGCATCCTCTCCTGCGCCTCTCAGGATGCGCTCGATCCCTTTGCAGGCGAACCGGAGGCGAAGATTGAAAAGATGGAGATAGAGTCAATCTCCTTCCGCGACATCGATCTGCTTTTTACCGTTTCCATTCACAACCCCTATCCCGTCGGGATCTCCCTCGCCGGCTTCGACTATGACTTCCTCCTCGACGGATCTTCCTTCGTTTCCGGCCGAAGAGACGAGGGAATGGAGATCGCCGCTAAGGGAAATTCGGCAGTCCATATTCCCGTCACCTTTACCTTCGAAGAGCTCAGGGACACCATGAAGAAGGTGAAGGGGAAAAACGAGGTACCGTACCGCCTCGATCTGGGCTTAGAGGTGCAGCTTCCCCTCAGCCGGGGAAAAATGAGACTCTCGAAAAGTAATGACGGCATGCTTCCCCTGCCCAAGCTGCCGCAAGTCGGCATACAAGACGTGATCATCACCAAATTCGGCCTTTCTAGAATATTCCTCGAGTTCGGCATAAAGGTAACGAATCCTAATACACTCGGCCTTTCCCTGGGGAGTCTCGACTTTTCCTTCTTCGTGGAAGGCGAGAAGTGGCTTTCCGGTGAAACCGGACGGAGCTACCGCATTGGCGAGGGAGACGAGAAGATCATCTACATTCCCCTCGAGCTGAACTACATGAAGGTCGGCCGGGCGGTGGTGGATCTTTTGATGAGCGGTCGTGTCTTACGCTACCGCATTGAGGGTTCTTCTGCGGTGAGTATCGGGAAGCCGGGTCTGAATTCGAAAAGCCGGCCCTTCGCCTTTGCTACCGAAGGACAGGCTGCCATTATACGGCCCTAAAAGTGATAGCGGATCCCGATTCCTAAATCGATATCGAAATCCGTCGAAGGAATGATGAACATTCCCGGGACGATCTCACCGAATATTTCGAGCTCCGGGGTCGCATACCACTGCAGCCCTATTGGGATACGGACGCCGACACCGATACTGTCCTCGTTTTCCTCATCTGAAGAATTCCACGAGGGGCCTCTGCTGCTGCCGTCGTTGAAGACGAGGAGTTTTGCTCCCACACCGAGGTACCAATCCAGCTCCCCTTCCAGCCGGCTGTGCATCAACCAGTAGTCGCCGTGGACGTGAAGATGATTAGAGAGGTCCCAGGCGAGGCCCATGGCAATCCGCTCGTTGAAGAGAAGACTGACGCCGGTGGGGTCTCCGACGATTATTCCTATCCCCGTATCCGCCGAGGCGGCAAAGGGCAGCACCACACAGAGGGCAATAAGAACAACAATGAAAAGTGATTTCTTCATGGGCTGAATATATCCTGTCCGAAAGCGGAATTCAAGCTTATTGAGCGATTCTCCGCTTCGCAATCACCGTTTTTCCGCCCGCCTCTTATAGGCTTTTTCGAAGCCTTTTGCGTCGACAGGGGTGAGGAGGTAGTAGCGCCCGTCCTTCCGCTTAAGCGAAATGAATAGTTCTTCGCCGCCGCTTTTAGCGGGTCGCAGCTTTCTGCCGGGGACGGCCTTTGAGTCGGGGACAGGTAAGGCGATGGAGCTGAAGCCTATAGTCCTCCCAAAGGCAACCTGCGTCCCCATGCGTGTTGCTCCCTGACGGGCCTGCCGCAGAATTTTCTCCGCTTGACTCCATCCCACGGTCTTAACGGAATCGATCTTCTCATCGCTTATCCGGTAGCGTTTGAAGGTCCGCTTGACCACTATCCCCCGTTCATCGATTTGGTAGTACCAGCCTATTTTCGACATTTCCATAATGATCAAGAGGAGAATGAGGACCGATATGAGGATCATCGAAATTCCGAAACCCTTCGGCGTAAAAAAAATCATCAATACCCCGAAGACGGTAAAGGCACTGAGCATTGCAACTACGATATGAGTGTTTCGCTTGCTTCTCCTCGCGGCAAAACGCATGTCGGCCTCCTTTTTAAAGATGATAGGCGAGAAGCGGCGTCGGGTCAATCGGATCCGGCGGCTTAGATGATTACTTCGGCGAGGTCTTCGGCCGAGGCAAGGGGCTTCGCACAGCTAAATCCGCTGCACAGATATGCGGCGGCTCCGGTTTTGTCGTCGGCGCTACAGCCTGCGGTATGGGGAGCCAGTCGTGCGAGAACGGACGCCGAATCGTTCTTCTTCCGCAGCACGACTAAATCGGGAAAAAAGGCGATGCGAATTAGCTCTTCCATTTTTTCCGCCTCTTCGCCTTCACCGACGATTACAAGATCGCGGTGCTCGTCGATTACCGCCCTGTGTGCCGAGAGAACGAGGGTACAGGCCCTCGGAGCAGCCTCGATCTCGCCCGCGTGTGAGGCTATGGCCCGCAGGAGGACGTCTCGATATCCGGCCTCGCCGCTCATACGAAAGAGCACGGCAAGGTTTTCGCACATCACCGAGCTGCCCGATGGTATTGCCCCATCGTAAAACTGCCTGCTTCGCTCGGGCACTCTTCCGTCCTTTCCGCCGGAGAGAAAAAAACCTCCATTTTCCTTGTCTTCAAAGTTGTCGAGGGCCATGTCGCAGAGTTTGAAGGCGTGCTCCAATAGGTGAATCCGGTAGGTGACTCGATACAATTCGAGAAGTCCGTGTATAAGATACGCATAATCCTCAAGCTGTCCCTCTACCGCCGCCTCTCCGTGCCGGTACCGGCGGAGCAGCTTTCCATCCGTATTTCGCATCGTAGATAGAATAAAGTCGAGGGCCTTCTCGGCCATATTGACCAGCTTTTCGTCGGCTAAAGCCTCTCCCGCTCCAGCAAGTGCTCCGATGATCAATCCGTTCCAGGAGGTAAGGATCTTGTCGTCGAGGGCAGGTGCCTGCCGCTTCTCACGCCGTCGGAGGAGGATCTGCCGCAGCCTGCTCCACTCCTTCGGAGCAGAAACCAGCTCCTCACCCCCCTCACCGTAGACAATGTGGGGAATCGAATTGAACTCCGCCTCTTGCCCTGCGGACTCCCCGATGTGGAGATAGTCGGCGGTCGCCTCCGCCGTCTTTAGAGAAACACCCTCCCCTTCGAGGGTTTTAATCAGCTCCTTACGTCCCCAGAAATAGTAGCGACCCTCTTCATCCTCGCTCTCCGCGTCGACGGCCGAATAATGCGCTCCCTCCGGTGCGGCGAGTTCCCGTTCGAGGAAGGAGGCAGTCTGCCGGATCGTATCGGCGTAGAGCGCTTTTTTAGTGATCCGGTATGCATCGGCATATGCAGAGATCAGCGCGGCCTGATCGTAGAGCATCTTCTCAAAGTGAGGGACCCGCCAGCGTCTGTCCGTGGCGTAACGGTGAAAACCGCCGCCTATGTGGTCGTATATTCCTCCTGCACGGATTGCCTCAAGGCTTTTTTCGGCAATCTGCATGAGCTCTTTCTCGGTCCCGGCATCGGACGCAGCCCCGGTCTGAGATGCCGCATTTCGCATGAGGAAACGAAGCAGATGGGCCTGGGGAAATTTTGGTACAGATTCAGCTACAGAGGCTCGACCGCCCTTCCCGCCTGAGGCGGAACGTGAGGCAGCACCGAAGCCTCCCCACTCTTCATCGAAATCGGCACGCAATTCTTCCGTACAGCGTTGGATGAGACTCTGTGGATCGATATCCTCCGGACTGCCGCGTGCCCTCTTTTTCTCGTTCGCCAGGGCGTGAAAAATGGAATTTGCCGAAGAGATGACCCGCTTCCGATCTTCTCTCCAGAGTCTCTCTATCTCCGGAAGAAGCTCCATCAGCCCGGCTCTCCCCCCAAATCCCCTCTTCGGAATATAGGTGGCGGCGAAAAACACCTTCCCCTCCGGTGTGGCGAAAATCGTCAGCGGCCATCCGCCGGATCCGTTGAGCCTGAGGGCCGCATTCATGTAGTAGGCATCGATGTCCGGCCGTTCCTCCCTGTCGATCTTTATGGGAATGAAAATTCGGTTTATCAATTCCGCCACCTCATCGTCCTCGAAGGATTCTCTGGCCATTACGTGGCACCAGTGACACGTCGAGTACCCGATCGAGATAAAGAGGGGGCGGTCCTCTCGTTGGGCCGCATCGAGCACCTCGTCGTTCCACATGCGCCACCGCACCGGATTATCTGCATGCTGCAGAAGGTAGGGATTGTTCGACGCTGATAGACTGTTTTCGTTCTCTTTCATTAGTAATAAGATAATAATAAATACGGGGCCGGGGAAGGGTCCGAACCGGGAATCGCTGATGCACTGATGCTCCGAAGCGCCGAGAAAAACCTTGTATTTTTCCGACACTGGGGTATACTGAAACGGAAAACACCTAATTCTAAATGGAGGCATCGAATGGATCTTGAAGATTCCGCAGGAAAGATACGGGAAAATGTTTCTTTGGAGGAGGTAAAATCCTGCATAGACCGCTTGGGGAAAGATCTCGACCACTGCATACTCGGCGAAGGGGATGAGTTTATTCAGAGCGCTTCCGGCGGGGGCGGATTTCTCGTGGAATACGGTGACGCCGGCGGACACTACGCTGCGGACGACGACAATCTCTCGGCGGATCAGGTGAAAGAGCTTTTTTCCGCCTTCTACAATCACGATCCTTCATGGAAAACGAAGGTCTCCTTTACCCGGCAGGGCGAAGGTGAAGCTTCAGGAGCCGCTGCCGGCGCCTCCCCCGCCGCGGCCGGTTTAGGAGGGGCCTTCGGTGCAAAAGCCTCCGGCGACCGGCAGGGCGGTATGAGTTCCGAACCTAAAAGCCTCAAAGACACCGTAATGAATTCGGTAAAGAGGGAGGCACAGCACTCATTTTCCCATATGCTCCGAAGGCTGGTCCGCCGCTTCTTTCGCAGGCTTTTTTAGAGTCCGTCCGCCGCGGGGCGACACCTTTCTCTACGCGAGAACTACTGCCTCCCAGGGCCATAATTCGACCCTTGGCCGATTCTCCTCCAAAACCTCCGTGTCCCGCTGTCCCCGGGTGGAGGCGGCGAAGCTGCGGTATCCCTCCGGAAGCCTCATGCACAGTTTTTTTCCGCTCATGTTGAGAATCACCAAAAGGGACTCCTCCCTCCAGCGGCGGGTATAGGCCAAGACTTCTTTCGGCAGGGTCTTTTCCTCCACCAGGGTGAGGCTGCCCGAGTTGAGGGCGGGCCGCTGCCTTCGAAGGTGGAGAAAGCGGCGGTAGCAGTGATAGATGGATTCGGGGTCCTCCTTCATGCGCTGTACGTTTATTCGTTCGTGACCCGGGCCAATGGGAAGCCAGGGCTTCGGTGCAGCTTCCCCGGCGCTGCTGAACTCGGCGTTCTCCCCCGGGCCCCACTGCATGGGGGTGCGGCAGCGGTCACGGTTGAGGCTTCCCATGGCCAATGATTGGGCGATGTCGGCCGCCGGCTCCGGCAGCCAGGTGAACCGGTGAGCCACCGGATCAAGGGCCTGCCGGAAGGATATCCCCTGGTGCTGCCTCAGGCCGATCTCCTCACCGTAGTAGAGGTAGGGCACACCCCGGACGGTCAGCTGCAGGGCCGCGTTCAGCTTGGCCTTCCGCTCATCGCCGCCGAGGCGGCTGATCCTGCGGCTGCGGTCGTGGTTCGAAAAGGCCCAGACGGGAATGTACGGTTCGGGAAAGAGGCGCTCGAACTCCTCTATGAGGCGGCGCATCTGCGCCGCCTTGAGGGGAGTAGACAGGGTCTGAAAGAGAAACACACTGTGCAGCCCGTCGGGCTTTTCCCCGCCCAGGTAGTGTTTCAGCAGTTCGGCCCGGCCGAAGACCTCACCCACGAGGTATCTCTTTGGGGAATACTCCTCTATGAGCCGGCGGAGCCGCCGGGCGAAGGCGAAGTTCTCCGGATGATTGACCGTCCTCTTCATCGTGTGGAAAAAAGAGCCGGGATCGTCCTCGTTGGGAAAGAGCTTGAAGGCCAGGGGATTGTTGCGGAACTGCGGATCTTCGAATACCGAGCCGAGGATGTCGAGCCGAAAGCCGTCCACTCCCTCTTCGAGCCAAAAGCGGAGCATGTCGAACATCGCCGCTTCGACCTCGGGATTCCGGTAGTTGAGATCCGGTTGAAAGGGAAGAAATGCAGCCCAGTACCACATGTGGCTCCGCCGGTCGTAGTGCCAGCCGCGGCCGGAGACGTAGGACTTCCAGTTGTTCGGCGGCCTGCTCCCTCCGGGCATCTTCTTCGTCGGCCTTTTGCCCTGCCTCCAGAGGTACCAGCCGCGCTTGGGATTGTCGGTATCCGAGCGCGATTCGACGAACCAGGGATGCCGGTCGCTGGTGTGGTTCAGGACCATGTCGAAAACGATCTTCATGCCCCGTTCGTGTACTTCGCGTATCAGCCGCCGGCACTCGCTCATATCTCCGTACTCCGGGGCGACGGAAAAGTAATCGCACACGTCATAGCCGAAGTCTCCCTGCGGACTGGCGAAGAAGGGAGAGAGCCAGATAGTCTCGATGCCGAGCTCGAGGAGATAATCGAGCTTTGAGATGATACCGGAGAGGTCTCCGATACCGTCGCCGTTATTATCCTTAAATGAACGGGGGTAGATCTGATACACCGTAGTGCTCTTCCACCAGGGGAGCTCGACGGACTTTTCTTCTTTTTTTTCTCTCATGCGCGGAATGATAACGTAAAAACGACGATTCTTCCACCGTGAGAGCTTTGATGGAGATGTGCGGCCAAATCGAGCGGTAGACAAAGGCGCGCAGCCATGGAAAACTGTACGCCATGGAAGAACGACGAGTGATCAACAAACAAAACAACAGCTCCCGCTGCTTAATCTGCGGTTTAGAAAACAAACTCGGGCTCTTTACCCGCTTCTATGAAACGGAAAGCAAAGAGGTGGTCGGGCTTGCCGTCGGCCGGGACGAGCACCAGGGATATCCGGGAAGAATGCACGGGGGAATCATAACCGCCCTCCTCGACGAAACCATCGGGCGGGCCGTCATGATCTACGATCCCGACGCCTGGGGAGTTACGGCGGAAATCACCGTGCGCTTCAAAAAACCGGTACCCCTGGAAGAAGAACTCCGCATAGTCGGCCGCATCGACAAAATGGGAGGAAACGTTTTCCAGGGCTCCGGTGAAATAGTACTGAACGACGGTAGCGTTGCAGCCACGGCAAAGGGCAAATTCATCAAGCTGCAGATAGATTCTATCGTGGAAGAGGATGAGAATTTTCAAGAAGACCAATGGTTTCTCGAGAAACGTGAGAAAGAGCCTAAATTCCTCTAAAGACGGTATGAAAAGAGCGGACACAACCGATACGATAAAAAAACTTCGGAAATTCCTCGCTCACCACTCCCTGCCCGGGGCTTCGGCGCAGGGGCGACTTGCGCCGTCGGACAGAAAGACGGACAGAGAGAACGATTCCGGGGCTCGCAAGTCCCGTGAGCAGTCCCTCGTATTGTCCCGCGCGGCGGTGCTCATTCTTCTCTATCCGATGAGTCCGCCGTTCTCGAAAACCGGGGCACCTATCACCCGAAAGAACCGGCTGCATCTTCCCCTCATCCTCCGCCCGAACGACGGGACCCCCCACGCCGGCCAAATTAGTCTGCCGGGAGGGAGACACGAAGGAGATGAAGAGTTTCCCGTTGAAACGGCACTCAGAGAGACACAGGAAGAACTGGGAATACATCCGTCTTCCCTCGACATCCTCGGAAGCCTCTCACCACTGCATGTGCGGGTGAGTGAGGTTACCGTTACTCCCGTTGTCGCCTACACCGGCTCTTTGCCGGAGATAATTCCGGACCCGAAAGAGGTGGCCGACTACTTCCATGCCCCGCTCGATGCATTCCTCAGTGGTGTGCGTCTGGGAAGCTTCGATACCAGGGGTACAATGATAGAAGCGCCCTACTATCCCACTGCGGCGGGCAGGGTATGGGGCGCCACGGCAATGATTCTCGCAGAGTTTATCGAAATCTACTCCGCTGCCCGGCGGGAGAGTAAAGAGGAAAAAGAGAGATGAACCGGCAGGATTCGGGAATAAGCGGCATGTGGCGGAAGTATCTCGCCTCAATCGGTGAAAATCCTGAAAACACTTCGCTGCGTTACCGCAGCTGGTACTTCGGCGGCGGAGAGAAAGATGCCGAGGAATTGTCCCGGCTGGTATTGGCGGGGGAAAAACGGGCGACCGCTTGCCTCAAGCTCCTTTTCGAAATGGAAATTGGAATTCGATCCTAAGATGGAGGTCGTCTGCGAGAAGTTCGAAGTGGTGTGGCCTCTGAAAAATGATCATTGAAAAACGGTAGACAACCCGTCATAGAAGCGATACAATAGATTCAAAACAGCGTTCCATATAGCGGAATAAAGAAGGAGCACGGAATGGCGAAAAGGCCGGAACTAAAAAACAACAAAGCGGAAAAACTTATCACTTTTATCTACTACAAAGACCTGCAGAAGGGCATCGATTTCTATGGAAAGGTACTCGGCTTTCCCCTCGAGATCGACCAGGGCTGGAGTAAGATCTACCGAATCTCCGAGGCGGGTTACGTCGGTATCGTCGATGAGACGAGGGGAATGCAGAACTGGCACGAAGAGAAAACCGTACAGATCTGTATCCGCGTACCCGATGTTGATGCCTGGTACGAATATGCCAAAACTCTCGACGTGAGCACCCTCTCAGAGATGTTCGAGAGTCAAGAGCTGAAAATCAGGGCCTTTGTCTTCGACGATCCTGAAGGGTATCAAGTCGAGTTTCAAGAGGCGATAGATTAAGCGGCATGAATGAGCCTGTCACCCTCATCAAAGGGGCGGATTGGGTAATCGCCTGGGACCCGGGCAAAGAATCCCACTGCTATATGCGGGGAGCCGATGTGGCCTTCCGCGGTGACCGTCTCATCCACGTCGGTCCCGGCTACGAAGGCGCCGCGGACAAAACTATCGACGGTACGGGTCTTCTCGTGATGCCGGGACTGATAAACATCCACTCCCACTTAAGCGGCGGCAGCATCGACAAGGGAGTCTTGGATGAGGTGGGGGCCCCGGCCCTCTACGGCCATGCCCTGTACAGCCACAGTCCCCTCCTTCGAAGCGAGGAAAAAGACGCAGCTCCCGCCGCCGAGGCGGCCCTCTGTGAACTGGCAGCAAGTGGAGTGACTACTGTCGTCGACATCTCGGAAGCATACCCCGGAAGAACCGAACTGATGGGCCGCAGCGGCATGCGGGTGGTGATGGGGGCAGGCTTCCGCCAGGCCCGCTGGCGAAACGTCGGCGATCACCGGGTCGAATACGATTGGGACGATGCGGCCGGCTGGAAGGGAATGGAAGAGGCCATCGAATTGGCTGAGACTGCCGCAGCCCACCCCAGTGGCAGGCTTTCCGGCATCCTGGTGCCTGCCCAGGCCGACACCTGCAGCCCCGAACTCATCCGGGCAGCCCATCAGGAGGCGAGAAGGCGGAATATCCCCTTTCAGATCCACGCCGCCCAATCGATGGTCGAATTCTACGAAATCCTCCGCAGGCACGGCCTCTCGCCGCTGCAGTGGCTGGACAGCCTCGGCGTTCTGGACGAGCACACGATAATCGGACACGGGATCTACCTCGACCGCCACAGCTGGTCGCCTCTCCACAGCGACATCGATCTGCCCCTCCTGGTGGAACGAGGCTGCACGGTAG
This sequence comes from uncultured Spirochaetaceae bacterium, assembly GCA_964594775.1. GTDB lineage: Bacteria > Spirochaetota > Spirochaetia > DSM-16054 > Sediminispirochaetaceae > CAYFVU01. The sequence continues at coordinate 30,008 of CAZQNO010000020.1, forward strand.
CCCACTGCCCTACGGTCTTCGGACGGACCGGGATGACGATGGAAACTGCCGGCACGTATATGCGGGAAGGCGTCCATTTAGGAATTGGCACCGATTCCTTTCCCTACAACATGCTCGAAGAGATCCGTCATGCGGCGGTCTACTCAAGGATTACCGCAGGCGACGTATTCGACATCAAGACGGAGGATCTCTTTACCGCCGCCACGATCGGCGGCGCCCGCGCCCTCGGGCGCGAAGACATCGGCCGGCTTGAAGCGGGAGCGAAGGCGGATCTCGTGCTGGTCGACACCACGCATCCGTTGATGCAGCCCCTCCATGAGCCTCTGCGTAATCTCGTCTATGTAGCCGCCGAGAGAGCCGTCCGTGATGTCTTTATCGACGGTATTCAGGTGCTAGAGGCCGGGGCAGTGCAAAGCCTCGACTATGCACGGGCCCACGAGGCCGAGATAGATGCACAGAGAAGGGCGGTCAAGAAAGTGGCCGAATTGGACGGAGGGAATAGAGGAATTGATGAGATTGCTCCAATGTGTTTCAAAACTAAGAATTGACAGGATGCCGGTGTTGGATTACAGTGATGAACACAAAACAGCATTCTGCTATGCGGTATCATTTAACAGAACATAACACACATGAAAGATAGAAACGACGATTATTCATTGATACTACAACACTGCACCATCCTCAGCATGGATCCTGACAGGAGAATCATCCGCGACGGTACAGTAGCAGTTCGAGCCGGTGAAATCGCCTATGTCGACAGTGCTTCAGGCGCCGGCGCCGCCGGGTTCAAGGCGGAAAGGGTAATCGACGCCACGGGAATGGTCCTTCTGCCCGGTCTCATCGACAGCCACGCCCACGGCGGCCACGGGCTCACCAAAACCCTCGGAGAGGGAGGGATTGGTCCGGAGCCCGAATGGGACGTATTGATGGAGCGGATCTACTTTCAGGGAAGCACTCCGGATTTCTGGGAGACCGAAGCCCTCCTCTCCGGTTTGGAGAAGCTGAAATTCGGCGTAACCACGGGAATGAGCATGCTCGGCTCCTATCCCCGCTACGACGACCGAGACAACTGGAAGGCTCATGTCGAAGGCATGGCAAGGGTCGGTATACGGGACATACTCGGCATCGGTCCGCCGAATCCTCCCTACCCTAAGACCTTCCGAAAATGGAATAAAGACGGCTCATATAACGAATACAGTCTCAGCCACGAAGACTCCTTCGAGAAAACGAAGGAGGCGGTGGCCGAGTTCAATAATCTCTACGACGGGACCATCATGGCCTACCCCACTCCCTCCGGCGTCGGCTCCCGTCCTCCGCTGACGATAGAGCAGCAGATTGCCCAGAACCGGGCGATGAAGGAGATAAGCGAGACCTACCGGCTGCCGGTTCACAGCCACTCCTATGCGGGGGACATAAAATTCGCAAAGAAACACTTCCCCTTTATCTTAGGCCCGCAGCTTTCGCTGGCGCACTGCACCGGCATCGACGAGGAGGAGATAGAGATCCTGGCGGAAACGGGGACCTCCGTCTGTTCCGGACCGAGTACGGGAGCCTATATCAGGGCCCGCTGTCCCGTCGTCGAACTCATCGAAGCGGGATGCAACGTGACCTTCTGTACCGACGCGAGCTCGCCGGACCGCAGCTTCGACCTCTTTGAGAAGATGCGCTTCGGACTGCGTCTGCACCGGCTCCATTTTCACGACATGCAGGTGCTCAGCGCAGGAAAGGCGCTGGAAATGGTCACCATAGACGCGGCGAAGGCCCTTGGCCTGGACGACCGTATCGGTTCTATTGAGGAGGGGAAACAGGCGGACTTCATTCTCATCGACACACGAAAGCCCCACCTCTATCCGATGTGGCAGGAGCCCCTGCGGATGGTCTACCAGGCCTCGGGGCAGGATGTGGATACGGTCGTGGTAAACGGCCGGATTCTCATGGAAAAGAGGAAAGTGTCGCATCTCGACGAAGATGAAATACTCGACCGGGCCCAGGATGAAGCACTGAAGGCCCTAAAGCGTCTCGGCTTCGAATCCGCCGCCGGCCTTCCCGAACGTTTTTGGGGCGCCACACATTATTAGGCATTTAGGGTAAACGGCCCGAAGGGCCCGCCCTTTTGCATAGAGTTTCTATTCCATTAAGGAGGAAAAAATGAAGAAACTATTTACCGTACTGCCGGCACTCGTCATGCTGCTCTCTGTGGCTGCGGTGTTCGCAGGAGGACAGAAAGAGTCCGGCACAACAGAGGCACCCGCCGTGAAGGCGGAAGAGGTCAAGGAAGTGACCATCGCCCTTCCCGGCGACGTTACCACCTGGAACCCCATCATGCGCAACGAGGTTATTTCGAACTCGATCCAGCGCCACGTCTTCGAGACCCTAATCTATTCGGAGAAAGACCTCAGCGCGAAGCCCGGACTGGCCCTCTCATGGGACGCCAACGCCGACGCAAGCGTATGGACGGTCAAGCTCCGCAAGGGAGTGAAATTTCACAACGGCAATCCGTTCAATGCCGACGACGTGGTCTTCTCCTTCGATTTTGCCAGGGCCGACGGACGCGGATGGTCCGATTCCCTCGCCAACTTCGAGAGCTGGCGGGCCGTCGACGACTACACCGTTGAGATCAAGACCATTATCCCCGACGTGCTTCTTCCCAGCCATCTCCGGAACATCGCCATCATGGACAAGGAAACCGTCGAGGGCAAGGATGCCGAGTACATAGAAAACAACGTCAACGGTACCGGCCGCTACAAACTGGTCGAGTACGTGAAGGACGACCGGGTAGTGCTCGAGAGAAACGAAGACTACTGGGGGGACACACCTTCCATCGAAAAGGTCACCTTCCGCCCCATAGCCCAGGCCGGAACCAGAACCGCCAATATCATGGCCGGTGAGGTCGACCTGATCACCAACGTACCGGTTCAGGATGCGAAAATGCTCGAGACGAAGAACGACATCACCGTTGTAACCAAACCCGGTATCAGCGTGATGATGTTCGCCATGGGCCAGACCGAAAAGGACCCGAGCCCCAACGCTCCGCGGCCCATCGAGGCTCCCGACGGATCCAATCCCATGGCTGAGAAGAAGGTCCGCCAGGCGATGGTCCACGCGGTAAACGAGATGGAAATCATCGACAAGATCATGGGCGGCTATGCCTCTGCCGCACCCACCCCCGTACCGAAGGGCTTCAACGGTTACAACCCCAGCCTCAAGAAGTACGAGTACAATCCCGCAAAGGCGGAGAAACTCCTCGACGAGGCCGGGTATCCCCGGCAGAGCGACGGCTACCGCTTCGAGATCGCCCTCTCTGCTACCAACGACCGCTACATCAACGATGCGGCAATCGCCACCGCCGTTGCCGGTTACCTCGAAAAGGTCGGCATCAAGTGTTATCCCGACATCATGTCCAGATCCGTATTCTGGGGATATATCAGGATGTACGAGGGCTACAACGCGCACTTCATCATGAGCTCCTGGTCCGAACCCAGCGGCGAAAGTGCACTTATCGCCAAGGACCTGCTCTACAGCGCCTACCTCGATGAACCCAAGAGAGACGGTTGGGGCGGGGTGAACCGAGGCTACTATCAGAACGAAGAGGTCGATAAGCTTATAGAAAAAGCCCTTTCGACGGTAGATTACGAGGAACGCGACAAGATCATGCAGAAGGTGTGGAAAATCGCGTGGGACGATGTGGCTCTCTTTACCACCCACAGCGAAGTTGCAATTTATGCCCATGGAAAGGGTGTTAGCTACGATCCCAGAATCGACCAGCACATTTTTGCATGGGACATGAGTGTCGTAAAATAGCTGCAGTGAATAGGTAATTATGTTCTATCCGGTTCAGGCGGGAGAGGTGAGCCTCCGGGCTCCGGCTTCCGCCCGCCGGTTTTTCTAAAAACAAACGCACGGCCCGGAGGTATGCGGTGTTCAAATTTCTTATAAAACGAATCTTTCAGATGATCGTGGTCCTCCTGATCGTTTCGTTCATCGTCTTCTTCATGACCAGTGTGATCGGCAATCCGGTGCACACCATGCTGCCCGAACGGGCCTCGCAGGAGCAGGTGGATCAAGTAGTGAATATGCTGGGTCTGGATAAGCCCCTCTATGTTCAGTACCTCATTTTCCTCAAAAACGCACTGCGTGGAGACTTCGGCCAATCCTACACTCACTTTCAGCCGGCACTCAAACTTATTGCCGGCAGATTTCCCGCGACCCTGGAAATAGTGGTAGTCGCCATGTGCATGACGGTCTTCTTCGGCATTACCTTCGGCGTCTATGCCGGGGCCTATCCAAAACGGCGTTCGAGTAAACTCATCATGGGAGGATCGATTGCCGGTATATCCCTCCCCTCCTTCTGGGTCGGGATGATGCTCATCTTCTTTCTCAGCGTGCGGATGGGGCTTTTTCCCGTTTCAGGAAGAGGAGAGGTAGGTTCACTGTTCGGAATTCAGACGAGTCTCGCCACCATCGACGGATGGCGCCATGTCATCCTGCCCTCTATTACCCTCGCCGGCATCAACATCGCCACGATTATCCGCCTGGTGCGGGCAGGAATGCTCGAAACGATGCGGCAGGACTACATCAAGTTTGCCAAGGCAAAGGGAGTGAGCAGCAGAAACGTGCTCTTCAAACACGCCCTCAAAAACATCATGATACCCGTGGTGACGATTTTCGGTCTCCAGCTGGGAGAATTGATCGCCTTTACCACCATTACCGAGACTATCTACGCGTGGCCGGGAATGGGAAAACTCCTCATCGACGCCATCAGGAATCTCGACCGTCCAATTGTGTCGGCCTATCTTCTCTTCGTGGCGGTGCTCTTTGTCGTGATCAATTTCGTCGTAGATATTCTCTATACTCTCATCGACCCCAGGGTCGAACTCTGATACTAGACTACGGTCCGGAGGAAGCAGCAATTGGCTGAAACGCAATCAACCTTTGATAGATTCATAAAATCTGAATTCTTTCATAATTACCGCACATCTCCCATAGCAATCATCTCCTCATTGATGATTCTCAGTGCCCTGCTTATCGCACTGTTCGGGCCCCTGTTTGCACCGCAGGATCCCTACAGCCTCGCCGGGCTTAACCTCGCCGACGCGTATAAACCGCCGGTGTGGATCGAGGGAGGAGAGCTCAAGTTCTTTTTCGGCACCGACCAGCAGGGACGCGACATTCTCAGCGCCGTCGTCTACGGAAGCCGTGTCTCCCTCTTTATCGGTTTCGTCGGCGTGCTCTTCGCCGCGACAACGGGTGTCGTCGTCGGTCTCATCGCCGGTTACGTGGGAGGACGTCTGGAGATTGTTATTATGCGGATCGCCGACATTCAACTCTCCTTTCCCAGCATGCTCATCGCCCTCTTTCTCATGACCACCTTCGGCAGAAGTGTCTTGAATGTACTCATCGCCCTCACCCTGATAGGCTGGGTCCGCTACGCGCGAATCGTACGGGGAGAGACCCTGACGGTGAAGAAGAAGGAGTACATCGAAGCCTCAAAGGTTATCGGTTTTTCCAACATAAAGATCATCTTCAAGCAGGTCCTCCCGAACGTGCTCACCTCGGTTATCGTCCTGTCCACGATTCAGGTTGGTTCCTTTATCCTCATCGAGGCGACCTTGAGCTTCCTCGGGCTGGGGGTGCCGGTTACACGGCCGACCTTGGGAATGCTCTGCAGCCAGGGTTTCGAGGTGCTCTACAGCGGACTCTGGTGGGTCTCCTTCTTTCCGGGACTCTACATCGTCTTTATCGTCTTCGGCATCAACCTCTTCGGTGATTTCCTTCGGGACGAACTCAACCCAAGGCTCAAATAGGAAGGCTCCATGGATAATCGGCGTAAAATTCTGGAAGTTAAGAACCTCAAAACCTATTTTCACACCCACAAGGGCGTGGTAAAGGCCGTCGATTCGGTGAGCTTCGATCTCGAGGAGGGAGAAATCCTCGGCATCGTGGGTGAATCGGGCGGCGGAAAATCGGTCACCGGATTCTCCGTGATCCGCCTCATAGATGAACCGGGCAGGATCGAGGACGGAGAAATCATCTTCAACGGCATCGACCTCATGAAAAAATCCGAGTCCTACATGACCACCATACGGGGCAAGCATATCTCCATGGTCTTCCAGGACCCGATGACCTCCCTCAACCCGGTGTACACGATCGGCCGGCAGATCGAAGAGGTCCTCATCCTCCACGAGAAGCTGAGCAAAGAGCAGCGGCACAAGAGATGCGTTGAACTGCTGAACAGCGTCGGGATTTCCAATGCCGAGGACAGACTGAACAACTATCCGCATCAGTTCAGCGGCGGCATGCGGCAGCGGGTCATCATCGCCATCGCCCTCGCCTCCAATCCCGACCTCATCATCGCCGATGAGCCGACTACGGCCCTCGACGTGACCATACAAGCGCAGATCCTCAAACTTATGAAGAAACTCTCCAAGGAGACGAACTCGGCGCTCATCCTCATTACCCACGATCTGGCGGTAATCTCAGAGCTCACCGACCGAGTAAATGTCATGTACTGCGGAAAGATCGTGGAAACCGGCTATACTCAAGAGATCATCAACAATCCGGCCCACCCCTACACAAAGGGCCTGCTTGAATCCATTCCCGATATCGACGAAGAGAAGAAGAGGCTGAGCACCATTGCGGGTATAGTCCCCAACATGTTCGCTCTGCCGGAGGGCTGTAAATTTGCCGATCGCTGCTCCTTTGCCCAGGATATCTGCAGGGAAAAGGAGCCGCCGGTAGTCGAACTCGGCAACCGTCACGAGGCCTACTGCTTCTTTCCCGTTACCAGCGAGGTGAATGAATGAGCACGAATATCAACAACATTTTGGAGATCAGAGATCTCGAACAGACCTTCCGCCTCACCAAAGGACTGCTCGACGAAGTCAAGTTCAAGGACGGCAAGCTTGTCCGCGACAGGGTCATCGTCAAGGCGGTAAACGGCATCTCCTTCGACGTAAAGAGCGGCAGCGTAGTGAGCCTCGTGGGAGAATCTGGCTGCGGAAAATCCACCACCGCCAGGACCATCATAAAACTCATAGACCCGAAGAGCGGAAGCATCCGTTTCGAGGGAAACGACATTACCGGCTATAAGCGCGAGCAGATGCTCCCCGTCCGCAAAGAGATGCAGATGATCTTCCAGGACCCCTACGCCTCTCTCAATCCCCGCAGCAGGATCATCGATATCATTGCCGAACCGATGCTCTTTCATAAGCTTGTCGACAGCATGAAGGAGGCGAGAGAGAGGGCGACGGAACTGCTGCGGCGCGTAGGCATCCGCCCCGAGCAGATTTCCCGTTACCCCCACCAGTTCAGCGGCGGACAGCGGCAGCGGATCGGCATCGCCCGGGCCCTTTCGGTAAACCCGAAGTTCATCATCGCCGACGAGCCGGTCTCGGCTCTCGATGTATCCATCCAGGCCCAGATCCTCAACCTCATGATGGACCTGCAGGAGGAGTTCGGCTTCTCCTATCTCTTCATCGCCCACAACCTCTCGGTGGTAAAACACATCAGCGATACCGTCGGCATCATGTACCTCGGGAAGATCGTAGAAATGGGGCCGAAGTCCCGCGTCTTCGCGAATCCTCAGCACCCCTATACCCGGGCCCTTCTCGATTCGATCCCCAAAATTTCCGGGGACAACCTCGAAAAGACGAAGCCGATAAAGGGAGAAATACCCAGTCCTATAAACCTTCCCAGCGGCTGCTTCTTTCATGAGCGCTGTCCCCGCGTGATGCCGGTCTGCCGGGAGCGTTTCCCCGCGCAAACGTTTGCAGACGACAGACACTTCGCCTACTGCCACCTGCTGTCGTAATGTGAGGGTAATACTATGAATGTGTATCGCAGTATTTTCTCTACTTCTATGGACATGCTTTTCATAAGTGATTTCGATGGAAACATCTCGGAGATCAACACGGCCGGGATTCGGCTTCTCGGATACGAAAGCGCCGAAGAGATCATCGGCAAGAGTATTCGAGACTTTTACTTCGACAAGTCCTTACGCAGCGATTTTCTCGAAATGCTTCGTGAAAAGAAAGAAATTCATGACTTCGAGCTGATTTTGGTAAAGAGAAACGGTGAAAAGATTATCTGCCTGGAAGATGCCGTCCTTCTTTGCGAGTCTAACGAGGAGGAAAACCGGTATCACGGTCATATCAAAGACATCACCGCAAGAGTAGAGAGTGAAAAACTCGTCTGGCGAAAGAATATCGAACTCGCCTCCGCCATCAGGAGCCTCAAGATCCACCGACGGCGCTTACAGGCCTCAAAGGAATGGATCGGTTTCGCCTGGTGGGAAATAGACGCAGAAACGGGTGCAATCGTCTTCGACGAGGAAAAACTCCGTATGCTCGGGCACAATAAAGACGGAAGACAATTCTCCCACTACCGGGACTTTATTTCCCTTGTCCATCCGGATGATAAAATGCGTGTCGAAGCGGCTTACGGCAAACTTCTTTCAGGAGAAAAAAATGAAATTGATGAAACCTACAAGATAAAGACCGGTGAAGGAGACTACAAACTCATCCGAGACAGAGGAGAAAAAATGAACCAGCTTCAAACGAAGAGGGAAACTACCGGACGTTTTCACGGGATAAGCAGAGAAATTAACAAAAAATGACCGCGAAAAGGTAAGGAGGAATAGAAAATGTCGATTGATGCAAGAATTGAAGATTTTTCTAAGCGTCGAACCGGTATTAGACTTATCCGCATCGGTTCCGATTCTGAGGACAGTCTCAAGTTGGCGCTGAGCGGAATTCTCGACACCGACAACAGCAGCGGATTCTCTTCATTTCTTCAGAATGAGATAGACGGAAGTGACATGAAGGGAATTCGTTCGCTCGTTCTCGATTTGAGCGGTATCAGCTACATCTCTTCTACGGGGATTGGGAGCCTGGTCACCCTGCTCGGCTCATGCACCAAGCAAGATATTGAGCTGCTCCTCACCCGGGTCCCGGAACGGGTCCGCGGGGTGATGGATTTGCTGGGTTTCAGCTCATATTTTCAATTCCAATGAGGCTGCTGCTTAGCCTTCTCTACATTGCAGATTGGCTCGTGCTCTCTTTCCTCGTGCATCGAAACCCGTCCGGAACCATCCCTATAAACCTGCATTCATGGGTTCTACCGCTGCAGTTCGGGGGAGCACTGCTGCTCTTTCTGCTCTTTCATTTAGCGGAGAAAACGAATTCTAAGCGTCGATTTCTCCTCTTCATTATTTCTTCTCTTCTCTCCTCCTTGATCATAAGCACCGCCGCAGGAATATTCGTGCACCGAGATTACTACTCTTTTTTCATGCCGCTTCTGCTCGCTCATATCGGTCTCTTCATCCATCGACTCGACAGTCTCTCCATGGTGAAGGATAAGCAGAGAACCTACCGGGCACTTTTCTATGCCACCCTTCTCGTAACTCTGCTCAGCTTTTCATGGATCATCATAGCTTCCTACACGATAGTTGTGCGGCTTGAACCGCGGTGGATCGAATCGACCTGGTACAATCTCTTTAATGCTCTGCTTGCCTTCTGTCTACTCTGGAGCGCAGCCACCCTCTGGGAGAACAGAAAGAAGAATGTGCGCGTGAAAGACGAGAGAATATACATAGACGGTATAGACTACTCAGAAAGTCTCTCGCCCCAGGAAATTATTCTTTTGCACCTATTCCTCACTTCAAATTCGCAGCCTTTGAACTGTTCCGGGCTGCTTGCCCTGCTTCGAAAAGAGCCTTCAGACATAGACGAGACGGTATCCCAGGTCGGCTGTGCGGCATGCCTCGAAGAGAACTATCCGCCGAGCAAATGCGCCAGCTACCGAAACCTGAAAAACCGGATCACCGACATTAAGAAGTATCTCGAGCTCATGCGCATCGGCACGATTCTTCCCATGTCGCAGAATCCTCGGCACATCAAGGAAAGGGGCTGGGTCCTCCGCTTTTTCGACGACGTGCGGATGCTTTAATAAGCGCCGAATTGCAGCGAATTATTCGCACACGTGCGAAAAAAAGCCCATATTTCACCGGAGTCCTCACTTTCTTATGATATATTAGTCGTTAATCCTGCCGTAGAACTGTATGCGGGAAAAGTCTATTTTATCGGAGTGTATAGATGAAGCAGTTGGCACCTCCATTATTTTGGCGTGTAGGTTTGGGTACAGTTATTCTTCTATTTCTTCTTTTTCATTTCAGCTGTTCTAATCCATTGACAGACTCCGGATCAGGTTCGGTGGAGACAGGAGGAGACACGGCCGATAGCGGTGGGAATGTACGCCTCTCCATACCCCGCTATGCGCCGTGGCTGCTCTTTGCCGTTGAGGATGCGGAGGAAACGGATTCGAGCCCGTTCGCTTCGAAGAGTATCGCCACGCCTCAGCCGCGCGCCTATATGGTGGCCGACGAGGTCGTGGTTACGGTTTGGGACGACCAAGAACCGGCAACTCTTGTGAAAACCGAGACCTTCACTCCTCAGAGCTTCAATCCCGACCCGGTTGTGTGCAGCCTGAATCTTATAGCGGATAACACGTATACCGTTGACGTTGAGATCTACAACCTCGATGCATCCGATACGCAGCCCGTGGTCGCCGGCAGGTATGAGGACTTTACCGTCGTCGACGGAGTGATCAACGACGTAAGCATTACCTGTGTCCCTGCGGCACCCGAGCTAATAAATCTCGATGATCCGGCCGTCGACTTGAGCATGATCACCACCCAGCTGGATCAGGACGGTTATCCGACGGAGGCCGGGGGCGAGGTCTGGGTCTCCTTTACCGCTCCCGCAAACGGGGCGGTCATACTGCCTCTCACCCTCCCCGCAGATACTATGCTCGGTCTGCAGTTCTTCGACTCGCAGGGGCTTCCCCTCGAGGGAGAGGAGCCCTTTTTGGTGGAAGAATCCGGTTCCGGCCACCTTACGGATCTGAGCCCCGGCGAGACCTACTACATGGCCATGGGGCTGGTGGCCGAGAGCCGCATTGAACAGTCATTTTCCATGGAGGTGCAGAGTGCCGAGATAATCACCGGTACGCTTAGCCTTCCCGGCTACACCGACCCCTCTATCGTTTCTGATATGGGAGGCATTATCCTCGACTCCACGCTGAGCATCCCCATTCCCGACCTGGACTTCGATTTCACGGGAGATCTCTCGGATCCGACGGTCACGGCGGGCGGCCTGGAGTGGACGTATACCCTCGTATATGACGGGGGTCCCTATACCGGCTATCTCTACAGCGGTTTTATCAACGACCTGGGAAATTGGCCGGCTTCAGGAGATATCTTCGGTGCGTATGACGGCGATCCGGACACGGATCCGGATTACAGCACCGGCGATGGTATCGAAGCCGCAGATTTTACCGGCACCATGAGCGGTGTCGATTTCGAGTTCGAGCTCATCGGCGCCGATCCGGTACCGGTCGCCGCCTTTCCCGACGCAGCACTGCAGACCGCCATGGAGGAGCTTATTGGTAAGGAGTTTACCGGAGTCGCCGGTGGGGTGACCTACGCGGACCTGTCGGCCCTTACCGAGATCAATATCTCCGGCCGGTATGACAGCTACAACGATCTCACGGGTCTCGATCTCTGTGACAATGTATATGAGTTGAGTATAAGCGAGAACGACCTTTCCTCCTGTGATCTCACCGAGGGCGGTACCACGGCGACGGTACTCGAGAATATGGACAATCTATCTTGGCTTAATATCGGGTGGTGTGAGCTCTATTCGATTGACTTTCTTTCGGGCTTGTCGCAACTACATGGTCTTTCTATCACATGGAATATCGACCTCGATATCAACGATTTCGCTGTAATCACACCGACAAACTACCCCAACTTACAGTACCTCTATCTTTCCAACTGGGACAGAGACGGAGACGGGGATGTAGAGCCGGATGATGCGGTAAGTGAGGCGGACTGGGACAGCCTAAGGTCACTGCTGAGGGGCTTTACCGATCTGCGGAGCCTTGAGCTCTCGAGTTTCTATGCTGGAGATGCGAACTTCGCAGAGCTGTTTTCGAGCGGAGAGGTCCTGGATCTCAATTCCGGAAATCTGACTTCGTTGATGGTCGGTCAAAACGAGCTCAGCAATGCATCGCTCTCTCACATTGCGAGCTTGAGCGCCCTCGAATACCTTCAGCTGCACAGCACCCCTGCAATTACGGATATTAGCTCTATGAGCGGAATGTACAGCCTCGAATTCCTCAATATAGCAGGTACGAGGCCGCAGAGCCTCTCGGTCTTACAAAGCCTCTACGACAACGGGGCCTTTCAGAACCACTTCGACTACAGTGATATAGATATCGACCTGCGCTACTGCGATCTCGACCTCTGGGAGGGGACTCCCGACAGGGCGGTTGTAGATTATCTCGAGTCCAACGGGGTAAGAGTGCACTGGAACGAGGGCAATAACCTCACCCAGGGCTCCGGCGACCTCGACCTGACAATACAGTAGGGGGATGATGATGAAAGTTATACATAAAAGAAAAAACGCATACCTGATCGGACTCTTCTCCCTGCTCACTATAGCCGTTATGGTCGTCTCCTGCTCCGGCCCGATGGACATGAGCTCGGTTGTACAGGATCTTGCTGATGAAGGGAGCACCGACCCGCAGGAGAGCCCGGAGCCCGTGGAGACCGGAATAAGCCTTACCATCCCGCGATTCTCCCCCTTCTTCGAGGCTGCTATTACCGATGCGGCCGCAGCGGATGAAGAGTCGAGCGGTGACTTAAGCTCGAAGGCCTTTGCAGTGGTCGACCGCTTTGTCGTGACGGTCTACGACGGCGAGGGAGGAATTGTTGCCGAGCAGCCGTACAATATCGGATCGAATACGATCGGCGGCGACCAGCGCTGCACCTTCTCGGTTCTAGAGGGCAGCGACTACACGGTGGACGTAGATATTTTCAATGACGATGTAAGTACCACCGAGGCGGTAGTCTCTGGAACGGTAACAGGAATAGACATCGTGGCGGACCAGGTGACCCCGGCGACGGTGATCTGTCTGCCTACTAATCCTACTCCGGTGCCGTGGGAAGAGTCCTTTGTCGTTCCCGGGGCGACAACGAGTGCCGTCGACGGCGGCGGCAGCGTCTTGTCGACCGGCGGCGAGTACTGGGTCAGCTTTACCGCTCCCGCCTCAGGTGCGCTACGGATGCACTCTACCGTATCGCTTGCGGGAGTCGACCTCGTCCTCGGCCTCTTTACCGATGCGGGTCTGGCCGTACAGAGCTTTCTGGTGAGCGAGGCGGTAGACGGCGACGGCGCGATAATAATAGAAGGCCTTACACCCGGGGAGCTCTACTACGGCGGCATGCTTCCCGTATACACTTCGGAGGCTTCCACCAATATAGACCTTACCTTCGAGGAGCTCGCCACTTCAACCACCTTCTCGGTGAGCTACTCTGCGACCGACGCCGACAGCGGTTCTGTACCTTTGGACGAGACGGTCTACGTGGAGGGGGACACGGTGACGGTGCTGGGTCAGGGAGACCTCGGGCGGACCGGACACACCTTCGCCGGATGGGATACCCAGGAACTCGGCGGCGGCGACCACTACGGCGCCGGCGCGACTTTCGATATAGGTGCCGGGGATGTGACGCTGTATGCGCAATGGACTCCGAATACGTACACCTTGACCTATTACGGAAATGAAAACACCGAGGGCGATCCCCCGGTGGCGCAGACTCTCGATTACGGAGAATCGATTAGCCTTCCCGGAGCAGGAGATCTTCTGAAAATCGGCTATCACTTCACCGGCTGGGACGTGGCGGCGGCTGGCTCAGGTTCGAATTATCCCGCCGGCAGCACCTTTACCATGGGCGATGCCGACGAGGACCTTTATGCCCAGTGGAGTATCGGCGATTTTACGGTCTCTTTCGATTCTCGAGGCGGCGGCGCAGTTGATTCTCAAACCGTCCAATATGAAGGCTTAATTACAGAACCGTCATCACCCCTAAGGACCGGATACAGCTTTGAAGGGTGGTATCAGGAACAAGAGTGTCAAAACATATGGGATTTCGCCAATGATATTGTTCTAGGAAACACCACCCTTTACGCAAATTGGACAATCAATCAATATACTGTAAATTTTGATTCCAAGGGTGGAACTGCGGTAGATGCACAGACCGTCGATTACGGAAGCACCTTAACCTTACCGGCTGAACCGGTAAAAGAAGGGTATACCTTTGCAGGGTGGTTCAAGGAGATAGACTGCACGACTCCATGGCTTTTCGCAAGCGATACAGTCAGCGAAGATCGTACGCTTTTTGCCGGCTGGACGGAAAACGACTATACAATAAGCTTCAACAAGAATGATGCCGGCGCAGTCGGGTCAATGCCGACTCAAACAATTACGCTCGGCGAAACCGAAACTCTGCTAACGAACAGTTTTTCGAAAGAAGGGTGGTCCTTTGCCGGCTGGGCTGCAACATCCAACGGAACTGTCGCATATGCAGACAGGGCTCCTTATACCATGGGAATCGGTGATGTAGAACTCTTTGCCAAGTGGACACCAAATGACTACACAATCACTTTTAATAAAAATGATATCGATGCAAGCGGCACCATGGCTCCGCAGACAATACCGAGCGGATCAACAGATAATTTACGCATAAATATGTTCGAAAAAACCGGTTGGGCGTTTCTTGGGTGGTCGATTACCGAACTCGGAGATGTAGCATATACGGATGGAGCACCCTATACGATGGGTACTTCTGATACCACGTTACACGCAAAATGGATTGTGCAACATACGGTAACGTTCCAAGCGCAGGGTGGATCTCAAACCCCGACTCAAGCCGTAAATGACGGCGCCTTAATTAGCGAACCGCAAGATCCGGTGAGGGAGGGATATGCGTTCGGAGGATGGTACGAAGAGGCGGAATGTGAAAATTTATGGGATTTTACCACGGGTTACGTGAACGAAGATAAAACCCTGTACGCAAAGTGGACAATCGAGCAGTATTCGGTGATATTCAACAGCAACGACTATGGGGCTGTTGGGACAATGAACACCATTGTTACAGATTATAATACTACAGTTGATCTTCCTTTCAGTTCTCTAACTAAAACCGGATGGACGTTTGAAGGATGGTCAACTTCTCCTGGGGGTAGTGTTGTATATGCTGATGGAAGCAGTGTAACAGTCGAAGCGAGCAATATCACCTTATACGCAAAATGGACGGCTCCTGTTACGTTTTCCCTTCGCGATAGAGGACCGGCAGGCGGATGGATCTGCTACGATAAAGGTGTTTATTCCGATGGGTGGAGATATCTCGAAATATCTCATGCCGATCATCTTCACTCTCCCTACTGGTGGGGAGATAAAGACTCCTGGTTAGGCCCCGATGCTACCGGTACGGCCATTGGCGACGGTGAACTCAATACTCGGCACATAGCCGACTGGGATCCGATGTGGTATACAGCTGCTAACTATTGCGATACATATTCTGTTACCAATGGTGGAACGGTGTACAATGACTGGTTTCTTCCCTCAAGGGACGAATTAAATACCGTATATCAAAATATAAAGGCACATGGCTTGGGTTCATTCGAAGAAGCGGGCTATTGGAGTTCATCTGAAAGCGCATCAGATCATTCAAAAGCCTGGTATCAGTATTTTCCAAACGGAACTCAAAGTACAACTAGTAAAAGTGGATATATCACCCGTCATTTCAGGGCAGTAAGGAAGTTTTAGTCATGAAAAATACACCTATTTACAATTTCTTGATAACAACGATAGTACTTATCCTTTTAATCTCCTGCGGTGGTGCAGGCGGAAGCGGCGGTGGAAGTACCGGCGGCGGCGGAGACGCGCTGTCCGATCCGGTGGCCGATGCACTGGTGAGTGATCTTACCGTTTTCGTGGGAGAGCAGATAAGCCTGGATGCCTCCGGTTCCACCGACCCCGACGGTACGATAGCAAGCTGGGAGTGGGACATGGGAGATGGTGAGAGTGCCGTTTCAGGAGAGACTCAAGCCTATACGTATACCGTAGCCGGTACATATACGGTTACTCTCACCGTTACCGACAACGATGGAAATACGAACTCGGTAACGGTAACGGTAACCGTAAGCGACGGTTCCCCCGCGGCTGATGCCGGCGGCCCCTACGAAGCGGCACTGCTGAATACCGAGGTGGCCTTCGACGGAAGCGCCTCTTCTGATCCGAACGGAAGCATAACGGACTACTCCTGGAATTTCGGCGACGGCAGCCCGAATGATTCCGGGGCTGATTTAAGCGGCCCGAGTCACACCTATACCACCCCCTCCACGCCCGGTTCTTACACGGTAACTCTTACGGTGACCGACAACGACGGAAATACGGACAGCGGCACTGCGAACATACGTATCCATCAGGCCCCTGTCGCGGATGCGGGAGGAAACCGTTCCGCGGAAATAGAATCAACGGTTAATTTCGACGGATCCGGCTCAGCCGACCAGGACAGCGACGGAAGCATTGTCTCTTACGCGTGGGACCTGGACAATAACGGCAGCTATGACGATGCTGCCGGCCCAACTGCCGGCAATAGTTGGTCTGCTGCCGGAACCTACACGGTAGGACTCCAGGTTGTGGACAACGACGGAGCTATTGCCACAGATTCAGTTACCGTAACGGTTGTAGAAGCCGGAACAAACCAGCCTCCTACGGCGGATGCCGGAGGGCCATATTCGCCGGTCTTAATAAACACTGAGCTCGCCTTTGACGGCAGCGCCTCGAGCGACTCAGACGGGACGGTAGACTCATGGTCATGGGACTTCGACTACGACGGAAGTACCCATAACGGAAGCTCTTCCGAAGTAAATCCGAGTCACACTTACGGTTCTTTGGGCGAGTATGTGGTGCATCTTGTGGTGACGGATGATCACGATCCAAGCGCCTCCGATTCCGATACTGCAACGGTAATAGTACATCAAAAGCCCACCGCGGATATCAACGACAGCGGGAATCCGACTATTGTCTTAAACGGGGAGAGTTTTACCCTTTCCGCCTCGGACTCTCAGCCCGACAGCGGCGCCGCCGGGGGACCGGTGGATTTCATCGCCGAGTACCGCTGGGACTTTGTCAGCGACGGAACGGTGGATGCAACAAGATCGGTCCCTACGGTTTCCCACACTTATACGACAGATGGAGAAAAGACGGTGGAACTTACGGCCCTCGATTCCAGCGGTGAGCTCAGCGATAGCCCCGACACCTATACCCTCACGGTCCACAAAGCCGTGGTGGCAGAGATCGGCGGGCCCTACTTCGGCAGCGGAGCCGGAAACGAGAATGTGTTTCAGATCGGTGATCTTATTTCTCTGGATGCCTCGGGTTCAAGTGATCCCGATTCGGTGGGAGACGGAACTGTATCGTCCTTTTCCTGGGATTTCGATTATAACGGAGTAAGCTTCAACGAAGATGCTACAGGCGATACGTCGACCCTTGATGTCTCGTTAAGTTCCTTCATCAATACCCCGGGGACCTACACCATGGCAGTGAAAGTTGCCGATCCCGACGATGCGTCGGTCAACGACATCGACACCCTCACCTACAAGCTCAACGCGGCCCCCACGGCTGACTTCGATTTCAGTCCTGCTGCACAGTACATCGTCGGGACGAACACCTACGATGTGCTGACGGGCGAGGCGATCACCTTCGACGCTTCGGGATCTTCCGACTCCGACGGTACCCTTGCGGAATATGTGTGGGATTTCGATTACGACGATACTTTCACTGCCGACAGGGTCGCGTCAGAAAGCGGTACTGTATACAGCTATACCCAGGCAGGTACCTACAACGCCGCACTTCGTGTAATCGACAACGACGGCGCAGATTCTGCGGTCTACAGCGCAACGATTCGTGTGGCGGATGAGGAAGATGTACAGATAACTGTTCAATAAAGAGGTCTGTACGCATCGTTTTCTTTAGAGGACAAGATTGCCGGATGGATGTAACGGTATAGTTGATATCAATTTCTCATGTTATACTTATATATAGAAGGAGCGAATATGGCCGATTCAGAGAACATTTTGAGAGAGGCATTGACATTGTCTTCCAAAGAAAAGGCGGAGCTCATAGATAAACTGTTGTCAAGTCTCGATAAACCCAACCAGGAGAAAGAGGCACTTTGGGCGAAGGAAGCGGAAGAGAGGATAGATGCATACAATCAAGGGAAGATAAGGTCCGTATCATTGGAAAAAGTACTGGAAAAATACAAGTAACAAGAGAAATGAA
>CAZQNO010000021.1:0-13782 GCA_964594775.1 uncultured Spirochaetaceae bacterium
TTCGCATCGTTTCTGCCTCAAGCGTTTTCCGCGCTGTGTCCCCGCCCCTTGTTTCAATGAGTCGAAGCGCGGCCCTTCCGCTTCTCACTCTGCTGATCTTGTTTACATCCGCGGCGGGCCCCCTCTTCGCCGAGCGGCGCATAGCCCTGGTCGACTTCACCGTACACAGCGACAATCCCAGGTACAGCTACCTCGGCAAGGGCATCGGAGAGATGATCGCCGTGGAGCTGTCCAAGAGCCCCGAGGTCTCCCTCATCGAGCGGGAGGATCGGGTCGAGCTGATGAAGGAGGTGAAGTTCACCCTCTCGGGCCTTGCAGAGGACAGCGAGAAGCAGGTGCAGGTCGGTCGTATGCTCTCGGCCGACTACCTCGTCTTCGGCGAGATCGTGGACATGGCTCCGCAGCTGCTGATCAGCATACGGGTCACGGAGGTCGAGTCTGGAGAGGTAGTATTCCGCGAAAAGCTGGCCGAGAGGCCGGGACGCTATGAGTACATCTCCGGCTACTTCGCCTCGTCGATTCTCGATCACTTCGAGGTAAAGGTAGCCGAGAGCACCGAGAAGAAGACCGAAGAGAAGAGGGAGAAGGACGAGGAGGCGGTCGTAGCCTTCTCACGGGCGATCGAGGCCTACGACCGCGACGAGAAGGAGGAGGCGAAGAAGGAGCTCGAGAAGGCGAAGAGAATCGACCCCGGTTACGAGGCGGCGAAGGTCTACCTGCGCAAGCTCGAGAGCATCTCGCCGAAGTTCCGGGTGGAGACCGACTACTACGCCCCGACGATCAACCCGGCCTACCTGGCGATGATGGATGGGGATATGATGTATGTGTGGAGCGGCTTCGCTATTTATCCTCCGGAAGCCGACGCCGACGGTTTTCAAGAGGTAGACGAATACCTGCTCAAGGAATATTTTATGACACAGAGGATCGGATACTCATTTCCTCTTGGGAAAAGATGGGGCATTGCCATCGACTACACGGCCGACAGTATGAACAACTGGGTGTTTCCTTCATTTCCCTTTGAGTTTGAAGGAGAGCTCCTAAACACACCCGGTAACAAAGATGAAATAAAAAACTCATATGGCAATCAAGGGGTAATAATCAGCACCGGTTATCTGATTCATGACTCACTCGGCGTAGGTGCAAGCATGCGGACGGACTACGAATGGACTGATTCCGGCGGTACTACGAATGCAGCGGAAGAAGATCTCAACTACGGAGCCGGCGGCGGTTTGCTCTACAGCATCTCCGGCGGAAAGTACCTTCTCGATCTGCAGCTCTCCTATTACACCCAGGAAGACTGGTACTTCGATGAGGATGATAAGGAGTTCAAGAGCGGTGCGCTTCCATTGATAGTGGACGGCTCGTTCGTCGCCTCGTATCTCGATAACCGGCTTGTCACCGCCCTCAAGGGGATAGGAGATGTGTACATAGATGCGCGCGGCGGCTACGCGCTGCGGGCGATCCCAATAGCCGAATACTGGATTCTCCCCTACCTCTCACTTCGCGGCGGCTATGAGTATGTACACTTGGATCAAGCAGGGAGCTTTACCATCGGCAGCGGCTTCCTTGCGGGCTTTTCTCTCAAGCTTGGAAATTTTACCCTGCACAGCAACTATACTCTGCGGAAAAAACCCTCCCGGCAGGTGCCGGGACGACTGATATCGGAATCGTACGTGATGCTCGGCCTCACCTACACGCCGGGCTGGATCACGAGGAACTAAGATAGGTCCGGATTCACAGAAAAGACACAGACTGCAAAAGTACGCCGAAGGGGATCACTTTGAGTTATTCGCTCATTCCCATCTCTCCCGTTCGCACCATCAGCCCCCATCGCCGAGGCCGCGATAGCCGAATAGGACCCTCACTATACGGCGCACCCGGGGATTGAAGAGCTTCGGCGAGAGGAAGTTGCCCGCCGCCCGTTTGTGAATTTCTCCCATCGTGGGATACGGGTACATCGGTTTCATCAGGGAGGACAGTTTCCACCTGTTTTGCACGGCGAGGATAGAGGGCAGAAGCAGCTCTCCGGCGTGTCCGGCGGCGATCTGCACGCCGATAATCCGTTCCTTTTTATCGAGAAGGGTTTTTATCACCCCTTCCTCGAAGCCTTCCGCATGGGCCCGGTCCACCTCCGAAAAACTGGTCACGATCGTCTTATACTCGATTCCCGCCTCTCGTGCCCGCATTTCGTTGTAGCCTATGGAGGCGAGCTCCGGGTCGCTGTAGGTGCACCAGGGTACGTGACTGTAGTCCATGCTGCCCGGCAGGTGGAGAGCGAGAGCTTTAACGAGGAAGGATCCTTCCGCTCCCGCGACATGGGTAAAGAGATACTGTCCGTTTACATCTCCGGCTGCCCGTATTCGCCGATTGGAGCTGCGCAGTTTTTTATCCACGGCAATAAAGCTGCCCTTCAGCTCCACGCCCGCCGCTTCGAGTCCCAGCTCCGCCGTATTGCCCCTACGGCCGAGGGCGACGAGGATTTCGGCGCTCTCTAACGAACTAGTCCGGGGCTTACCGGAGGAGGAGTCTTCGGTCTCTGCGGCTGCAGCAGCAAGGTGTACCCTCTTGCCCGCCCCGCTCTTCTCGACTCCCTCGATCTGCGCGCTGAGGTGCAGCTCCACCCCGTCCCGCTCGAGACTCCTCTCTACATGGCCGGCCATGTCCTCGTCTTCCCGCGGGAGCACATGCCCGGCCCTGTCCACCAGGCTTACCCGGCTGCCGAGCCGGGCGAAGGCCTGGGCCATCTCTACCCCGATGGGACCGGCTCCCAGGATGATCAAGGATTTGGGAAAGGCCTCCAGGGAAAAGATCTCTCTGTTCGTTACGTATCCCGCCTCTTCGAGGCCCGGGATCGGCGGAACCGCCGGCGAACTGCCGCTTGCAACGACAAAATTCCGGGCCGTCAGCCGGTCTCCGGAGCCGAGCTCGAGCTCGCCCTCGGAGACGAAGCGGCCTTGATCTAAAATTACTTCAACCCCGAGTTCGCGAAACCGCTCGGGACTGTCGTGGGGGGCGATCGTTTCTATGACCCTCTTCACCCGCCCGAAGACTTCCTGCGCCTTCGCCTCCGGAAGCCTCGGAATCTCCGGGAGGCCGTAATCCGGAAAACGTCCGGCCTCCGCATAGATGCCCGCCGTTTTGAGGAGGGTTTTGCTCGGAACGCAGCCGTGGTACAGGCAGTCTCCTCCCATGCGGTCCTTTTCGATGAGGGCGGTCTTCATACCCAGCTGCGCGCAGCCGGCGGCGGCGGTGAGTCCCGCCGCTCCCCCTCCGATGATTACGATATCATGGCGTGTCCGTGCCATAGTTCAGCCCCCTTCTTCCATAGATCGAACGAGTCCACCCGTCGAGCAGCAGAAAAAGCCCCACGGGTACGATGAGAAACAACAGGGTAAGGAGCGATCCTATCGCGAGATCGGAACCCTTGAGGAAGGGAACCAGATACCCGGTATACGAGGGAACGGCTCCTCCGCCCACCAAGAAAACGAGAAAGTATTCTGAAAAAGCGACGAGAAAGACCACCGATGCTCCCGCCTCCAAGGCCGGAAGGAGCATCGGCAGTTCCACCGCCCACAGACCGCGCCAGTAGCCGGCTCCGAGATTCCGGGCGGTAACGGAATAGTCCGGGGAAATGCGTTGATACCCCTGAACGAGGGTACGAAGCATGTACGGATAGGCGAACACGGTGAGAATCGCCACTATACCGAACCAGGTATCGGCGAGACGGAGGCGAAGAAGGAGCACATGGGCCCCCATGGAGAAGGTCATCACCGGAAGAAGCGCCGGCGAGAGAAAGAGAGCTTCGAGAAAGCCCTTGAACCGAAGGGGGTACCAGGCAAAGGTCCGGGCCGGAAGTATGGTCAGCAGGATGGAAATGAAGACCACGGTAAGAGAATAGAGAGTCGAGCTTGCGAGGGAAACGAGAATCGCCGGGAATCTGCCTGCGGCGAAGCGAAACGCCCTAAGACTGAAGTCGGCGGGAAGAATATCCGGATACTTCCACGGTCCGGCAAAGGTATAGAGGAGGAGGACGAAGAGGGGCAGTACGAAGAGCAGGAAGACCACCGCCACGAAGAGGAGCGCCGGGCTGCGGCCCATCGTCCTGCGGGCAAAGATCTTCATCCCGTCCTCCCGTTCCTCATCCTCGAAGAAACGCGGAAGAAGAGGACGACGAAGAGGAGGGAAAAGAGAAAGAGCAGGCTCAGGAGGGCGAGGGCCTGCGGTCTCACCGCCAGGTCCCTCCGGAAATAGAGGTTATAGACGGTAATGGAGAGCATTCGAGGAGAGCTTCCCCCGATAAGGTAGGGTATGTCGAAGGCCCCGAGACTGTAGAGAAAGAGAATGATGAAAGTCGTGTCCAGGGCGGGGGCGATGTGGGGATAGATGATCTTCCGAAAGAGAAACACGGGACCGCCTCCGAGCATTCTCCCCGTGTGAACGACGTCGTAATCCAGCCTGCCGAGTACGGCAAGAATCATTAAAGCGGCAAAGGGCGCCTCTTTCCACACATAGGCGGCAACAAGGCCGACGCTGCTGCCGCCGTAGAGGAGCTCGGGGAATACATAGGCCCCCGTGACAGTCCCGCCGGAAAAAACCGTTGAGAGATGATGCAGCACGGCGGCGAGGATCCCCGTTCTCGAAAGAAGGACCATCACAATAAAGGCTGCGGTGAGGTGGGGGAGGATGATCGGCAGCTTATAGAGGGTCGCGGCGGGAAGAAAGGATCGGGGAAGACGCCAGAGTGCCAGTGCCATGAGGGTCCCGAGGGCCACCGCCAAGATCGCCGAGAGAAGAGCCACGAAAAGGGTGTGGAGCACCGATGCGCGCAAAAGCGGGTCGGAGAGCGCCCTGCGGTAGTGAGAAAACAATGGGGCCGCCTGCCCTGCCGGACCGCCCGTTTCAAAGGCGCCGGCGACCGTGTATCCCAGCCCCCAGAGAAAGATAAGAAGAAAGGGCAGCAGCAGGGGAAGGAGCTGGAGGAGTGCCGTTTTCCGTTCCCGCCCCCGTATCGACGCTATACGATTCACCGTGTCAGCATCTCCTCTTCCCAGCGCTTCTCGAGATACTCCACATAGGCGGTGTCGATCTCCGGCACCGCCGTCTCGGCCAGCCGCTCGATTGAGAGGGCCGCCTGACCAAAGTCCACGTTTTCAAAGCGCTCTCTCCACTCGGCGGACAATCGCTCCGGGTCGAGAACGGTGAGATCTCCCCAGTTCTCCGGATCGTTCTTGGAAAGCTGGGCCTCCGGAGAGAGGAGAAAATTGGCCGCCACCATCGCCCCCGGAACGTTCGGTGCGTTGAAGGGCGGGGAAACGAAGTGGATATTCGAGATCGAACCTTCCTCCATTACAAATGTGCGCACCGATTCGGGATACCGTCCGGCGATGACCTTACCCGAGGCGGCCAGGGGATTGTAGTCCATGTTGATCCCCAGCTCGCCGCGCTCGAAGAGGAGGTCGAGACGGGCCTTGTCCTGGGGATAATCCTTGCCCTCCTGCCACAGATAGGGGGCCAAGTCCTTTAGATAGTCCCAGAGCGCTTGCTCATTGGAGCGGATCAGCTCCTCGTCGAACTCTCCCAGGTACTGTTCGTGTCCTCCCGTCACCGCGTAGAGCGCCTGCCTGACGAAGGCCGAACCGGTAAAGTCCGGCGGCTGAGGATAGGTAAACTCGCCGGGATGTTCGCGCACCCATTGGGCAAGGGCGGCAAAGCTCGCAGGCGGCTCCCCGTAACGGGCCGCATCGTACTCGAAGACGAACTGCGCCTTTCCGTAGGGGACCTCGAAGCCCTCCACGGGATACCCGAAGTCGTAGGCGATCTCCTTGGGATCAACAAGGTCGATGTGAGGCAGCTTTCCCGCCACAGCCCCGTAGAGAAGCCCGTTCTCCTTTGCCCGCTTGAAGTTTTCGCCGTTTATCCACACGAGATCGACAACCCCCTCCGTGCGGCCGGCCTCCTTCTCCGCCAGCAGTTTATTGATAAATACCGAGGCGTCCATCGGCACCCGTTTGAGGGTGATGTCATGGGACTGCTTTAAGGCATCGGCGGCAAATCCGTCTATCCAGGCGTTTATCCTCTCGTCCCCTCCCCACATGTAGAAGGAGACCTCCGTCCCTCTTGCCGCATCTTCGATTTCCCCATAGTCCATCTCCAGCCAATTGCTCTTTTCAGCAGATCCGCTGCATCCAAAGATGAGGACCAAAATGAAAATACTACAGAGTGCAGCGAAGAAACGATCCGCGATTGGCCGCGCTCTCCGCGGCTCTCTCATCCTTCCTCCATTCATACAATTTCCTCCTCTATTCCCTCTTCTATGGGCCCGCGGGGCTCAAGATATTCGAAGACTCCCTCCGGTCCCGCCTCGAGATATCGGCGCAGCGAAACGAGGACCCGACCGCCCGGACCCTTCGGAGCGTCGAGACTGCGCATCTGAAATTCGTTTCCTTCGATGTCGACGAGCAGTTCGTAGGTCTTTCCGGTGAATCTGATCTTTTCTATTCTTCCCGAAACACCGCTTTCCGCGCTTTGCTCGGCCACGGGACTCTCAGAGAAATCGGCAAATTCTACGTCAAAGGCTCCGGGCATTACGTAGACAAACGGCGCCTGCGACTCTATGCCGAAAAGGGGAAAGAGCCGGCGGGGAAGTGGATTGATTCCGTCGAGGAACTCCGCCGAGTCCCGGCTGTGCGGCGCGTCAAAGACCCTCTGCGGGCTGCCGAAATCCACTAAATTGCCGTCAAGCAATACTCCCAGTCTGTCCGACATGGCGCAGGCCTCCTCCATGTCATGGGTCACACAGAGAGTAGTCAAGTTCCCGAAGCTGCGCTGCGTCCGGCGAAGAAACAGGGCCGTATCCATCTTGAGGTTCTGGTCGAGGTTGGCAAAGGGTTCGTCCAGCAGGAGGAGGGAGGGCCGGAGTACGAGCGCCCGGGCCAGGGCCACCCGCTGCCGCTGTCCGCCGGAAAGCCTCTTCGGGTACTCCCCGGCCTTATCGTCGATGCGGAAAAAACCGAGGATCTCCTCCACCCTTCTCGTTATCTCCGCTTTTCGAAGCCGCCGGGCCTTGAGGCCGAAGGCGACGTTTTCGAATACCGTCATGTAGGGAAAAAGCAGGTAGTCCTGAAAGACGAGGATGGGATTGCCCGTTTCGCCTTCGCCGGCAGACAGGTCTCCTATAATGCGGCCGGAATCGGGCTCGATCAGCCCTGCGCAGATTTTCAGGAGGGTCGTTTTTCCCGCCCCGGAGGGTCCGACGATGGACACCAGCTGTCCTCGTTCCACCTCAAGAGAAACCTCATTCAGCACCGAGAGTTCTCCATAACGCTTTTCGATACCTTCGATTTTCAAGGACATGCTTATTAAATAATGGTTTTTGCGCCGAAAGGCAACAAAACCGGGTAAATACATTGACTTTTTTACTCAACAATATCGATATTGGTACAAAGAGGAATAAAAGGGGGGATAGAGAATGAAAAAGCGTCTTCGTCTCGTGATACTCGTTCTCATCGTGGCATTGATTGTTCTTCTGCGTCTAAGTCCGCTCGGTGAGGAGCTGCAGGTAGAGCGCCTGGCGGCAAGGCGGGATGCCCTGCTCGATCTCGTTCACCATCATGCAATCGTCAGCGCCGCCTCCTTCGTCTTGATCTACATCGCTGTGACGGCTCTTTCCATCCCTGGAGCCACCATACTTTCGCTTTTGGGAGGCTTCCTCTTCGGCCCCGTTTTTGGAGTCCTCCTTATCAACATGGGAGCGAGTTCCGGAGCCCTTCTCGTTTTTCTGGCAGCACGCTTTCTCTTTGGTGAATCGGTCCAGAAGCGCTACGGCGAACGTCTGGCCCGGTTCAACGAGGAAATTCGGAAAAACGGGTCTAACTACCTGCTTACCCTCCGGCTCATACCGCTCTTCCCCTTCTTCCTTATCAATCTCTTCGCCGGTTTTACCCGCATCCCCGTCCTCACCTTTCTCTGGACCACCGTAGTGGGTATCATTCCCGGCTCTTTCGTCTATGCCTACCTCGGCTATACCGGCGCTACACTGGAGCCGAACGAGGGACTGCTCTCTCCTCAGATCATCATCGCCCTCGTCCTCTTGGGGCTTCTCAGCATCCTTCCCGTCATAGTGAGGAAGCTGCGGCATGTTTGACCGAATTCTTCGTCCGTTCAAGGACCGTGTGGTCCATCCCCTCGCCCGTCTTTTGGGAAAACGGCTCTCTCCCAATGCTATTACCCTCATCTCTACGCTCATCGGCCTCGCCGCAGCAGCGGCGGTTGCCTATGGGAGAACAGGACTCGGCCTCCTGCTGTGGGCCCTCAACCGACTGAGCGACGGTCTCGACGGGGCGGTGGCCCGCGAGACCGACAAAACGAGCGATCTCGGCGGCTATCTCGACATCATGGGCGACTTTCTTGTCTACGCAGCCATCCCTATCGCCTTCGCCCTGCAGCACTACGGGGACTCGGTGTTTCCCGAAACGGCCCTCGCCCTGTTCGTTCTCCTCGGATCCTTTTACGTCAATGCCGGCTCCTGGATGTACCTCTCCGCAATTTTAGAGAAGCGCGGGGTTTTGGGGGACGGTGAAATTACCTCGGTAACGATGCCCGAGGGGCTGATCGGAGGGACGGAGACGGTACTCTTCTTCACCCTCTTTTTCCTGCTGCCGAATCAACTCGTTCTGCTGTTTATCAGCATGGGGGTCCTGACTCTATTCTCGGCCATTCAGAGGATTTTTTGGGCCCTGCGGAAGCTCTGAAGAGGATCTGTTTACATAAACGAGATACTCAAAAAAAACTTCGTGTTCCCTTGAAATAATACTCAAAATACTCTATTATTTCCATAAAGGGTGTCAAAATGAAAGAAAAACTGCTGCTCGTTGAAGATGAGTCCGTCTTTGCCGTATCTCAAGCGCAAAGACTGAAGACCCACGGGTACACGACCCTCATCGTTCACCGGGGCGAAGAGGCCGTCGAGACGGTCAAGAATGATCCGGAGATATCCCTCGTTCTGATGGATATCGAACTCGGTCCGGGAATGGACGGGGCCGAAACCGCAGCCCGGATTCTCGAACTCAAGGAACTGCCCATCGTCTTCTTCACCGCCTACGACGACGAGTCCATGGTAAACAGGGTCAAGGATCTCACCCGGTACGGATACATTCTCAAGAGTTCCGGGACCTTCGTCCTCATCGGTACGATAGAGATGGCCCTTCGTCTCTTCAACTCTCATATAGAGGTGAAGAAGAGGGAAACTGAACAGAGGGAACTTCTCCAACGGCTCCAGCGCTATGAGAGAATAGTCCACAATACCAAGGAGCTCATCTCGGAGACCGACGAAAACAACCGGTTCACCTACATGAATAAACGGCATGAAGAGGTGCTGGGCTACCGCACCGAGGAGCTCCTCGGCACCAGTCCTGCGGAACTCCTCCATCCCGACGATTTAAAGAGGGCCGTCGAGCGCCACCAAGAAATCCGGGAGGAGACGGGCTCCTCCGTCGACCGGTGGCGTTTTCGCTGCAAGGACGGCAGCTACCGCTGCTTCGAATGCAGGGGCACGGTGTATCACGACCAAGAGGGGCGAAAGTCGACAATTGTCATTTCCCACGACATCACCGAACAGCTCAAAACCCAAGAGGCCCTGGAGGAGAGTGAAGACAGATTCAAATCTTTCATGAACCACCTGCCCGGTGCCGCCTTCATAAAAAATGACAAAAAAGTGCTCCTCTACTGCAACGAGCTCTACGCCACGATGAGCGGCAACAGACCGGAGGAGTTGATCGGCAGTACCGGCAGGGAAAAACTACCGGAGGCGGTGCAGCGGCAGTACGATGAAGAAAACCGGAAGGTTCTGTCGGAAAAGCAGGTAATACTAAGCGAAAGCACCTTCCCCTGCGAAGGCCGCGACACCCATTGGCTGACCTATAAATTTCCCCTCGTTTCCAAGGGAGAGACGCTGCTCGGCGCGGTGAGCATCGATATTACCGCCAGAAAAGAGGCGGAAAATCAGGCCCATGCCGCGCTGGAAGCAAAGGAACTGCTGATGAAGGAAATGCAGCACCGCGTGAAAAACAATTTTCTCATGGTAGAATCGCTCCTGCGTTTAAAGGAGTCCTCCGAAAGAAGTGATTTTTCCGAGATTCTCAGACAGATCGAAGCAATCCGTATGGTCCACGAGGACTTGTACCACGTCGAAGACCTCTCCCGTATAGATTTTGCCGCCTACTGCGGCGATCTTATCTCCAACATCTTCGCCTACTGCCCGTTTCAGCCGGTAACAATTCGCACCCCTGTTGCGCCCATTCACCTCACCACGAAGACGGCAATGACCCTGGGCCTCATCATCAACGAAATCGCCACAAACGCGATAAAGCATGGATTTATCGAGGGAGAGGAGGCTTCATTTTTCATTGCTCTGAAAAAGGGAGAACGGAATAATGACTATACGCTCACCATTTCCAACAGCGGCAGGCCATTCCCCGAGGAAGTATCCATAGAAAAAGCGGAGTCAACGGGCCTCCAGCTCATCGTAACGCTCGTCGAACAGTTAGGAGGCCGTCTTGACCTTCAACGTTCGCCGACTCCCGTCTTTTCCATAGACTTTTCCGCCGCAAACTCTTAGGCTGTGGCAGTGGAAATGCTCCCGATCCTGCCATGGATCATCCTCGGCCTTCCCGCCTTCGGCATCCTCCCCCGCTTGCTGAAAGACAGAGAAAAACGCGCGTTCGTTCGGGCCGCGCTTATTGCCGGTATCGCGGCGGCCGGCGCCTTCGCAGCCCCTGTCACCGGCTCCCCGCTCCTGCTCATCTCCTCTGCGATTCTCGGCGGAGTTCTTTTCACCGCAATACTGCTGTTCTTCCTTCCCATTGGGAGAATGCAAGTGGAAAAAGAGACCCCGAACAGGCGGGTGGATGAACGGGATACCGTTCTGGCGAGGGCGGCCCTGGAACCCGGCAGCCCCCGCTGCAGCGAGTACTACGCCTCCCATCCGGAGTTGGAAAAAATTGATGAGCACTGGCGCAGACTCCCCGGCATCTTAGGGGAAAAGTCTCTCGCCGCCGATGCCATCTCCTTTGCCGCCGCAGCGGCGAGCTTCGAGACCATCGGATACCTTCGCAGCGGAATATTTACCGCCCCGGTGGAGGCTGTTCAATGGATGAGCAAATCCGCCGACGCACTGGACCCGGCGGAAAGAACACAAAGGCTAAAGGAGCTCGTCCGCTACTACGGAGCCGCGCATGTGGGCATCACCGAACTGAAGGATTACCATCTCTACTCTCATTCGGGAAGGGGGAGCGATCCCTACGGAGGCAGGCTGAAAGCCGAACTTCCCCATGCTCTTGTTTTCACCGTGGAGATGGACTACCGGATGGTCCAGAGGGCACCGGCGGCCGAAGAGGTCATGGAGTCGGCACGTCAATACGCCAGAGCCGCACAAATCGCCGCGCAGACCGCCAACTTCCTCCGCATCCTCGGATACCGGGCGAGGCCCCATATAGACGAGGACTATCAGCTCATCTGTCCCCTCATCGCCCGGGACGCGGGACTCGGCGAGATAGGCCGCTTCGGCTACCTCATCACCCCCGAGCTCGGCCCGAGGGTGAGGCTCGCCGCGCTCACGACCGACGCGCCTCTGGAAAACGACGAGTATAGCCCAGACGCTTCGGTGATCGACTTCTGCAGCTTCTGCGAAAAGTGCGCCGACGCCTGTCCCGCGCAAGCGGTCCCCCGCGGAGAGCGGCGGGAGCATGACGGCGCTCTGCAGTGGAAGATAGACGCGGCGGCGTGTTTCCGCTACTGGAACGCGGCGGGAACGGACTGCGGACGATGCATGGCCGTCTGTCCCTATTCCCATCGCTCGATCTACACCGGTCCCCTCGTCCGCGGACTGATTCGCAGATCCGGCTTCTTCCGGCGCCTCTTTCTCTTTTTAGATGATTTTCTCTACGGAAAAATCCCGCCGCCGGCACAATAGCGGCAAGCTGCACTGTCACTCGAGAAAAAACTCTTCGAAGTCGGCATCGAGCTTCCAATACCGCGGCAGATAATACTCGTAATCCTGTTCCGGCAGTCGCGCAAAGGCGAGGGCCGCAGCATCGTACTGGCTTCGATGCTGCAGGAGAGCGGCCCCCTTCTTCACGGCGAGGGTATCGCCGCCGGCCCCGCCGGCTTCAGGCGCTCCACCGCTCTCTTCACCGTCCCAGAGAGGCAGACGTTTTTTGCGGTTCTGAGGATAGAATCGGTGCTGCCGGTAATCGATCACCAAGAGGTGTGCGGCGGGCAGCTTCCCCCCCTTCTCCGCTACAAGCTCCAGAGCCATACGCACCAGTTCTCCCGTTCCTTCATGCTCGAAGTGCTCCTTTGCCTCCGAGGGGCCGTCGGGCGAAACCAAAATTTTCGGGGAGAAACCGTGAATGACTCGCGCTAGTTCCGCCGCCGCATGCGCTCTCCCTCCCCATTGACCAAAGAGTTCGTCAATGGCCATCTCATCCAGAATTCCATTGTAGGGATGGTTGGTGAAACCCAGCCGTATATACGCCTCCACACCGAGGAGGGAAAGGGCGGCTGCCGCCTCCTCTATTCGCACGGCTGCCAGCTCCTCACCCTCCAAATTACGGTCGTGGTTTCGGTCCAATCCGGCCTCGCCGTCGGTCAGCAGAAGCACAGCGGTAGACAGTCCCAATTCTTCACAGCGCGCGAGGAGGCCGCCGAAATCGATGCTCTCGTCGTCGGGATGGGCATGGATGAAGAGGACGTCCACTTTCTCATCCGGCAGAGCTTGGCCCGGAGCGATGATCCGCGGCGAGGGTTCTTCCTCAAGCCGTATTCTAGTCCGGCGGAGTGATGCTTTCCGCTGTGCAATCTTCCTGCGTGCCTGGGCATTTAGGGGCTCTGCCCTTCGCCGGCCCGAAGCAAGGGATCGGTTGGGAGATTCGGCGGGAGATGCCTGTTCGTGGGGAACTTCCAGCCCCTTGATTGGACTCTCAATCGAGTCGTCGCGTGGTTCAACAGGTGGTCCGGCGGACGTCTCAAAGGATTGTTCGGAGAGGGTCACCGCTTCCTCAATCTGATCGATCGTACTCATCTTTTGAATCGCTATGGCTGTCGTTAAGACAAGGAGTAGTATTGCGAAGGCAAGAAACCCGGAGTTAGATATATTGGCTCGAAGAGTAAGAGCTTGTGATTCCTTCCCCCAGGACACCAAGGTGAGCCGATAGTTCTTTAGAATGAATCTCTCTCCCCCCCTCAAATCGCCGCTCTTTTTCGCGACTCCGTTTACAATAGTCTCTTTTTTACCGCGAAAAGTTGGCAGCCCCTCATTCCAAGACAGATCGAGGAACATCCCTGGCTGAGAGTTTGAACGAAACACCAGCTCTCCCGACTTGGAAACATCGATACCTATTTTTTCCCCCGCAATCGTATATTCACGGGTATTCCCCTCTTGATCACTTGTCCGCAGTTTAAGGAGGGGAAGAAGAGACCAGGTTCTCTTAATAGGCTTCCCAACGGTACGCCATTGGAGGAAACCTCGGAAGCAGGGCACGCTATTAATCACCCCTATAGTATAACGAAAATGGGCCGGAGTGACGGCTGCTTTCAAAGAATATAGTAAAATTCACAGATTGACTTTCTCTTCCGTATGTATGAGCATTACCTACATACCCATTCTGGAAATCGATGCTCCCTGGGACCGGGACTACAAGGTGGAGATGAAGAAGCAGTAGCTCTTCGGCGGCCCTGCCCGAAATGCGGTACGGAGGTGAGGGAGTTCTGTCCGGGAGGTGAATC
>CAZQNO010000021.1:13882-17391 GCA_964594775.1 uncultured Spirochaetaceae bacterium
GGCCCTGCCCGAAATGCGGTACGGAGGTGAGGGAGTTCTGTCCGGGAGGTGAATCGGACCTCTGCCGCCGGCCGATGATAAATGAACGGGGCGAGATCTGTACCCATGTACCCCTTTGGTGGGTCAAATCGGTGGCGCCGGAATTAGCCGCACGTTTGGAATCCCGGCAGCACGGAGGAAAAACAGATGCAGAATGAAAAGCTGATAATCATCGGTTCGGGTCCCGCCGGCTACGCCGCGGCCCTCTACGCGGGCCGGGCGGACCTGCAGCCCCTCCTTCTGACGGGGATCGAGATGGGAGGACAGGTCTCTCTCACCTACGAAGTAGACAACTATCTCGGTTTTCCCGACGGCACCAGCGGCCCCGACCTTATCGAGGCCATGAAGAAGCACGTGGAGAAGTTCGGCGCCCGGCTTCTGATGGAGGAAGCGACGGAGGTGAGTTTTCCCAAGGGCGGCCCCTTCGAGGTCAAAACCCACAGCGGAGAATACCGGGCCGACGGAGTAATCGTTGCTACCGGAGCCTCACCGAAACGCTTGAATGTCCCCGGTGAAAAAGAATTCATCGGCCGGGGGGTTTCCTTCTGCGCCACCTGCGACGGCTTCTTCTTCCGGGACAAGGAGGTTCTCGTTGTCGGCGGCGGCGACAGCGCCCTGGAGGAGGCCATTTTTCTCACCCGTTTCGCCAAGCGGGTCCGGGTCGTACACCGACGGGATGAACTGCGGGCCGGGGAGGCTCTCAAAAAAGCGGCCTTCGCCAATGACAAAATCGAATTCATCTGGAATACAGTGATAGAGGAAATTCACGGGGACATGAAGCTCAAGAGTGTGTCGGTCAAAAACGTATCCACCGGCGAAAAATCAGAAATAGAAACCGACGGCCTCTTCGTCTTTATCGGCCACTACCCCAACACCTCCCTTTTCGAGGGAATCCTGGAGATGGACGGGAAGAAGTATCTCAAAACCGACCGCTATATGATGACCAGTGTTCCCGGTGTATTTGCCTGCGGAGAGGTGCAGGACCCCATCTACCGCCAAATCGCCACCTCGGTAGGCCAGGGCAGCGCCGCCGGGATGATGGCGCTGAAGTGGCTGCGAGAGCCCTGGGGGAAATAGGTCTGAGTTGAGCCCGGGAAAATTCATGTCCGCCGACCTTTCCTGAGCCAATTAACAACAATTGTGTGAGAAAAGCTACTTGTGCCGCCGCGGTTCTTTCACGTCCGCGGCGGTTTTTTTATCTCTCCCTCACGCCCTGTTTCGAACGTCACCGTGCCTCGTTGAGGGACCAGTCGTAGCGGTACTCCACCTCACCGGAAAATTTCCCCAAATCCTTAGACGTCTCTTCATCGGCGAATTTCTTGAGATGGGCAAAGACCTCTTCCAGGTTTCCTCCGAAATCCCCTTCGAACCAGTCGTAGATACTTGAGAGGTAGAGGACTCCTTTGTCGAACTCCACTCCCCGGGGGCTGTTGATGTAGGCCCGGGCGGCTTCGTCGAGCATTTCTTCTGTCCTCTTCGCGGTGAATGCACGCTTTTTCAATTCCGGACATCCCACACTGGCGCAGTTTACCGCGTAGTGTATCCTCGGGTCCTGCCAAATCGGCCTGAGGATGCGGTGTTCTACATCATTCAATGAGAGACTCTCCCCCTCGATACGAAAGAGCTCTTCCTTCCAGGGTCCCGCAGTGAATGGGCCGGAGAGTTTGATCTTACGAATAGAGGCAATGGGATAGTGCTCCAGTACAAGCTGCACCGTCTTCGCGTTGTAGAGGTTTATCCAGAAGGCCTTCTGCTGCGGCCTGTTCAGCTTGGAGACGGGAACCGCTTCGAGAGAATCGATGTAGGCGTCGAGCCGCTCTCTGCTCCTCCGGTCCACATCGGCATAAGCCACGGTGTTCATCTCCAGCTTTCGATCGTAGACGACATAATCCCGGAGGAAACCGTCCCAAGGGCCATGGTCGACGACGATCTCGCTGTCCGGTTCGTGGGTCGTCCATCGCTCCCAGAGCTCGGCCTGCGGTGCGGAAAAGACTGCTGCGGCAGTGAAAAAGAGCAGAACTACTAAAATCAAACCTATAGTTCTTTTGTAGGATATCATACAGTGAATATCACCCTTTACGGCGGGCAAGGCAAGAACAAGATGATTATTCCGGCGGCCTCTATGCAGAACTCGATCCTTTCGTTACACTTCTCGCTAGCCTAAGCCGCAGGAATGCTACAAACCATGGAACCGAAGAAACAAAATCACCCCGTCGCCGATACGGCGCGCGGGGCGGGAAGCTCGAGATCCGGGCGCACAGACTCGCGCTCCTTTCCCATCGGCCCCACTCTTCTCATTGTAGCGGTCTTTTACATGACCTTCATAGGCCGCTCAATCCTCTCTCCCCTCCTCCTTTCGATTGAGGAGGACCTCGGCATATCCCACGCCGAAGGCGGCTCCTTTTTCCTCATTATCTCCGTCGGTCTCATGCTCAGCATGCTCTTCTCCGGTTTCATTTCCCGGCGGATCCAGCATCGCTACTGTATTGCCTTAGCGGCGCTGCTCTGCGGCAGCGCCCTTCTCGTACTGACGGCGAGCACCAATCTTCTTCTATTTCAGGTCTCGCTCTTCGTCCTCGGTGCAGGAGCAGGGCTCTATCTGCCATCCGGTATCGCAACCATTACCGAACTGGTCCCCATCCGGCGCCGGGGTATCGCCATCGCCATGCATGAGTTGGGACCGATCCTCGGTTTTGCTTCGGCACCGCTGATCGCCCAGCTTACCCTCAACCTCATCGAGTGGAGAAGCCTCCTCGCGATAATCGGCGCAGGCTCGGTACTAGCAGGCCTTATCTTTGCCCGCTTCGGGAGGGGGGGCAGATTCCACGGAATACCGCCTCGATTGGCTAAGCTGTCTGAGCTGCTGAAGAATAGAGAGTTTCGCATTATCACCTTCTTCTTTATCATGGCCATCGGCCTAGAGATGGGTGTCTATTCGATGCTTCCCTCCTACCTCGAAGCGGACCGGGGCTTACATCGGTCTCTGGTAAACACGATCGTCAGCAGCTCTCGTCTCACCTCGCTCCCGATGGTTTTCGTCGCCGGATGGCTTTCCGACCGATTCGGTTACAAGCGGGTAATCGCCTTCGTCGCTCTGGCCTCCGGTACCGTCACGGCAATGCTGGGCCTGGGCAGAGGCGCGCTCCTCATAACGGCGATCTACCTGCAGCCCATGCTCATCTCTTCCTTTTTCCCTGCCGGCTTTACCGCCATGGCGGGGGTAAGCAGCCCGGAGGAGAGGAATCTTTCCGTCTCTCTTGTAATTCCCGTCAGCTATCTCTTCGGCGGCGGCCTGGTTCCCGCGGTAATAGGAATGCTCGCCGAAAGGGGTTCTTTCTCAGCCGGCTTCACGGTGGTAGGGGTGGTCATGGTCCTCGGAATCTTCCTCGTGCCCTTCCTCAAATATGAAAAACAATAGTGGTATTAAAGAAGAAGGCGTGATATACTCTCTTTCAGACGCAGCGCGGCAA
>CAZQNO010000021.1:17491-24389 GCA_964594775.1 uncultured Spirochaetaceae bacterium
TAGTGGTATTAAAGAAGAAGGCGTGATATACTCTCTTTCAGACGCAGCGCGGCAAAAGACCTCAAATTCCCAGGTAGGCCTTCCTTACTTCCTCGTTTTCCATAAGAACATCACAGTTGTCTGAAAGGGTTATGACGCCGTTTTCCATTACGTAGCCCCTGTCGGCGGTTTTGAGGGCGAGGTTCGCGTTCTGCTCGACGAGAAAGATCGTCGTTTTGTTCTCTTCGTTTATCTTTTTTATGATTTCGAAAATCTGCACGACTATAAGCGGCGCGAGTCCGAGACTCGGCTCGTCAAGCAGAAGGAGCTTTGGACGGGCCATGATCGCCCGGCTTATGGCAAGCATCTGCTGTTCACCGCCGCTCAATGTCCCTCCGGGCTGGTTCTTTCTGTCGGCGAGGATGGGAAAGAGCTCATAGATGTACTCTCTGTCCCGCTTGATTCCCTCCTGGTCCTTCCGTCGGAAGGCCCCCATGTCGAGGTTTTCCTGGACGGTGAGGAAGGGAAAGATCCGCCGGCCCTCGGGCACCTGGCTTATCCCCAATCCGACGATCTCGTCGGGACTCATCTCGAGGAGGCTCTGTCCCATAAAGCTTATGTCTCCGCTTCTGGGAGGGACTATTCCGCAAATCGACATAAGCGTCGTGGACTTCCCGGCACCGTTTGCGCCGATGAGGGTGATGATCTCCCCCTCGTTTACCTCGATATGTACATTGTCCAGGGCTTGAATGTTGCCGTAGTAGGTGCAGACCTTGTCGAGCTTAAGCATCGATATCCTCCCCAAGATAGGCCTTTATTACCGCAGGGTTTTTCTTTATCTCCTGCGGCGAACCTACGGCGATGAGTTTTCCGTAGTCCATTACAAATATTCGTTCGGATATCGCCATCACCAGACTCATGTCGTGTTCTATGAGAAGGATGGATATGCTCTCGGTCTCCCTGATGTGGTAGATAAGCCTGTTCAGCGCCTTCGTTTCCTGGGGATTCATCCCCGCCGCCGGTTCGTCGAGGAGAAGAAGAAAGGGATCGGTGGCCAGGGCCCGGGCGATCTCAAGACGACGCTGCGCTCCATAGGGCAGGTTTTTCGCTAATTCATTGACGAAGCGCTCCAAACCAATTTTCTTGAGGATCTCGTAGCTGTCGTCAATAAGCTGCTGTTCCTCTTCCCTGGTCCTCTTGTCCCTGAACACTGCGCCTAAGACTCCGGCCTTCAGGCGCGGGTGGCGGCCGATCATCACATTCTCTAAAACCGTCATGTTCTGAAAGAGCCGGATGTTCTGAAAGGTGCGGGCAAGGCCCCTTTCGGTAACCTTGTTCGGCTTGAGGCCGTTGAGGCGGTCGGACTCCTTCCCCGGCGGATTTATGAGGATTTCACCGCCGCTGGGACGGTAGATACCGGTGACACAGTTGAAGATGGTGGTCTTTCCCGCGCCGTTAGGCCCGATGAGGGCGGCGATCTCGCCCTCCCGCACGTCGATACTCGCCGTATCGACGGCCCGCAATCCGCCGAATTCCATCGTAAGGTTCTGCACATCTATGACGGATGGGCTCATTGCTGCTCATCTCCTTTGTGAAAGGTAAAAACGTGCCGTCGGGCGGTTATCATTCCTCCCGGGCGGAAGATCATCATCGTCACCAGGGCGATGCCGAAGATCAGCATGCGGTATTCGGAGAAGGCGCGCAGATACTCGGGCAGAAGAATGAGAAGACCGGCGCCGAAGATGACTCCCACGATAGACCCCATTCCCCCGAGGACCACCAGGCTCAAGACCACCACCGATTCCCATACGGTGAAACTGGCCGGATTGATGAAGGTTGTCTTCGCGGCGAAGACTACGCCGGCCAAGCCCGCCCAGAGAGCGCCGAGGGCGAATGCGGTTACCTTTGTATTGGTAATGTCCACGCCCATGGCCTCGCAGGCTATGTCGTCTTCCCGCATAGCCTCCCATGCCCTGCCCAAACGGGAATTCTTCAAGCGCGCGACGATGAAGATGGTAAAAATCACCAGGGCAACGATGATGTAGTAGATGTAGACCGTCACCTCTTGAAGAGAGAGTTTTATGCCGAAGAAACCCGGCCGGGGGATATTGGCAATGCCGCTGGGCCCGAAGGAAAACTCGTTCCAATTCTCCAGTACGATGCGGATGATCTCGGCGAAACCGAGGGTCACGATGGCCAGATAGTCCCCTCGCAGCCGCAGTACGGGAATTCCCAGCAGTACTCCGAAGAGAAAGCTGAAGAGCCCGCCGAGAGGAAGGGCAAGCCAGAACCCGACGCCAAAGTGATAGTTCAGCAGGGCATAGGTGTAGGCGCCGACGGCGTAGAAGGCAATGTAACCGAGGTGGAGCATTCCCCCGAAACCGATAACGATATTCAACCCAAGCCCCAGCACCACATAGAGCAGGGCGGTAGACATGATACTCGTCTGGTACATGGAAGAGAAAATGGGAAAGAGGATTATGAGCGCGCCGAAAAGAAGGATGCCGGGGACGGCCACTCTCTTCTGGGCGAAAAAGTCATTATTCATCGTAACGGGCTTTACCCTCCAGGGAAGGGTAAAACGCGGAGCCTTCCAGACCTTTCTCGCCCCCATTGCCCTACGATGGAGCATGTAGCGGTAGAGAGCGGAGAGGAAAAACACCCCTATTCCGGTAAAGAGCATCCTGCTCCAGCGCCATTCGACCACATCCTCGATGGTATTTACCTTGATCACCATGACCGGAAAGGTAAGAACCATGAACCAGAGGGCGGTAAGCGTAGATTTTTTGATTTCACCGCTTAAGTTTTGCATGACCGATACCCCTTAGACCTTCTGTTTTGTCGATTTCCCCAGGAGCCCCTCGGGACGGAATATCAAAATGAGGATGAGGAAGATGAAGGCGAAGACGTCCTCGTAGTCACTGGAGACCAGGCCGGTACCGAAGCTCTCGGTCATTCCCAGGACGAAGCTCCCAAGGACCGCGCCGGGGACCGAACCGATGCCGCCGAGGACGGCCGCGACAAAAGCCTTGATGCCGGCAATAAAACCGATGTAGAAGTTGATCATCCCAATGTGGGAGCTGATCAAAACCCCGCCGAGGGCGGCGGTTGCCGAACCGATAATAAAGGTGAGGGACACCACCTTGTTCACGTTGATGCCTACAAGCATCGCCATGGTCTTGTCCTGACTCGTCGCCCGCATCGCCTTACCCATTTTCGTATACTTGATGAGAAAGGTAAGGAGGATCATTACGATTGCCGTTACGAGGAGAATTATTACCTGGCCCGAATTTATAATATGCCGAAAGGGCTTGATAAAGCCGAATTCCGGCATAAGCGCGGGGAAGGGAAGAAAATCCGAGGTCTGAGCCAAAAGCACGTAGTTCTGAAGAAAAATCGACATGCCGATGGCGCTGATGAGAACCGAAAGTCTCGGCGCCTGCCGGAGCGGTTTGTAGGCCATTTTTTCGATGGTATACCCGTATCCCATCGAAAAGATCACCGCAAACACGAGGGCCACCGCAAAAATAGCCAATACCGGTAAGCCGTAGAGGGTGAGAACCCCTGCGACGATAAGCGCGCTAAAGGCGCCGATCATGTATATTTCCCCATGGGCGAAATTGATCAACTGAATGATACCGTAGACCATCGTGTAACCGAGTGCGAGGAGGGCGTAGATGCTGCCCCGGGTCAAACCGCCGAGGAAGAGACCAAGATAATAATCAAGACCCATGATGTTTCACCTTTTATTGAAACGCAGCCGGACCCCCTTTACTGAAGGGGGCCCGACGTGCATCTATCACTAAGAAAAATTACTGCAGCTCGGCGTAAGCGCCGTCCTGTACCTGGTACATGGAGAAACCCACACCGATTGCGTCTCCCTTTTCATCGAAGCGGATCTTCCCGAGGGGGGTTTCAACCCACTCTTCTCTAAGGGCCTTGGTTACCGCATCGTATTCGGTCGACTCGGCCTTTTCGATGGCGTTGACCATCGCGAGGGTAGCGGCGTAGGCATTGAGGAAAAAGGCGCCGGGGTCTTCA
The DNA here is from genome assembly GCA_964594775.1 of uncultured Spirochaetaceae bacterium. Classification (GTDB taxonomy): domain Bacteria; phylum Spirochaetota; class Spirochaetia; order DSM-16054; family Sediminispirochaetaceae; genus CAYFVU01. The sequence continues at coordinate 21,512 of CAZQNO010000021.1, forward strand.
CCGTACTCTTCCTGATGCTTCTTGATCGCTTCCTGGGCGAGAGGATTGCTGGTGGTATCCTTGGGACCGGTGGCGTAGACGCCTTCGGCGAATTCGCCGGCAACCTTGATAAAGGTATCGTCCTTCACGCCGTCGTCGGAGATAAAGGTCGTCTCCATGGCACTCTTTCTCATCTGGGTAACGATCTTGGAAGCTTCGGGGTGATACCCGCCGAATATAACGGCCTCGGCCCCGCTGGCCTCGATCTTGTTGATGACGGCAGTGTAGTCGACCGCGCCGGGGGTAATGCCTTCATAGAGAACGACCTCGGCCCGGGAATCGTCCTCGAGGAAGCTCTTGGCGAATTCCGCCAGCCCCTTTCCATAATCGCCTTTGTCATGGAGAACGGCGAGCTTCTTGAGACCCAGTTCATCGAGGGCGAAGTCTACCTGCAGTTTTGCCTGCGCGTCGTCCGGAGCAATGGTCCGGAAGAAGTTGGGGTAGTCGCCGCTCTGTGTAAGCGGCGGATTGGTCGCTGAGGGTGAAATGGCAAAGATGTTGGAATCCTTGTAGATACCGAGGGCCGCTTTGGTTGCACCGGAGCAGATGTGCCCGATGACACCGACGACCTCTTCACCGACGAGCTTGCTCGCCGTGTTGGTGGCCACTTCGGGCTTACACACATCGTCCTCTATCACCAGTTCGACTTCCCGACCCATGATACCGCCGTTTTCATTGACATCCTTGACCACGAGTTCGGCGGCCTTTACCGAAGGCAGACCGTAGGACGCGAGGTCACCGCTGTGGGCTCCGGCAACACCGATCATTATGGGGCCGGCGGCCTTTTCTTCTTTCTTCTGGCAGGAAATCATTCCCACCGCAAGAAACACGACCAGCAGAAGCACGAGATACTTTCTCAGACGCATTTCTTCCTCCTTTATCGAAATACTAGTATAAGCTCCGAGTATAGAGAAAAACTCCTCTGTAGTGCAAGTGTAAAATGTGGCCTAATCAAAATTTATACAAATTTTACCTCTTGTTTGCGCGGACTATGAGTAATTATTCAGCGCATCGAGAATCAACTCTGCGCCCCTTGCGATCTTCTCATACTCGCTCCACTCTTCGGGACAGTGACTCCTGCCGTTTTTACTCGGGACGAAAATCAATCCCGCTTTGGTGATTCCCGCCATAAACATTGCGTCGTGTCCGGCCCCGCTGTGCATTTTCCTATGGGGGATGCCCAGCTCCTTTGCCGATTGCTCGAGCCGGGAGACGATTTCGCCGTTCATAGGGGTCGGTTCCAACTCGACGAGTTTCTTCATGGAATAGCTGAGGCCATCTCCTTCGCACACGTGCTGCAGCAGGACATTTATCTTTTTTACCACGTCCTCGACGGAGGAGAAGTTTTTCGACCGGCTTTCGAAGGTAAAGACGACCCGGCCGGGTACGATATTGACCGCCCCGGGGCTTAGTTCAAGCTTGCCGACGGTGGCGACGGTCCCGTCGTTCTTTTCTCCGGCAAAGCCTCTGATTCCCTGAATAATCCTGCTCGCCGCCGCCAGAGCGTCGTAGCGCATATTCATCGGGGTCGTGCCGGCGTGGTCCGGTCTGCCGTTAATCTCCACCTCATAGGCGGTAATTCCCACAATGGAGTCGACGATGCCCAGGTCTAAGCCTTCGTTTTCGAGGACCGGCCCCTGTTCTATGTGGAGCTCTATGTAGGCCTCTATCTCCTGTGGCGAAAGGACCGCCTCCTGTAAACGCTCCGGGTCAAGCCCGAAATCCTTCATCGCCTCGGCGATCGTCACCCCGTCTTCATCGCTGAAATTGTCCAGGTCTTTGCGGCTCACTCTCCCGGCCATGGTCCTGCTGCCCAGGAGGCCGCTTGAGAATCTTCCTCCCTCCTCTTCTACGATGGAGATTATCTCCACGGGGTGCGTCGTTTGCGCATTCATCTCCTGCAGCACGCGGGCTATTTCCAGTCCGACTGCCAGACCGGCCATGCCGTCGAAGGCCCCGCCGTTCTTGACCGTATCGATGTGAGAGCCGATGAGGACGGGCCGGCGGCCGGGAACGGCTCCCTCCCGGCGGCCGAAGATATTACCCACCGCATCGATGCGAATTTCCAGTCCCGCCGCCTTCATCTCCTCGATTACGTACTCCTGCGCCCGTTTATGCTCTTCGGTGTAGGAGAACCTCGTGATACCCAATTCCGGACTCGCGTTCAAGCGCGCCGCCTCTTCGATGTTCCGCTGTATTCTGCCAACTTGTACTGTCATGGGAGGCCCCCTTTTACTTCCACCTGAATTTATTACTGAATATATCGGCTCATAGAATACACTAAACCGGATGGGAGTGTATATCGCTCCAGCAATTCTGCTATTACTCCCCGTAACCCGCCGGCTCGTAGCCTGCTCTGCGGACGGCCTTTGCGATCGCCTCCGGGTCGCGCGATAAAACCGGTCCTTCGATGAAGACCTTCTTGCCCTTGAGGTCTACCCGGGCGCCGGTGACGCCGTGTACCGAGCGGACAGCGTCCTCCACATTGGCAGCGCAGTGATGGCAGGTCATTCCCTCTACCGACAAGACGTCGTACAAAGGAGCGGTGCCGGAGGGCGGCTCGGTATCGCTTAGCGCCTGCTCGGCAGCGGCCGAATCTTTCCAGGGCATCCATTCTTCCGGCCACCACCTTCTGAAGAGAGAAGCGAGGATCAAGAGGGCGAATAATCCGCCGAGCAGGTAGTCCTGCAGCATGAAGCCGCCTCCATGACCCGCGTGAAGAGAAGCCGGCGGCGTCCATCCGGCGATAGCGGTAATCCACCCCATTATCGGACCGAATGCCAGACTCGCGCCGATAAGAGAGGCAACGTAGAGAACCGTTTGCCGCCGCCCCAGCACC
>CAZQNO010000021.1:24489-36191 GCA_964594775.1 uncultured Spirochaetaceae bacterium
CCCCAGCACCGACGCCTTTATGACGGAACTCATCCCCGGATGCCCTATATGCCGTGCCACAAAACTCTTTTTCATTATTACGCTCAAAACTCCTGCCACCGTGAGTCCGAGGAGAAGGTAGGGAGCCATCTCGATAAAGAGAAAGACTATTTCACGAAACAGTTCTTTAACAAATGATATCATGATCAATACTCCTGTATGTGTTCCATGCCGACCCGGAAGAGGGCTTCAACATGCGCATCATCGAGGGAATAGACGGCCATCTTTCCCTCCCGTCGATATCTCACGAGGCGATTGTGCCGCAGCACCTTGAGCTGATGGGAAACGGCGGTTTGCTGCATGCCGAGCACCGCCGAGAGGTCCTTTACGCACATCGGTTCGGCCTTCAAGGTTGAGAGAATTCTCACCCTCGTAGGATCGCCGAGGACCCGGAGGAGCTCGGCGAGGGCCTGCACGTCTCGTTCATCGGGAAGCTCTTCGCGCAGCGCTTTGATTTTGGCAACGCTTATGCGGCAGTTATCTATCTTTTCATCCATCAACATGCCTCTTGTATGAATATCTATTCATATAATACTATATATGTGCCGACCAGTCAAGAGCCTGTCGGCCTGACGGTGCAAAACAGGTACCGCTTTCGGTTTTACAGCTCTATGCGAAGCAGTCCGTCAATGTGCTTAAAGTGATTATCAAAGCTCAAGAGCCTCGCGCCATGTTCCATGCAGCTTGCGGCGATCCACACATCATTTATCGGGATGGGCCGACCCTTTTTCCTGAGCATCTGCTTTATTTCAGCAAACCACTCGGCGGTGCTCTCGGTAACAGGGATACTAAGTGTCCGTGGTTTTTCGCGGAATCGATGAAGAATCACGTTGTTTTCTCTATATTTTGAGCCCCCGCGGAAGCCGTCGCAGAGTTCTCCGATAACGATTGAAGACAAGAACACTATCTCGCTTTTAGAAAGAACATCGGCGATACGGGCGTCACCCGACATGAGGGCGGTATACGCGTTCGTATCGATGAGAATACGCATATCTCAGTCCCAGTCCTCTTCATCGATCCGCCGATTTTCGATTTGGGACGCATTGAACTCTTCCAGCTCTTCTGCCGCCCAAATACCGCAGAATTCCCGGTATTCATCGGAGAAGCTGCCGTCTACCGGCAGGCCGAGTGATGCGGCCAACAATTCCTTGACCAGTCGATTCTTGCTGGTTTTTCGGCGCTTCGCTTCATCGGAAAGCTTTCGATCCAACGCGGCATCTAAATTGTGAATTGTTATTGATCCCATGGTTCAAACCCTGGTTCAACTATATCATATCAATGGTTCAGAATCAAGCAGTCCACGGAAAGAGTACTCGAGGTGAATCCCGTGTCAATGCGCAAGAAAGTGGAGCTGATAGTTGAAAAAGAGGTACACCAGGTAGATAGCCAGCAGGACAAACCCCTTTCTTCGGCCGAAACCGTAGCCCATCCGCAGACTGACGAGCATCGTTCCCACGATGAGAAACATGAAGCCGAAGGAGAAGTAGACCGTCGAAGCCTTTAGGTGCATAGGCTGAATAGCCACCGAAACACCGATAATCCAGAGGATGTTGAGGATGTCGGCGCCGATAATGTCTCCCACGGCGATCTCTCCTTGTCCCTTGCGTCCGGCGATGATGCAAGTACTTATTTCCGGCAGAGAGGTGCCGATGGCCACGATCGTCAGACCGATGATGACAATTCCCACCAGCATCTTCGGTAAATTGAAATGGGCGGCAATACCGGCGGCGGATTCCACAAATAAATCGGCGGACTTGAAGAGGACGGCAAAGGCCACCGCCATTATCAGTATGTTGAATGCGACGTTTTCTAACAGAATCGTCATGTAATTCTCCCGTTCAGGATTATACTAGATTTTCCTCAACTGATCCTGTCTTGACCTTGCAGGCGATACGTGGAGTAATAGACCCTATGAGGGTACCGGCCAAACTTTTCAATCTCAGTGTAAAGGCACTCACCCAGTCTATGGACACGAGCATCATGACCGCCCTTGCCCGCAATTTCATTCCCCACTACGACCTCCACCAGCAGACCGGCATTCCCCAAAGTGTGGCAGTCCCCAACAGGGAAGCGGCAAAACAGATTCTTACGGATATGATACAAAACGAAAACTTTCTCGATTTCGTCCTCCTTTTGGTCAAAACGGGAGACACGGGACACATGGGTCGAAAGATACGGATTCCCTATATGCGGGAAATCATCAATGGAATAATTGACTTAGGCTACCTCTACGATCCGGAAAACGATATGTTTACCGAAAATTCCCAACAGCAGCGCACCCGCAACTGGGGTGCCCTGCGGAGAGGAGTCGAATATACCATTGCCTTCCTCAGAATCGACATCGTCGGGAATTCGGAACTCGTACGGAAGTATCCGAAGAAAAAAATCCACAAGGCCTACGAGGCTCTGAGGGAAATCGTTCAGTCGGCCGTCGACCGGCGGGACGGAAGAATTTGGAGCTGGGACGGCGACGGCGGACTGGTAGCCTTCTTTCGCGGACACAAGCATCAACACGCCGTGCTTACGGGTATAGAAATCATCCATGAACTCTTTCTCTACAATACCACGGCGAATCCTCTGGAGAAGGATGTGACCGTCCGGATAGCCCTACACAGCGGCCCCTTCGATTACCAGGCGGATGAGGAGGAACTGGCCAACAGCGAAACGATAAAGCGGGTGCTATCGATAGAACAGAAACTCTGCAAGCCCGGGACACTTACCGCCAGCGAGGTGGTAAAGATGATGCTCGACTCGACGGTGCTGGGGCTGCTCAGGGAGTTTAAGTCCTCATCGAAGCGCTACTACTCCTACAGCCTCGAGACGGGTAAAAAATGATAGAGGTCTTGATCTATTCCGACGATCAGGATATCCGAGACCACTTTCGCGGCGTAAGCCGGTCGAAGAGTTACCATGTATCCTTCCACCCCCGCGCAGAGCTGTTCGCTGCCGGTGCCTGCAACGCCGACGGTATAGTGATCTACTACGATATCGGCGGCTGCACTCCAGAAAAGGCCCGCGGGGAATGCGTGCGTCTTGGCAAAAGCGGCTGTTCATGGGCAGTAATAGATCCGCAGGGGATAATCGAAGACCCGGCGGAGCTCTTTTACCTCGGCGCCTGCGATTATCTCCCGCCGAAGCTCCTCTCAGAGGGCGTTCGAGCGGCAAGACTCCACCGAGTCATAGAGTATCAGGGCGACGTGAGCCCCCCGGAGCATCTGCGTGACCCCAAAAATGAAGAGCTCCTGCCTAACGGCAGTAAAATCATCCCTTCCGGTGAAGACTGGAGGAAACTGGAGATGGGAAAGGAGTACAGCTTCTTCTTTCTCTATATTGAGCTGGTCCCCGGAAAAGAGTGGAGGGTAGACGCCGGCAGCACACACAGAAAAGCACTGCAGGAGAAATTCGAAAAGACAATTCTTCACAAGGTCGCCCCCCAGCAGGGTATCATTTGGATGTGGAGCGAGTGGGGAGGGGTGGTGCTCTTTCCCTTTACCAAGAACAATTCTCACCCCGTAATCACCGCCACCAGGCTGGCCTTGGGCCGCCCCCTGATCAGTATAGAAGACATGAAGGTCGATACCCTGATCGATTACCGGCTCGCCCTCCATGTGGGCAATACCGTCTACAACCGCAGGGGAGAAACCGGTACGCTTATCTCCGACGACATCAACTTCATCTTCCATCTCGGAAAAAAACAAATAGAAAAGAACATTCTTTATCTAACCGGCTCCGCCTTCCCGCAGGTCCCCGAACGTATGCGGCACCTCTTCGAAGAGGAGGAGCGCTTCGAAGGACGGCGGATCTACCGGATGGTAGAGTTCCATTTCTGATGGACCCCCCCCGGCGATCATTTCGCCGGGGGGGGTGGTCTAAACAACACCATATATGAGATTATTTTCGCTTTTCTTCATAGAAACCCCCCATATATAGTAGCACCCTGAGAACTATCATGATAGAATCCCGGCCATACAGCCCTCTACATATTTATGCAGATTGCACGCGGAGAAGAGGGCAAAATCTATTTTTATTCAAGGAGTGTGGAGTAATGGATTTCTTGGAGAAGAGGTTCCGCTTGACGGAACGAAACACGAACGTGAAAACGGAGGCTATCGCCGGTCTTACCACCTTCATGACCATGGCGTATATCCTGGTGGTACAGCCCTACTTCATGGGAGTAGCCGGCATGGACGTGGGAGCGGTCACCACCCTCACCGCTCTGGTAACAGCGCTTGCAACCCTGGCCATGGCCTTCTACACCAATCTGCCCTATGCCCTGGCGCCGGCAATGGGCGGAAACGCCTTCTTCGCATTCACCCTCGTGGCCGGGGGTATTGTGAGCTGGGAGACGGCCATGGGAATGGTGTTTATCTCCGGCGTGATCTTTATTCTTCTGACCGTCTTCGGCCTGCGGCAGGTCATCGTAAAGATGATGCCGAAGAACATCAAGCTGGCCATCGGTGCGGGGGTCGGTCTCTTTATCACCCAGCTCGGCTTCAAGAGCGGCGGTATCATGCTCATTCAGGACGGCTCGATCAAGATGCAGAGCCTTGCCAATTCCACGACCCTCCTTGCCGTCATCGGCCTCCTCATCACCATCATATTCATGGCATGGAAGATCAAGGGCGCCCTCCTCTGGGGTATCATCATCACCACCATCATCGGCATCCCGATGGGCATCACCGAACTGCCGGCCAAGTTCTTCACCTTGCCTCCTTCACTGGCTCCGATAGCCTTCAAGCTCGACATCCTCGGGGCTCTCAAGCTCATCTACTTCCCCTTTATGTTTACCTTCTTCGTAGGGGACTTTTTCTCCACACTCGGGACCCTGCTCGGTGTCTCCTCAAAGGCGGGCTTCCTCGATGAAAAGGGAAATCTCCCGAACATCGGTAAGCCCTTCCTCGTTGACGCCCTTTCAACCGCCGGAGGCGCGCTGTTGGGCTCCACCACCATCACCACCTATATCGAATCGGCCTCCGGCGTCGAGGAAGGCGGGCGGACCGGTCTTACCGGCATCGTAGTGGCGGTGATGTTTCTGCTCACCCTCTTCATCACCCCGATCGCCGCGATGATACCCGGAGCCGCCACCGCGCCTGCCCTCATTTTAATCGGATTGATGATGATATCGGGGATCAAGAACATCGACTTCGACGACTTCTCCGAATCACTGCCGGCCTTCTCTACCCTGGTCTTCGTAGCATTTACTTCGAGTATTTCCAACGGCATCGCCGCGGGAATCCTCATCTATACCTTTATTAAGGTGGTAACGGGAAAATACAAAGAGATCCACATCGGTCTCTACATACTTTGTATCCCTTTGATCTATTATTTTATCGCCATATAACTTAGACTAGAGGTATACGAAACTAAGGAAAACTAAGGACGGTGCCGTCGTATGAGATTGAAGAAGAAGGATCGCACAAGACTGGTGGACGCGGCGATGGGACGGATTCCCCTCGACCTGCTTATCAAGAATACGAAGATGGTCAACGTCTTCACCGGTGAGATCTACAATGCCAACATCTGCATTCTCGACGGCTTCGTCGTCCACGTTCAAGCCGACCCCGACGGTCTCGGGAGGGAGGAGATCCCTCTCGAGACCTCGGAGGTTTTCGACGCGAAGGGACTCTTCGCCATACCGGGACTCATCGACGCCCATGTGCACATCGAAAGCACGATGATGACCCCCCGGAACTTCGCCAAAAGCATCATCGTCCACGGCTCCACTACCGTCGTCACCGATCCCCATGAGATCGCCAACGTCTTCGGCATGAAGGGCGTCGAATACATGATCGAATCGAGTTCCGGTCTGCCGATGCGGCAGCTCATCACGGTCCCTTCCTGCGTACCGGCGGTGCCCGGCATGGAGAATGCCGGCGCCGAGTTTAACGGGGAGGAGATAATCGAACTTCTCGGGAAGGAGCGGGTAATCGGTCTTGCCGAGGTGATGGACTTCCCCGGAGTAATCACCAACAGCCCGCGGATGGTGGAAATCGTCGAGGCGGCCTATGAGCGGGAAATGTTCCTGCAGGGACACATCATAGGTATGAGTCCGAACATGCTCTCCGCCTACCGGAACGCCGGTCCTATGAGCGACCACGAAACCCGTGATCCTCAGGAGGCCCGCGACAAGCTGCGCAGCGGCATGCGGGTCGATGCCCGGCACAGTTCCCTGTCCCAGAACGTCGCAGACATCGTAAAAAACACCCGGGACTTCTCCTGTCTCGGCAACCTGACCCTCTGCACCGACGACCGCGAACCGAAAGACCTGCTGAGCCTCGGACACATGAACGACGTGGTGCGGCATGCTATCGCCGCGGGAATGACACCGGTAGAAGCGGTCCGCTCGGCGACCCTCAACACCGCAGCGGAAATTTCCGCCGAGGATATCGGCGCCATTGCTCCGGGCTACATAGCCGACATAGTGCTTCTTCCCTCTCTCGAGGAGATGAAACCGCAGACGGTGTTCTACGAAGGCGAACTCGTCGTCGAAGAAGGCCGCCTGAAAGCCGAGATTTCCAGCGCAGCCTTTCCCATCGAGACGATAAACTCGGTCAAGCTCGATGCGGTGTCGGAGGAAGACTTCCGGCTGAAAGCGCCGGTAAAGGAAGGAACGGTAACGGTCAATGTCATCTCCTACTTCAGCTACATGTCTCCCGGCACCACCCTCTCCCGGGAAGAGCTGCCGGTAAAGGACGGCTGCATCGACATCTCGGCGGATGAAGAACTGAAGTTCGCCTGTGTCATGCACCGCCACGGGAAGAACTCCTCGAAGAGTTACGCGGTGGTGCGCGGTTTCGGCTCTAAGCGCGGCGCGGTCTGCAGCACCGTCTCCCACGACAGTCACAACCTCACGGTGGTCTATGATACGCCGGAGAACGCCGCGGCGGCGGCCAACGAGATCATCTCCATCGGCGGCGGAATCGCCTGTGCCGACGAAGGGAAGCTGTTCGGCCGGCTTCCCCTGCCCCTTGCCGGGCTGATGTCTCTCAAATCCTGCGAAGAGCTGGCCGAAGAGAGCGAGGAGATGAAGGGCCGGCTCCGGAAACTGGGTCTATCGCAGGAAAATCCCCTGCTGCGGATCGCCACCCTGGCCCTTCCCGTTATTCCGGAGCTACGCATGTCGGACCTCGGGATCGTAGACGTAATGAAACAGGAGTTTATTCCGCTTTTTCCGGATTTTTAATCCGCTCTCTCAATACGTAGTGCAGGACCCCGCCGTTCATCCAGTATTCCGATTCTATTCTTGAATCGAGCCGCAGAAGGACGCTGAACGAACGCTGCGCCCCGCCTTTCGGAGATCGCCCTTTCGGAGATCGCCCTTCCGCCGCTTTATTTTTCACCCCTACTTCAAGCACCGCGCCGGGCTGCGGCGGCAGCTGCGGCAGCTCTAGCGTAAAGAGCTCCCGTCCGGTCAGTTTGAGAGTCTCCGCCGATTCTCCCGCCATAAACTGCAGGGGCAGGATGCCCATCCCCACAAGATTAAAGCGGTGGATACGCTCGAAGCTCTCGGCGATGACCGCCTTGACGCCGAGAAGGGCCGGGCCCTTGGCCGCCCAGTCGCGGGAAGAACCCGAGCCGTACTCTTTTCCCGCCAGTACGATGAGGGGCGTTCCCCGCCGGGCGTATCTGCAGGAAGCCTCCCATATCGTCGTCTCTTCAGGCGCTTCTTCAGGATTATCGGGAAAACAACGCGTAAAGCCTCCCGGGCGGGAAACCAAGCGGTTCTGCAGCCGCACATTGGCGAAGGTGCCGCGCATCATCACTTCGTGATTACCCCTGCGGGAACCGTAGCTGTTGAATGATTCGGTATCAAGACCCAGGCTCCGCAGGTATTCTCCCGCCGGCGAAGCGGCGGAAAACCGTCCCGCAGGCGAAATGTGATCCGTTGTAACGGAATCACCGAGGACGAGAAGGGCCCTTGCGTTCTCTATTCGCTTCGAAACCGACGGTTTATCGGGAAGATCAATAAAGAACGGCGCCTCACGGATGTAGGTCGAGTCATCCTGCCAACGGTAGACCTCGCTCTCGGCTGCGGCAAGCTCGCCCCAGCGCGGATCACCCCTATACACCTGATCATAGGTCTCCTTGAAAAGCTCGGGATGGAGAATGCCCCTCTTTGCTTCCCGGATATCTTCGGAGCTCGGCCAGAGATCCCGCAGGTATACCGCTTCCCCATTAGGATCAACGCCTAGGGGATCCTTTTCGGTATCGATGTCGATCCTCCCGGCCAGGGCAAAGGCAACGACAAGGGGCGGAGAGGCGAGAAAGTTAAGTTTGACATCAGGGTGAATGCGTGCCTCGAAGTTGCGGTTTCCCGAGAGGACGGATGCCGTCTTGATATCTCCGCGGCGAATCCGTTCCGTGACGGCCGGAGAGAGATCGCCGCTGTTGCCGATGCAGGTGGTGCAGCCGTACCCCACGACGTGGAAGCCCAAAGCCTCTAGGTAGGGGAGAAGACCGGCATCGCGCAGATAGTCACTCACCGTCGGCGAGCCCGGCGCAAGGCTCGTCTTGACCCAGCGGGCAGGCCGCAGCCCTAAGCCTACCGCCTTTTTCGCAATGAATCCCGCCGCCAGCATAGCATCGGGATTCGACGTATTGGTGCAGCTGGTTAGCGCAGCGATGACAACGGAGCCGTTTCGGATATCCGCTTCAAGATGCTCGGCAGCCGCTTCGGCGCTCTCTTCGGGAAACGGCCTTCCCTCGTCTTCTTCGAAGAGACTGTGGGCTTTCTCTTTTAACCGCGATAAGGAAATGCGGTCCTGCGGCCGCCCGGGTCCGGCCAGCGAAGGCTCCACTTCCTCCAGCCGCAGATCGAGGGTACGGGTATAGGCAATCTGCGTGTCGGACACATCCGCCTCCTCGTACTCTCCCCGCTCCATCCTTCGCTCATCTCCTCCCCAGAGTAGGTTTTCCCGCGCATAGCGCTCAACCGCATCTATTAAATGTATATCTCTTCCCGTATTCCCCAGATACTCGAGGGTCTTTCGGTCAATAGAAAAATAACTCACCGTGGAACCGAACTCCGGTGACATGTTGGCAATGCTTGCCCGGTCGGGGATCGACAGAGCCGTAACTCCATCTCCAAAAAACTCGACAAAACGCCCCACTACGTTTTCCCGGCGAAGATACTCCGTCAGGGTGAGAACGAGGTCTGTAGTAGTTACCCCCGGAGGGAGCGTGCCGGACAGTTTCACTCCCACCACCTCCGGCAGAGTGAAGTAGAGCGGTCTGCCGAGCATCGCCGCCTCCGCCTCGATTCCTCCCACCCCCCAGCCGAGTACTCCGAGACCGTTTATCATGGGGGTGTGCGAATCCGTTCCCACCAAGCTGTCGGGCAGCAGCATACCGTTTCTCTCGGTCACCACCCGTGCCAGATACTCTAAGTTCACCTGATGACAGATACCCTTTCCCGGCGGAAGGACGGAAAAGTGGTCGAAGGCATTCTGCGCCCATTTGAGCAGCCGGTAGCGTTCCCCATTGCGCCGATACTCCAGTTCAACATTTTTCTCCAGGGCCCGGCGGCTGCCGAAGTAATCCACCTGCACCGAATGGTCGATGACTACGTCTACCGGAATCCGAGGATTGATGGTCGAGGGAGCTGCACCGCGCCGCTTTATCTCCGATCTAAGAGAGGCAAGGTCGACCACTGCGGGAACCCCGGTGAAATCCTGCATCAAGATCCTCGCCGGCATGAAGGGTATCACTGCTTGTCCCTGTGTCTTCTCCCAATTAAGAATCGACTGGAGGTGCTCTTCGGTCACGAGCTCGCCGTCGAAGTTTCGAAGGACATTCTCTAAGAGTATCCGAATTGAGAAGGGAAGTCTCTGCAGTCCGCCCGTCCCGCCGGCAGCCTTGAGATTCACGTATTTGAACGCCCCCTCCGAGCTGTAAAGCGTTTCGATTTTTCGTAATTCGTGTTCCATAACCTATATTAGCATAAGCCGGCCGAAAATGGCACTTAGCTCGGCAATGGAAGAGGATGAGAGAAAATACACTGAAGAAGTCTTGAAACTTCCCTTCGGTTCATAGTCTAATAGACAATCTATGGAAGTATCAGCACCCAGTGAAAACCATTTTCGAAAAGGGCAAATCGTCATCCTTATGGGCTTGCTCTTTTTCAACTTCATCGGCCGGGGCATTTTCTCCCCGCTGCTGCCGATTTTCGAAGCACAGTTCGGGGTGGACCACAGCCGGGCGAGCACAATTTTTCTTATTATATCCCTGAGCATGAGCGTAAGCATGGTCTTCTCGGGCTTTATTTCCCACAAACTGCAGCACCGGGGGACGCTGCTTCTCTACGAGTTCATGCTCGGTCTCTCACTCATCATATGCGCTTTCAGTCCGAGCTTCCTCTGGATACAGCTCTCCTCGGTCCTCCTCGGCATAAGCTGCGGTCTGTATGCCCCTTCCGGGATCGCGTCGGTAACAAACCTTGCCGGCAAGAAACATTGGGGCAAGGCCATGGGCATCCATGAGCTGGGGCCGAATCTCGGCCTCATCGCCGCGCCTCTGTTGATCGGATTTGCCGTACCCCGTTTTTCATGGAAAACGGTTATGCTTCTCATAGGAATAGCCAACTGGATAAACGGTCTGATGTATGCCGTCAAGGGAAGAGGTGCGGATTTTTACGGCAGCCCGCCGAACCTAAAAAATCTCCGTCTTATCTTCTCTAATCGTTCATTCTGGGTCCTTGCCTGCTTCCTCATCTTTGCAGCAAGTTCGGCCATCGGTATCTATTCCATTCTTCCCACTTATCTTATATCAGCAAAGGGTTTCGCCCCGCAGCCGGTAAACACCGTCATCGGCTTATCACGGATCCTCGGTATTCTCTTCATTCTTGGAACCGGTTATCTGGTAGATCGTTTTGGTGTGAAAATTTTCATTGCCATCACCCTGAGTTTTTCGGCTTTGCTCACTATGTGTCTCGGTCTTTTTGACGGGACTCTTCTTCTTGTTGTGGTATTCTTTCAGCCCATGATTATTACTTCATTCTTTCCGGTGAGCAGCACCGCCATTTCAACAATTACCCGGCCGGAGACCCGCAACGTGGCCTTTTCCATGATCGTTCCCTTTGCCTCAGGGATCGGCGCAGGTCTCACCCCCCTGGTTTTAGGAATTCTCGGAGAGTCCGGCCGCTTTTCCCTCGGCTTCATCGGACTCGGCATTCTCACCTTGGCGAGCCTTTCTCTCCTTCCCCTCCTTCGAATCGGCAAACTGGCCGAACTCGACTGAGTATCAGCCCCGCAGGAACGGAAAAATCACCTATTCTCCTACCTCATACAGCTGGTATAATCTCCACTATGGGAGAAAGGAGGCCGACAGATGAGAATCGTCGATATTATTGAGAAGAAAAAGACCGGCGGCGAACTCAGCAAGGAGGAAATCGAGTTTTTCGTACACGGCTACGCCCGCGAGGAACTTCCCGATTATCAAATCTCGCCGCTTCTCATGGCGATCTGGTTCAACGGCATGAACGCACGGGAAACCACCGATTTGACCCTCGCCATGGTCGACTCGGGCGATACCATCGACCTCTCCTCGATTCCGGGGACCACGGTGGACAAGCACTCCACCGGCGGGGTCGCAGACACCACCACCCTCGTCGCCGGCCCCCTCGTCGCGGCGGCGGGAGGACTGATGGCAAAGATGTCCGGCCGCGG
>CAZQNO010000021.1:36291-47594 GCA_964594775.1 uncultured Spirochaetaceae bacterium
CGGGAGACCCACGCTGTTGTCTCGGACATGAATCAGCCCCTCGGCAACGCCGTAGGAAACGCCCTCGAAGTCCGGGAGGCAATCGAAATCCTGCAGGGCCGGCACGAGGGTGACCTGAAGGAAGTCTCCTTCACCCTCGCGGCAAAGATGCTGGTCCTTTCGAAGGCCGCGGAGAACGAGAAAAGAGCAAGAGAGAAGCTGCAAAAGACGATCGATTCCGGGGAGGCTCTGCGGCGCTTCGCCCGCATGATCGAACTGCAGGGAGGCGATCCCTCTGTCTGCGAGGACCCTGCCCGGCTCCCCGCGGCAAAAAAACTACTGCCCGTAGCGGCGGAGACAACAGGCTATCTTGCCGCCCTCGACACCGTTTCTCTCGGGGTTTCGGCCATGCTCCTCGGCGCCGGCAGGATGAAGAAGGAAGACCGCATAGATCCGGCCGTCGGCTACTGGATGAAGAAGCGTCTGGGAGACCCGGTGGAGGAGGGAGAAACGGTGGCGGAGTTCCACATCAACGACGAAGCCAATCTCGAGGATGCCCTTGGCCGTTTCCAGCAAGCGCTGAAAATTTCGCAGGAGAGGCCGGAGCTTCCGCCGCTGATTCATGACACCTTCTGAGCGGGGCAAATATACCGCCTCTATTAAGTGAGGCGTGAAAGCGGAAGACGAAACGCGGGCCGGTCTTTTAAAAAACGTGCGTCGACGCACGTTTTTCTTTCATTCACCTTTAAAGACCCGGTGTTTCGCGCTATATTCTAGCCACTTATGAAAAAACACAAGAAAACAATCGCCGTTACAGTAATTATCACTCTCCTTTTCACCGTCATGGGAGCAGGTTTCACCCAGGAAAACGGCTTCGAATCGGAAATGGCAACTCTCGCCCTCATGGTCAAGTCGATGCTGGACTTCAGCCGCCGGATAAACCATGCCGAGAACATCGAGGAAGTCACCGTCGCCGCAGAGAGATTGGCAGGTAATCTCGAAACTCTTGGCCCTCTGATGAAAGCCCTTACGGAGAAACACCCCGATTGGGACACCAATCCTCCGCAAGAGGTGAGGGAGCCGATGAGCCGTTACCTCGACACGCTGCTCGTCTATAATGATGCCATGCAGAAGCTCGTTGCGTACGCGGAGGAAAACCCGGAAAACGAAGAGCTGCAGGAGGCCTTTGGGAAGCTGAAAAGGCAGTTACTCCGCATGAACAATTGAGGCGCCCGCTGCCCGGCGCCTCGCCTCCGGTCCCCGGCGCGTGACTGCCGCCGATTCTTCTTGCGTCCCGCCGCCGAATGACCTACACTATCTATCGATGTTGGTTCAAGAAAGTAACACAATACTTCTCGTGGAAGACGAATCGATAATCGCCATAGATACGGCCCGCCGGATATCCGAGCGGGGGTATCGGGTACATACCGTCTCTAACGGCGAAAAGGCGATCAGCTTTGTAAATGAAAAGGCTGCGGTCGACCTCGTTCTCATGGATATCGACCTCGGCAAAGGAATCGACGGCACCGAAGCGGCAGAGAGGATCCTCGAAAAGCACGACATTCCCATCGTGTTCCTCAGCTCTCATTCGGAACAGAAAATGGTCGAAAAAGTGCGGAACATCACCCGCTACGGCTACGTCCTCAAGAGCGCCGGAGATTTCGTCCTCTTCTCTTCAATAGAAATGGCCTTCGAGCTCTTCGAGGCCCATACGCGGGCAAGGAAGAACGAAGAGATGCTTCGCCAGATGTCCGAGAACATCGAAGAGGTTTTCTGGCTGCGGAACACCGATAGCGCACACTTTCACTACATCAGCTCGGGCTGCGAGCGGATATGGGGAAAGAGCCGTGAGAGTCTCTACCGGGACCCCGAATCATTTACCGAATCGGTTCTCGAAGAGGATAAAGCCGGGTTGATTGATACCTACCGCCGCCACCTCGAGGGCGGAGAGCTCAACACCGAGTACCGCATTCTCCACCCGGAAAAAGGTGTCCGCTGGATCTGGGCCCGCAGCTTTCCCGTACTGGACGATGCGGGAAGGCTTATACGGATTGCCGGCGCAGCTACCGACATCACCGATCAAAAGACAATCGAAGAGTCCGACACCTTCCATTCGATGGTCCTCGACCAAATCCAAGACCGCGTGACCGTTACCGATTTGGAGGGTCGAATCACCTACGTAAACAAGGCCGAATGCCAAAGCTTCAATCTTTCGAAGGAAGAGCTGATCGGCAAGCATGTATCGGTCTACGGTGACAATCCCCGCCACGGCGCTACTCAAGCGGAAATCCTGCGCACGGTATTAGAGAAGGACTACTGGCGGGGTCAGGTAGTCAACTACAGCTCGGACGGCAGTGAAATCTTCTTCGACAGCCGGGTGCAGACGGTCAAGGACCGGCAGGGAAAACCGGTAGCTCTCTGCGGCATCAGCACCGACATCACGGGTGGAATGCGAATCCGGGAGGAACTCCGTCGAAAGAAGCGGGATTTAGAGACCACTATCAACTCCGTGGGCGATGCGGTCATCACCACAAACAGGGACGGCCTTATCACCCGCATTAATCCGGTCGCCCAGGAGCTCATGGAACTTGGAGAAAGCGATGTTCTGGGAAAAGCCTTGAACGAAGTGCTCACCCTGATAAACGTCGATACCAGAGAGAAACTAGAGAACCCGGTAGAAAAGGTGATCCGGACGGGAAAAATCGAAGGACTGGCGAACCACACCTCTCTCATCACGGCGAAAGGCAGGGAGAGGCAGATCTCCGACAGCGCGGCACCCATCTATTCAGCAGAGAACGAGCTCTTGGGCGTTATCCTCGTTTTTCGCGATGTAAGCGAAGAGTACCGCATGCGCAGGGCCCTCGAGGAACACGAGTCCCGGCTGAGCCTGGCCCAAAAGATCGCCGGTTTGGGAAACTGGGAAATAGATTTAGCGCGCCAAACCGTTACCGCGTCAAAGGAGGCCCACAGGATCTACGGGATCTTCGATGAAACGGTCTCCTTAGCCGAAGTGAAGGCGGCCGCTCTTCCCCCCTATCGCGCGTCACTCGACGCGGCACTGAAGAACCTCATAGAAAACAACACGCCCTACGACGTGGAATACCAAATTACCAGGAAAAGCGACGGTACTACTATCGACGTTCACTCTGCGGCGGTATTCAACAGAGAAACGGGGAGAATCGTCGGTACCATTCAGGATGTGAGCAGACAAAAGGAGACCGAACGCCGAATTAGGGGGCTTCTCGAGCAGAAGGAAAATCTCCTGCAGGAGATCCACCATCGGGTGAAAAACAATCTTCATACCATAATGAGCCTCCTTTCTCTCCAGGCCGATGCGGTGAACTCTCCGGAAGCGGCTAAGGCCCTCGAGGACGGGCGAAACCGCGTAGCGGGCATTCAGAAGGTCTACGAAAAACTGCACCGTTCGGAGAATTTCGAGTCTCTCGAACTCGATTCCTTCCTCTCCGACATCGTGGATTCTCTCATTTCCTCCGGTGTTCTCGAGCCCGAAACGGTCCGCTTCGAGAAAAATTTTGCCCCCCTCAGCGTATCGAGCGATGCCGCCATAAGCATCGGCATAATCATCAATGAGCTGGTCTCAAACAGCCTCAAGCACGCCTTTCCTTCCGTACTCTCGGAAAACGAGCCGAAGACCCGGGAGACCGGAGACCGGGCGGTCAGCCGGGCGAAACTCAGCCTGAGCTGCCTCCCCCACGGCGAGGGAGAGATCCTCATTTCCGTTTCCGACAACGGGCCGGGGTTCGACGGCGAAGCCGTCCTCGAAGATTCGAAGGGAGGCATCGGACTTCAGCTCGTAGAGGCGGAAGTTGCTCGCATGAACGGAAGCATCGATATCGAAAACGACAACGGCGCCCACATCCGCATTCACCTGCCCCTGCTTGTGTTTTTCGACAAAAACGCGCTACAATAAGGCCATGGAATACAAAAAAGTCCGGCTCGACCGGCTGAGCTTCACCAGTTCGCCGGTTCGCTTAAACCGCAGCGACGACTACATGCGGCAGCTCAAAGCCTCACTTTCCGCCACCGACGGCCCCATCGACCCTATCATCGTCCGCGACCTCGGTAATTCTCACTTCGAGATCGTCGCCGGTGAATCGCGGGTACAGGCCCTTAGCGAACTGGCTTATCCGCCAGACTACGAGTTACCCTGCCTGGTGGGAGACTTCGACGACAAGACGGCTTTGGAATACGGCCTCATAGAAAACTACGTCCGCAATCCTCTTTCCCCCTATGAGGAAGCCCTGGTGATCCGCTCTCTGGTGCACTACTACAAAATGAGCCAACGGGATGTAGCGTCCAAGCTCGGCAAGAGCGAGCAGCACATCTCCCACATCCTCTCCGTATTTTCACTGATCGACGAAGTCACCCAGGCCCTGCACGAGGGCCGCATCAGCCTGGCCCACGCGAGAGAACTCTACGCCCTCAGGGACTCTCCCCACAACCAGCGCCTCATCCTCAACGAGATCATCCGGCGGCGCCTCAGCGTAAAGGAGACCAGGACTCGAATCCGGGAACTGACCGGTGAAGGCAAAGGATGGATCATCCAGCCGGGAGATATCAAGCTGTCGAAAAACGCGAAAGTTTCTGTCCATCCGGCTGCCAAGGGCTACAAGGTGAATTTCTCCTTCACTTCCGAAGAAGAGTTCGAACAGGCCATCTCCTATCTGCAAAACCGGCTCAAAAGATAACTTCATGAGTCTGCGGGCCGCTGCCGGTCTCCGGATGATCGAAAGGCCTCTCCTAAAAAAAATGTGCGTCGACGCACGTTTTTTCCCGTACCTATGGTATACTTGAAACGCGGCTGAGCAAACTGCCGTTATCTGCCATAAGGAGGAGGCAAAATGGGAGAAACACACCGAACACGCGAACACGCATTAGGGACGATCTTTATGGTAGTGCTGTTTCTCTTTGCCGCCGGCTGTGCGAGCATGGATTCGGCGGTAGATGTTATGGAAGAAATTGCCTGGGATTTTGCCGATAAAGCCTGCGAAAAGGACGATTTGTATTTGGGAAGGACCCTGGCGGTCTATTACTTTACCGAGAACGGAGAGGTATCCGATATCAGCGATTACCTCATCGATACTCTTACCTCACAGTTAGCCTACGTCGTCAGCGAAGAATCAGTGGACATTTCAATTGTCAGCCGGCAAACGCTGGACCGGATAATCAAAGAGACGCAGTTCCAACTCTCCGCCATGGCCGATGAAGAGACCCAGGTAGCTTTGGGTAAACAACTCGGCGCCGACATCATCTTTACCGGGTCCCTCACTACCCTCTCCGCTGAAGACGGTGATTATCGCATCAATGCACAACTGATCGACGTGGAGTCCGGTACAGTTCTCGACGCATTCATCTATGAGTTCTACATGGAATGAGCCCCTTTTGAAAAAACGCTCTCCGACGGAAAATCATGCGGAGCGGCCGGAAATACGTGCGGCCCTGATTTCGGTAAGGGGTCACAATGTACGCTACAGCTCGACGCTCGAGAAGATGATGGTCTACTCCGCCTTTAGGCTCGAGCAGGAAGAAGAAGCGCCGGCCTCATCAGCTTCGATCGCGCCTGTTGGGGAGACCGGGAGCCCGGCGCTACGCCGAGCAATCCCTGGCAATGATGAGAAGAATTGACAATAAGCTATGAGCCGAAGCGGGAAGTACCCCTATCTCAAGAAGCATGCCGCCTGAGCAGATAGAGCGGCCCTCCGTCAAACTGCCCGAATGATTCGGGAGTTAGGACTTTTCAGTCTGCAAACATGACACACACAGGAGTGGGAATGGAGAGCGAGAAGGAAGTCGGTATGAGGGCCCCCGTGTTCTCCTCTATCCGAAAGACAACGAGCAAGTCCGAGTCCTGATTCGCCGCTATGAGAAATGTGCCGGTGGGATCTATCGTGAAATTCCGCGGAATCTTCCCGCCGGATGAGAAATGGCCTATAGAGGAAAGCATGCCGCTTTCTTTATCTACTCGAAAAGCTGCGATGCTGTCGTGTCCCCGGTTAGAGCCGTAGAGGAATTTTCCATTGGGTGTCAGCTGGATGTGTGCGGCGGTACTGAGATCGGTAAAATCTTCGGGCAGCAGCCGTACAGTTTGGATCGACTGCCGGCTCTCTTTCTTTCCCGAGAAAGAAAATACCGCAACCGTCGAATCCAGTTCATTGAGAAGATATATATATTTACGCTTTGCATCTATCTCTATCAGTCTCGGTCCTGCACCCGGCGATACCGAACAGAAGAGTTCCTCTTTTGCCGTTAAAGTACCCTTTTCGGTGTCGACCTCGTACACTGCGAGCGTGTCGGTACCGAGGTCCGGAACGTATAAGCGCTTTTTCGCCTGGTCGAAGACGACAGAATGGGCGTGCGGACCGCTTTGCCTTTGCGGATCGCTTCCGGAACCCTCATGCTGAAAGAAATCGCTCTGCAGGGCAAGAGAACCGTCTTCATTCAGCTGAAAAACCGCAACGCTGCCGCTCATGAAGTTCGCCACGAAGAGTAATCTTTCATCCCCGCACACGGTCAGGTGACACGGATCGGTTCCTCCCGTCGGCATCTTGTTGAGAAAGGTGAGTTTACCGCTGCCCGGATCACGGGAAAATGCGCTGACGGTTCCCGTGGCCCGCCCTTCGAATTCCTTCAGTTCATTTACCGAGTAAAGACATTCATTTTCCCGAGAGTATGATAGGAAGGACGGATTTATCACATCTGAAGTGAGACCGGTCTTTTCTAAGCTCCCTGTTTCGAGATCGAGAGTACAGGAGTAGATCCCTTCTCCTTTCCCGTAGAGGATTTTTCCCGTCCCAAATTTAATATTCTCGGTATACGTCCCTACATAAAAAGACTCTATTGACATGTTCCCTGGTCCTTCAGCTCTTTCAAGAGCTTCACAGTGTGCATGATGAACTTGTCGCGGCAGCCGGCGAGTTGAGGCATACTCTTTGAGTTCCAGTCGTAAATTCCCTTACCGGTTTTGTATCCAAGATTCTTTTCTTCACACAGCTTCGACAGCAGCGGCGAGGGCGTTCTGCTGCTGCAGATATCTTTTAATACGTACTTCTGCACCGACAAAGCGAGGTCGAGCCCGACTCCGTCGATATGTTCGAGCGGCCCCCACACCGGAAACCGCAGCGCCATTCCCGCCTTTATCGCCGTATCTACATCTTCAGGAGAGGCAAGTCCGGTTTCAACGATATACATGGCTTCCCGGATAACCGCCTGCAGTATCCTGTTTGCCAGCTGTCCGGGTAAATCCCTTTTCACAATCACCGGCGACTTCCCCCACCTGTTCAGCATTTCCCGCAGCCTTTCCCCAATAGCCGGGTCGGTGCGCTCCCCCAGAACAACTTCTACAAGGAGCACCAGATGGGCAGGGTACCAGAAATGGGTCGTTGCGGTTCTCTCGGGATGCTTCATGTCCACTACAATGTCTGATATGCGCAAGCCCGATGTGTTGCTCGTTATGATCACATCCGGCGGAGTGAGCTCATCCAGACGTTTAAAGATTTCCCGCTTTAAATCGAGATTCTCCGTAGCCGCTTCGATGATGGTTCCGCTTCCCTGTACAGCCTCTTGCAGGTCGGTACGGTAAGTGAGCAACACCTTGGCAGCTCCTGCAGAATCGTCATCGATCAAACCTCCATCGACGAGCTGATCGATATTCTGTTTACAGGCAATAATTCCTGCCCTTGTTCTCTCATGGTCTACATCGTAAAAAACTGTTGCGTGTCCTGCCAATGCCGATACCGCGCCTATTCCTGCGCCCATCATACCGGAACCTATAATGGAGATCTTGTCTCTCATCTTCCCTCCCCGTTTTCTTCGGGACCATTCGGCTCGATAAGCACCTTCATCGCCCCCTCCCGCCTTTGCACGAAGGTATCGAGAGCCTCGGAAAAGTTTTCGAGGGGAAACACATGAGTGATGAGGTCCTTCAACTTCAATTGCCCCGTTGCGATAAGAGGAATTATTTTCCCCGACACATTGGGGTTTGCCTTCGATCCGAAGATCGCTATTTCATTTGAGACCGTATACCCAAAGGGAACCGCTTCGTCGACCTTTCCCTGGGGCACTCCCAAGAGCCCCACCCTTCCTCCCCGGCGGACACACATAACTGCCTGCCGAAAGGTTCCCACGGCTCCTGAACATTCGAAGGCCTCATCTACACCCGCGCCTTCCGTTATCTCTCGAATTCTCTCTACCGGATCCTCTTTTTCAAAATCAATCGCAAGATCTGCGCCAAGTGAAAGCGCATTCTCCAACCGTTTCCGCCTTCCAACGATTATCACCTGAGAGGCGCCAAAGGCTTTTGCCATTCGCACCGTTATCATGCCGATGGGCCCCGGACCAAACACGGCGACCCTCCCTCCCCTGGAAATACCCGTCAAATCCATACCGTGAATTACTACTCCGGAGGTGTCCACCAGAGCGGCTTCTCTAAAAGAAATAGATTTGGGAATTTTGTTTACGCTCTTTATGGAATAGGCGTTGTATTGTGCATAGGCTCCTTGAGAAACGAAGCCGTAGTGCCGGTGTCCCGTTTCCGGCTTCCCGTAGTTCTCACAAATGTTGTATCGCCCCTCCAAACATCTTCTGCAGTATCCGCAGCCCTTATGGGCCTGCCCGGCTACCCGGTCGCCGACAGAAAAACTATGAACTCCCTCTCCAAGACCTACGACCTCTCCAGACCACTCGTGTCCAGGTATGAACGGATAGTCTGGCGGCCAGAAACCGGCCAAGTCCCCCCGTATTATCTCCGGATCGCTTCCGCATATTGCCACCGCTCTTATTTTACATAAGACTTCGTCGGGGCCTAGCTTCGGAACAAGTGTGTCCTGCACCAGAAATTTTCCGGGCTCGGTTAGTACAAGTGCATTCATACGTTCAGGTAGACTGCTGCTCATGTTGTTCCGCCTTCTTCAGTTAATATAATTGGTCACCACACGAACACGAGGTTCGAGTGGTGTCGGCCAAGGCTAAAAATATTAGCCGGATACTCTTCTTCCGCTCGAAGATTATGAAGCTTGATTCATTTCAATCCAATAAATGAGCGGCAATATCTTGGATACAATATCCAGTATACAGCATCAATCGGAGGGGTCAAGCAGAATCTAATACTATAGGGTCACACGCGTTTAAATTAACTATTTATCTCTTTTCCCATCGTTTTTGCGATCGAAACAGCAGTGTTGAAGTGGTGCTCTCGGGATGCCTGGTCGGCAGCCTCACCATCACCTCGTTCTATCGCTTCGAGTATCTTTCGATGCTCGGCGCATAGCTCTTCCTCCCGTCCCGGGAGCTCCAATCCGAGGTGCCTAAACTGTTCACTTTGTGTATAGAATTGATCGATGAGAGCTTGCAGCTGCGGTGATTGCGCGGCTTCTGTGATTATTTTGTGAAACCGCGCGTTTTTTTCCAGCATTTTCTTTTCCTCTTTTGCCTTCAAAAAGTCCGCCATTTCATCACAGAGCACGGATAGTTCTTTCTTTTCTTCTTCGCCAATATTGTGTACCGCCAATCTCGCTGCTACCCCCGCAAGTGCTCCCCGTATGAAATACAGCTCGATTATTTGTTCAATAGAGAGCTTACGCACGAAACATCCCTTATATGGTTCATATTCGGCCAAGCCTATGAGGGTAAGATGATTCAAGGCTTCCCGTATCGGAGTACGGCTGACCCCGAGTCTCTTCGATAGTTCCAAGGTATTCAACGAATCTCCCGGTTTGAGTTTTCTGGAGAAGATCTCTTCCTTGAGCTGTTGAAGTACAATATTCTGCATACTCCTGTAAACTTGGCGAACTTTCGTATCCGTCTCATGTTCACTCGTTGATTTTAAATTGTTGCTATCCATTGTAATAAAGCTCCCGTTTTCATTTTATTGGATGCTGGATTCAAAATACAAAATTTTTTTCCTCCCTACAAGCCACAGGTGTACTATCAAGATCCGAGCTATAGAAAACCACCTCTCCACTTTCAATCATTAAAAGCGGATAGATAAAAAGAAATTCGCACGCTTCATCGAAGGAATTGTAGAACCAATGCAGCTCTTCCCGGGGAACCCAAACGGTATCTCCTGCCTTTATCTCATACTCTTCATTGTTTATCCCGGTGATACCCCGGCTCGAGAGGCTGTTCAGATACCCGTTGTCCAAAAGTGCTCCGCACTTTTGGACAACGGGTATCTTCATGAATAATTTCCCTGTTCTTCGTTCAGACTCTCAAGATAGCGAATATCATCCTCATCTGCGGGGCTTTTATCGGACCGCTGTTTTTTCAGTGTAATGAGGTCTTCCCTTGAAGCGACCCTGAAGCTTATATCCTGCAGTTGTATCATCCGGGAATTTTGAATCAAGCGCATGATGGGAACTCCCAACTCAAAAAGAACATCGACCTGAGATGACAAGTCTATCTTTTCCATCGGTATTTCTAGGCCGGAAGGATTGGCGACTGGGATAATAAAACTAAGCGAACCTGCATTATGTATACCTACCCATTCTTGTGCCTCACGATACGTAAGAGCAACCGTAAGCGATTTATCTTGTACATCATTAATTAACAGATAGGAATTGCGGTACATCAGTTCGATTACCCTGTCCACATCAAGAGTTCGAATTGCAATATCGATATCATGAGTCAACCTGGGACTATTGTAGAGGCGGAGAGCCAGGCCTCCTATAACAACGAAATCGATATCGTGTGTAGTAAACAGTTTAAGAAGCTCTTTGTGCGTCATCTGCCCGTTTTCTTGAGAATGAGTTTTTCACATAGCGTTTTCCGTATTCCGGTGACAGCTCCATTATTCTGCGTGCTTCCCTCTCTAAGCTGTCGATTTTCTGTTCTGCGCTTTGATGGGCCAGAATCAACGAGGCGGTGTTTCGATCGATCTTGCCGGTATGGCTGCGCATGGGAGTATTGTACTCCTTTTTGCCGGGAAGCGTCAAAATTCTTTCGCACTTTTTTGTCCCTCTCTTCTTACAGCAATGTGTCTGAGTCGAACCGCATAACGCCGAAGTTGCGTGCACGGGCCGGCTTTCTCGATTACCGGACGATAGAGGAATTACCGAACCTTAAACAGTTTTCGAGCCTCGGAGATATCGACCAGAATACCGGCGGCATATTTGTGCAATATGCTGGCCACGAGGGGCTGATACCGCATCCCTTCCTGTGAAGCGAGGCCCTTAATCGTCTCCATATCAGTTTTGGTCATACGAATGTTCATTCGTTCGGTTTTCTTTTCGGTGGTTCTTGCAGCATTAATTAATTTTTGGCGAAGCTCCTCAGGTGCCGCTGCGAACTCATCGGCATGGTCCTCGAAC
>CAZQNO010000022.1:0-46365 GCA_964594775.1 uncultured Spirochaetaceae bacterium
TTTTGAACCACTATCTATACCTTATAGGGGATAAATGATGGAATACTTTTCAAATGCCTCTCTGCACTCCGACACCGGCACGCTACGGGCGATTTACCGACAGGACCTCAGATACATTCCGGAAAGAGATTTGCATAAGCAATTATATTCAAAATAGTTTAGGCGCCGTCGGCGGGTGGAAGGTAAAACTAGCAGGATTCGGCCCAGTAAAAAACTCTACGCATAGGCACAGTGTACCGCCCGCGGTATTAAGCGTTCGTCTGAGCCCGATCTGCCCGTTTTTTCACCCGTCCTTTCTCCCGTCAGGATGGCGCGTGCCTTTGACGGCGCCGCGTTCTCCGGTGAGGAAATCGTTTTTCATGTAGCTTACAACCTCGTTCGTTGAGAGCACCTTCGCCACGGTACTGTTTGCAACGGTGAGGGCGGTTTTCTGATTGTCCGTCGCCGTCGCAACCGCGTCACCAACCACCACCACATCGTAGCCGCGGGAGTTCCCCGCATAGGCGGTGCTCAAGACGCACTCATCTGTCCACAGCCCGACGATCACGATTGTATCAATACCGTGTTCCTTGAGTTTTTCATCGAGATACGAGGTGCCGTCGTCGTTAAACGTCCAGAACATATCCAGGTGTTTTCCGTGGTAGAACCAGCCATCATCGACTTCATCGTCCGTAGGGGCGATTTCCGACAGCGGTTTTAGACCGGGGGCTCCGGTGAAGATATACGCGGCGTTCTCAGGGTCATCCGGGCGCAGCCCGCGCGGGCCATACCAGCGGTCCATCGCGTTGGAAATCCCGTCGTCAAATCTGCGGCTCCAGGCGCTCCATGCAACACGTACCCCGTCACTTTCGGCACGCGCGGCGCGAAACGCATCCAGTATTTTGACCATATTGGGAAGAATGCCACCGGCGTATGGCCGATACTCCTCCTGGCAGTCATCCAGCAGAAGCGCAATTCTCCGTGGCCGGTCCTTCAGATCCCATGAGGCCCAGAACGCAAGGGGGGTATCGTTCGGTCCTCCCGGCGTCGAGCGGTAATTGGGCATCGGCTGCAGCGCAAGTTCCCTGTCCCGGTGCTTACACTGTTGCTGCAGGGCTTCTTTCAGCGTTGGAATGTACTTCTCCTGTTTTTTCATGGCGGTACCTCCTTAGACGCAAGCTGTTTTTCCGGCGGGTATGCGCAAGGATGTTCTATAAAGTGAGTCCTGTCAACATAACGAGCGGATACGTAGGTACCCGCACACAGGAGCGGCCTCTCGGAGATATGCGGCGAGGGCGAGGGCCGCAGCGGCGACTCTCAGATAGGCGTTTGCCACTTCAACCGCCTCCCGCATGCTCGGCGCGGTACTAATTTCTTCCTTGTCAATCTGTACCGCCAACACGAAGACGGTGTGCACATGATTTAAGCCACAAAATACGATTTTTTTATCCCAATTTCTCCGATTTTACCGAATTATAGCCCTTGCACTTTTCGAGTGATTTTTTTACAATCAGCTCATATGTAGCAAGTCGTTTACGGAGGGTAGCTGAAAGAATACTCGATAGATAGGTAAAAGTATTTGCAGAAGTTTTTTATTTATTGATAAAGGCGTATTTTTTCAACTTATTTTACATAATGGAGAATGCATGAAGTTAAAGCTTGTCTTTACCCACTTGTTTCTATTGGTTCTTGTTGCCGGAGCCTCGGCCCAGATCCGGGACTATATTTTCGTGGTCCGTCCAGTTTATGATCCTTCGGTTGAGGCATTTCTGGAGGATGTCTCCGGTAATCTTAAGGAGACCGGGTATTCCGACCTTGCAGACTATCTGAGCGGCAGCTCGGGAAAACGCTTTGGTTCTGGTTATCTTCACGTCGCGGAGGACGGAAACGAATACCTACTGACAAACCGGCATGTGCTTTCAGGAGCCGCATCGGCACTTGTCGAGCAGGAGCAGACGGACGGCAGCTTGACTGAACTGAAATACAATTCCATAACCGCAGTGGATGATGCTCTCGATCTGGCAATAATCCGGCTTTCAAGATCAGAGCCCTCAGCGTCCGGTCTTGCGCTCTCCGATATAGCTCCCGTAGATGGAACTGATGTCTGGTCGGCCGGATACCCCGGACTTGCGGGAGACCCCTCTTGGCAGTTTGGCAAGGGTACTATCACAAATGCACTCGCACGGGTTGAGGAACTGATTGATCCCGAAAAGTCCACGCTCATTCAGCACTCAGCCCCGGTCGATCCCGGAAACTCAGGAGGGCCATTATTGATCGAAGCCCCATCCGAGGCAGGCGGTTACCTGGTTGCCGGAATAAATACCTGGAAGGCTTTCAGCCGCCAAGCCGCCAACTTTGCCGTGCCGTCCCACACCATCGGCCGTTTTCTGGAAGATACTTTTTCAGAAAGATCCGAAGAAGAGAGGGCTGAACGGCTCGCAACACGGTCGCGGGAGTTTGCCGAACTCTTTTCACAAAACAGCGATAAAGAGCTTATCGCCGGAATTGATAAACTGGCCCGGTTTATCTCCATGGAATATGTTACGAAGGCGGGGGAAGAGGCGCTTGTCGAGGTTCTGCGGAGTGCTCCGAGAAATATTCGTTCCATGGTTATTCAGAATATTGCCGAAGCGTCCCCCATCGAAGGCTTCCGTCTCGCGATTGCCTATACTATCGAGCAGAAATTTTCCGGTACGGCAGCGTTCTCACCTCCCAGGACACTACCTTCATCGATTCCTGCAGACAGCGGTGACACGCTGCTTACCTTTATCTCAAAAAATGAAGGGGATGTGGAGACAGTATGGAAGGAGGAATTCGGGTCATGGCGAATTGCTGCTTTGGAAACCTCTTTCGAGCAGGATTCTTCCGAAGAGGAAGAATCCGGAGCCACCTCCGCATTGACGTTTGAGGCACCCTACGCCGTAATGTTCTTCGCCGAATACCTCATGATCAGCGACTTGACCAATCTCTGGGCCGGAGGAGTCGGCTTTTGTTTTCATCAATATGCTTCCTCCGGTACATCAGTGGGAGTAGGCTCAATTGAAGTGGACGACGGCTTTTCAAGCTCAAACGAACCTCTTATCCGGATGCTTTTCTTCGGCAGGCTGCAGTTTCCTGTTGTCTCGGATTATTTCTTCATAAATCCGTTTGCTGAGCTGCGCGGGGGAATTCAGATGTCACCTGGAAGTGATGATCTGAGCGGTCTGCTCGGTTCCTATGGTGCCGGAATCCAGGCAGGTTACAATTACCAAAGCAGGACGAGCTTTATTCTTGGCATTGCCTGGAACAGGGAAAACCAGACATCGATGATGAGCTCAGAGGAGAGCGGCAGCAGCGCCGGGAACACCCTGACTATAAGTTTTGGCATAGGCTTTCGTTAAAAAAAGGAGAGTATTACCAGTGAAAACGGAAAAAAATTGGAGAAGCAGGTTTTTCCTGATCGCTTTCGGACTTGCTCTGGTCTTTACCGGCTGTACGACCGGACCGGCCCCTTATCCGCTTGTCAATAACAGCAAACTTAAAACAGCGGAATACGAAAGTCCCGAAACCCATACAATTGTGTATGGCTTTATTTCCCGTGCGGGAGGGCTTTTCTCGGCTCCACAGATTCCTATAATTGAACTCGCTCAGATAAACCCGGATGGAGAGCCGATGTTTATTTACCCGGGCCGGCAGAACTCTTTCTTTTTTACCCAGCCGGTTCCCGTCGGTTCGGCAATTCATCTTGTCTACTATTCCTATAAATCGGGAAGAACCATCCACTATTCCAGGGTGGGACTGCAGGAAGGCTATGATATAACTGCAAAGACCACAGAACCCGGTCTGCACTATGCCGGCAGCTATGTTCTCACCTCGGTGGAAAAAAGTAAAAGTATGTTCGAAGCTCCGTCCGACTACGGTTTTCATCCCGTCGGAGAAGGGGATGAAGCGGAAGCTCTCAAGCTGCTTCTCAAAAAACTGAAGAAAAGTGAATGGAAAGGAATTATTGAAGCACGGCTTAAGGAGCTTAGCAATGAATAAAAAATTTCACCTACTTGTATCCGTACTTGTTCTGTTTCTTATCATCAGTCTGCCGCTCTATGCAGCGGATAAGGTGTATCGTGCACCGAGAGGCAAAGAAGTAATTCTTGTTATGAAGGTACTGGTCTCTCCGGAAATTGAAGAGGAGTTTTATTCCAAATATTGGGATATCAACGGTAAAATTCTGAAGAGCAAAAGAGACAGGAGCACAAAGGCCGGCGAGGCGATTCCGTCGACTGCCGGCCTGCAGATAGGGTCTTCCGTCTGGACCATGGAGTCGCTTCCCCTTGGTGAACTTGGAACAACGGCTACAGTCAAGACATCGATTCCGAAGGATAGAAACATTTTACTCAATTTTGTTTCCGTCTATCCTGCGAAACTCGGTATTTTTAAGGTCAATCTACCAATCCTCGCCGCCTTGACCGTACCTGAAGGCGAGAACTACATCTATGTCGGAACATTTGTGTATGAACGTGAAGGTTTTCAGTTCAAGCTAAAAAACGTGAGCCGGATAGATGAGTTTGATGATGCACAGGCTATTGTGAAGGAGCGATACGGCAACGATGCCCGGCTTATCCGTGTCCCCCTCCGCAAACAGGACAAGGAAGAATAACCCGGCGGCATATTGACTATAGAAATGGGCTGCTTCTGTAAAACTACTTAATTACTCATAAAGCTTTATTGACATTGCCGTGCGAGTCTCCTATACATTAAGAGTACAAACGTGTGCAACACTACACATTTACGGGAGGAAAGAAATGAAAAAGATTTTTATGCTTGCAGGAGCCGCTGCGGTCCTGCTCTTCATCGGGTCCTGTACCAGCTTCCAGCTTTCGGGTATACAGATGAACGAGGAGATGGCTTCGTACAACACCGTCGGTCAGTTCGAGACCACCGTGTCTGTGCACGAGTTCCTCGGCGGTTCCGCCGGGACCAACCTTGCCAACGTGACGGCGGACGGAATGGACAACCCCATCTACGACGCGGTTCGGCGTGAGATCAGCAAGTACTCCGGCGACGCGGCGGTGAACGTAACGGTCGTCTACAAAGCAACCATCGTCGATATTCTGCTCAACGGAGTCACCTTAGGCATCTATGCCCCCGCCCACGCGCACATCAAGGGCACGGTTGTAAAGTATCAGTAGACTTAGCTGAAAGGCCTCCCACTTCGTCGCCCCCTCCGCAGAGAGGAAGGGGCGACGAAGTGGGAGGCCTGTCTCTATCTGAAGATGAACAGCACCTCCAAAAAAATGAGTAAAATCGGCGGTCCCGTCAGCGGCGGTCCCGTAAGGGGCGCCGTCGCACGCGTGCTCATCTGCGCGGTGCTTTTAGCGGTGCCGCTCTTCGCCTCCTGCGGAAATCCCGGCCCTAATGAGGCCGCATCGGCGGTGGAAGGTTTTATACGCGCGTTTAAAGAAGGAAATCTGCAGGAGGCAGCTCGATACGCCCCCTTTCTTTCCGAACTCGATGAAGGTACCGCAGCGAAACTTACCGAGCAGATGTCCCGCCTTGAGGCATGGGAGATCCTCGAAGTCCGAGCCCGAAGGAGAAACGCGCGGGTGCGGGCGCGTCTCGAATACGCAGACGGAGCGACACAAATTCTCTTTCCCCTTACGGTGAAGGGGGGAAGCTGGATCATCGAGAACAAAATCACCTCTACTGCCACGATAGAGCATATTCCCGCCGAGCCGCCCGGCGAATAAGGCTAAGCCGGCTGAGTAATCGTCCGCCGCCTTAGAAAAACTGCGTCCCAATTACAGCCAATCACAAGGCCGCACATACCGGTAAAGTTCACCCCCCACACTCCGATATTCAAAACAGAGAGGAGGTGCGCCCAGATATGATGCGCGGAATCTACACAGGTGCCAGCGGCATGAAAGCCCAGATGCACAGGATGGATGCCCTGTCGAACAACCTTGCCAACGTCGACGTGGTAGGCTACAAGCGGGACACTTCGGTGAGCAAGGCCTTTCCGGAGATGCTGATACGACGGGTCAATGACGACGGGCTGTACACGTTTCCCTTCGGCAGCGCCGAGGTCGCCCCGATGGTCGGCAAACTGGGAACGGGGGTGGAGTACAACGAGTCCTTCACCGTTTTCTCCCAGGGCAGTCTCAAGCAGACGGAAAATCCCTTCGACCTCGCCCTGGACGGTAAGGGCTTCTTCACCGTCCAAAGCGCCGAAGGCGAACGCTACACGCGCAACGGCAGCTTCCTCATCGATAAAGAGGGGACTCTGGTGACGAAAAACGGCCTGCCTGTTCTCGGCCGAGAGGGCAGCATCACGATAAAGAAAAACAACTTCGTCATCGACAAGAAGGGCAACGTCTATCAGAACTCCTCCTACGCAGGCGATCCGCAGCGCCTCGTTTCGATGGAGGAGAACGAGTGGGAGAATCTCGAATATGTGGACACTTTAAAGGTGGTCGATTTTTCCCGGGACCGCTTCCTCAAGAAGCAGGGCGACAGTCTCTGGAGAGAGACCGAAGAGTCGGGTGCGCCGGTCGAGGCGGCCCTCGGTTCGGAGACCAAGGTGGAGCAGGGCTTTCTCGAGAGTTCCAACGTCAATCCGGTAACGGAAATGGTGCGGATGATCGAGGTGAACAGGATATACGAGGCGAATCAGCGGGTCATGCACACCCACGATTCGATGACAAACAAGCTCCTCAACCAGGTGCTGAGAGTATAGGAGACTAGCGTATGATGCGATCCCTTTGGACCGCCGCAAGCGGCATGACCGGACAGCAGTTCAATATCGACACGATTTCGAACAACCTGTCGAACGTAAACACCACCGGTTTTAAGAAGAATAGGGCCGACTTCGAAGACCTGCTCTATCAGACGTCGCGGATCGCCGGCACCCCGGCAACCGAGCAGACGACGGTTCCCACGGGTATTCAGGTCGGTCACGGGGTAAAGGTGGCGGCGACGCAGAAGATGTACGAGCAGGGCGCCCTGCAGGCGACGAGCAACGTCTCGGATATCGCGATTCAGGGCGAGGGCTTCTTCCGGGTATTGATGCTCGACGGAACCTACGGCTACACCCGCGACGGCTCCTTCAAAATAGATTCCAACGGTCAGCTGGTTTCCAGCAACGGGTACCGGGTGATGCCGGAGGTGGTCCTGCCGGAGGACTTCGTCCGTAACAGCCTGACCATCAGCCAGGACGGACGGATAACCGTCAAGGTCGCCGGCAGCGACGATCCTGTGGATGTGGGGCAGATGGAGCTCTTCCGCTTCGTCAATCCCGCCGGCCTCAAGGCGGTGGGGGAAAACCTCGTTAAGGTAACCAATGCATCCGGGGATCCCATAGGCGGCCGGCCGGGGATCAACGGCATGGGAAAGACGATTCAAAAGTTTTTAGAAAAGTCAAACGTCTCGGTGGTGCAGGAGATGGTCAACATGATCGTCGCGCAGAGGGCCTACGAGCTCAATTCGAAGGCAATACAGACCTCCGATACCATGCTCGGCATTGCGAACAATCTCAAGCGATAGACCGATCGGGAGGGTGAAGGAAGAATGGCGATGAGAATCGGCGGTGCAGCGGATTCAACGAACTCGAAACGAAGGCCCCTTGCGCAGGGAAGCGCTTCGTTCTTCGCCGCGGCGGCGGTGCCGCCGGTCCGTTTGCTTTTCGGTATTTTCCTCGCGTTCACGATTCAGACGGAAACTGCCGAGTCCTCGCCGGGAAATGCGGCCGCCCGGGATAACAAAATCACTCAAGTAAGCCAGACACGAACCGCCGAGTTGATTGCGCCGAAGTCGAAAACCATCAGCTACCAAGACGTCTTTTTCGGCAAGAGCGGTCCGGGCGAAACCTTCACTGCGCACTCCGGATCAACGAACACACGGAACAGGGTCTTTGAAGGGGATAGCAGCCCCTTCGGCACAAAGGCTTCCTATATTCCCTTCTGGCAGCTCGCACAGCTTTACCGTGAAACAGAAAACGAGTTCGCCGGCCGCCCTCAAAGCAGCGCAGAACGCGGGATTCCGTTCTCCGCCGCTGCGGGGCTTACCCAGGGCGAAGGTACGAACATCGGCGGCCACAGCGACCGAGAGACCTATCAAAACAGTGCGCTTATCGGAAAGGGCTCGATATATCTTCCCGCCGGGTATTCACCGCAGGAGCGTAGCGTATCCCGGCTCATTCTCGAAGATCTGAGAAACAGGAATGTCTATCCCGAGACGTTTCGCCTCGAAATCGATATTCAGGCAATTCCGGGGAGGCGGTTCGAGGGAAGGGACCTCGATGCGATGAGCGTAAAAGAAATCGGAAAAAACGGACGCAGTGTGAGATACGGTATCTTTTTTCCCTCTCAGGAGTTTCCCGCTGCCGTGATAAGCGCCGGAATTAGCTGCTATGTCCCCGCCTACCGGGTAAGCCGGCAGATTGAAGAGGGCAGGCCTCTCGAGCCGGATGATCTCCGCCTCACGGGTGTCCTTCGGGAAGACGCGGGGCGAAATCTTTTAGATCCCAAATTCACGAGCGGCTACCGTTACGAGACCAGGCGCAGAGTAGATGCAGGTGAGGCCCTTCGTGCTGCTCTTGTGCGGGAAATCGCACCGGTGGGACGGGGAGAGAACGTTACCTGTCTTTTCCGGCGCGGTTCAGTGCGGCTGGAGGTGAAGGGACGTTCCCTATCCGAGGGAGGGGTGGGAGATATAGTGCGGGTACGACTTTCTACGGGAAAAATTATCGAATCCACCGTAGTGGACCGAGCCGTGGTCGAAGCGGGAGGATGAGAACTAATATGAATACAATTCAAAACCAAAAAGGTGTGCACAAACGGATAATTATATACCTGCTGATCTCCCTCTTTCTCCTGTTTCCACTGTGTCTTTACGCACAAGAGACGGGGGATGCCCCATCGGCCATCAGCGCCTCTCCGGAGAGCAGTTCGATTAACGCGGCCATTGCTGGAGTTCGAATAAAAGAGATCGCCGAGATTCAGGGTATCAGGACGAACCAGCTGGTGGGTTTCGGTATAGTAACGGGGCTCGAAGGGACGGGAGATTCATCCAGGTCGAAGCTGATGAAGCGGCTCATCGCCAATTTCATCGCCGCCTTCGATGTCGATGCGGCGGAAAACGAAATAAGCAGTAAGAACAGTGCGGCGGTAATGGTGACCGCCGATACTCCGCCCTTTGCGCGGCCGGGGCAGCGCATAGATGTCACCGTGTCGAGTCTTCAGGATGCCCGCTCTCTCAACGGCGGCATTTTACTCCAGACCCCGCTGAAGGGTGCGAACGGCAATGTCTATGCGGTGGCTCAGGGAATGGTGGACTCTTCAGGCGGAGAGGAGGGACGAGGCACCGTCGGCCGGGTGAGCGACGGTGCCATAGTCGAAAGGGAGGTACTCTCCCGTTTCGATGAAGAGCAGAACGCCTTTTCTCTCCTGCTGAAGAGACCGGATTTCAGCACGGCCTTCGCGGTCTACGAAGCGGTGAGCACGCAGTTTCCCGATCTCAACGTGGTTCCCCTCGACGGGTCTCAGATACGGGTAGAACTAAGCGATCCAGATCCTATGAAGCGGCTTGAGATCATCTCTCAAATAGAGAAGCTGACGATACAACCGGATATACAGGGTAAGGTGGTGATTAACTCCTCCTCCGGAGTGGTGGTGATGGGGAGCACGGTGCGAATAGGACCGGTATCGGTAAGCTACGATACCGCGGATTTGGAGATTTCACCCTTTTCCTCGATGGGCTCTACAGGGGGGCTGAGTGAAGGCGGCGGACAGGTAAACGGCGGTACGGAAGAGACGGCACCGCGCATCGAGGAGGGCTCCTTTCTCCTTCGGTCTACCACCCGCGTGGGAGATCTTGTTTCGGTAATGAAGGCGGCAGGACTGCCCATTGAGGATATCATCGAAATTATGAAGACAATCGAGAGGGCCGGCGCCCTCTACGGAAGCCTGGAGGTTATGTAGCTTATGAATATAGGCAGCGGGGATATTCTTTCAATAGGACGGTATCAGGAGCTTAAGAGCAGCTTGCAGAAAAGCAGGGCAGAGTTAAAAACCTCGGGCCCGGCCGGAGGAAACACCGACAAAACCGAAGATGCTAAGCTGAGAGAAGCCTGTACGGAATTCCAGGCGCTCTTCATAAAGCAGATGCTCGATTCGATGAGAAGTACCATTGATAAGCAGGGACTCTTGAACGGCGGTCAGGCGGAAGAAATTTTCGAAGACATGCTCTACGACGAATATGCGAAAAAGATATCAAAAACGGCGAGTCTCGGTCTCGACGACATGATTTATCGGGAACTTTCGCAGCAAAAACCCATCCTTTAGCGGAAAATAGCGGTGAACGTACTATAGAAGGGTAAATAATTGTATAAAAAAGTAGACAGTTTTCAAGGTAAAGTGTAAAGAACTTCGATAAAATTTTATAATTACTTATATAGCAGGTAAATAGCAGCATCCTCAAAAGATCGGTATCTTGGCACGCAACTTGCACTATGTAGCGGAGGGTGCCTATGGATAAGAAGAGAAAGACCGACAGAGACGCGCTGCAGCATTACTTCTCCTTAATCAAGACCCGGCCTTTGCTCTCCTTCGAGGAGGAGATCGACCTATCGAAGAGAATTCAGCAGGGTAGTGAGGCGGCGAAGAAAAAACTCACCGAGTCGAATCTCCGTCTGGTGGTTAAGATCGCCCGCTCCTATTCTTCTTCCGGGGTTGGACTGCTCGATCTCATCCAGGAAGGCAACCTCGGCCTCATGAAGGCGGTTGAAAAGTACGACTTTCGAAAGAATGTCCGTTTTTCCACCTACGCCGCATGGTGGATACGACAGGCAATCGTACGGGCGATAGGAAAAAACCAGAAACAGATTCGTCTTCCCCATCGAAAGGAAGAAATGATGAAGAAAATACAGCGTTTCATCTACTCCTTCAAGCTGGAGACCGGGAGAGAGCCGAAGCTGGAGGAAATATCTGCCGCGATGGGAATAGACGACACCGAGGTGACGCTTCTTCTCAAGTGGACTAGTTCGGTGGTGTCGCTTGACTGGGAGGACGAAAACAGCGAGACGACCCTCGGCGATATGTATGAAGACTCCACCTACGAACCGAATAAAGAGCTCTTCAAAAAGTGCGTACGGGAGGACACGAGAAATTTCCTTCGCCATCTTTTGGAACGAGAACGAAAGGTACTGATGTATCGGTTCGCCTTCTACGGAGGAAGAAAGAGTACCCTCAAGGACATCGGTACCGAGATGGGGATTTCACCCGAAACGGTACGTCAGATCGAAATGAGGGCAATCAAGAAGCTCAAGCAGCATGCCGATGAAGTAAGGGAATACGTGTACGGCTGAGTATTATTCGCCGTCACGGCCCCGGTCTTGACCGGCGGGGGGAATCCTACTACTTTTATAGACACGTGGCGAAGAAAAAAAAGACGAAAACGAAAAAAACCGCGAAAAAGCGGCAGAAAAAATTCCTCTATAAGGGCCGGCTGATTCCCGCCCTCGTGGTCCTCATTCCTCTCATTCTCTCGAGCGTGGCGGTCCTCATACTCACGGAGAGCGAAGAGGAGCCTTCATCGATAGTCATCGATGAAGGACCGAGCGATGCCGACCCGAGCGATGAAGCAGAAGAACGAAAACCTGCAGAAAGAGAGGAGAAAATCCGCGGCCGCCTGTATATAGTTATAGATGATGTGGGCTACAATAGGGAAAAGCTCGGGCATTTTCTCGATCTGCCAATCCCCATCACCTATGCGATTCTTCCCGGGCTAACGGAGACCGAGGAATCTGCAAAGATGATCGAAAAGGCGGGGAGAGCGTACATACTCCATCAGCCGATGGAGCCGGTGGGGGATCAAGATCCGGGTCCCGGAGCGATTTTCGGGAAGATGGAGGAGAATGAGGTGCGGCTCGTTCTCGAAAAAAATCTCAAGCAGCTGCCCAAAGCAAGGGGCATAAACAACCATATGGGATCTAAGGTCACGGCAAATCCAAAGGTAATGAAGAGCGTCTTGTCCGTGCTCAAGGAGAGGGAACTTTACTTCCTCGACAGCAGGACCACGGCGGACACGGTTACGGCTAAAATAGCCGGAGATGCCCATGTCGATTTTGCGCAGAGAAATGTATTTCTCGACAACGAAAGCAGCGAACAGTACATCGAAAAGGCCCTGGATGAGGGAATGCGCATTGCCGCTGAGAGGGGATATGCCGTTTTAATCGGGCATGTGTGGAGCGAGGAGCTCTACCGAGTGCTTTCCCTCCGAAGCGGGGAGATCGAGGAGGCCGGCTACCGCTTCGCCTACATTGATGAGTTATTTGCACGAGAGACTGCCGATGCGCGTACTGGGGATTGAGAGCTCCTGCGACGAGACCGCGGCGGCGGTGGTTGAAGACGGCAAAAGGATTCTTTCAAACAGCATTGCATCGCAGATTGATATTCACCGCCCCTACGAAGGCGTCGTTCCGGAAATTGCCTCAAGAATGCATACCGAGTGGATACGCGCCGTTTGCCGCAGGGCCTTGGAGGAGGCGGGGACCGAAGCGAAGCGGCTGGACGGCATTGCCGTTACCAACCGGCCCGGTCTGGTCGGTTCTCTTCTCGTCGGCCTCAATTTTGCCAAGGGAATGGCATCGGCCCTTAATCTCCCCCTCATCGGGATCGATCACATCCGTGCCCACCTCTACGCGCCGCATTTGGAATACGATATCGAGTACCCCTATGTAGGTTTGATTGTATCCGGGGGGCACACGATACTCTCCTTAGTACGGGATTTCGCAACTATCGAAATTTTAGGCACGACTATCGACGACGCCTGCGGAGAGGCCTTCGACAAGGTGGCGAAGCATTACAAACTCGGCTATCCGGGAGGGCTTGCAATAGACCGGCTGGCGGCAAA
This sequence comes from uncultured Spirochaetaceae bacterium, assembly GCA_964594775.1. Taxonomy (GTDB): domain Bacteria; phylum Spirochaetota; class Spirochaetia; order DSM-16054; family Sediminispirochaetaceae; genus CAYFVU01. The sequence goes on from CAZQNO010000022.1 coordinate 12,862, forward strand.
GGGCAGCGACTCGGCCTTCGACTTTCCCGATCCGGACCTGAAGAAGGGTTACCACCGCTACGATGTCTCCTATTCCGGGCTAAAAACCGCGGTGATAAATCAACTGGACCGTTTTTGGGACGGGAAGAGTGAAAAATCGATGGAAAACATCGCCGCCGGTTTTCAGCGTGCCGCCGTCGCCATGATAGTAAAAAGGCTAAGGCGGGCCCTGGCGGATACGGGAATCCGTCGGCTGCTTGTCGGCGGCGGTGTAGCGGCAAATTCGCGCCTGCGTAAGGAGCTGAACGAGCTTGAGGGTATAGAGGTCTACTTCCCCTCCCTGCCACTGTGCACGGACAACGGGGCGATGATTGCGGGGCTGGCCTACCACTATTTGGCACGGGGGGACCGCAGCGGCCGCGAATTGAACGCCTATCCCCGGGTAGAGGGCTTTCGCAGGACCTATCCCTGAAACGATGCGTCGCTGTTTTCGCGGTAATCGACAAATTCCTTTTGCAGCTCTCTGATATCTTCGTCGTCGCTGAAGAGGCGGGGAACCTGCAGGGGCGCGGAAACGGAGAGCTTTCGCGCTACGGTTTTTATCGCCGCGGCGAAGGGTCCTTCCGGCGCTAAGAGAATATGGGGGGTGCGCTCGAGAATCGACTGGGGGACCTTCGGATCGAAGGGTACGAAGCCGATGTACTCCATGCTTATGCCGATGTTTTTTCCCGCTATCTCCCGTAATTTCGCGCCAATGGAGAAGTCCCGGTTAGACCTTCCTAAGTTGAGCACCACATGAGGGTAAAAAGATGCGAGCTGATTAGCCGCGTGGGTCGCCGATTCCTGGGAATATTCGTTGAGCTTGGGAATGAGATCGGCAAAGCTCCCCGTTCCTCCCTCTACCGGTTCGCTGACGAAACGCCGAATGATGTTCCTCTCCTCGCTCTTGACGGCGAAGCTGCGAAATACTAGCCGGTACACGGTATTCTTGAGGAAGGAGTAGGTGCTGAGGATTGCGGTGGTTTCGGGAGTCGTCAGGACAATCCCGGTACCGGAGGAGAGGTAGAAGTCTATGGTGTTATAGGCGGAGCCGGCGCCGAGGTCGAGGATGATGAAGTCTGCCGGCAGCTCTTCAATTTCCTTCAGTATCTTCTGCTTGGTGAAAAAGGGCAGGTTGGCCGTCCCGGGAAAGAGAGAATCGCCGGGGATAAAAAAGAGTTTGGGAATCTGTGTTTCGATGACGATGCCTTGAAGACTCTCGGACTTCTTGTAGATGTAACTCCCTATTCCTCTGTTGCTGTTCTTTATTCCCAGACAGGTATGAAGATTGGAGCTGCCTAAATCGAGGTCAATGAGTATGGTGGTTTTTCCCTGCTGAGCGAGGGCGGCGCCGAGATTAGCGGCGAAAATCGTCTTTCCGATCCCGCCTTTTCCCCCGGCAATGGGAAGTATCGTCTTCATCAAGAAAAGAATAGAAGATGTGGGTAGAAAATTCAATTATATTACCGTATGATTGCCCCATGAATAGTTACGATTTGGACAAGGCCGTTCGGAAAATCCCCGATTTTCCAAAGAAGGGAATTCTTTTCTACGACATAACGGGCATCCTCCAGACTCCCGAAGCCTTTTCCTTCTGCATCGAAGAGATGGAGAGGCGCTATGGAGCTTCCTCAGGAACCGCTTCACTAGATGCGGTGGCGGCGATCGAGGCCCGGGGTTTTCTCTTCGCCGCCCCCCTAGCCCGCCGGCTGGGTCTACCGATGATTCTGCTGAGAAAAGCGGGCAAACTTCCCGGTGAGACGCGAGAGAAGAAGTTCAGTCTTGAATATGGAGAGGAGGTAATCCAGGTTCACGTTTCGGACGTGCAAAAGGGTTCCCGCGTGCTCTTGGTCGACGATCTGGCGGCCACCGGCGGAACGCTCAAGGCTTCGGCGGAGCTCCTGGAGGAATGCGGCGCAGAGCTGCACGATATCTTCTGCGTGATCGGGCTTCCCTTTCTCCCCTACAAGAAGGTCTTGGCCGACTACCGGGTGCAGACCCTCATAGAGTACGAACACCAATAGGCGAAGGGAGCCACGGTACTGCCCCGGCCGGGGCTAAGCGGCCGCTTTCTTGACAATAATTCGGCCTTTTAGTACAGTAGCCTCAGTGCACTGGCCGATGGTGTAATGGTAGCACTACGGATTCTGGTTCCGTCTGTGAGGGTTCAAATCCTTCTCGGCCAGCTTTCAAAAAGGGTCCCTTCGTCTATCGGCTAGGACGGAAGATTCTCAGTCTTCAGAGAGGGGTTCGATTCCCCTAGGGACTAAAAAACCGTTGGACGATTTTCTATCGTTCGGCGGTTTTTTTTAATAGTGTTTTCAAATTTTCTTCCCATGTGTATAATTAACGGTAAGATGGCGGAAAATTCTAAGTTTGATAGTTTAGTACGCAGTCTCTCTAAGGCCGAGCGGAAGGATCTCTACGAGAAAATCCACTCAGAAGAGGCGCCGGTGGTCAACAGTGCGCCCCTGCGCCTATCTGAAAACGAGACTCCGATAAACTATACCCGGGCCTACGAACAATTGAAATTTATCGATAAAATCGTCCTCTTTTTCACGGTGCTCTTTACCTCTACAACGCGGGAAGAGGGGATGGAACAACTTATTCTCACAAAGATGGGAAAAAAAATCGAGAGAGAGCATCCGGACCTCTACGAACATGCGAGCATGCAGATCTTGTCGGGCTTTCGAAAAAACATTGTAAAGATGAAAGAGAGTTTTCAATTCCTTCGTGAGCCCTATTCCAAGGCCTTCGGCGGGATGAAACAGGACTTCTTTGCCTTTATGGTTGGTTGGCGTTTTCCAGAAATTCAACAGCGCCTTCTTCAGGATATCGAACCGGAACAGGTGGCCTACGAAAAGTCTTTAGACGATCCGCATTTGGTGAAGAAGGAGATAGAGTTCCGCTTAGAAGACATCATAGAGAGCATAGGACACGAACAGCGGGAGCTTCTCTATGCAGAGGCGCGCCGTTTCAACACGCTCTACCATCTTGTCTTTTTTTCATTTGAGAAAATACTCGGTTGCTTCGTGCGAAGCGAGACAAAAAAACAGTACCAGGCATACCTAAACGATCTCAAGGACTCCCTCGGCGATCTGTCGCAGATTCTCGTGACCCTTCAAGATCCTCCTTCGGAGGGGATGATAAAGGTGCTCTTTCTCTTTCACCTGCAGAAGGAACTCGAGACGGAGGCCTCGCAGGATATCGACAAGCGTCTCACCGATCTTTTGCGGCAGGCCGATCAGGCTTTTAACCTTCTTCGCTATTTCAATCAAAGGGTGCCCCTCGTCAGTCTTATCCGTCTGGCCCGCAGAAACCTCGAGTATGTTCCGCCGGAAATCGGCGGGGGTGAGGATTGGTTCGTACTGTTTAAACAGTTTTGGTACAGACGTTTCGAAATCAAGATTAAGGCCTACATACAGCAGCAGAAGAGGAAAAAACTGATCGAGCAGGCACAGGATTTTCTCAAGACCGGCGAACTTCCGCCCTTGCAGTATTACGGCACACCGCTTTGGCCCGATTATGGTGATCCGAAGTATGATAACAGCATCCGCTTCGTCCGGGGCTTTGTGGACAATCACTTCTTCGGGGACCTGCACGGCCCCTTAAAGCTCCTCCTCATCGACGGAAAGTTCTATAAAGAGCAGAACCGCGAGGAGTACAACGACTGTTACAACGGAATGCTCAACGTTCAGGGAGAGATAAATGCATTGGAAAACGAACTCTCTCCCGACGGAGAGATGGGCAAGCGGATCGAACGAATAAGGGGAGAGACGGTGTCCCGAAAACAGCTGCAGATGAAGCTGGAGAAGAGCGTCGAGGATACCGACAAGAGGGTGGAACAGATGCTGTCCCGGGTGGTCGAGCATCTTACGCTTATCACTCATCTGCTGGGGGGAATACTCTACGGAGACGTGGGAGGGAGATACGACACCCTCTCGAACCTCGGCTACATCGGAAGAAACGAGAATAAGAATCTTACCCAGAAACTCTCGGCGATAAAGACGAAGATCGAAAATTTTCTCGAGATATATACCGAGCTCTTCGATACGGAAAGACAGATATAGCCGGCTATGATACGCCTCATCGATCTCATTGAAGAGAGGGACGGTTTAGCCCGCATCGGAAAGAAGGCCGAGGGTGAACCCGATCTGCTGCTCTCTTTGCGCTCTGCCGGAGACATGGCAAAAAAGGAACATCGGCGAAGACTCCTGGGTCCAAACTATCATCGGCTCTTCAAGCTGCGGCAGGTTCATTCAAAACGGGTGCTTTTTACCGATGAATTGTCGGGACGGGGACAGGACGTTGAGGCGGACGGACTCCTTTCCCGTAAGCCGGAGGAGATACTCTCGGTATGCGTGGCAGACTGCATGCCGATCTACCTTTTTTCTGAGGGGTCACTCGGCGACGGGCTAATCGGCATTCTTCACTCCGGCTGGAAGGGAACGGGCATCGTCTCGGAGGCTTTGAAACGCAGCAAAAACGAGTGGGGAATTGCTCCGGAGAAACTCACGGCCGTCATGGGACCCTCCATACGTGCGTGCTGCTACCGGGTGGATGAAGAGCGGGCCGCGCTCTTTGCCTCCCTCTGGGGGCGAAACGCGCTTCGGTGGGACGCAGCGGGACCCCATCTCGATCTGGCGGCGGCAAACGGTGCGCTGTTGGAGAAAGAGGGGATAGAAGATATCCGCATCGTCGATTCCTGCACCGCCTGCGATGAGCGTTTCGGTTCATTTCGCCGGGAGGGACCCGAAGCCTTTACCCATATGCTTGCAATGATCGGCTATTTTCAGTAACGTACCGGGTCGGAGGAAAGAGGCAATGGAAAAAGAGAAAAATCGGTGGCGGGAGAGGGTCCTCGACGCCCTAAGAGCGTACGCGAAGGAAAGGAAAATAGATCCGCAGTCAATAGACCCCGAAAAACTGATCCCGGGGGTACCCCCAAAGCCGGAAATGGGCGATATCGCCTTTCCCCTCTTTCCCTATGCCAAGGACCTCAAGGCTTCTCCGATGGTAATAGCCGCCGATACTGCCGTCAGAATGAACGCTGCGCACCTGGACGGAGAGGTGAGCGCCGCCGGGCCCTATCTCAACGTAAAGATAACGATCAGCGGTACGGCCGAAGAGACGCTCTCGCGCATCCTAAAAGAGGGTGAGGCCTACGGCCGTTCGCGCCTCTTCGCGGGAAGAAAGGTGATGGTGGAATTCTCCTGTCCCAACACCAATAAGCCCCTTCACCTCGGCCACTTGCGAAACGATTCAATCGGCGAGAGCGTGTCGAAGATCGCCGCTGCCAACGGGGCAGAGGTGAAGAAGGTGAACCTCATCAACGACAGGGGCATTCACATCTGTAAGTCGATGCTTGCCTATCAAAAATTCGGCAACGGAGAAACCCCGGAAGAAGCCGGAAAGAAGAGTGACCACTTCGTGGGGGACTACTACGTTCGCTACGATGTTTGGGCAAGGGAAGCGCCGGAGGCCGAGACGGAGGCGCGGCAGATGCTCAAGGCCTGGGAAGACGGCGACCGGGAGGTCAATGAGCTCTGGAAGAAGATGAACGAATGGGCCATAGAGGGCATCGAGGAGACCTATCGAAAAACCGGCATAAGCTTCGATACGCGGTATTTCGAAAGCGAAACCTACAAGAGAGGAAGGGAGGAGGTACTCAAGGGCCGGAAAAACGGCGTCTTTTATGAGCAGGACGACGGTTCGGTATGGGTGGACCTCTCGGAAATAAAGCTGGACAAGAAGGTCCTCCTGCGAAGCGACGGCACGAGTCTCTATCTTACCCAGGATATCGGCACCGCCATTGCTCGGCACGAGGACTGGCCCTTCGACAAACTCATCTACGTGGTGGCCTCGGAACAGACCTACCACTTCAAGGTTCTCTTCTACGTGCTTTCCCGTTTAGGCTTTTCATGGGCAAAAAATCTCTCCCATCTCTCCTACGGTATGGTGAACCTCCCCGAGGGAAAGATGAAGTCCCGGGAGGGAAAGGTGGTGGAGGCCGACGATCTCTTCGAGGAGCTGCGTCTCATGGCGGCCGAGGAGATTCGGGAGAAAGAGCGGGAGGAGCATGTGAGAGACGTGGAGACTACCGCCTCCGCCGTTGCATGTGCAGCCCTCAACTACTACCTTCTTCAGGTATCACCATCGAAGGATATGATCTTCGACCCGAAAGAATCGATTTCCTTCAATGGAAATACCGGTCCTTACCTTCAATATATGGGGGCCCGCATACACAGCATGCTGCGCAAATATGAACAGCGGAGCGAGGAGTTCGGCGGCGGCGAAGTCGACCCGAATCTGCTCACCGTAACGGAGGAGCGGGAGCTCATAAAGCTTCTCGCCGCCTATCCCGGAATTGTCGAGCGGGCGGGAGAGGAGTTCAATCCCAGCATGATCACGGCCTATCTCTACGATCTAGCGAAGACCTTTTCCAAGTACTATCATGATAATCCGGTTCTCCATAACGAGGAGAGAAACGTGGTGCGCACCAGGATAGAGCTCGTGAAAGGGGTCCTGCAGGTCTTGCAGAACGCCTTCGACTTGGTGGGAATACCCTTTCTCGAAAGAATGTAGGCAAGGCAAGACAAGGATCCGATATATTGACCCGTTCCTTAACGGTATGGTATACAGAAGGATATATTTGCACAGAGGTTGTACATGTACGCATTAGTAGAGATTAAAGGCAGGCAGTATAAGGCGGAAGAGGGCAAGACCCTTAAGGTAGATAGCTTGGATAAGGAGTCCGGAGAGAAGGTCGAATTCGAAACAGTCCTCCTTACCGGCGGAGATGGAGGCGTAAAGTTCGGTTCCCCCTATGTAAAGGGAGCAAAGGTGGAGGCTACCGTCGAAGAACACGGACGGGGCAAAAAGGTCACCGTATTCAAATTCAAGAAACGTCTCGGCTACCGGCGGAAGGCCGGGCATCGCCAGGGCTATTCCCTTCTTAAGGTAACCGGTATCCACGGGGCTTAGGGCGTCCCCCTGCGGGCGTCCTCGGAGAGCGGGGATGATAGAGGTAATCGTATCTCTCGACAGCGCAGCTTCCGTGCTCCGCGATGTGGAGATTTTGGGACACGCGAAGAGGGGAGAGACGGAACACAGCACGGTATGCGCCGCCGTGAGCGCCTTGGTGCGAACTGCCGGGCGAACGATAGAGGCGAGGGGGAGTATCCCCATAGACGGAAGGGCGGACTCGCCGGGAAGCCTGCGCTTTTCCATAGAGAAGCCGGCGAATATTGAGAGGGCTGATCTGCTCTGGCTGCAGGGAGTAAGCGAGTACTTCATGACGGGGATTCGAGACATTGCCTGCGAGCATCCTGATGAATGCAGGCTGCGCGTAGTTACGGAAGGAGACGAATATGGCACATAAGAAGGGCGGAGGAAGCTCGAAAAACGGAAGAGATTCCCATGCGAAACGGTTAGGAATAAAGCGCAGCGGAGGTCAGCTGGTAAAGGCAGGCGAGATCATCGTGCGCCAGCGGGGCACCCGCTTTCACCCCGGAGACAACGTTGGAATCGGCAAGGACGATACCCTCTTCGCCAAGGCTGCCGGCACGGTACTGTTTCGGCGCTATCGGGGAAGAAAAGTCGTTCAGATAGCTATACCGGAATAGCGAGGGCATACCGTAGTCTGTGTTCGGTTTTGCGGACGAAATATACATAGAGGTGGCATCGGGAAACGGCGGAAGGGGCTGCGTGTCCTTTCGCCGTGAAAAGTATGTACCAAAGGGCGGCCCCGACGGCGGCGACGGCGGCAAGGGCGGGGCGGTCATATTCGAAGTCAAGGAAAATCTTCGCACCCTGTCTCATCTCAAGACGAAAAGGCACTTTCGTGCAAAAAACGGCGAAGCCGGCAAGGGCAAGAAGCGTCACGGGAAGAACGGCGCCGACGTGCACATCCATGTTCCGCCGGGCACCATCGTGAGAGATCCCGAAACGGGGAGAGTCCTCCAAGATCTTACCGATATCAAGAGTTGGGTATGGCAGGAGGGAGGCCGCGGCGGAAAGGGCAACAGCCGCTTCGCCGGGCCCCGCAACCAGGCGCCGAGGTATGCGCAGGACGGGATTCCCGGAGTCGAGGCCCGTCTTCATCTCGAGCTGCGGCTGATTGCGGACATTGGCCTCGTCGGTTTACCGAACGCGGGAAAATCTTCACTTCTCAACGTAGTGACCAATGCACATCCGGAAATAGCGGAATACGCCTTTACCACAAAAATTCCCAACCTCGGGGTAATGGTCGAAGAGTACAAAAAGATTATTTTGGCAGATATTCCCGGTATAATTGACGGTGCTTCGCAGGGAGCCGGTCTTGGCGATACCTTCCTCCGGCATATCTCCAGAACCCGCGGCCTGGCCTTTATCATAGACCTTTCACAAAAAGATCCCGCAGAGACGCTGCAGCTGATACGCCGGGAACTGGAAGCCTATTGCGGCCTTCTGCTTCGTAAACCGAGAGTGGTGATCGGGTCGAAGGCCGACCTTCCGGAAACTGTCCAGCGGCTTGAGGAACTGCGAAATGCTGCCCCGAATGAACACATTATTGCCTGCTCATCTTTCAGTCTCGAGGGAATCGAAGAGGTGAGAGCCGAGTTTCTGCGAATCTGCAGCATCGACGATGCGGGAGAAAACGAGGCGGAAGAAACAGCCGGCGAAAAGACCGAGGAGGGGGTACTGAAGTTTTGAAAACGGCGATTCTTGGGGGATCTTTCGATCCCGTTCACATAGGACATCTGCATCTGGCAGACGAGGTGAAAAGAAAATTCGATTACGAACGGATAATCTTCGTACCGTCTAATATTCCCGCACACAAGGAACCGGACGGGACGACGAGTGCGGAACAGCGCCTTGAGATGCTCAGATACGCACTGCAGGGGAGCGACTTTGTCCTGGACGACTGCGAGATCCGTAGAGGAGGGATCTCCTACAGCGTGGATACGGTTCCTGAACTGAAGAAGAACTATCGCATCAGCGGAAAACCCGGTCTGATAATCGGAGATGATCTAGTGGCAGGCCTAGAGCAGTGGAAGGAGTGGGAGAAGCTCATCAAGATGGTGGACCTCCTCATCGCCCGCCGCGTGTACCGCGAATCGGTGGAGTGCACGGTGCCGCACACCTACCTAGATAACGGTATTCTTCCCATATCGTCGAGCGATATCAGGAAGAGAGTCAGAAGCGGGGGTGCCTTCCGCTATCTCCTCGCCGAGCAAGTGTACGGTTACATCGTCGAAAATGGCGTATATGTTGGATGAATATGTAAGAACACAGCTTAGCTTGGCGCGCTACCTCCATTCAGTGAGGACGGCGGAGACAACGATACTTCTCTGCACACGTTTTGCCGAGTACGGCCACTTTGAGGACGAGGCGTGGACCGCCGGGATCGCCCACGATCTGGCACGGGAGTGGAAAAGTGAGGAAATTTTCGCTGCCGTCTCGCGCGACGGACTTCCCATTAGCAATTTTGAAAAAAAGAATCCGATGCTCCTTCACGGCCGTGCGGCGGCATTCGTGCTGCGCACGAGTTTCGACGAAAGGCGGGAGGCGGTTTTGCAGGCGGTGCGGCGACACACCTGCGGGCATCCCGATATGGGGTCCCTCGGCATGATGCTCTACGCAGCAGATTATATCGAACCGGGACGCAGTCACATTGATCCGTCCCACGCGGAGAGTTTGATAGGCGAATCCCGACTGGAGAATATGGTGCTTCGTATTTTACGAGAGGAGTTTCGGCACCTTGAGCGAAAGGGACGTCGGATTGAGGAATCTTCCCGTTTACTGTATGCTTCTCTGGAAAAATCTGTCGCGAGAAGCGGAGTGCATTAGTGGGAAGAAAGATACGCATTACACGGGCGGGAATTATCGTTTTTCTGATAGTCATCCTGCTTGCCGTATCGGGTACGGCGCTCTACCTCCAGCTGCGCACCGACGCTATCGGGCAGACGGTTAGACAGAACGATACAATACGCTTTCTCTTCATCGTTGGAGACGGTCCGGACTTTTCCCAAGTCGTTCTTTTTCAAACGGGAACGGGAAAGTGTGCCATTTTCGATGTTCCCGGAAATACCGGTGCTCTCATAAGCGAGAAGAATAGAATCGACCGCATAGAATCGGTTTTCGATGAGGGGAGACCGCAGGCCTATATCGAGCAGGTCGAGGAGCTCATGGGGATAGATATTTCTCACTATCTCAGCATGAGCCGAGATGAGCTTTCCGCCTTCATCGATCTGCTCGAAGGAGTAGACCTGTTCATCGCCAATCCGGTGGAGTTTCAGAGTGAGGAAATAGTTCTCATTCCTTCGGGGAGTGTGAGTCTCGACGGACCGAAGGCGGTGCGCTACGGTACCTATGTGGAACCCGGTGAACGCGAATCGGACAAGATCTCCCGTCGGCAAAAACTGGTCCAGGCGCTTTTCAAAAAGGTAGGAGAGATGCAGGCATATCTCGCTTATCCGAATGTAGCAAAAACCGCCTATACTCTCTTCTCCACCGATCTCTCCTATCGGGCCTTCGCTTCCTTGCTTCAGGCATACGCGGTACTGGATGAAGATCAATTCATTTTTCAGCGAGTACTCGGCAAAAACAGAGAGGTGGAAGGAGAAATGCTGCTCTTTCCCCACTATGGCGGGGCATTGCTGAAGGAAACGGTGGAGCAGACGGAGAAATCATTGAGAAACAAAGAGGTTATGAGCGCCGAACAGTTGAATATCAGCATCGAGATACTCAACGGCACATTGAATAACGGTCTGGCAGGGCGGACAAGCCAGGTATTCAAAAGCTACGGCTACGATGTGGCGAGAGTGGCAAATGCGGAAAAACAGGACAGAGAGAGAACGGTGATCATCGCCGGGCCGGGCAGTCTCTCCGCCGCTAAGCGTGTGGCGGAAATCATAAAATGCAAGAATATAGTGGAGGAAGACATGATCGAATCGATAGGACCGGATACTATCGATGTAAGCGTAATTCTGGGAAAGGATTTTGATGGTAGATACTGTAAAAACTAAAGAGGCCGCAGTAGAGATCGCCCGTTTGATCGATGAACACCGGGGTGAAGACACCGTGGTTATCGATGTCTCCGGCCAGAGCAGCTGGACTGATTTTTTCGTCATTTCCACCATCAACAGCTACGGTCACCTAAAGGGGATCGTTCGGCAGGTAAAGAACCATATCAGGGAATTGGATATGGATATCCTGCACCGTCACAAACGGATGGCGGAGGACGGCTGGGAGCTTATCGACTGCGGGTACCTGGTAATACACCTCATGAGCAGGGAGATGAGAGATTTTTATGATCTCGAAAAGCTCTGGTTCAACGGTGAGCAGGTCTATCAGTCGTCGAAATCGTCGAAGTCCAGCCCGTCGTCATAGTCGAGCTCATCTTCGTCGTAGTTTTCGTCATCGGAACAATCGTCGAGCTCTTCATCTAAGTTGTCTTCTTCGTAGTCTTCTTCGGATATGTCATCGTCCAAGTCCTCGAAGGACACTTCAATATCCGAATCGTAGTCGTCGAAATCATCGTCAAAAAAATCATCGTCGGGATTCATTCCTTCCTCCACACCGGTACTTAAGCGACGGGGTGTTTCTCCGATTGTACACCCACGAAGAGGTTGATGGAACCGAAATCGCCAATAATATCCGTGTTAAACGTCTTGCCGAGATCTCGAGGAGAGAACTCCATGTTTTCACCGATGAGAATTGTCGGAGGAGTAATGTTACAGTGATAGTCCTTTTCTTCGAGCAGCATAGAAGAGCGGCCGGAAACCTGATTGACGATTTCTCCCAGTGCTTCCCGGTGGAAACGGCCGAACTCTTCTTCCTCCGTATCCAAGGATAAATTACGGAGAAGCCTGCCGATGAAAGCATGCGCCGTCGAGAGATCCGTACGGAGGGAAAGGTAGCCCGAAATGTCGCCGGTTATCCCGATGCTCGCTATGACCTCGTAGTCTCTTCCATTTTCATCAACGTGCATAAGGTGAAGCTTGCTGAAACCGATCTCTGAGAAAATTTTTTCGGTGGATTCGGAAAATACGCGAAGAATGGAGTCTTCCATAAGTCGAGTATAGAAAGATTGTAGGAAAAAAGTCAATTTATTCGAGAAAAAAGTCTCTTTCTTTCTCCTTTGACAGAACCTTCCCCGTGAGGGTACTATTGCGCATTATGAGAGTCAGCATCGACGCTCCGGCTAAGATTAACCTTCATCTATATATCGGCGGGCTGCGGAGCGATGGATATCACGATCTTACCTCTCTCTTTGTGATGGTCGGGCTTAGTGACCGCTTGGAGCTGGAACTCCTTCCGAAAAGGGAGGGTATCTGCGAAATAGACGGTGATTTCGACTTCCCGCCGGAGGAGAACCTCATATGGAAGGCCTACCACCGCTTTCGGCGCGTTATTCGCTTCGAAGCGGGTCTGAGGGTGCGGGTAGTAAAGCAGATTCCCCAAAAGGCCGGTCTGGGGGGCGGGTCCAGCGATGCGGCGGCACTGATAAAGGGCATGATGCTGATGTCCGGGGATGAAGAGCGGGGGGATCGAGCTGAGGCTGACCGAGCAGGTGCGGCGGCTCTTTCCCTTGGAAGCGATGTTCCGTTTTTTTTGGGCAAACCGGCGGCCCTGGTCGAGGGAAGGGGTGAGCGGATTACCGGTATTGTCCCCCGGGGAGATACGATGGACTATGAGCTTTTGATTGTAATTCCCCCCTTCGAGGTGTCGACTGCCCAAGCATACGGAGGGCTGGATGAAATGCGTAAGCTTGGCCGAATGAAAGAAGAAAAGGTCCTCGGCGCAGAGGTATGCGCGCGGCACTACCGCGAGACTTCGCCAAAGAGATGGCCCTTTTTCAACAGTTTTACCCCTCTTTTGAGGCGTATTCACCCCCTTTATGAAGAGATTTTTCGCGAGCTCAAGGCGCATGGTGCCGTTTTTTGGGAGATTTCCGGCAGCGGTTCGGCGGTTTTTGCGCTCTTTCCTCCTGGAACGGCGGCAGATAGGGCAAAGGCGGTCATAGAAAAGCGGCGCATGAGGGTAAGAAAAACAAAAATGCTTGCGTCCTGCCCGGAGGCGGTTTACAATACTCTACGTTAGGGCATGGAGGAAACATGGAGATTACCGACATCAGAATCCGCAAGGTCAGCACCGAGGGAAAGCTCAAGGCGTATGTAACCGTTACCTTCGACGACTGCTTTGTCGTGCACAACGTGAAGATCATTGAGGGCAAAAACGGAGCATTTATCGCCATGCCTAGTCGAAAGACGAAAAAGGGTGAGTACAAGGACGTTGCCCATCCGATAAATTCCGATTTCCGGGCTGTTCTGCAGGAGCGGATCCTCGATGAGTACGACCATCAGCTCGACGAAAATCCGGAAGACCACGGGGGAGACGAGGACTACGAGGACTAGAACGACGACGTGCCTGCATATCCTTTCTGTTCCGCAAAGGTGGTAGAAAAAGTTTTTACATTATGCTATATTCCCCCCGCACTTTATCTATAGATACAGAGTTCTTTGGGGCGTTGGCAAGCGGTTAAGCCACCGGTTTTTGGTGCCGGTATTCGTAGGTTCGAATCCTACCGCCCCAGTTTATACGACCGCAAGGAAAGAATGCAAGGAAAGGAGCAAAACGATGAAGCGGCAAACGCTCGAAGTATTTGAAAGAACGGAACTCAGGAAGGGGGCCTCCGGGCGCCTTCGTCGCAAGGGGAAGATCCCGGCGATAATGTACGGCAGGGAGAAGGCCGTCCCCATTTCGGTACTCAAGAACGAGTTCGAGAAAAAGATGCACGATCTCGGTGAAAATACGATCATCACCCTCAGCTTGAAGGACGGAAACCATGAGGTCTTGGTGAAGGACTATCAGGAAGACACCATCAGGGGCTTCATTACCCATGTAGATTTCTACGAGTTCGAAGAGGGTAAGGTCCTCAGGACACATATTCCCGTGGAAATAATCGGGATTCCCGAAGGCATCAAGGAAGGCGGGGTCCTCGAGTTGAGGCTCTACGAGCTCGAAATCGAATGTAAGCCGATGGATATTCCCGACAAGATGGAGATCAACGTGGAGCATCTTCAGCTCGGTGATACCATCCATGTGGAAGATCTTGATTTCCCCGAAGGAGTTGTTTCGCTGAACTATCCCGACCAGGCCGTCGTAACGGTAAGCGCCCAGACGGAATTCGTCGAACCGGAAGTAGTAGAGGAAGGCGAAGAAGGTCTCGAAGGCGAGGAAGGTCTCGAAGGTGAAGAGGGCGAAGAAGGCGCCGAGGGCGGCGAAGAAGCTTCCGGCGAAGAGTCGCAGGAGTAAGACGGTCCCTTGGTGCTTATCGGCTTAGGCAACCCCGGGAAGAAATATCAGCATACCCGCCACAATGTAGGCTTCGAAGCGGTACAACGCTTTGCCGACAGGGCGGGTATACCTCTTTCAAAGGGAATAGGCAGGCGGTATCGAGTCGGCGAGGGAAGATGCTGTGGGAAAAAGGCCGTGTGTATCGAGCCTTACACCTTCATGAACCGCAGCGGAGATATCGTTCCCGTCTTAATTAGAAAGTATCGGGCGGTCGCGGATAACGTCGTCGTTGTCTGCGATAATTTGGATTTACCGCCGGGTTCCTGCAGAATCAAACGGGGCGGGGGAGACGCGGGGCACAACGGCTTGGCTTCTCTTATTACGGCCTACGGTACCGGCGATTTTGTGCGAATATATGTCGGGATTGGACGGCCGGAACATCGCTCCGCCGTTATTTCGTATGTGCTCGGCACGCCGAAGGGCGAGGAACGAAGGCTCATCGACGAGGGGATCGCCCTCGCCGGCGAGGCGGTGTACCGACTCTTCGAGGAGCCCATGGAAAGGGTCATGAATGAGTTCAATCGAAAAACAGCTGCAGGCGAAACTAGATGAGGTTTTCTCTCAACGGCAGGTATCTGTAGAGCGGGGTTTCACCCTTGCCTATTCGGGAGGACCCGATTCGACCGCACTCCTCTACCTCATGAGCGAGAAAGCGGAGAAGCGCTCTTTTCCCCTGCGTGCCGCATACGTTGATCATGGAATACGGTCCCCCGAAGAGCGAGCGGCGGAAATGAAAGTAGTACTGAGCAGCGTGGAAAGACTCAAAATTCCCTTATGGTGCTTCTGGGTTCCTCCCCGCTGCATTGAGACCGCTTCAGCCGTGGAGGGAGGAATTGAGGCAGCGGCGAGAAAGGTTCGTTACCGTTTTTTCGAAAGACTTGTGAAATTGGGGGGGGTGGTTCTCCTTGCACACACCCGCGACGATACTATCGAAACCCAAATCATGCGGTTTTTTCAGGGCTCCGGGCCTGCAGGGCTGTCAGGCATTCCCGTCGAAAGGGGACCCTTTCTCAGACCGCTGCTCTCGGTGAAGAAGGAGGAGATCTATCGTTTTCTCCAAGATCGAGGCATAGAGTATTCGGTCGATTCGAGCAATGAAAAGGGGGACTATCTGCGGAACAGGCTGCGGCATGAGCTTCTGCCGAAGCTGCGGGAGATCTTTCCCGGAATAGACCGGGCAATGGGTGAGTCGGCGCTCAAGATGTCCGCGGCGGCGAATTTACCGACAGCAGCCCCGCTGACCGTACCGTCAAGCCCGGAGGCGAAGCGGAAGGTGTCAGGACCGCGGTCTGCCATAAAGCTGTCGTGGCGAAAAGAGAGTGAAGGAGTATATTCTTTCCGTAGAGAAATATTTCTCAGTAAACCGGAGGCGGTTCGATCCGCACTGATCTACTCCCTGTGGGATGAGCTGCACAGTGCAATGCCCGTGAGGCTTCCCCACCGCTTTGTGCGGGAAATCCGCCGCTTTATTGAGGAAGATGCGGGGGCCGTTTTAACAGGGCACGGATTGCGTTTCTCCAAAGAGGGGAACCGTATTTTTTGCCGGCAAACTGTTGTCCGGGAAAGAAAAAAAGGCTATCTTACTAGCAGAGAAGAGGGAATGGTTCTTTTTCCATTTGGAAAAAGTGTATACGTCTCTCTGCGCTGTTCCGCGGGAGCGGTGGTAAGGCTTTTCAGTGAAACAGGTGCCGGCCCCGTACTTATGCGTAATCCTCGACGAGGTGATACCCTAGCGAGGGAGGGAGGCACCGTGGGTCTATCCAAGGTCTTCAGTGAAATAGGTGTTTCCCCCGCTGAACGTTGGAAGTTCCCGGTAGTGGAGGATAAAAGAGGTATCCTTGCGCTGCTCCGCTTCGATGACGCGGAGGCGGGAATCTCTTCATATGTCCTTCCCTTGGGAAGAGAAGAATCGGACAATTCCCTCCCGCTGTATCTGCGAGAAGGGTGACTGGAGCAGAGTGTGAGTCAGAACGACGATAAAGAAAATAACAATGACAGAGGCGGCAGCGGGCCGGGAAACGGGCACGGTCCGCCGAAATTCGATTTCGGCAAGAATAGGATGGCCCTCTTTTTTCTTCTCTCGCTGCTGGTAATGTTTATCCTGCTGTTTTTCATGAACGACGGAGATACCACCAACGAGATCAGCTACTCGGCCTTTCTCTCCTATCTTGAGAGCGGGCAGGTGCAAACGGTTACGATACTCGACAACAGTGAAATACAGGGAAACCTCACAAATCAGTCCGGAGGAACGACCGGTTTCATTACCAAGATTCCCTACTATCACGATGCTCTGCTGTCGATTCTACGGGAGAACGGGGTGCAGATAACGGGGGGGGCGAAGGGACTTAGTCCCGGGAGAATCTTCCTCGAATTGATTCCCTGGATCCTGTTTCTCGCCTTCTTTTGGTTCATGTTTCGCCAGGTTTCCGGTGGAGGCAGTAAAGCCTTTTCCTTCGGCAAGAGTAAGGCAAAGCAGTATTTAGAGGACGCGGCAAAACTGTCCTTCCACGATGTGGCAGGACAGGAGGAGGCTAAGTACGAACTGCAGGAAGTAGTTGAATTTCTCAAGAATCCCCAGAAGTTTACCAAGATCGGCGCAAAAATACCCAAAGGGGTGCTGCTGGTCGGCATGCCGGGGACGGGAAAGACTCTCCTGGCGAAGGCCGTTGCCGGTGAGGCGGGAGTTTCCTTCTTTCATATGTCCGGTTCCGACTTTGTTGAGATGTTCGTCGGGGTCGGGGCCAGCCGGGTACGTGATCTCTTCGAGCAGGGAAGAAAGAGCGCTCCCTGCATCCTGTTCATCGACGAACTCGACGCGGTCGGCCGCACCCGCGGTGCCGGATACGGCGGAGGTCATGACGAGAGGGAACAGACCCTCAACCAGATGCTCGTGGAGATGGACGGATTCGATACCCAGGAAGGGGTCATCATCCTCGCCGCCACGAACAGACCCGACGTGCTCGATCCGGCCCTCCTCAGACCCGGCAGGTTCGACCGACAGGTGGTTGTCGACATGCCCGATGTGAAGGAACGGGAAGCGATCCTCAAGATACACTGCGGCAAGATCACCCTTGCTCCGGATGTGGATCTCCATACCATCGCCCGGGCTACTCCGGGTACCAGCGGCGCCGATCTGGCGAATCTGGTAAACGAAGCAGCGCTCTTCGCCGCCCGTTTTAACAAGACCTTCGTCGAACGTATACACTTCGAGGAAGCGAGGGACAAGATCCTCCTGGGGATCGCCCGTAAGTCGCGGGTCATAACTCCGGAAGACAAGCGGGCTACGGCTTTTCACGAGGCCGGGCACGCGCTGCTGCACTATTATCTGCCCAATGCCGATCCCCTGCATAAGGTAACGGTCATTCCTCATGGGCAGGCACTTGGGCTGGCCATGTCTCTTCCGGAAAAGGACACCTACTCGAAGAACAGGAGCTGGCTTACCGATAGAATAAAAATCGCCATGGGCGGTTACGTCGCCGAAGAGATGATCTATCAGGAAACTACCACCGGCACGAAGAACGACATTGAACAGGCGACAAACATCGCCAGAAGAATGGTCACCGAATGGGGAATGAGTCCGGACCTGGGTTTCGTCTCATTTGGGCAGGAGGATGAACCGATATTTATCGGTAAGGAGATAGCACAGCACAAGGATTATTCGGAGTCTACCGCTAAGAAGATCGACAACGAAGTGAAGAATATCCTCGACGAGTGTCTCGACGACACAAGAGGTATTCTCCGGGAACACAAGGACCAGCTCATTGTCCTTGCCGAGGATCTGGTAAAGAAGGAAACCCTCGAAGACGTAGAAATCCGCACGCTCTTGGGTTTCGATGCGGCCGGCTCTTCTCCCTCCTTCGCCGACACGGAGGAAGAGAACACCGAGGAAGGGCAAGAGCAGATGTCGAAAAGCGACAGCTGAAAAGACAAGGGGGCAGACAGAAAGTGAAAATGAACCATATCTCGCCGTTTGTTTCGGCGGGCATCGCCCTTTTCCTGTTGATGGGCGTTGGCGGCAGATTATTCGCCCAGTCCTCCCGCGGAACGGGACTGCACGCGCACGATCGTTCACTTTCAGCCCTCTATACCGAATACGCCTCGGATGCCTTTCGCGCGGGATTGTACGAAAAGGCGGACGAGTACGCACGCGCGGCCCTGGTGTTTCATCATGCCTCCCCCGACGCGCTGTACATCCGCGCCGAAACGGAGAGAAGAAATGAGCGCTTTGCCTCGGCGGCGGAGTTTTACACACGGGCTCTGCTCTACGATACATGGCTGCACTTCGAAGCGAAGGAAGCGCGTTTTCAGCTGGCCAAAATTCAGTATCGAAGCGGTGATTTGGAAGCCGCCTATCATATGCTCTCTGCCCGTTATCCAACCCTTCTCGAGGAATCCGACGAGGCGGCTCTCTACGTGAAGATTCTTTCCCTTCTCGGCTTCGAAGATCGGGCGAAAAGGACCGTTCGAACTGCACAAGGCAGATTTCCACAGGACGAAGAGCTGCAGGTCCTGAGAATCGAACTCGATGAGGACTACAGAAGACAGGCAAGGAGCCAGGTCCTTGCAGGAGACGCCCAGAGACTCTTCCACCGAGAAGCGTATAGAAAAATCATAGAAGTGGAATATGAAAGAGGGCTTGGCGCTGTTTCGGATATGATCAGACCGCTGCTCGATGCCTACCGGAAGAGATGGAAAGAAGACCGTTTTCTCAAGAGTTACCGCACATGGCTTTCTCTAAAGCTCAAGAGAGGTGAATCGGCAGTTTCGGTAAAAGAGGCCTTTGCCGAACTCTTCGCAGCGTACAACGGTTTTTCCGGCGGAGAACTTGCTCTTCTTCGCGGGGCGGTGGCCGAAGATGAACTATCGGCCGCATTGAGCGGTTTTACGGCATTCTCCGGCATCGTCCTGTTCGATGAAAACGGCGACGGTTTCGATGAGAAACGCGTAAGGTACGAATCGGGAGTAATCTACCGCATGGAAATAGATACAAACCAGGACGGCAGAACGGATATCGCCGTTTCCTTTTCCGATTCACGGCCGGCGGTCTATGAGCGGTTCAATCCTTCGGTAAAGAGAGGAAGCTATGGGGAGTACCCGAACCTCGTAGAGGTCGAGTTCGAAGATGCCGATTCGAGGGTGCTGATGGATCTCGTGCCGTACGAGGTGGATTTGGACATCTTCATCGAAGACGAATGGAATTCCCTGGAAGTTCCTCAGGTGATTACCGAAATCGGCCTTCCTCCCCTGAATGAACTGCTGCCCTTTGCGGCACGCATCGATCAAAAGGGGCGGGGTTCGCTGCTCGCCTATGATGCCCTCGCCGGGCGGAGCATTGTCTATCCCGTCGCCGGCACTGCCGAAAGAGTAATCGGCGACTACGAAGGGGAGAATCTTCGGCTAAGGCGGCGCGACATAGACGGAGACGGGCAGATGGAGATCACCGAACAGTATCTCAATGGCAAGCTTCTCTACGTCGTTTATGACGGCAACGGCAATGATAGACCCGAATATAGGGAAAGCTACGAGGATGGAGAGAGAGTACGACAGTGGGATGTAAACGAAGACGGAATATACGACTACGAAATGAGAATACCGGAAAAATGAGGCACAAGGGTCCGTTACCACGCTCACCGCTTCTCTTCCTCCTTGCAGCGAGCCTCTTTATCGTCTCCTGTGCCGGTTCTCCCTCCACCTACACGCCTCCCGAACTCTATGCCGTCACGGTCGAGCATATTCGAAGCGACTTGAAGAAGGGAAAGATTGCACAGGCCCTCCAAGACCACCATTTGCTGAGAAAGGACGGGGAAATACCCAAGAGCGAGCTCGATTCCCTCCTCGAGACGATTGAACGGACGTGGAGAACGGAGTATAGAGAGGCTCTTGATACGCAGGACTATCGGCGTGCCCTCAGGCTTCTCATTAGCGCGAAGGAGGGAGAACTGCCGATCGACACGGTGCTGCAAAGCGATACGGAGGAGTTGAAGAAAGAATATGTATTACAGCTCGCCGAAGGGGAAACTCCGGCAGCCGCTTTCGCCGTTCTCCGGGAACTCGGTTCCATGGACGTTTTCTCCCGGGAGGAGCTTCAGGCTCTCGTCGATCTGGCCTTGAGAGAATATAAGCGGGCAGATGCGGCGAGTCTTCAAGATCTCCTCGATTCATCGAGCGCGCAAGAAGATCCGGCCGCCGGTGATCCGGCCGCCGGCAATGAAACCGCCGATCCCGTCGGCCGCACCTACACTCACGAAGAGCTCATCGCCGCTACGGTGACTATCTGGGTGAACCGGGGGATGCGGATACAGGATGGAGTGGGTCTCCCGGACCGGGTTATAGGAAGCGGTTTCTATATCGACAAGCGCGGCTACATTCTCACCAACTATCATGTCATCAGCAGCGAGGTCGATCCCGCCTACGAAGGCTACAGCCGGCTCTACGTGCGACCTTCGGAAGATTCGAAGGATAAAATACCCGCTCGGGTCGTCGGCTGGGACCCGGCATTCGACATCGCCCTTCTCAAGATAGAGCGGGAGGTCGATACGGTGCTCTCCTTCAGTCCGCACCTTGATCACCGTCCCGGAGAGCGGATTTTCGCCATCGGTTCTCCGGCGGGCCTGGAGAACACCATCACCTCGGGAATTGTATCGGCAACGGGGAGGCGCTTCTTGCAAATGGGAGATGTCATTCAGGTGGATGTGCCGATAAATCAGGGAAACAGCGGGGGACCCCTTCTCGACGAGTCGGGGCACCTTATCGGGGTGGTATACGCGGGAATCGAGCAGTTTGAGGGGATAAACTTCGCCATTCCCGCGGAGTGGGTGCTGCGGGTTATCGACGATCTCTATGCCGAAGGTCAGGTAAAACACGCCTTTTTCGGCGCCGGTCTGGAGGAAATAGCTGAACGACTGGAGGTGAGCTATGTCTTTCCTGGAGGCCCGGCGGACAAAATCGGTTTGCAAGTCGGCGACCGTCTGAAATCGATTGCGGGTAATGAGCCCGACACGGTGGTAGCGGCCCAGCGTATTCTCCTCGATTATGATCCCCATACCCTCCTTGATCTGCGGTGGGAGCGGCAGGGCAGAGAGATGAACGGTAAGGCCGCATTGATAGAACGCCCGGATGTTCCGATGATGGCGGCGCTTAAGCGGGATCGTTACGAACGTCTCTTTGCTCCTCTATTCGGTGTACAGGTAGAGAAGACCGTAGACTCCATGTTCAAGACGCGATATATCGTAGAAAAGGTCTACCGCGGAAGCATCGGAGATGATGTGGGACTATCGGAGAATGATCCTTTCAGCATTCAAAAATGGGAAGTCATGGAAAAAGAGCAGATAGCTTTGGTACATATCCGCATTCGGAAACGAAAGGCAGGCTTCCTCGAAACCGGTGTGCAGCTTGGGACATACCTCGAGATTTCCAACATAATATAGTGGTGTGCAGTGAACGAAGTTACCGGCAATCCAAAAATTTTAGTGGTAGAGGACGAGCAGATCGTCGCCCTCGATATCGTCAATACCCTCGCGGGTCTCGGCTATGAGGTCCTCGGTCCGGTGGACAAGGGGGAAGAAGCCCTCAAACTGGTGGAGAATGAGAGACCCGATCTCATTCTCCTCGATGTGAAGCTGAAGGGCCGAATGGACGGAATCGAAACGGCGGAAGAAATCAGAAAGAGAAAGAGAATCCCCTTCGTTTTTCTCTCGACATTTTCCGACGATCATACCCTTTCCCGGGCGAAAAAGACCGAGCCCTACGGCTATATTACGAAGAACTCCCACAAGAACGATCTTCATTCAACCATAGAAATGGCGCTCTATCGAAACAAAATGGAGCTCAAAGTCCAGAAGCACGAGGAGCTCCTCTCGGTAACGCTAAAGAGCATGAGCGACGCCGCCATAGGCGCCTCTCTGGACGGAACGATCATGAGTTGGAACAGGGGGGCGGCGGACATTTTCGGCTACGCCGAAGATGAGGTAATCGGGAATACTCTCTCCCTTTTGACTCCGCCTTTTTATCCCAACGAGATGCCGGAGGTCCTCGACCGGGTGGGCAGAGATATGGAAGTCGACCACTACGAAACGATCAGGCAGAAGAAGAATGGGGAAATAATAAACATTTCCCTTAAAGTCAGTCCGATCAGAGGTCCCTTCAACGAGGTTACCGGAGTCTCCATTATCGCCAGAGACATTACCGCAAGAAAACGGCTGGAGCGGCAGGTTTTGGAAATCTCCGAACAGGAGCGCATGCGCATCGGAAAGGACCTCCACGACAGTCTCGGTCAGAATCTTACCGCAATAGAGCTCCAGCTGACCCTTTTGCAGGGCATACTAAGCGAGAAGGGGGACAAGGACTCGGAGGAAATCGTCGGGAGGATCTCTCGAATGGTCAATCAGGCCGTCCGGCAGACGAGAGATTTAGCAAAAACGCTTCTTACCGTCACCCTGCAGGACCAGGGACTTTCCGTCGCCCTGAAGGAGCTTGCCTCATTTGCCGAATCGATTTTCGGTACAAATACCGAATGCCATACGGATTTGGATCTTGATATTCAAGACGAGGTTGCAGCCGCTCAGCTCTACCACATTGCCCAGGAAGCGGTAACCAATGCCAACCGGCACGGCGGGGGGGATAGGGTGAAAATTCGTTTGAATGAGAATGATTCGGAGTATATACTGAAAATCCAGGATAACGGGAACGGAAAAGTCCGTCGAGATACGAAGGGTCTGGGCTTGAAGATTATGGAGTACCGGTCGAACATGATAAATGGGATACTTTCGATAAGAGGCGATGCAAAAAAGGGTACGACCATCTCCTGCCGGGTGCCGAAATTCCACGCGCGCGGGAATGAGCGATGAATAAGAAGCGCATCGTTATTGTCGACGACCACCCTATAGTACGGCAGGGCTTTGCCCAGCTCATAAATCGAGAGAGCGACTTAGAGACGGTGGGAGAGGCCGAGGATGCGGCGAGCGCCATGACGATAATCGACGAGCTTAAACCCGATCTCGCGCTCGTTGATCTCTCTCTTAAGGAGAGCAACGGACTGGAGCTCATTAAAAATCTTTCAGCCGGTGATGAAACCCTAAAAATGCTCGTCATCTCTCTTCATGACGAAAATGTATACGCCGAACGTGCCCTGCGGGCCGGGGCCAACGGCTATGTGATGAAGAGCGAAGCGACGAAGAATGTCATGACCGCTATTCGTTCGGTTCTCTCCGGAGAGGTCTATCTCAGCGAGCGGATGCAGGGAAGGATCATTGAGCGCTACACAAGGGGACGCAGGGGTGACGATTCTCCCGTCGATGTATTGAGTGATCGGGAATTCGAGGTGTTTCAGCTTATCGGCAGCGGACAACAGACAAGTAAGATTGCCGAGCAGCTGAATCTCAGCGTTAAGACGATAGAAACGTATAAGTCGCATATAAAAACAAAGTTAGGACTCCAAAGCGGAACGGAATTGATGCAGCGGGCCGTCGAATGGGATCTATCGCAGCGATGAGCTTGATATAACGAGATGGGGCAGGGCATGTCGAAGGTAGAGATACTTGTTGTCGAGGATGAAAGCATTGTCGCGTTGGATATCGAGCGGAGGCTCAAGTCTCTCGGATATCAGGTTATCGGCCATGTCTTGAGCGGCGAGGAGGCGGTTGTACGGGCGGACGAAGAGCGTCCCGACC
The DNA here is from genome assembly GCA_964594775.1 of uncultured Spirochaetaceae bacterium. Classification (GTDB taxonomy): domain Bacteria; phylum Spirochaetota; class Spirochaetia; order DSM-16054; family Sediminispirochaetaceae; genus CAYFVU01. Next base: position 36,891 of record CAZQNO010000022.1, read on the forward strand.
TCGTCCTCATGGATATTCATCTCAATGGGAGAATGGACGGTATAGAGGCGGCACAGAAAATACGCCGTCTCTACGATATACCGGTTATCTATATTACCGCCTACTCCGACGAAGCTACGCTGGAGCGGGCGAAGGTTACCGAACCCTTCGGCTATATCTTGAAACCCTTTCAGGAGAGAGAGATCCACTCGGCCATAGAGATGGCGATCTACAAGCACCGGGCGGAGCAGGAACTGCGGGCGGCAAAGGAGGCTGCCGTCGAAGGATATCGCATTCGAAGCGAATTCCTGGCGAACATAAGTCACGAGCTTCGCACCCCCCTCAACAGCATCCTCGGAATGACACAGCTCGCAAGAGAGACGAACAACGATGAGGAACGAAACGATTATCTGCGGATGGTAAAGGAATCCGGGAATCATCTCCTCAACCTCATCACTTCCCTTTTGGATTTCTCGAAAATGGAAGCGGGGAGAATCGAGCTGGTCGAAGAGCCCTTCCGCCTCGACGAACTTCTCGAATCGGTAGTTCGGGATGCCTGGAAAGAAAGCACCCCTCCGCGCATCGATATCTATTTAGACATAGACGAGAAGAGCGAGTTTTCCCTGAGAGGCGATGCAGCGCGGCTGCGGCAGATCCTGCAGAATTTGATCCATAATGCAGTAAAATTCACCGCCGAAGGCCACGTGTCTATCAGAGCCCGCACCGAAACGCTAAAGAAGATCGGAAAAACACTTTTACAACTCTCCGTTGCCGATACGGGAATCGGTATTCCGAAGAAGGAGAAGGAAGAAATTTTCTCCATGTTCTACCAAATCGATAACTCCCTTACCAGAGTTCATGGAGGCACCGGCTTGGGGCTGGCAATTGTGAAAAATTTGGTTGAACTGATGGGCGGGGAGATCAACCTGGAATCGGAGGAGGGCAAGGGTTCACTTTTCAGCATTACCCTGCCCGTCTTGCTTGATAGGGAGGATATGCGAAAGGCTTTTTCCTTACCGTACCGTCTTAAAGTGCATCTCATTTCCTTCGATAGAAAAAGAGGAGAGATCCGGAAACGACAATTCGAACAGTGGGGTGCGGAGGTGCTGACTGCCTATGAGGGAGAACATCGGGGCAGTTCCGACGATTTATGGTGCATCATCGGTCCTTGCACGATGACCGTGCCCCTGCGTGATCGACTCCTCGGGCAGGGTGCCGATGAGGGGCGGATTATTCTCATCTCTCCGGAAAAAGGCGATCTTAAGAGTAAAACGGAAAGAAGCGTTGTTTTTTTCGAACCGACAGCGAGAAGGGAATTGTTTAAAGCCGTGAAAAAGGCCGCCGAGGGGGGGGGCGGCACAGAAAAAGCGCTTAGCTGTGCGGTCCCGCGGGGAGAGGATGAGACGAAACGCAAGAGTGAGAAGCTTCTAGAGAAGGGGCAAAAGGAAGGAGGGAATCTGCTTGCCGGAGATATTCTGTCCGCCTTCATAGCGTCGGCCGAAGAATTCCTCACTAGTGAAAACATGGAAGAACTGGAGGAGACGGCGCTGGAGGTCAAGCAGGAATTGGAGCAGATAGGAACTCCTGAACAAAAGGACGGTCTTTTCAAAATTGTATTGGCCGGAAGAAAGGGAAACAGTGGCGCTATACGCGACAGTCTCGACTATTTGAAAGAGCGGATTGATGAAAATACTCATAGTTGAAGACGATTATGCCGGCCGCATTCTTATGGAGCGCTATCTCTCCGATTATGGAACGTGCGATTTAGTGGACGACGGGCAGGAAGCCTTGGATGCCTATCGATCGGCCCTTGATTCGGACGATCCGTACCAAATGATTATGCTGGACATCATGCTGCCGTCGCTGAACGGGCAAGACATACTTCGTTCTATTCGGGAGACCGAGAAGAAGAGGGGAATACATCCGGCAGATTTTGTCAAAGTGATTATAACGAGCGCCTTAGGCGATCCGAAGAATATCGTTCAAGCCTTCAACGAAGGGGGTGCGGATTCCTATCTCGTAAAGCCGATAAACAGAAAGACGCTGCACGGGGAGCTGGAAAAGCTGGGGTTCTATCCGGATGAGTGAAGAGACAAAAATTATGGTGGTAGAGGACGAGGGGGTGGTGGCCCTCGACATCCGACGACACTTGGAAAAATTCGGGTACTCCGTAACCGGCATTCATCCCTCCGGAGAAGAAGCGGTGGAAGCCTTCGATCCGGAAGAACCGGACCTCGTTCTGATGGATATCCGGCTGCAGGGGAAGCTCGACGGTCTCGAAACGGCACAAATCATCAAGGAAAAACGCCTTGTTCCGGTAATTCTTCTTACCGCCTATGCGGATGAAAAGACCGTCGAACGAGCAAAGGCCGTTGAGCCTTTCGGCTACATCATCAAGCCCTTCGAAGAGCGTGAACTGCGCACCGCGATCGAAATGGCTCTCTATAGACACCGTTTGGAACGAAGGCTCCAGCGCAGCGAAGAGCGGTATCGGCGTTTTTTTATGGAGGATCTTTCGGCGGATTTTGTCGCCGATTGCTGGGGAAATTTTCTTGCCTGTAACGAATCTTTCGTTTCGACCTTCGGTTACTCTTCGAGAGATTCCGCGGAAAAGGGTTCCCTTTCCGATCTGCTTCCCAGCAGGGAGGCGGAAATGCAGTTCTGGGATGAACTGGTGGCAAAGCGAAAGATGGTCCTCAAAGAATTGGAACTGCGAAGGCTCGACGGAAAGACGATTATTCTCCTGGCAAACATCGTTGGTACCTTTACCGAAGAAAACGCGCTGAAGGAGATCAAGGGATACCTCGTCGATATCAGTAAACGAAGGGACCTCGAACAACAGCTGCGGCAGGCGCAGAAGCTTGAAGCCGTAGGACGTCTGGCCGGAGGCGTCGCTCATGACTTCAACAATATTCTCACCGTAATAATCGGCTACAGTACGATGATACGGGAGAAGCTCGACAAGAATGAAGGCGTAGGGGAGGCGGATATCGACGGTATAGAGGATGCCGCACGGCGGGCATCGAGTCTCACGCGGCAGCTGCTGGCCTTCAGCCGGAGACAGATCCTAAAGCCGAAAAGCGTACACCTCAACGAACTCGTTCGTAACCTTGAGAAGATGATCCGGCGGCTTATAAACGAAAACATTGTGATGCGCCTTAATCTGATGGAGGATGAAGACCGGGTGTGGATTGACCCGGGGCAGCTCGAACAGGTACTTATCAACCTCGTGGTCAATGCGCGCGATGCAATGCCCGAAGGCGGCAGAGTTTCCATTTCAACCCGGCACATTACGCTTAACGCTTCGGTAGAATCGAGAATGGGTATGATCCCCCGCGGACGATATATTCTCCTCACCGTAGCCGATACGGGAGAAGGAATCGACGAAGAGACTCAGGGTCTGATTTTTGAGCCCTTCTTTACCACAAAGCCGGAAGACAAGGGAACGGGACTGGGACTTTCCACCGTATACGGCATAGTCAAGCAGAGCGGGGGGTTCATTTCTCTCGAAACGCAGTTGGGCAGAGGCACGGCCTTCTCCATCTACCTGCCTGCATCCTCGGCTCTTGAAGAGGAGCGGGATAAAAAGGAGAAGAAACGGACCCGGCTCGAGGGGAGCGAACGGATCCTCGTGGTAGAGGATGAGAAGAGCGTGAGAGACTTGTCGAAAAAACTCCTCGAGCGCTATGGGTATCAAGTGCACATCGCCGGAGATCCTCTCGAGGCATTGGAGCACTGCATGGATGGAAGTGAGTCTTTCGATCTGTTGATCACCGACATGGTCATGCCGAACATGGACGGAAGCAGTCTGGCCAAGAATATTCGCGAGCGGTTTCGGAATATCCGGATTCTCTTTATGTCGGGATATCCGCAGTACGGAAACGGTGCCGATATAGGCTCATCGGAAAGGGGTGAAGCTTTGCCGGTCGGGTCCGCCTATATAACCAAGCCCTTCGAACCCGTTGATTTCATCAGGAAGATTCGAGACCTTCTGGACGACTGACCCAATTATAGGCTATAGTCCCTCCAATGAGTGTTAGACGGGATCACATGCGCAATTTCTGTATCATCGCTCACATCGACCACGGTAAATCTACCCTTGCCGATAGATTCATCGAAAAGGCGAAAATTGTCGAGCAGAGAAACTTTCATAACCAATTCCTCGACAGCATGGATATCGAGCGAGAGCGGGGCATTACGATTAAGTCTCAGGCCATTACGATGCCCTTCCTTGCCGATGACGGCGAGCTCTACGAGCTGAACATGGTCGACACGCCGGGCCATGTTGATTTCTCCTACGAGGTGTCGCGGGCTATTTCCTCCTGCGAAGGAGCGCTTCTCTTGATCGACGCGGCCCAGGGAGTGGAGGCCCAGACATTCGCCAATCTCTACCTGGCGGTAGAGCACGATCTGGAGGTTCTTCCGGTCATCAATAAGATCGATCTGCCCAGTGCAGACGTGGAAACGGTGAAGAAGCAGATAGCGCACGATCTGGGACTCGATCCAAAAACGGCGGCACTTGTTTCGGCGAAGACGGGTGCCGGAGTAGACGAACTCCTCGAGCAATTGGTACATCTGATCCCCGAACCGAAAGGTTCGGAAGAGCAAGCTCTCAAGGCGCTCATTTTCGACAGTCAGTACGATCCCTACCGAGGGGTTATTATCCATATCCGGCTCTTCGACGGCAAAGTGAAAGCCGGAGATACCATCCGTTTATGGTGGAACGACGCCGCCTACGAAGTGGAGGAGGCGGGCATCTTTCGCGTGGGAAGGGAGAAAGCGGAAACCCTCACGGCGGGACAGGTGGGTTACCTCATCGCGGGAATAAAGAATATTACCGATGTCCGGGTCGGCGATACGGTGACCAATGACGATAAGCCCTGCGACCGGCCCCTCAAGGGCTTCAAAGAAGTAAAACCGGTCGTCTTCTCTTCCATTTATCCTATAGATACAAATGACTATGGTGAACTCCATACGGCGATAGACAAACTTCGTCTCAACGACGCCTCCCTCGTATATGAAAAGGACTCCTCCGTAGCCCTGGGCTTCGGTTTTCGCTGCGGATTCCTCGGTCTTCTCCATCTAGAGGTTGTGCAGGAGAGGATAGAGCGTGAGTTCGGTCTCGCCATCGTCTTTACCGCGCCCTCGGTTCGATATCGGATTTTTTTGACAACAAAAGAACAAAAAGAGATCGACAATCCGGCCGAGTGGCCCGATCCCACCTACATCGACTACGCCGAAGAACCCTACATCAAGGCGAGCATCATCACTCCATCAGAGTATCTCGGGAACCTTATGAATCTCTGCATGGAGAAGAGGGGCGTGCAGCTTGCTATGAACTATCTCGATGAGAAGCGGGTGGAACTGATATACGATATGCCTCTTGCCGAGGTGCTCTTCGACTTCTACGACAGATTAAAATCTCTGAGCAGAGGATACGCCTCCTTCGATTACGAGGTAGGAGAGTACAAGCGGACAGACTTGGCGAAACTCGACATCCTGGTCAACGGCGAGACCGTCGATGCTCTCGCCCAGCTCGTACATCGGGAAAACGCGCAGAGTCGTGGACGGACCGTCTGCAAGAAGCTGAGAGACGAAATACCGAAACAGCAGTTCAAGATACCCCTTCAGGCGGCAATCGGCACCACCATAATCGCCAGAGAAACGATTTCCGCCCTGAGGAAGGATGTTACGGCCAAGTGCTACGGCGGGGATATCACGAGGAAGCGAAAACTGCTGGAGAAACAGAAGGAGGGCAAGAAGCGTATGAAGATGGTCGGAAACGTGGAGCTCCCCCAGTCCGCATTTGTTTCGGTGCTGAAAAGCGAACAGGATTAGTTATGTAAGATGGGTCATAGAAGCCCCAATGCTCTGTCGATGATTCGAAGGTAGTGTCCCGCAGAAACCAAAAGGCGCTTTAACATATCCGGTTCGAGCTTCTTCGGCGGGTCGTATCCCGTGTCGGGAAAGTGGAGAAAGAGATAATCCGCCTGTGCGTACAGTTCTTCGAGGGTCTCCGTTTTCTCCTCTCCGCGTGCGGCAGGACCGGCAGAATCGGAAGGACCCGGCGCCATACCCGAGAGTCTTCGGCTGCCGGCATCGTAGAGGCGGCTGAGCAGGGCTTTCTCCTCCTTTAGGAAATTTCGGACCCGTTCTCTTCCCCGAGGATCCTTCGAGAGAGCGTGTAATGGGCCCGGAGGAGAAGAGGAGAGCTCGACGCCGGCGAGATCCCGAAAAAAACGGTTCAAAGAGAGGTGAGGAAGGCCGAGATCGTGACCCTGCGAGTTCAGCAGAAAAATTCGGTCGGAATATGAGGCAAAGTGCCGTGAGAAGCTTGCCGCATAGGTAGAGAGGAGCCCCGTGCTGAGCAGCGCGGGTTTTCTCTCCTCATCGAGATGAAATACCGATTTCTCGGGATACAACAGCGCCGATGATCCGGCGGGGTGCAGCCTGTCGGAAATGAGGTGTTCCCTCAAAAGGAGCGGCGCCCCGCGCATGTGACTCTTTCCATAGTGAAAAGAGAAATCAAGTCCGCTCACGTATACCGGACCGGTGCTGCAGCGGAGGGCCAGCTCGACGGCGGTGGAACCGACCGAACCGAGGGGCGGCACGAGAGGAGGAAGGAGGCCGTGTGTACGCAGGCGATCGAAAAGCCGGTTGGGAAAGAAGCTGCTTGCGAAGAAACTGCAGCTGCCGGCGGGAAGCTGTTCGGGAGAGCTCCGCAGTCTCGGAATGATGTCGCTGCCGGTGAGATCTAAAAAGAGGCGCGGTCTTTTGTCTTCTTCCCAATGTTCTGCCACGGGCAGAAAGTCGTAGAAGTTGTAGAATTGCCCTTCCTGAGCCACGACAGCGTCGGGGATGATTTTCCAATCGTAAAGGGCGGCGACGGCGGTATCGACGGCGATGACATAGAGCCGGCCTCTCAATTCCTGCCCGTGCGCTTCGGACAAGGCGGCAAGGAGTTTTTCGCTGCTCTCACCTGCTCCTACTACCAATACCGGACGGTCGGCAAGCTCGGGAAACTGAAGACGGCAAAAGATGTGCCGGTGATAGAGGGCGATATTGGAAAAAATGTTCTTAATCCAGAGAGGCGCCATATGGATAAGAGTCATTTTATTTTTCCAAAAGGCGGCGATTTCTTCGTTGAGAGCTTCGGCGAGAGATGAATAGATGCCCGCATGTAGGCGGTAGCCGCCGTTCAGACTCAGCACCCTGCAGGAACGAAACCGTTCGATGCCGATGCTCCGGAGAAGTGAGAAGAGGCTCTGTCTATCGGGCTCTCCTTGGAGATAGTGCAGTCGTGCTTCCTGTTGATTTTTTGAGGGAAAGTAGTCGTCGCTTATTTTGCGCAGCTTTTCATCGGCCTCGAGGGCGATTACCTGGGATGAGTTTGGAAGGGAGGCGAGCAGTTCATCTATCCCATACCAGAGAAGCGGGGAAGCGAGGAGGTAGATCGTGGACTTTCTTGTTTCAATTCTTTCCGCCCGGCGGCGGCTTCTCTCTGCAGGCTTCGACGGGTGATAGAGTTGTGTGCTTCCGTATTCGATCGATCTCTCCCCGGATACCTCGACGATCCGGGGGAAGATTCGATCAGACATGGCTGCGTCCTCAGGAGTTCATGAAGTAACGGGAGAATACGCTCATAAAATTGTCTTCATGTTTTTCCGAATCGAGAAAGGTATTACGTATATCCGTTCGCCGGTAATTCTGAATGAGGTAAGAGTACAGACCTTCGATTCGTTCGAGCGTTTCTTTTTCCGCCTCTCGTTCGTCGACAACAGAGGCAAGGAGAATTGAGCTGCCGAGGACGAAGGGCTCGGTGATCTCCTTTTCACCGGTGGAAAAGAGAATCTTCAGCACCCGTTCGTTTTCAAAAGCACTCTGAACTATTCCCGCCTCGTCGCTCTCCCGCAGGGTGGGGAGAAATACCGCATTGCCGTAGTTGATGGGGAAGTAGCCCGTTTCACTGCTTTCGAGTCCTTCCTCGCTTGCCGCGGCGGCGAAGCCCTTGTCGGCTGCCGATGCTTTGATGCCGGATGCCTTCTCTAAAAAATAATCTTCGACCTTTCCCCTCTCGTTGCTTATGAGATAGGAGCGGATATCGGATATCGTCTGCTCATCGGAGAGGTCTGCATCGCGGGCTTTTGAGTCGCATCTGTAGATGCTGTAGCCGAAGCCTGTTTTGAGGAGACCGGTATGATCACCCTCTTGAAGAGAGAATATTTCGTCTGCCGAAGTATCCTTTTCCAGGCTGCCGAGAAGTTCATGATACCTCACCGTTCCCATCTCTCCGCCCTTGTCGGCGTAGGCATCGGTGGAATGGTTGCGGGCCAGTTCTTCAAACCGTTGCGGGGCGGCTTCGAGTTGCCGTAATAGTTCCTCCGCCTCTTTTTTTTCGGTTTTGAGGGATATTCGGCTCAGCTCGATGCGGCGAAAGAGCGTGGGGTTAGACTCTCCGTAGCTTCTTACTTCTTCGGCGGGATAATCGTTTATGTGGTAGCTGATGTAGCGTATCTTCCTCTCGGGAGAAGCCATTTTCTTGAAGAAACTCTTCTCCGCATCGCTGCCGGGAATACCGGTATAGTCCTGCATCCATCTGTCGTGGATGAGATTCTCTTTGAAGAGTTGACGCGTGGAATACTTCTGCGCATTTGAGGTGTTGCGATATTTCTCCGGACTGAACTCGCCGTTTTCCATATAGGGGCCGTATTTTGCCAGAGCGCGGTCTACTTCTTTTTCGGAGATATGGAGACCGCTTCGTTCAGCCTGCTGTAAAATAGCGGTGTGGATAAGGGTCTGCTCATATGCCCCCTTCCAAACCTGAAGGGCCTGCCACTGAAGGTTATCGTTGTTATCGCCCTGCATCTGCTGCAGCTGCTCGGCATAGAGGTCTCTCTGGCGGGAAAAATAGCTGTCGGGTTTGAACTCTATCGCTTCATCGTTGTAATAGCCGAATATGAGTCTGTTTGAAGAGCGGAAACTGCCGATCATTGGGCCGGCGAGAAATGAGACGGCGATAACGCCGAGAACGAGTACGCTTAAGACCCAGTAAATGGGATGCCGGTTCTTTTTGCGGTCGACCGAAGTCATTTCCGATGAGTGTGGTTTCTTGAGTTTCTCTTTTATCCGTTTCTGTTCTCTGGAAGGCATGGTAATTCCCTTTGTGCATTGGATGGAAAAACGTAGCATGCAAAGGGGGGAGTGTCAATCGAGCGGTTGACACGCTGTGGAGATATTCGCTATAGTGGCCTCCGTACCTCGGGGGTGTAGCGAAGATGGTTATCGCGCCGGCCTGTCAAGCCGGAGATCGCGGGTTCAATCCCCGTCACTCCCGTCTCTTGTTTCTGTTACGCGGCCTGCCTTTCTTGCGTATCGACATCGGCGCCGCGCAGAAACATTTCGGGCTGTAGCGCAGGGGCTAGCGCGCTTGGTTCGGGACCAAGAAGTCGGCAGTTCGAATCTGCCCAGCCCGATTAGAAAAAGTATTACGAAGAGA
>CAZQNO010000023.1:0-46103 GCA_964594775.1 uncultured Spirochaetaceae bacterium
GCCCGGTCTGGGATGAAGTGGATGTTGGGCAGGTTGAGGACCACCCCCTCGTCCGTCCGCCGAATCTCTATTTCCTGCTCTTCTCCGGTGTCGGAATCGCCGCCGGCATTGTTACCGCCCCCGGCAGTACTATCCTTTCCCCCTTCTGGGCCGCTCCCCCTACCCCCTGAGGCGCCGCCCTTGCTGCTCTCAGAGCCCTCAGCACGCCTCGTACCCCCCGCCGACGCAATTCGCTTTTCAAATGCGTCGAGGCGTCGGTTGGAAAAGCCTTCGCTCCAGACGAGACGAAAGCCCGTCTCCTTTCGCTGAGAGACCGCACCCCCTAAGAGATAGCGTTCGACCCGCTCCCGGATAAAGTATCCTCCCTCGGCATCGGTATAGAGAACAATATCCGCCTCCATTTTTCCACGAACCTTCGGCCCTTTGCTCGGACCATACGGATCGCGGTCGAAGTAGTTGTAGTCGGCCCGTATCATCACCGCAGGCCTGTTACTATAAGCTTCCACGGCCGTAAGGGTGTACCTGCAGCGAAAAGGAGCCTCTATGAGCTCTCCCGCTTCGTTGAGAATGTACTCGACTCCCTCCCCTTCCCAGCCCTCTCCGATGCGCACAGCTTCATCGGGTAAAAGAGGATAGTTAGTCCGCAGGGGTACGGCGGATCTTTCCAAAAAACCGCTTCTTCCCCTTATATCGACGGCAAAAACCGTCTCAAAGCTCCCGTCAATCGGCTTGACCACCCGCTGTGCTTCCCTGCTCATCTCCTTTATTACATACACATTACCCCGGTAGAATTTGCCCTCCGAGAGAAAAGCGGCTGCCAAAGGGTTCGATGACAAGAGAGAAGAATCTATTTCATGGAGGTAGGTCCGCTGTTCCCGGGAGAGAAAACCCCGGTATCTTCCGTCTTCGTAGACCCTCAGGTCTTCCCTCACCACGCGGGTATAGTGATCCGAGAGACGGAAACGTAAGGAGTGGGCGTTCTGTGCAGTGAGGCCTGCGGCACCGAAGCACAGAAAAGCGGTCAGAAATAAAAAAACGGTCCCCCGTGGACAGGGGACCGTAGTATAAGAAAAAGCTCTTCTCTCAATCGGTAAGTTACTGCGGTACACCTTCTCTTACCGGATTTTCCTCTTCTACCAACTGTCGGGCATGTCGTCGACGTCTCTACTCTCTTCGGAGAAGAGGTCGGTGGTGGCCCGCAGTGCGTCGAAATAGATATAGTAGGTCCCGAATGCCTCTTCAGGATCGCAGTCGATCCGGAAACCTTCGATCTTAATACCCATCTTCGAACTATAGTGATAGTCTCGCTGCCGGATGTGAAGCGGAATTGCCGCCGTAAGCTTCTTCCATCCGGAAAAGTTAAGTTTACCCATCGTTATTTCGGCCCTGTTTCCGAATTGGTCGGAAATGAGGAGCTTGAGCATATGGGGTGAGTTTCGACCGACCACCCAAATGCTGACGGTCTTCGAAATTCCTTCAACGGGAAGCGGTCGTGCAGGTACTACGGCAAACTGATTGTAACCCCGCTTGAAGTATTCGACCTTCACGCCGAGAACATTCTTATCGGGCTCCGTGATACCCGCCTCTTCTTCACCCTCCAGCGTTTCCTTTTCGATGGGACTACCGGGAAGAGCTCTGAGGGAAATAACCCCCTGTTCGCCGGGCATATGCACGTTCCAAAAACCGGCATCCTCGAACTTAGAGACCGACACGGTCCTCAGCTTCTGCTGCGCCGCATCGATTCCCAGGCTTTCCGCCGTCGGTTCTCCGACCTGCCCCAGCCCATCCCCTTCCTCCTGGCCATAGAGAAAAGTTGAACCGAGGAGAATAAGGAGGGATATGATCAATACGGTAATAGTATTTCTTGCTTTCATTGGTATCTACTCCTCTCCTACTCCGTCTCTGTATTCTGCCATATCTCTTCGACCTTCTCGGGACTCGCGAGTCCATCGCCGTCGAAACGAGAAACAAAGACATCGGTAAGGACTTTTAGTTGATCGAGATACACATAGCAGTTGTGCACCCTCTCGACCGGTTTCGTCCAGATAACCAGTTTAATCAATTGCAGCCCTTCGAGATAGGGGGCATACTGCTGGGCCTGGGGGATATAGCTGGGAATGCCCGTACTGAGGTTCTTCCAGCCGGTATAATTCAAGTCCCCCAGTTGAAGGGTATGCACGACACCCCGCCAATCCTGAATGTGGACCTCCATGTAGTAATCGAAGTCGGAACCCCATACCCAAAGATCGAACTGCTCGACCCTGCCGGGGATCTGAATAGGATTATGCACCACATTGCCTTCATCGTCCTCTTTTACGGGGATGAATTCGATATAGTTGTATCCCTGACGATCGAATTTGAAATGCGTTCCGAGAACCTCGAGCTGCTTTTCTTCTCGATTTGCACCGAAAAGCGCATCCGGCCAGGCCTCAGCGTACGTCTGTTTCGGATAACCTTCGGAAACAAACTTGCTCCCCCTTACCACCCATTCGGTGGTCCGCGTTTCCGGATCAAAACTCTCCAAAATACGCGATTCGAGGTTCACAGTTTGTTCGTCGGCAATAACAAACGTAGGCGCAAGGAACGCGATAAGCACCGATAGACAGACAGTTACTAAGACGCCTCGTCTCATTCTCCACTCCTTTAAACTTACTAATCTCAACAGTTGTAAGCACTTCGAATTATATTTCTTCAGCCGCTGTTTGTCAAATCATTTTCTAAAAAGGACGAAATTTAGCTCGGTTCCCATCCCGACCACAAAACCGGGCTCACCGCCGGCTTTCCCCGCGTAAGCGAGGGCCTCCAATATGGCCTCCTTCCAGGAGTAACGCAGCTCGCAGACCACCGTTTGCGGATAGGCTCTTAACGCATAGGGGCCGAAACAGCAGGAGAAAACACCATATTCGGCAAGAATTGAGAGAACCCGTCCGGTCACCTCTTCTTGCGAAACCCAGGCGAAGTCGCTTTTTCCGGCTCCGTATTTTTGCAGCTCCTCTTCGAGGGAATCTTTTCCCATCGATATCCGAAGGACCTCCCCCTCTCCCCAGCCTTCGGCGAAGGCCCTTGTGTGGGAATTCTCCGCTGCCGCCTTCGCTTCCCGAACCGGAAGAAGCAGCCGGGACTCTTTTGTAGGAAACTCGCTTCTCGCCGCGGCACCCGCCTCTTTCAACGCGTCGATAGGGTCTGCAGCTATTCGGACGGCAGATCCCCCCGCCTCACTCTCCGCGAAGATAATGAGTACCCTGTCCGGGACTAAACTCGTCAAGTCCTCGGCCAAATAGGAGAGACCCGGCGAGAGAAGAATCGGCCCGCGCCGCCGTATTTCCGCCGTCTCCGCGAGCTCCCCTGCGATGATCTGCGAGGGATTCTCCTGCGAGAATGATTCGGGAACCACCAATTTCGGAATATAGCCCTTCTTCAATAAGGCAATACGCAGCCGGGGATAGATCCCTTCATCCCCCTCGAGGACCGTTACTCGCCAGACCGGATCGCTGATGATGAGAAGCGGAGTAAAAAAATGCGGCACCGAAAAAATGAAAAGAAGAACACCGGCAGCGACGGCGGGTAACAGGATGCTTTTCTTCATGCGGAAAGGGTAGCAAGTCCCGGTCCGCCGGTCAAGCAATTCATTTTCAAAGCCTTGACCGTACATCCCATGAGGGATAGATTGAAAACGATCCATTCCACATAAAGGAGCATGAATAGGATGTATTCGTATAAAGATTTAGGACTCGTAAATACCAAGGACCTCTTTCAGAAAGCGGTAAACGGAGGCTACGCCATTCCCGCCTTCAATTTCAACAACCTCGAACAGCTGCAGGCAATCATTCAGGCCTGTGTAGAAACGCGGTCGCCGGTAATTCTCCAGATTTCCAAGGGAGCGCGGAACTACGCGAACCAGACCCTCCTGCGCCATCTGGCTGCAGGAGCGGTGGAATATTCGGAAGAACTCGGCTGCAAGATTCCCATCGTCCTCCACCTCGACCACGGCGACAGTTTCGAAGTATGCAAGGACTGCATCGATACCGGTTTCTCCTCGGTGATGATCGACGGGTCCCACCTTCCCTACGACGAAAATATGGCGCTCACAAAAAAGGTAGTCGATTACGCCCATTCACAGAAGGACTATGTAACCGTTGAAGGAGAGCTGGGGGTCCTTGCCGGTATCGAAGACGAGGTACAGTCGGCGGTTTCTCACTACACGCAACCGGAAGAGGTCATAGACTTTGTCGAAAAGACGGGCGTCGACAGCCTCGCCATTTCCATCGGCACAAGCCACGGGGCAAATAAGTTCACTCCGGATCAATGCACGAGGAACGAGGAAGGAGTCCTCGTTCCTCCGCCTCTTCGTTTCGATATTTTAGAAGAGATCGAAAAGCAGCTGCCGAGCTTCCCCATCGTTCTCCACGGTTCTTCCTCCGTTCCGATAAACTACGTGAATATGATCAACGAGAACGGCGGCGCCATCAAAGACGCGGTGGGTATTCCCGAAGAGCAGCTTCGCAAGGCCGCGAAATCGGCGGTCTGCAAGATCAACATCGACTCCGACGGAAGACTGGCCATGACCGCAGCGGTACGTAAGGTCCTCGCCGAGAAACCCGGCGAATTTGATCCGCGTAAGTACCTCGGTCCCGGAAGAGAAAAATTAAAAGAGCTCTACATGCATAAGAACAAGAGCGTTCTGGGCTCCGCAGGAAAAGCCTGACGGGAGTGCACCGTATCCTTTGAGGCTGTCGCTTACTCGAAGTCATTCGAGCTTAGAGCGGCAGCCTTTTTGTTTCTACGAGATACACGAGCATCGCGAGAATCAACAGGGCAAGGCCGAATACCGTATACGCGTGGGCCGTGTAGTGAATTCGCAGAAGAAAAGGGACGAGTGAGATCAATAGAGAAGAGATGATCCCAAGTATACCCATGAGAATCTTCACCCACAAACGATCGCGGGTAAGGATAAAATGGGTAACGAGACTCGATAGGTAGAGCAGGACCAGAAGAAGAAGCGGATAGAGGAAAACTCTATACGCGTCATAGGCGGGGAATTGAAGAAACCCGTGATATATTCCTGAGACGAAAAGAAATCCCGTCCAAAATGCGGTCGATTCAGCCCATTGCCCCTCCTCGGTGGGCAATCGGAAGAGCCTTCTCCGCAGAAGGACCGCTGTCGCACTGCCGAGTATAAGGAAGAGGAGAAACTCCTCGACCCATTCGGCGAAAAAGAGACTTCGGTAGGTATAGTGAAGAGGATAGTTGCCATGCATCAAGAAGATCGGGATGAGCAGCACCAAATGTGCCGTCAGCCCCGAAAGAACCGCACGCCTCAGCTCGTCGCTCGAGATAAACCGCCGATAGAACAGTCTAAAATAGAGAAATGCCGCGCATGGAACAGTGACTACAAGAAAAAGTATCATCGCGGCGAAAGGGTAGCACTTCCGGAGGATAGATGCAACGGTCCGACCGGTATATTCAGCAATTTGGAAGTCTCTTGCCTTCCAAATTGAAAATTGCTGAGTCGGCTTGACAAAACGGGCCCTCCTTTCTACTGTAGCTAAAGAATGAATTTCTTTTCCAAGGGCCGAAGGGTCACCGCAGAGATCATCCTGATCATCACCATCCTCCTCAGTCTGTGCATCGGTGCTGCCACGGGAATCGTGCTGGCCGAACTGCGCAACAGCGACGTGCGCAGAGACATCAAGGAATATGAACCGGCCATCCCCACCCAGATTCTCGACCGCGACGGCGAGCTCATTGCCGAAATCTTTTCCGAAGTAAAACGCGATATCGTGCCCATTCAACGGCTCCCCAAACAGCTCATCTTCGCGTTGATCAGCCGCGAAGATGCCTCCTTTTTCGATCATAACGGATTCAGCATCCGAGGAACCGCGCGTGCGGCATGGAACGTGGCAACAGGCACCTACTTCTCCGGCGGAAGCACCCTTACCCAGCAGGTGGCGGGAAAACACTTCGCCGATAGGAGTCAAAAGACCGTCGCGCGGAAACTCCGAGAGCTCTGGTTCGCCTTTCAGGTGGAAAAAGAGCTATCGAAATATGAAATCCTCGAACTCTACGTAAACGAGATGTACTTCGGCCACAATACCTACGGTGTAGAGGCGGCAAGCCGCTTCTACTTCAACCAATCCGCCGAAGAAATCTCCGTTGCCGAGGCGGCTATGCTCGTGATCCAACTGGCCAGCCCGGCGACCTATTCCCCCATCAATCATCCGGAGAGGGCCCGCTCCCGGCAGAAGGATGTGCTCGATCAAATGGTCGAACTGGGCTACATAGCTGCGGAGGAAGCGGAGATTACCTTCAGAAGCTACTGGGACAGCTACGATTACAATCGATCCAACATCGCCAGCGCCTACTTCGACAACAAGAGCAAGGCACCGTATTTTACCGAATACGTCCGGCTTCAGCTGAACGACATGCTCTACGGTGCGGTGAACATAAACAAAGACGGGTATATCGTTCACACAACTCTCGACATGAACTATCAAACCACCGCTCAGGATATCATGCAGAAATCCTACCGCCGGATAAACGAGAGGTACCGAGACCGAAAGGGCCGGCGCTTCGAGGTGGTGGAGGATACCTATCTTCCCATCATCGATCTTCTCGCCCTCACCTATAATCTCCCCGACATCCGTGTAGCCGGAGCCGACGACAAGAGAGCGGCACTGGATTACTACTACCAAGTCATCGGCCCTTCCGTTGAAGTGCTCGCCGGGTTGTTCGACTCCGAACAGCTCACTGCCATATCCCGCTATACCGCGGAGAAGAAAGAAGAACGGAGCAAACAGACTATCGTAGAGGGCGCCCTGGTGACCCTCGACAACGATACCGGCCACATTCTCGCCATGGTCGGCGGCAGCGACTTCGAAACGAAGCAGTACAATCGGGCGGTCGATGCAAAGGTGCAGCCCGGCTCCAGCTTCAAGCCGCTCTACTATTCCGCAGCCATTTCCTCCGGTGAGTATACTCCCGCCACGAGGCTCTACGACGGGCCCATCGTCTTTTTCGACGAAATGGGAAGAGAATATACCCCGATGAACTATCTCGGCACCTGGGATGGCTCTGTGCGCCTGCGGTATGCCCTTGCGAACAGCATGAACGTTCCGAGTCTGCAAGTCCTCGACGGCGTCGGCTTCGACAAGGCTATCGATCGAGCCGCCAAGATGCTGAACATGGAAGATAAGAAGGACGACAGGAACTTTTTCCCGCGGAGCTTTCCCCTTGGCCTTGGTGTAATTTCCGTTGCTCCAATAGACATGGCCCGGGCATACACGACCTTTCCCAATCTCGGCCGCCCCTCCGATCCCCTTGCCATTACGAAGGTTCTGGGGCGAAGCGGCGAGGAAATCATCAATCCCGAAAAGGACAGACTGCGGAGAATTAAACACGAAAGAAATGAAAGCGACCGCATAATGTCTCCTCAGGCGGCTTACGTAATGGTCGATCTGCTCAAGAGCACCGTCGAGTTCGGCACTCTGCGCCGGCGGAGGGTCAATGTCGGCGGTTTCGACGACATGCCCATGGCGGGAAAGACCGGCACCACCCAGAACTGGGGAGATGCGTGGACCATAGGCTTTTCCCCCTACTGCACCACCGCGATTTGGTTCGGTTTCGACACTCCCGGCAATTCCCTGGGCCGCGAACTCACCGGGGCCACCGCCGCCGGTCCCGCTTGGGCGGAATATATGAAGGCGATCCATCAGGGATTGGAACCGATCGAATTCGAGAAGCCCGATTCGGGCCTGGTGACGATGCGGGTCTGTAGTACTTCGGGGCTGCTGCCGACCCAGTTCTGCGACCACACGGTAGAGGAACTGTTTATCGCCGGGACCGAACCGAAACAGCTCTGCGACATTCATCCCTTTGAACGAGAGAGAGACGAAGCATTGGTTCGAAAGCTCCAGGATTCCTTTATGCTGGAGGATTTTGCTATTGAGACAGAGGATGGCCCCTCACTGGAGGAGGACATTCTATCCGACATGGATTTCGGTCTCGACCACTGGAGCACCGAAGATCTCGAGGATGAAGAAGAGGCGGTGACGGGGAACAATGTAAATCCCCTTCTCGAGTAATACGGTCCACGGAAGGATCGGGAGGATCTATCAATGCAGGTGCCGATAGAAGATGTGCTTATTAAGAAACGGGTAAGGGAGGATCTGGGAGACCTCTCTAAGCTAATGGAGAGTCTGCGGTCTTATGGCCTGATGAATCCCATAGTAATCAACACGAAATATGAGCTCATCGCGGGGGAAAGACGCCTCGAGTCGGCCAGACGACTGGGCTGGAAAACAATCGAGGCACACATCGTCGAGCGCAATTCCGGTATCGACCAGCTCGAGATGGAATTAGACGAAAACATCCATCGGAGAAATCTCACGGCGATGGAATTGGCCGGGGCTTATTCCCGTCTCGAACGACTGAAGAACCCCGGCATTTTCCGCCGGATACTCCTGGCAATAGGCCGCTTCTTCTCTCGATTCTTCGGTCTTTTCTCTCGAAAATAGCCTCTTTGCCTCGGTCAATCCCGCCGTTGGAGCGTCTTTGGATCGATAATTATAACGTCTCCACGCTTATCCTGAACATAGAGCGAACCGTTCTCAAAGAGGAGCATCGTCTGCGGCGCTACTTCCGCATCGGAGCGGGCGGCAAGCTGGAGATCGGCAGCGAAACGGCCGACGTACCACTTTCCCTCCTCTCCGGTAATCGCATAAATACTCCCGTCCTGTTCTTCAACGACGCTGCTGCGGTAGATGTTCCTGTCGGATTGGCCGACTATTTCAAGACTCTCCTCGTCGATTTCCACGAGGCGGATTGCCCGCGGAGGATCGTCTTCGCCGGCGACGACGACGATACCGCTGCGGCCCCGCAGCAATCCTCTCGAACGAATGGTATTTATGTTCCCGCGGCGGCGGATTGATCCGTCGGCTTTGAGAATTTCCACTAAGCGGCCGAGAACCTCACCGTCCTCGCTGAAGATAAGAAAGGGAAGGGTTTTGGGACTCACTGCGGCTGCACGCTCTTCGCCGGCGCCGGTGCCCCTCTCTTCCTCCTCTATCAAGTCCCGCTGATCTTCGGCGATTTTTTCCCGCTCTTGCTGAATAGATTCGCGTCTCTCCGCCTGACTGCGCTCCTCTTTTTCTACCTCTTCGCGCAGCTCTTCGCTTTCCTGCTGCGTCTCTTTCAGCTCTTCTTCGGCTTCCTCAAGGTCCTGCTCCGCTTCCCGTGTTTCGCGACTCTCTCGGCCTTCTTCGGTTTTGGCCTCTTCGACCCTTCTCTTTGCCTCGGCAGCTTCAGCTTCTTTTTGTCGAACGCCCGCTTCCTTCTCCTCTAGTTCCTGCTGCTTCTCCTCGGTTTGGCGTTCTTCCTCTTCCAGTTCCCGGTCACGAATCTCGACCATCTTCTTGCGGTCCTCTACGCCGCGGTCTTCCTCCTGTTCCCTCATTCCCTCGACGACCTCGTCTTCGCCCACGGTATCCGTCGACAGAGCCGCTTGGGCGCCTAAAAGACGAAGGGGAATGAGCATCTGGGTCTGTCCCGGCCACTGATCGTAGCGGATGGCAATGCCGGCCTTTTCCGGATCGAGGGCATTTACCACATTTTGTCCGTAGGTTCCTGAGATATACTCCATATCACCCCGGTGGATGGCATTGTAAAACGAAATGAAGACCGCTATGGTATCCGCCTCCTCCTTGGAGTAGCCGAAGCGGCGCTGCACATAGCCCGAGAGTATTCTTCGCACGTTGTCTATGTGGTCGACCACTGCGCCTTCGAGGATCGAAAAGACGTCGGCCCCGTAGAGTTCGCTGTCTTCCTCCGGCTCTATGCGCACGATTCGATACTTGGCATGATACTCGGCTCTGTCCGTACCGGAGCTATCGACCGCTGTGGACAGACGGGAACCGATGGAACGGATCTCCTCCGCGCTCTCTACCTTTTCATGAGGCCCCTCATAATTGAAAAAGCTCACCTCTCCCCGCGCGACTCCGCGGATCTCCTCTTCGGCCAATTCCTGTCCGAAGCCTGAGAAACCCGGAGTTACAATAAAAATAATTACCGCACACAGATAGCTTAGTCTCATTGTTCTTCCTCCCGAAGATCATCATTCTCAGTATAATCGCTAAAATGCAAATATGCACTCCCCCGCAGGTCACGTAAGGTCGAAATTGCCGTGTTTCGCACGGATCGGGGAAATGGTCCCAGGTAAATTTTCTTGAGGATCTCCATTACTTCTCCCTGTATTCTCCCCTGATAACGGGATATCCGCTTCGTCGCCTCTATTACCACTAGGGCAAAGCTGCCGGGATCGTTTCCCGCATAGTCCGAAGAAGAGATGCTCCGGCCCATGCGGAAAAGGTCCGCCCCATTTTCCATCCCTCCCAGAAGGCCCAAAGCCTCGATACATCGAAGAAGGACCTCGCCGTCCCATTCGTTCTCTCCAAGAGAATTAATGAAAGAGAGACTTTGAATGTCTCCATAGATTCCCAGTAAACGCACCGCCTCGGCCCGCAATTCGGGAAAATCGTTTTCGATTTTTCCTCTTCGGTAGTCGGTCCTCAAGACTCCTTCTCCCGCAATTTCCTCGAGAACCGAGAGGAAGGCTTTTTTCCGTGCCGCCGGCTCCGGGCTTTCAAGCCTCCGTCTTACTTCTCTAAGTACCCGCAGGTGTCTCTCTCGATTACCGAAAAGGAGCTCCTGTCGAAGGAGGGGAAAGGAAGCCATCCCGCCGCTCCGCAGGGAAGCGCATTTTCCCGCTTCGCTTTCCTTTCGGCTTCCTCTAGTGCTGCCGCCGGCTCCTGTCGCTGAGGCTTCATTCGCCGTTTTTCCGTCCGCTTTTTCCTCCGTTTCCGCCGGCTCGATGGTGCGGAAGGCCCTGATAATCCAATCATCTCCTCCGTAGACGAAGCGGGAGGAGCCGATGAGATGCGGCGCCGTCGAAGGAGGCGGCAGACGGCCGGATATGGAGAGGCCCTCGGCTCCGGTATACACCTCGCACCAGCCTTGGTAATCCAAGAGCAGGGAGGTCTCTTCGTTACCGCCGAGAAAACAGATACCGCCGCCGGCCGGTCTCTTCCAAAGGCGTTCCCCGGAGGCATCGTAGAGACTGAGAAAACCGTCGGTGCTGCGAACGAGGAAATGACCGGAGAGGGGATTCGCCAAGCTGCTCACCACCTCTCCCGTAGCGACTCTTTGCGCTATCTTACCGTCGGAGGAGTAGAGCAGGAGAACACTCCCCTTCTGCATACCGAGCCGGTCACCAAGTGGATGGAGTTCTCCGACGGCATGTTCTCCGGACTCGTACCAGCGTTCCATGCCGTTTTCGTCGATTACCACCAGATCGCCGCCGGCGAACCCTACGGCGATTCCCGCCGAAGAAGCAGATGTATCCTTATTCGTTCCGGCTCCCGTCGGTATTTGGTAGTCGGCGCTGCTCACCACCCCGCCGATGCTTCCCGGGCCGAAAATCTTCCCCCTCCAGCGCAGGACGGCGCTGTGGCTGTAGGCGGCAATCTCTCCCTGCCCCCCGATACAGATAATCGTGCCGTCCCTCAGAGGATGAATGCGAACTACCGGACCGTGAAAAGGGCGGATGCGCCAGATGATCCCTCCGGCACGGTTGAGCGCCAGCAGCTTTCCTCCGTCGGTGAGTATATATATCGTTCCGTCGCAGCCCGTCTTCAGGCTGAGGATAGTTCCGCTGTCGATGTAACTGCGCCAAAGTCTCTCTCCCGCGAAGCTGATTGCGTGCAGATACCT
Organism: uncultured Spirochaetaceae bacterium; assembly: GCA_964594775.1. Classification (GTDB taxonomy): domain Bacteria; phylum Spirochaetota; class Spirochaetia; order DSM-16054; family Sediminispirochaetaceae; genus CAYFVU01. Next base: position 11,764 of record CAZQNO010000023.1, read on the forward strand.
GTCTTCGGCTACGGCGTAAATTACTTTTCTCTCCGTATCTACTTCGATTTTTGAAATTTTTCCCCCGGCGGCATAGCGCCAGAGGCGTATGAAACCGCTTTCTTCGGCTCCATACGCGTCTCCCGCAGAAAGGGAAAAGAGGAATACAACCGTGGCCGCAATGAACACGTTCCTGCGGGACGGTCTGCGGTACGTTCTTATACGAGCCGTATAATGACAATTACGAGTATGAGCACTACCAGAAGCGTAACGATTCCCATGCCGGCTTACCTCCAAATTCTCGTTGTTGTGATCGATAGTAACGAATATGCAATGGAAAATAAAAAAAATCAAGACATTCATGGAAACAGCCTCATCAGCGGAAAATCGCCTGTTCCCGGCCGAACAGGTGCCTTGCCGCTGCCGCCGCCAGAAGAGCATAGACGAACATCCAGAGCCCCGCCGAGAGTACGTGTTCGGCCACAATGGTTCCCCGGCTCAACTGGCGGATCACCAGAGCACAGTTTACAAGGGGAATGTGGAGGGCTGCGGGAGGAAAGGCCCGTATATCGAAGGAGGAAGCTGCATAGACCGCCGCCATCGAAACGATGAGAATCGGCATTCCCCAGAGCTGAGCCTCCCGGCTGCTTCGGGTAAATATTCCCACGGCCAATTCGAGAGCCGCATACATGCTGGTGAGCTGAAAGGCGAGCAAGAAGAGAAGGAGGACCGCCGCGATGGGCAGAGCGGGAGTCATTGTCTCTCCTCCGACAATTTCCGGACTGAGGAGATAAGAAAGATACACCCCCGCAGAAAAAGCGCAGACGCTGAGGAAGCCGGCGGTGAGCGCGGCAAGGATCTTCCCCGCTACTATAGCGCCTCTTCCCACACCCGTAGACAGCAGCGGTTCCAAACTCTCCCGTTCCTTCTCTCCCGCACTCAGGTCTCCGGCAATAGGAAGAGGACAGGTGGATGAAAAAATAAAGAGAAGAAAAGGCAGCACGAATGAGAGAAAGAGCCTCCCCCTTGCCTCCGCCTCATCATGTAGAGGCTCGAGGACCGGCCCCTGCCCTCCGGCACCACCTCTTTCCCCTGCCTCAATCAAACTCTGAAGATAGGCCGCGGCGGATATCGACTGTCTGTCGCTATTGTCGTAGCGAATGAGAAATCGTCCTTTCGCCGCTTCCGTGCGTTTTTCTTTGCCTTCGTACGGAAGTTCCCGCAGAAAAACGTCCGCCTCTCCTGCCGCCAAAGCATCGGCTATCCCCTTCTCCCTAAGGCTCTCTGCGCAAAGCCGCTGATCGGCGGCAATCAGTGCATCAATACGCTCACTCCCCTCCGTCAACACGATAAAGACCTCTTTGTCGGAGCTTTTGGGAAAATCTTTTTCCCCCAGGGTAAAGAAGAGAACCGGAAAAAGTACGAGGGGCAGAACAAGGGAGATGAGCACCGTTCGGGAGTCTCTGAAGATTTCCTTCAGCTCCTTTTCCGCCACCGTCGCCCACAGCGGCCGCCGCTTTCGTCTCTCACCCATCATTGCCCATCCTCTTTCAGTATGTGGAGAAAGAGCTTTTCCAGGGATTCTCCGCCGTCTTTTTCATTCTTCTTTACTATCCTCTGCAGCCTTCCCTTATGAATGATAAGAACTCTGTCGCAGAGCCGGCGTACCGTCTGCAGATCGTGACTCGAAAAGAGCACCGTCTTTCCTCTCTTTCGATAGGTAAAAATGAAGCTTTGGATATTTTTGGAAGCTCGAATATCGAGCCCCGATGCCGGTTCGTCGAGAAGGAGGACGGCAGGATCATGGATGATGCTTCTCGCTATGGCGGTCTTCTGCCGCATTCCCGTGGAAAAGGTTCCGGCCCGTCTATCCATGAAAGCTTCCATCTCAAGCAGCTCGATTATCTCAGGCAGGCGGGCCTCGAAGTCACCGTCGCCGACCCCGTTGAGTTCGGCAAAGTAACGGATATTTTCCCGCGCAGTGAGACGGTCGTAGAGCCCGGGAGAACCGCCGAAGAGCATTCCTATGGATCGACGAACCGCCTGCGGCTCTTCCCGCAGATCATAGCCATTGAGCCGGGCCCTGCCGCGCGTAGCTTCGATGCTGGTAGCCAGGATTCGCAGCGTAGTCGTCTTTCCCGCACCGTTCTCCCCGAGAAGCCCCACTACTTCGCCGGGCTTGCAGGAGAAGCTGAGATTCTCTATTGCCCAACGCGGGGAAGAGGGAAAGCGCTTTCCCAAAGCTTCCACGCGGATCATCTCTTCTCCGTCCATGGAGTCATAGTAGCCTAACCGCCGCGGTGATACAAGAAGAGGCAAAAAGGTCTGCACTCATTGACTCTCACCCTGCTTCTCGAGTACCGTTGTTTCCGCATGGATGCCAAGACCGCCTTTGCGCCTGCCCATGTTACCGGGCTGTTCTACATCAGCGATTCGGACGAAAACCCCCTGCGAAAGGGATCCCTCGGTGCCGGCTTTTCCATCGATCACGGGGCATACAGCACCGTTCGTCGTCTCGAAGCCTCTTCCGCCCCGCGTTACTCGATCAACGGTCGAGAGGTATCGGCAAAGGACCTTCCCGTCTCCCGCTCCGTTCTGCGCCGTTACGAGCCGTTTCTTCGAGGAAAGGGACTGCAGATCGAACACCGAATCGACGCACCGCAGGGAAGCGGTTTCGGCAGCAGCGGTGCCGGTGCCCTGAGCCTCACCCTCTCCCTCAACGACTTTACCGGCCGGCCGTTTTCGACGGAGGAAGCCGCCGGCATTGCTCATACGGCGGAAATCGAACACAAGACAGGACTCGGTACGGTGATAGGGGAGTACTACGGCGGCTTCGAAATCCGCATCGAGGCCGGCGCCCCGGGCTTCGGCAGAATAGAGCCCATCGCCTTCGAAGACAAGCTTTCCGCCCTCTTTGTGGTCTTCGGCCCCTATTCAACCAGCGAAGCCCTCTCCGATCCTTCCATTCGACGGAGAATCAACAGGCTCGGCAGCCGTCTCCACGCCGAACTCCTGGCCTCACCAACGGTCGAGTCTTTTCTTCAATTATCTCATGAGTTCAGTATATCATCGGGTCTTCTTACCGAAAGAGCACGGCAGGTAATGGAACTTTTCGAGAAGTCCGGGTATACTGGCGGTATGCTTATGTTTGGAGATGCGGTCTATACACTTGCAGCATCCGAGGAAATAGCATTACTCGGCGCCTCGGCCGGATCCCGCTTTCTCGATGCAGAGGTATTCACCTCCGCCGTCAACGGCACCGGGGCAAGGCTGGTATAGGCGAATGACCCTACACGTGCCGAAGGATCATCCTCGCTACGAATCCATCCGCACCCGCGAAAGACTGATAGAAGCGGTCGATGCGGCAGTGCTTGCTCCTGCGGGACTTATCGCCCACGGCAGAGGAGAGGCCTTCGACTACCTGCTGGGAGAAGAGAGTCCGCCGGCGGCGGTAAAAGCCGTCTCTGCGGCGGCACGCATGCTTCTTTCCGCCCGCAGTCCCGTTCTTTCGGTTAACGGAAACGCCGCAGCCCTCACGGCAAAGCAGCTGGTAGAGATTTCCCAACTCTCCGGGGCCCCGCTTGAGATCAATCTTTTCTATCGTTCGGCCGAGCGAGAGCGTGCAATAGAACGGGTCCTGAAGGATGCCGGCGGCGGCGAAATTCTCGGGATCGGTTCGGCCGCCTCCGAAAGAGTCCCGGAAATCGGCAGCGAGCGGAGAAGAATAGACCCGCGGGGCATCGGTGCGGCGGACCTGGTTTTTGTCCCTTTGGAGGACGGAGACAGGACGGAGGGGCTCAAACGGATGGGAAAACGGGTAATTACCGTAGACCTCAATCCCCTCTCCCGCACGGCACAGAAGGCAGATCTCACCATCGTCGACAACTTGACCCGCTGCATGCCCCTCCTCGTCGAGGAGCTTCGCCGCCTCGTGGAAGCCGGCGCCGCTTCGGATTCAGCGAACTCAACCGAAGAAATCAAAACCGAAACGCCCTTCGATAACCGGAAAAATTTACAGGAGAGCATTGCCTACATCACACGACGGCTTGCCCTTTTAGCGGAGGAGCAAAATGAAGACCACTGACCCTGTAATAGAAGCCCTGTTGAATAAAAAACAACGAAACGAACCCATAGTGATGCTCACCGCCTATGATGCCGCTTTGGCGACAATTCTCGAGAAGAGCGGCTGTGTGGATATCATTCTGGTGGGAGACAGTTTGGGTATGGTCGTCCAGGGAAAGACGAATACGCGAGAGGTCACCCTCGACCAAATGTCTTATCATGTGCGGATGGTTCGCGAGGGAGCTCGGCAGCTACCGATTGTCGGAGACCTTCCCTATCACCGCTTCGAAAACGGCGAAGCGGCCCTTGCCAGCGCCCGCCGGCTCATCGATGCCGGCGCATGGGGGGTGAAATTCGAAGGGAACCGCCCCGAGGCCGCCGCCGCGATCGTGGGAGCGGGCATTCCGCTGATGGGGCACATCGGGCTTCTGCCCCAGACCGCCGAAACCTTCGGCGTCCGCGGTAGAAGCGATGAAGAGGCGGAAACCATTTTCCGCGGCGCGAAAGCCCTTGAGGCCGCCGGAGCCTTTTCCCTTGTTTTGGAAAGCATGTCCAGGAATCTCGCGGCGAGAATAAGCCGGGAGCTGAACATTCCCACCATCGGGATCGGCGCCGGTGCCGAGTGTGACGGACAAGTACTGGTTACCTACGATATGATAGGCCTTACGACGGGAAGAGTCCCAAAATTCGTCAAACAGTATACCGATGTGGGAAGACAGATAGAGGAGGCGGTAAAGTCCTATGCCGAGGAGGTGCGTGATCACCGTTACCCATCCGAAAAGCACAGCTACCGCTAAGGCCGGCTCCTCGACTATCCCCTTGACCCCGCCAAAAAATCGGCAGGAGGATGCAGATGATCCACCAAGAAGCACATGAAAGCGGGGAGCCTCATCCCTCGAAAGATATTCTTGCTTCCCGCTCAAACGCCCTCGAAGGCAAGCGCGTAGCCCTGGGAATCACGGGAAGCGTAGCGGCGGTAAAGAGCGTGGAAACGGCGCGGCTTTTGATGCGCTACGGAGCGGAAGTATATCCCGTCATGAGCAGGGAAGCGTGCAGAATCATTCATCCCAATCTTTTACATTGGGCCACCGGCAACGAGGCGGTCACCGAGCTCAGCGGGGCAATAGAACATGTGGCCCTCGGCGGGAATGTGGGAAACAAGGTCGATCTCGTTCTTATATGTCCTTCCACGGCAAACAGCATCGGAAAGATCGCCTCGGGAATAGACGACACGCCCGTCACGACCCTTGTAAGCACCGCCTTCGGCGAGGGTATTCCCATCTGCATCGTACCGGCGATGCATGCGCCGATGTACCGGCATCCGGTGCTCGTATCTAATATAAAAAAGCTCGAGGACTTAGGCGTCCGTTTCATTGGTCCCGAACTTTCGGAAGGCAAGGCGAAACTACCGAGCCCGGAAACAATCTTTTGGAAGACGGTGGGCATCCTCACTTCCGACGGCCCCCTGGCGGGGAAATCCGTCCTGGTAAGCGCGGGAAGAACGGTGGAGTACCTCGATCCCATCAGGGTAATTAGCAACAACAGTTCCGGGAAAATGGGAATAGCGCTGAGCAAGGCCCTCCTCCTCTCCGGGGCGCAGGTTCATCTCGTCTATGGAAAGGGCTCGGTCCTTCCGATTGCGGGGGTCCCTACGACACACGTGGATACTGCCGAAGACATGCTGCAGGAAATCGAGCGCATTATCAATGAAAAAAAGATAGATTGCATGATCGCCGCCGCCGCCGTAGGCGATTGGAAGGCGTCCGCCACTTCCGAAGAGAAGATATCCACCCACGGGGTCGAAAAAATGGATATCGAACTCGTTCCTACGGTGAAGATAATCGACAGAATAAAGGAGCTTCATCCCGAGCTCTTTCTCGTCGCCTTTCGGGCCCTCTATAAAAAGAGCGTGAGAGAACTGTCTCAGGACGCAGCACAGAGAATGCAGCGGGCAAAGGCCGATATGATCGCCGTCAACGACATCGGCAACGGGGACGTCGGTTTCGAATCGGACCACAACGAGATGAGGGTCTTCTCCAAAGACGGACGGGATTTTCACATCCCCTTTTCAAAGAAGTTCAAGGTTGCCGAGCGGTTAGTCGAAATTATTTCACAATTCCTCAACGAATAAGCTGATTGAATCTCTCTCCGGCGAGCTTCATGAGAAAACCCGCCGCGGACGATCTTTGTCCGCGACAGGTATACTCTTTTCGTGCAATCCGGCGCTTACTGCTCCAGGTCCTTCGCAACCGCCTGTGCCGCCGCCAGTCTGGCGATAGGAACGCGATAGGGGGAACAGGAAACGTAGTGCAGGTTGTTGCTGTAGCAGAACTCTATGGAATCGGGGTCACCGCCGTGTTCGCCGCAGATTCCCATCTTGAGTCCCTCCTTGGTCTTCCGTCCCTTCTCTACCGCCATGGATACCAGCTGTCCCACGCCGCTCTGATCGAGGCTCTGGAAGGGGTCCTTTTCGTAGATATTTTGGTCGAGGTAATGTGCGATGAAGCTTCCGATATCGTCTCTGGAGAATCCTAGGGTCATCTGGGTGAGATCGTTGGTGCCGAACGAGAAGAAGTCCGCAACCTCGGCGACCTCGTCGGCGGTAAGAGCGGCCCGGGGGATTTCTATCATCGTACCGATCTTGTAGTCTATTTTCTCTCCCTCTTTCTTCAGCGCCTCGGCTATGACCTTCTCCGCATTTTCCCGCAGGATGGCCAATTCATTCTTTGTTCCCACCAGGGGAATCATGATCTCCGGGATGACCTTTACCCCTTGCTTCTGCACTTCGCAGGCGGCGCTTATTATCGCTTCGACCTGCATGTCGTAGATCTCGGGATAGGTGATTCCGAGCCGGCATCCGCGGTGTCCGAGCATGGGATTGAGCTCGTGAAGCTCCTCTGCCTTTGCCTTGAGTTTATCCACCGATACGCCGGATTTCTTTGAAAGATCCTTGAAGCCGGCCTCGTCCTTGGGTACGAACTCGTGGAGAGGCGGATCGAGGAGGCGCACGGTAACCGGAAATCCGTCCATTGCCTTGAAGATCCCCTTGAAGTCTTCCTTCTGCAGCGGCATCAGCTGCGCCAGGGCCTTCTCTCTGGCCGCTTTGTCCTCCGCAACAATCATCTGCTGGAACTTCTCCAGTTTTGCTTCGCCGAAGAACATGTGCTCGGTCCTGCAGAGGCCGATGCCTTCGGCGCCGAAATTACGGGCCACCGCGGCATCCTCTGGGGTGTCGGCATTGGTCCGTACGCCGAAGCCCTTCTCCTCCAAGCCCTTTCGTTCGGCCTTGTTACGGACCTCGTCGGCCCACAAAAGGAAGTTGGAGAGCTCGTCGGTTATCTTTGGATTGACCAGTTCGACCTGTCCATCGTACACCTCGCCGTCGGTACCGTCGATGGTGAGCCAGTCGCCTTCTTTATAGGTCCTTTTTCCGATTTCCAGCTTCCCGCCGCCTACCGTCGCGCCCTTACATCCAACGACACAGGGTTTGCCCATTCCGCGGCCGACAACCGCGGCGTGACTGGTCATACCTCCGGTTGAGGTGAGTACCCCTTCGGCCACGGCCATGCCGCCGATATCCTCGGGAGAGGTTTCCTTACGCACGAGGATGACCTTTTTTCCGTTTTTCACCCATTGCTCCGCTTCATCGGCGGTAAACACGACCTGTCCCGCAGCCGCTCCGGGAGAGGCATTGAGGCCGGTGGTGAGAACTTCGAGCGTTTTCTTCGTCTTCGCTTCGATACGCGGATGAAAGAGCTGGTCCAGCTGCTTGGGGCTCACCCGGTTGACCGCTTCGGCCTTGTCTATCAGCCCCTCGCTTACCATATCCACGGCCACCTTAATTGCTGCGGCACCGGTCCGCTTTCCGTTTCTCGTTTGGAGGAAGAAGAGCTTTCCCTGCTGGATGGTGAACTCTATATCCTGCATGTCCCGATAGTGTTCCTCGAGACGGTCCTTCATCTTGAAGAGTTGATCGTACACTTCGGGGTTTTCATCCTTGAGTGTTACCAGCTTTTCGGGAGTACGAATACCGGCAACCACGTCCTCGCCCTGTGCGTTCATGAGAAACTCGCCAAAGAACACTTTCTCTCCCGTCGAAGGATCACGGGTAAAGGCGACGCCGGTACCCGAAGCTTCGCCGAAGTTACCGAATACCATGGACTGTACGTTGACCGCGGTCCCCAGAATTCCGGTTATATCGTTGATCTTTCGATACTTAATGGCCTTTTCATTCATCCAGCTGCCGAAAACTGCGTTGATGGCCTTCCAGAGCTGGTCCAGGGGATCCTGAGGAAAATCTTCTCCCTTTTCTTTTTTATAGGCACTCTTGTACCACTGGACGAGTTTCTCGAGGTCTTCGGTATCCAGGTCGGTATCGAGTTCCACCCCCTTTTCCTTCTTCGCCTCGGCGAGCCGGTCCTCGAACACATTGATGTCCATACCCATAGCGACATCGGAGAACATCTGTATGAATCGGCGATAGGCGTCCCAGGCGAAGCGCTCATTGCCCGTTTTTTTCGCCAGTCCGACGACAGCCTTATCGTTGATGCCGAGGTTGAGGATCGTGTCCATCATTCCGGGCATCGAAACTGCCGCTCCCGAGCGCACGGAAACGAGAAGAGGATCGTCCTTATCGCCGAGCTTCTTCCCCATCAATTTTTCTAATTTTTCGAGGTTTTGGGCGACCTCTTTTTCAAGGCCCGCCGGATACTCCCGATTCTTTTCGTAGAATATTTTGCAGACTTCCGCCGAAATGGTAAAACCCGGCGGTACGGGAACTCCGAGATTCGTCATCTCGGCCAGGTTTGCCCCCTTTCCACCGAGAGTGTTCTTCATCTCTCTATTGCCCTCGGCTTTACCTTCTCCAAAAAAATACACCCGCTTGTTTTCAGCCATTGGTACGTGTTACCTCCGTTAGTTTCTCTCTTTCGAATAGAGGGTAAGATATATGGCGTGTTCTGTCAATAAATTGGCCCGTCGTGCACGGTGCAGCGACGGGCCGGTATATTTTAAACCGAAGAGCGTCTCAGGCGGTGTAGGCCTCGAGTTGAACGCTCCTGGACGGGTGCTGGAGGCGCTTTATCGCCTTCTTTTCTATCTGGCGGATCCGTTCTTTGGTAAGATTGTACTTCTCCCCAATATCCTTGAGGGAAAGAGGCGTTCTTCCGTTCAGACCGTAGCGATACTGAATTATATCGGCTTCCTTTTTGCTGAGGGTCCGCAGAAGTTTATTGATATCCTGCTTTAGGGAGTTATGCAGGGCCGTATCCTCCGGTGCCTGGTAGTCCGTGTCTTCTATGAAATCGCCCAGCTGACTGGCGCCCTTATCGGCGAATACGGGAGTCTCAAGGGAAACGAGGTCCTGAGAAATCTTGATGAGACTCGCCACGTGCGCCGAATCCATGTTCGTTTCCTTGGCAATTTCCGCTACCTCCGGTTCCTCCGAGCCGTTGATCCGGAGGCTCTTCTTCGCTTTTTCAATCTGCACCAATTCATTGGCTCTGTTGAGGGGAAGTCGAATCATCCGGGCCTTTTCGCTGATGGCCTTGAGAATTGCCTGGCGTATCCACCACACGGCGTAACTGATGAAGTGGTATCCCTTCTCCACGTCATAGCGTGCGATCGCGTTCATCAAACCGATATTTCCTTCATTGATGAGATCCGACAACGGAAGCCCCTGATTCTGATACTTCTTCGCCACATTTACGACGAAACGAAGATTGGCGCGGATCAACACATCCTTCGCCTCCTTATCTCCCTGCGCCGCCTTGCGGGCATAGTGGTTTTCCTCTTCTCTGGAGAGAAGGGGTATCCTATTAATCTCTTTTAGATAGAGAGAAAGTATATTTTCATCATCATGGGAGCTTGTCGGGAGTTTTAACTTCTTGTCCTTTGTAGTTGTCTGCATCTTATCCCTCCTTTTACTATTATTGCAACTTGCGTGCCAAGTTTCACACTTCGAGGGAAACTGCTAATTCTTTGTAATATAGTTAATTAAAGAAAGTAATTCGTCGAGGATCCTCCCGGCTTTTTCCTTGCTGTGTCAAAATAGCCCAAGCGGAAAAAAACCGACGCTTTTCTCTGTTAAAATGTCCCATTTCCTAGCGAAAACGGTCTTTTTCCCCATGAAAGGGGATAATATTCTCCGTCTCGGGCGATTGAACTGCCGATTCGGGTCCATCGCCGAAAAAATCTATCCGAACTTCATAGAACAAGGCGATCTTATCGTTGTGCTGAATGAGATCTAAAAGCCCGGAATCTCTCAGCTCCTGCCAATATACCCCGATTATTGCTTCTATACGGCGGAATTCCGCGTCGTTTCTATAGCCGTTTGACTGCACTTGATGAAAATACTTCGCCCTCTGTACCGCACTGAAGAGCGCGCAGTCTTTCTCCTCTTTTGTTGTCCCCCTCGATCCGTAGGAAAGGAGTTTTTTTCCGGCCGGTGCGGCTTTTGCATCAGAAATCGTAGCAGAAAAATAACGAAGAGAAAACTTCCAGCAGCGCACGGCCTCATCGCTCACCCCGAGCTCTTCCAATGAGAGCCCGCAGTGATAGAGGATATCGGCGAGGGCCTCCGGATCATCAGCGGGACAATCACGGATCGCTTCTTCAAAACAAGCGAAGGCGTCGTCGGGTCTCCGTGCGGAGAGGAGGTACTTCCCCCGCGAAACACATTTTTTCCAGTCAAAACTATCTCTCGTCATCCGATTTTAAAATACTAAGAGAATATTCCGTAGACAAGTAGAGTTTTTTTTTCGTATTTTCTTGACCGGGAAATCTTTCATGGGTATATTCTGACAAAAGCAAATTAACACTATTGATAATCTAGGAGGAAGGTATGAAGATCAAACCGCTAGGTGATCGCGTACTTGTGAAACTTGAAGATGTAGAAGAGAAGACTGCCGGAGGTATTTTCATACCACAAACCGCTCAGGAAAAGACCCAGACCGGTATGGTGGAAGCCGTAGGCGAAGATGAATTGATCAAGGTAAAATCCGGCGACAAGATCATGTATGACAAGTATGCCGGAACTCAGGTAAAGGACAACGACGGTACGGAATATCTGCTCGTGCGTTACTCCGATATCCTCGCCGTTATCGACTGAGCTTAAATCTGATCTTCTGCACAAGACAGCCTCATTCGGGCTGTCTTTTTTTTCCCCGCGGTTTCGCCGGCGGTTCTTACCCCTCCGGCCGGTAGAGAAAGTCCTCCACCGATTGCAGAAGCGCTGCCGACTCTTCCAGCTTCGTCAGCGTCTCGGGAAGGGTCTCCAGGAGGACACGGCCGTAGCTTTTTCTCACAATCCGCGAATCGAGAATGCAGACCACCCCTCTATCGCTCTGCCGCCGCATCAATCTTCCGAAGCCCTGCTTGAGCCGCATCGCCGCGTGAGGAAGGGAGTAATCCATAAAGGAATTGCCTCCCCTCGCCTCTATCATTTCCATTCTCGCCCTGTTCACCGGGTCGCTCGGTACGCTGAAGGGAAGCCGGCAGATGATCACCAGTCGAAGAGATTCACCCGGCGCATCGACGCCCTCCCAGAACGAATCGGTGGCAAAGAGCACGCTCGAGACATCGGAATGAAAGGATGCGAGAAGCCTCGACCGGTCGTCATCTCCCTGCTTGAACACGGAGATCTCCTGCTTCTCCAGAAGCGGTGCCACCGCCTGGTAGGTCTCCTGCAGCATGCGGTAGGAGGTAAAGAGCACCAGTGCGCTTCCTTCCGAGAGCTTTAGGACCCGCGCCACGAAGTCGGTAACGAAGCGTTGATACGACTCTTCCTCCTTCGGCTCCGGCGCATCGGTCGGAACGGCCAGGAGCACCCTCTCCCTATAGGCAAAGGGCGACTCCAGACGGCGGGTGAGGACGCTTTCATCCCCCTCCTGCCCGAGCCCCACATTCTTGAGCCAAAAGGAAAAGTCCTTCCGCACGGTGAGGGTGGCGGAGGTGGAAACGACGCTGAGATTCGGCTCGAAGACCGACTCCCGCATCATCGGGGCCACCTCCAGAGGCGTTTGAATGAGGGAGCAGAAGCGCTCACCCTTCACCGCCCTGCCCGCCTCTATCCAGTGGACCGTTTCCTCTTCGCTGCCGGAGCCTTCGAAGGCCCCCAAGACCGCCGAAATTTTTCCCAGCCTATCCATGACCGCTCGTGCCTCGAAGAGCTCCGACTCTTCCTCGTATTCCTCCTTTACCGAGGATATCCCCGCCTCGAGATCCGTGATGAGCCGGCTCAGGCGGGCGCGAAGCTTCCTCGCCGGAGAAAAGAGCATTTCCTCGGCGGCTTCCGGCAGCGGTTCATGGACCCAAAGGGTCTGCCGGCCCGAAAGGAAGGAAAGCAGCAGCTGATCGAAGAGTTCCGCCTCGTCCCGCAGCGCGGCAACATGGCCGGGGATATCCTTGAAGAGTTCGGCCCTGTGCGAAAAGCGCTGAAGCGAGTGGGCGAGGCCGCTCATTTTATCTCCCCTGCGTGTTGAGAGACGGCGCAGCTGCTTGTAAAGACCGAGCTTGTTGTAGCGGGTGGAAAAAAAGCTCGTAGCGCTGCGCTCCACCGTGTGAGCCTCGTCGAAGATGATGCGCTTTGACGGAGGCAAAACGGCGGCGGCCTCGAATCCCGCCCCCTCGAGACGGGCGGCCATATCGGAAAAGAGCAGGTGATGGTTTACGACCAGGAGCTTGGAAGCTGCGGCCCGACGGCGGGCCCGAATCACGAAACAGTCCTCTCTGAGGGGACAGCGCAGCCCCATGCAGGCATCGGCCTCCGAACAGACCGTGCCCCAGACTTCCGCAGAGGGGAGAAAGGAGAGGTCGCTTCTGCTCCCGTCCCCCGTAGTATCCGCCCATCTCTTGATCGCCTCGATCTCCCGGTTTTCCTTTTGGAAGAGGGACTGTTCCTCCACCGTGTCCGCCAACCTTCGCAGACAGAGGTAATTCCCCCTCCCCTTCACCAGAGCCGCTTCAATTTTTTTTCCGATGAGCCGCTCCACCAGAGGTATGTCCTTTTCGGTGAGCTGCTGTTGAAGATTGATGGTGGCGGTGGAAACGATTACCCGCTCTTCATTTTTCAGTGCCCAGAGGGCCGAGGGCAAAAGATAGGCGAGGGATTTGCCGACGCCGGTCCCCGCCTCGATGACCGCGTGCATCCGTTCGTTAAAGGCTTGGACGATTGTCTCGAGCATCTCGACCTGCACGTTCCTCGCTTCATAGTCGGAAAAAATCTTCGAGAGCTTACCGCCGGGGAGAAGGAGGTCCGCCAAATCCTCCGCCGCCAGGGCCTGCTCGCTCTTCCTTCGCACCGGTTCACTGACGCAGTAGATTCGTGAGACCTCGTTGTCTATGAGGTAAAACCCCACCCCCTCGTTGCCTACCTTCGAGGCCACCCGCATGTCCGCCGCACTGGGGCTCAAATTACCGGAAGGATGGTTATGGATCACCACCTCTCCTCGTTCCATGAGGGGATAGACGGCAGGAGCCGCGTCGTTACCGCCCCGCGCCGCCTCGGTGATCTCTTCCACAAGCCCGCTTTCACCGAAACGACCGACAAAGAGAACCTCCCTTCCCTTTGCATCGGCAATGGAATCGCGTATACGCCGTATTAGGCCTCGATGGAGACGCTCTGCGCTTTTCATATCCTCCCCGTTTCGTTACAATAGAGTGATGGAATTGGATTTCTATAAACTCCATCTCAACGGTCACGATTTTATCCTCGTAAATGCCTTTCGTCAGCCCCTCACGGAGGAGGAGAAGCTCCCCCTTTTGGCAAGAAAGATCTGCCGGCGCGGCAGAGGAGTAGGAGGCCGGGGTTTGATTTTTCTCTTCCCCGGCGACGAGCATCAGTGTCGTGCCCTGTTTTACGACCGAGGGGGAGAGAGAAACCATATTCCCGCCGATGCCCTTATGTGCACCGCTCGCTACGCATTCGACTTCGGTCTCGCAGACCGGGGGACAACGGTCATCGAAAACGAGCAAAGGGCCCTCTCCGTGCAGTGTATCGACGGAGTTCACTTTCGCTTCTCCCTCGAGCAGCCGGCAAACCGGGCAGGGACTACCATCACCCGGGCCGACGATGTGGATCTCTCCGTCAGTCTTACCATCGGTTCTCGATCGCTCAGCTGTACCCCCCTGCGGTTTCACCGCACGGTTCTTTCCTTCTACGACCGGTCCCCCCAGTTCAACGAGAAGAGCATTCTCTCCGGACTCGCCGACGAAATCGATATAGAAGGGCAGTACTATCCCGTCGGCTATCGGGTATTCGCCCGGGACGAAATTGAAATTTTCTTTCCCTCCGTTGAAGAGGGGGATGCCGTTGAAGGAGCAGCCGGAGCGGCCACATCGGCGGTCTTAGGCGGTTTCTGTGATAGGGACGTGGTGGTACACTACGGAGAAGGGAAATTTCTCTACGAATGGGATGAAAACCGGGGAAGAGTGTTTATCACCGCCGGACCGGACTACGTGTTTTCCGGTAATTATGAATTGGATCTGGAGGAGGAATAGATGGATCCGCTTTTCGAACGATTCGAACGGCTGATGCGCTCCTTCTTCCAAGAAGGAGGAGACCGAAGAGATTTCGGGACCGATCCCTACCGACGAAGCGGAGAGAGGGACTACATCTTTAGCGACCACAGCGGCCGCGGAGAGTACCGAGACCGGGACTTTCGGGAAGCATGGGACGAGCTGGACGATTTTCTCCGCGGCGGCGGAAATCCCTCCGGCCGGGAAACGGGCCGCGGCTATAGCCGGAATGCCGGCCGGAGAAGTGCGTTTCACCGCACCGGTCTGCCGCCGGCAGAGCTCCGCAGAGATTATCTGCTCTTCGGCGTCGCTTTCGGTGCTCCCTTCGACGAGGTTCGGAGAGCCTACAAGCAGCTGATCAGCAGCAATCATCCCGACCGTTTCGCGAAGGATGCGGGGGAGAGCGATAGAGCAACGATCCGTTCCCAAGACATTAACGAGGCTTTCCAGAGAATAAAAGCGTGGGAAGAGACGGGTAAACGAGAATAAGCTGAGCCGGGCCCATCGCGTGTCCGGCCGCTTCTTAATCTTCCAGCTGATACTCCTGGATCTTGCGATGAAGGGTCTTTCGGCCGATTCCCAGCACCTCGGCGGTCTTCGACTTATTACCGTTCTCACGGCGCAGCGTCGCCCGAATGATCTCCTTCTCCGCGTCTTCCAGGGTGGAGCCTATCTGCACACGGACATGATCGTCCTCCGAACCGCTGACAATGGAGGGAGGAAGATCCTCCTTGCCGATGAGAGTCGACCGGCACATAACGACGGCGCTTTCGATGGCGTTGCGAAGTTCCCGGATGTTCCCGGGCCAGCGGTAATTGTAGAGCGCGTTGCGGGCCTTCGTTTCGAAACCCTCGATGGCCTTCCCGTTCTCTTCGGCAAACTCCTTTAAAAAGGCGGTAGCCAGGAGCGGGATATCGTCCTTCCTCTCCCTAAGCGGCGGCACGTGAATGTTCACCACGTTCAGACGGTAGTACAGGTCTTCTCTGAACCGCCCCTCGGCGATCTCCCGACTCAAGTCTCTATTCGTTGCCGAAATAACCCGAACATCGACTTCCTGGGTTTCCTCCCCCCCTACCCGCTCGAACTTTTTATCCTGCAGGACGCGAAGAATCTTTATCTGAACCTGCTGATTTATCTCGGCTATCTCGTCGAGAAAGATCGTTCCGGTATTCGCCAGTTCGAAACGGCCCCGTTTGCGGGAAACCGCTCCGGTGAAGGCGCCCTTTTCATGACCGAAGAGCTCGCTTTCCAGAAGTGTCTCGGCGAGGGCGGCGCAGTGGACCTTCACAAAGGGCTTTTCGCTGCGGTTGGAAAGCTTGACTACGGCGTCGGCGACCACTTCCTTGCCGACGCCGCTCTCTCCGGTGATGATCACCGAAGCCTTGGTGGCGGCTACCTGCTCAATCATTCGTATGATCTTCTGGATCTCCGGACTTTTTCCGATGAGACGAGGCGCCGACTGCCGTTCGGAGAGGCGTTTGACCTCCTCCTGCAGCTCACGGTACTGAAGAACGAGCTGCCGGTTGGAGAGGGCTTTGCGAATGAGCAGTGAAAGATGGTCTAAGTTTACCGGTTTTGTGATAAAGTCGTAGGCGCCGTTGCGCATCGATTCCACCGCCGACTCTATTGTTCCGTGGCCGGTGAGTATGATGACGGGAATGGTTGGATAGGATGAAGAGACCCGCTTGAGCAGTTCCGATCCCGACATTCCCGGCATCTTGAGATCGGCAAGCACGAGATCAATCTCACGGTTGTTGATCATGTTCCATCCGCTCTTGCCGTCTTCGGCCAGATACACCGAGTAGTCCTCCATTTCCAGGGAAGCCTTGAGGCCCTCGCGTATATTCTTTTCGTCGTCCACCACCAGTATGTGGAATTTCACGTCTCTCCCTCCCCCTTCCAATCGAGCAGTTTTTTCTCGCTCTCCGGCACCGGCAGGCTTATGGTAAAGGTCGTCCCCCTGCCCTCCTTCGACTGTACGCTTATTTCCCCGCCGTGCTCCCGCACCACCTTATAGACCACCGTCAGACCCAATCCGGAACCGAATTCTTTGGTAGTGTAGTAGGGTTCGAAGATCTTAGCTACCTTCTCCTCCGATATACCCACGCCCGTGTCCGTGATGTCCACGTGCACGTAGCCGCTGTTCTCCCAGGTCGACAGGGTGAGGGTACCGCCCTCCTCCATTGCAGCTATTCCGTTTTTAATGATGTTGATTAGGGCCTGCTTTATATACTTCTCATCGATCTCCACCTTGCAGATATTTGCGGCGAATTCGGTCTTCACCTGAACATTCGACTCCGCCGCCTCGTACTTCACGAATTCCACAAGGCTCCGAATCACCTTGTTGAGATCGGACCTCTTCATGTCCGTATCCATCGGCCGTACGGCAAAGAGGAAGTCTACGACGATGCCGTTCAGCCGCTCGATCTCTTCGTTGATCACATCGAGGTAACGGTCGGCCGTTTCCTTCTCCAGACACCCGTGCAGGTTCAAGGCCTTTTGAATGAGCTGAATGTGTATGCCGATCGAGCCGAGGGGGTTCTTGATCTCATGGGCGACACCGGCGGCGAGGGTGGTGAGCGAGGCCAGGCTTTCGGCCCTCCTCAAACGGGCCTCCCGCTTTCTTCGGTCGGTAATATCTGAGAAGATTATGAGGTTTCCCCAGCGCTCATCGTCCTTCGTGAGAGGAGAGACGGTGAGGGAGAGGGTGCGCTTCACGTTTCCCTTTCCGACGGTGAACTCCTCATCTCCCGATTCGCCGCCGGAACCGGACAGCTCAACGGACAAGCGATTCTCGAGAAAAGCGGAGATTTCTTCATCGTCCACCACCTCCCAGATCAACTGCTCTTCCGGATCTTTTCTCTTGAGAGCAAGCATGTTACGAGCCCGTGAATTACAGACGACCACCCGATGCTGGGTATCGGCAACGAGAATACCGTCGCTCATGGAATTGAGGACCGTCTCCAGATTTTCATTCTCCGATGCAAGGTCGAAGAGAAGGTTCCGAATCTGTTCCTGATCAAGTTTCGAAAGTTTGTTGAGGGCTCGGCGTACGAAATTTCTCATTTCGCCTTCTCCGCATGTCTTTTCATCGAATAGTAAAGGGATTCCAACAGAACATCGGGAGCTTGATTATATGCTTCCCTCCGCATGAGGCTGTCACGGATGAGTCCGTTCCATCGAGAAAGCAGATCCGTCGGCAGCAGAGAAAGTCTCCTCTCCATGCTCATCGTGAGCTCATCCAAGAAGGGAAAAAAGAGATCGTGATTCCCCCGTTTCTTTAGAAAGTCATTCTTCTCTTTGACCTCCCACTCCTCGTTTCGCAGCAGCCTCTCGATGAATCTCTCGGCCTCCGCCCGGAGAGCTTCCACCGGCACTCCTCTCCAGGCGAGAAAATAAGAACGGAGATCCTCATAGGGAGCTTGCTCATTGAGGCGAAAGATTTTTTTCAAAACCCTCTTCGCTGCTTGCGGTGTGCGGGGAACGAAGCGATAGTGTCTCACACGGGAAGCAATGGTGGGAATAATCGCCCCCTTCTTCGTGGTAAGCAGGATATAATAGGTATCATCGGGCGGCTCCTCGAGCATCTTCAGCAGTGCGTTTTTTGAGCCGTCACTCATTCGATCGGCATTCTCCAGGATTACTATCTTCGCCGAGTCTCCGGAGGTGGTATGCGTCCACGCACCGATGTTGCGTATCTGGTCGATGGGAATGTTGTCCTTCGGCAGCAGGTCGAAGATCTTCTTTGCAAGGGTATTGATGTTTTCCACCTGCGTTTTCAGCTCTGCTTCCCCCGGTAATTGCGTCTCGGGATAGATTCGGTCGATTAACTCTTCCAGCTCTTCGAAGAGAGACTGGTGTTTATTCAAATTATGCTCTTCGCCCTCCCAGAGAATGGGATCGAATCTGCGGGTGAGCTTCCTGACCGCCCGAATATAGAGGTAACGAGCTGCCTCACACCGCGTTCTTTGCAGGGTATCCGCCGCTGCGGCGATCTCTTCGCCTAAGAGTCGAGCTCCGGTAAGCAGGAGGAAGGGATGATCCAAAACGCGGTGACGACGGCAGGAGGAACAATCGCAAGCCCATTGGGCATCGCGCCGGCATGACAGGATTCGGGCCAATTCCAAGGCCGTAGAGAGTTTTCCCGTATAGGGATCCCCGTAAAAGAGGAGGGCTCTGGGGAGGTCCTTGCCGCGCCACTCTCTGCCGAGAATAGCAAGCGTTTCTTCCTGGGCGATGATATTCTCAAACATGGCTGGTCCTCAAATACTGCTCCAGGTATCGGGCTCCAACGGGAATAATCTCCTTGATGAAGCCGGCGACAATACTCTCTTGGAAAAGCTTTTCCACGTCCACAAGGGTCTGGACCTGCAGGATGAAGATGATTACCGAAAGGATGAGAAAGCCTTCAACTATCCCCAAGAAAAAACCGAGGGCCTGGTCCAGCTTTTCCAAACTGACCCGTTCGATTATACGATGGAGGGTCGCCTCGATAATTTTCAGCAAGAGGTATACCAGGAGAAACAGTGCGAGAAATGCCGCCACGGGAGTCCAAAAAGTATCCCCAATGTAGGGGATGAGAAAGACCGAGAGGCTCGAAGTGAGAAGCACCGCCGCCGCAAGGCCCAGTATCAGGGCGAGAAAGGTCATGAACTCCGCCACAAAGCCCTTGAGCGCCGTGCGGATTCCCATAAAGAGGAGAATCACGAATGCAATCACATCGAAAGCGGCAAGTTCCACTGCTGTACTCCGACCATATACCGGTAAAATCTACGATTTACTGAGCAGAGAGAGAATCTCATCGACTATTTTCCCCGCAGCGTCGGAGGGACAGAGCTCCGCCGCCCGTCCGCCTATTCTCTCCCGCAGAATATCATCTTCAAGCAAAAGGGTGCATTTTTCAAGCAGTTTCGCCGCATTTACCTCCTCTTCTCGAAGAAGCAGCGCTGCCTTCTGTTGATCGAAATAGGCGGCGTTCCGCAGCTGGTCTCCCCGCGAACCGCCCAAACCGAGGGGGATCAACACCGCAGCCTTTCCCCGCACGCCGTTTTCCCAGAGGGTGCCGGCGCCGGCGCGGGAAACGACGAGGTCGGCCGCCGCCAGAATATGGGCAAACTCCTCCGTAAAGATCGGCGCCGGCGCGTATCTCTTCCTTCTGTCCATTGCCTCCCGCCAGGGCAGCTCGCCATAGCGTTGTCGGTAATGTTCGCAGCCCATCTGATGCACCAGCAGTGCCCGATCCGTGAGTCCCTCTATACTCGCCTCTACCAATTCATTTATCTGCCGCGCGCCCTGACTGCCTCCAAGGACCAAGAGCACCTTCTCCTTCTCCGCCGCCCCGAGGATTCTCCGCCCCTCCGCGGCATCTCCGGCGAGAATCTCCTTCCTTACCGGGTTCCCCGTAACGATGGCTTTCGCCGACAGGCGCGGATGAGAGGCGGTAGGAGTATATGCGCAAAGAACGCTGTCACAAAACCGGGCATTCAAGCGCGTGGCCAGTCCGGGGTCGAGGTCCGATTCGTGGGTCAGCGAGGGAATGCGGAGGCTCCTTGCGGCTGCCGACGGCGGCACACTGACAAAACCTCCCTTTGAAAAGAGAAGAGCCGCATCGAGCTTTTTGAGAAGACGAAGAGAGCCGACATAGGCGGCTGCCACACGTCCCATGTCGACGAAGTTTTTCAATGAGAAGTATCTTCTGAGCTTACCCGCGGGAATGGAATAGAAGGGGATGGAAAAACGTTTCACTATCTCCTCCTCCATGCCCCGTGAGGAGCCGAGCCAGACAATGCGGTACTTCGTTTCGTCTATCCGTTCCCGCAGAGCCTCGGCAACGGCGATGCCGGGAAACACATGCCCCCCCGTGCCTCCGCCGGTGAACACGATACTCTTCATCCGTTCCCCCCTACATATTGCCCTTTTGCACCCGCTCAGCATATCATGGCGGCGCCGGGCTGTGCAATTCACGCCGATAGAGAAGAGGAAGGTCCAATGAATAGCCGTAAGACAGCAACTCTGCTCCTGCTCTCACTTCTCAGTTTCCGCTTCGGTCTTGCCGCCGGCTTTGCCGACGAGCACGCCCCCGGGCCCTCCATCTTCTTCAACGAGCGGCTGCTCACCGCCGATACCGATTTCGAATTCAGAGACTCCCCCCCATCGATGAAGGAGCTCCCGGAACCGAACACAGAGGCCGAAAAAATTCTCACCGTCATCGACGATCCGCAGAACGGTAAACGGGGGGATGAACGCCGACTCTACACCTTGACGGATTTCCATGCTCGCTTCCCCTTTAAAATAGAGCGAATCGTACCGGTTTTTCTCGATTATGCGCGGGAAGCCTCCGTGTATGATCGTTTGACGTATACCCGGGACCTCAATCCCGAAGCAGGCCCCTATGAGGGACACTTCCAAGAGGTCAAGACGGCCTTCAGGTTTTTAGGTATTGGAACGAAGCAGCACTACGTACTCTACAAGAAAGCCCGCTGGCTGTCGGAAGATGAGTTCATCCTCAAGTGGAGCCTTGCCGATTCCATCGAGGGAGATTTCTACAAGTACAGCGGTTCCTGGTACCTCAAACGACTTAGCGACGGCACCTACCTGAGAAACTATGCGGCCATTGGGTTCATCGAACCGCCGAGAGGCATCAAGATGGTCTACACTCTCTTTCTCGTAAGAGAGGTGCAAAACTTCTTCGCGGACGTCCGTGAAGCCGTTGCCAAACGAGATAAAGAGTGAGAGAATCGTTTTAACAAGTATTTAACCGTTAACTCATATTTTATTCATCGGCATCTTATGGTATAGCAGGTGTAGGAGGACAGTGGTGGAACACGGAAGAGAACATTTCAATGCTGCGGTAAGAGAGCTGAATAACGAGATACTCAAGATGGGAACTCTTGTGGAGGAGTCTTTCCGCAATGCCATGCAGGCCCTGGTGGATCACGATATGGAGCTGGCTGAGAAAATTATCGTCTCCGACGAAAAGATCAACGACATGGAGCTCATCATTCAGGACCGGCTTACCGTCCTCATTGCCACGGAGCAGCCGGTGGCCAACGATCTACGGCATATCGTCACCAGTCTCAAGGTCATTACTCAACTAGAGCGGATGGGAGACCACGCAGTACATATTGCAAAGGCGGCAAAGAGGCTCGGCGGCGAGGAGTATATGAAGCCCCTCATCGACCTGCCGAAAATGAGCGCTCTGGGCATACAGATGCTCCGTGAGGTTCTTGCCGCCTTTACCGAGAGGAGCGAAAAGAAGGCCCGAGAGATTGCGGCCATGGATGATCAGATAGACAATCTCAACAATCAGGTGTGGAGAGAGCTGATCACCTATATGATGGAGGACACGAAGTTCATCCGGCAGGCCACTCACTTTCTCTTCATCGGCAGATGGCTCGAGCGCTTCGGCGATCATGTAACGAACATTAGTGAGTGGATCGTATACGATGTAACGGGTAAGCATGTAGAGCTCAACATGTAGGGATGGGAGCATGGCCAACGAAACTATCATGGTCGTGGATGATGAGAGGGATATCCTCCAACTCATCCGCTACAATCTGGAGAAGGAGGGCTACAAAACCCTTCCCTACAGTTCCGGGGAGAAGGCCTTAGAGGAGGCAAAACGGCAGAAGCCGCACCTCATCATCCTCGATCTGATGCTTCCCGGAGTCGACGGAATCGAGGTCTGCAAGCAGCTGCGGGAAGCCGAAGCGACCAACCAGATACCGATCTTGATGGTCACGGCGAAAAGCGAAGAGAGCGATATCATCCTCGGCTTGGAGATGGGAGCCGACGACTACATCACCAAGCCGTTCAGTCCGAAGGTACTCATCGCCAGGGTTCGTGCGATACTCCGACGCAGCCGGAAAAACCCGCTCTCCAGCGCGAGAGAGCCTCACATAAAGATCCACAAAATCGTTATCGATACGACCAAGCACGAAGTCTACACCGACGGCGAAGCGGTTTCTCTCAGCGTCACCGAATTCGCCATTCTCGAATTTTTAGCACGAAATCCCGGCTGGGTCTTCTCCCGCAATCAGATAATCGGTGCGGTCAAGGGAGAGGACTATCCGGTAACCGAGCGTTCGGTGGATGTACAGATACTTGGACTGCGAAAGAAATTGAAGAGGCAGGGAGACGTAATCGAAACGGTAAGAGGAATCGGTTACCGCATGAAGGAGCAATAGGGTGCGGCGGCCCACCCTCATAGGGGTCATCTATCCTTCATTTCTCATCGTCATTCTCTTTACCGTCGGAATCTTCTGGTTCTTTGCCACCAGTACCCTCAGGAATCTTCTCTATGCGCAAACCGAGCTCCGGCTGAAGGAGATCTCCGGGATTCTGCGCACCATGATAGACGGTGAGACCTACCCCTTGGGCGGCGACACAGCCGCTCTCTGTTCCCGCCTCACCTTCAATGATGAAGATACCCGGGTTATCCTCTACAGGGCCGACGGGAGTATCTTCCGTTCCAATCAGCTCATCGAGACGGAGCTGATTCAGGCCCCTCTCGTCCAGGCGAGCCGTCGAGCCCTAAGAGGCGAAGAGAGCGGCTCTGTCACCAGGGGGAGTTCCCCCACCCTCGACCGGATGTACTACTCCGTTCCCATTATGCATAAAGATCAGGTAGTCGGGGCGGTAGAAACCAGCCTTCCCCTCCAAACGGTAATCAGCACTTTAGAGAACGCCTTTGCCACCATCGGTTTCGTGGCAATTGTAATGGTGCTGATTTCCATGTACATCAGCTACTATTTGAGCAGCCGAATAGATACGCCCTTGAAAAAGATCGCCGCTGCGGCACGGAGGTATCGGGATTTCGATTTTTCCAGCCATCCCTATATTTCAGGGCCGGAGGAGGTAATCGTCGTCTCCGACTCCCTGAGGAGCATGTCCTCTAGCCTCCAGGATCGAATCCAAACCATCACCAGACAGAAGCAGGAGCTGCGCACCGTGCTCAACGGTATGACCGAAGCGGTATTTCTTTTAGACGGAAAACTCATGATCCGAGAAATTAATCCCGCCGGAGAGAAATTGGCGAAACGAAGCTATAGAGATCTGGTGGGAAAGAGCATCCTGCAGGTTATCCACAACAGTGAGTTGTATGATTTCGTCTCTTCCGCCTTAGCTACCGACCATCCCCTCGAGAAGACGATGAGTATGCCCGAGGAGATCGATCCGTCCCAACTTTCCTCCCGCCCCTCCGCCCGCGCGGGAAGACAGATACACCTGCAAGTCCATGCCTCGGCCGCCACCGAGGAGGTGGAGGAGGACGGTTTTGCAAAAAGGGAGAAGCGGGTAGTCCTGGTGCTCAACGATATTACCAAGATGATAAATCTCGAAAGGATCCGCAGGGACTTCGTCGCCAACGTTTCGCACGAATTAAAAACACCCATCACTTCAATTAAGGGCTTTACCGAAACCCTTTTGGAAGGGGCCATGGAGGACCCCGAGGCACGAAAAACCTTTATCACCATTATCGGAGAGCAGTCGAACAGGCTTGTAGCCATCATCGAAGACCTTCTCAGCCTCTCGAGACTGGAACAGCAGGACCAGGAAGCGGTTGAGCGGGAAACGATTTCGGTCTGCACAATCATCAGCGGCGCCGTACAGGTCTGTAAGCGTCAGGCAGATGGAAAAGAAACGAGTATTTCCGTCGAATGCGCAGCGGAGACGACTGTCTACGGAAACGCCCTGCTGATTGAACAGGCCTTGGTAAACCTCATCGATAACGCGGTCAAGTACGGGGATTCGGAGACGGTAGTTACGGTGAGCTGCCGTCAGCAAACGCGGGGGACCTATATCTCGGTACAGGACGACGGTCCGGGTATACCGGAAAAAGAGCTCGAACGGATATTCGAACGCTTCTACCGTATCGACAAGGCGAGAAGCCGGGAATTGGGCGGAACCGGCCTCGGTCTTTCTATAGTGAAACACATAGTCATCTCCCATGAAGGTGAAGTACGGGTGGAGAGCACGCTCAACGGCGGCAGCCGCTTCACCATGTTTTTTCCGGTTGTCGCAGAACAGTTCGCAGATAAATGACAACTTGACAAATTGAGTATCCACGCATTTATTTAGCATATGAAGGCCTTACCTGTAGGTGAATTAAAAGCTCAATTCTCGGAAGTCTTGGAAAAAGTGAAGGAAGGAGAAAGCTACGGTATTCTCTATGGAAGAAAGAAAAAGCCCGTAGCCATGATCGTTCCTTTCAGGGATCCTGGGGAAAAAAAAGAACGGAAACTCGGCATCTTGGAAGGGAAATATCAGTTTACCTTTGCCGATGATTTCTCTGTTACAGAAGAGGAGCTGCTGAGCCGGGAATGAACTACCTCCTCGATACCCACACTTTTCTCTGGTCTCTCACCGGAGAAAAACACATTCCGGAAAGAGCGAGAGAAAAGATAAAGGATGCAAATAATGAAATTTTTGTCAGTGCCGTAAGCTTCTGGGAAATAACCATAAAAATTCGATTGAAGAAGCTTGATCTTGGGGGCTTAGCAATTGAAGACCTGCCGGCCCTTGCCGAACGAATGGATTTTCAGTTGATAGGCGTAACGCCGGAAGAAGCTTCGACCTATGGAAACCTTGCTGAAACTACTCCCAAAGATCCATTCGACAGAATGCTGATATGGCAATGTATACAGCGAAACATGACCATGGTAAGCAAGGATGGGGAATTTGAGAAGTTTAAAGTGTTCGGTTTGAAGCTGCTTTGGGCATAGATTGACTCTTCTCAAGAAAAACAGTATTTTTCTAGAGAACTGTCATGGGGTGGTCCCGCTTTGGGGCCTGAGAGCATACCCGTTTTACCTGATCCGGATAATACCGGCGTAGGGAACGAGACAGCCTGAGACAATCCCCCATAACGACAGGCACACTCTTCCCGAAAGGAGCGACAAATGAAAAAGAACGTTGCAATCCTTCTCGCGGCAGCTGCCGTCGTAGCCGCACTTTCCTTCCTGCTGCTGCCGAAACTCGGAAAAACCGAAGCAGAAGCTCTAGTGATTTACACCTACGATTCCTTTACCGCCGAATGGGGACCGGGCCCGCAGATAGAATTGGCCTTTGAGGAGGAGACGGGGATAGACCTCCGTTTCGAGTCCCTCGGAGATGCCGGTCAGGTACTGCAGAAAGCGATCATGGAGAAAGATGATCCTCAGGCCGATATTCTCCTCGGAATAGACAACAACATGCTGGCGAAGGCGAGAACGGAAGGGGTCCTCTCTCCCTACCGTCCGGAGGGGGCAGAAAAAATTCCACAGCATCTTCTTCTCGATGAGGAGTTCCTCCTCACTCCCTACGACTACGGCTCTTTTTCCATCATCTACGACAGCAAGGTGATCGATGAGCCGCCGGCCTCCCTCGAGGATCTGACCGCCGAGAGGTTCCGAGAATCCCTCATTTTGATGGATCCCCGGACCTCCAGTCCCGGCTTCGGTTTTCTCCTCTGGACGATACACCAGTACGGAGAGATGTTCCCCGAGTACTGGAAGCGGCTCGAGCCTTCCATCCTCACCATCAGCGAGGGTTGGGATGCAGGATACGGCCTCTTCACCAACGGTGAAGCTCCCCTCGTCCTCAGCTACACCACCAGTCCTCCCTACCACGTAGAGTATGAGGACAGCACCCGCTACCGGGCCGCGGTATTCGAAAAGGGCCACTATATGCAGATCGAAGGCTTGGGAATCGTCGACGGTGCTCCCCACCGGGAAGCGGCCGAACGCTTCGTCGATTTCGCCCTCAGCGAAGAGTTTCAATCCCTTCTGCCGCTGTCCAACTGGATGTATCCGGTTATCCCTTCGGTGCAGCTGCCGGACTCCTTCGAATTTGCCCCGCAGCCGCCGAAGTCTCTCAACTTCGACTCCGGTCTTATTGCCGAGAACCGCGAACGCTGGCTGGAGACCTGGCGAAATACCGTGAGCAGGTAGGATCCGGTGAAACGCCGTGCGGGGTCCGCCGCGGAAGCACACGAGAGTAGACCTCCCTGGGAAAAGACTTCCCCCCTCTTTTTGGGGGTCTTTCTCTTTCTCATCCTCCTGTTCTACATCCCCGTGGGACAGGTACTGCTGCAGGCCTTCTTCCGCGACGGAGAATGGGCGGCGGGGCTCTTTCTCCAGACCCTCCTCTCCCCCTACACCGGCCGGCTCGTCGCCTTTACCTTCTACCAGGCCCTGCTGAGCACCCTCTTCTCCCTTCTCCTCGGACTGCCGGGGGCCTACATCTTGAGCCATTATAGATTCCCCGGCAGGACCCTGCTGCGATCGAGCTCGGCCGTCCCCTTCGTGCTGCCGCCGATCCTCGTAGTCCTCGGCTTCGTGATTTTCTTCGGCAACAGCGGCTACATCAACCGGGCCCTGATGGGACTCTTCGATCTGTCGAAGCCTCCGCTGCGCATCCTCTACTCCCTCAAGGCCGTTATCCTCGCCCACGGCTTCTACAACTTCCCCATCGCCCTGCGCATTGTTTCTTCCCTGTGGGGAAGTCTCCCTCCCAGCCAGGAGCAGGCAGCTTCCAGCCTCGGCGCCCGCCCGTTTCGGCTCTTCCGCACCGTCACGCTTCCCCAGCTGCTGCCGGCGGTCTACGCCGCTTCGGCTCTCATCTTCATGTTCTGTTTTACCAGTTTCGCAGTAATACTCGTCCTGGGGGGAGGCCCGGATCTCAGCACCCTCGAAGTCGAAATCTACCGGCTCGCCCGCATCGAATTGGACATCCACACGGCGGCAGCCCTCTCCATCATCGCCGTCGTTTTGACCCTTCTGCTGATGTATCTCTACATCCGGCTCCAGAACCGCTCGGCCTTTCCTCAGCAGCTTCGGTCCGCCGGCGCTTCTTTGAGGGAAACACGCAAAGCAGGGCCGGGCGGGAGGGCGGCAATCGCCCTCTATGTGGTGCTGGTCCTCTTTCTCGTGGCCGGCCCCCTGGCGGCCATAGTGATCAATTCCTTCCTCAAGCCGGTGAGCTGGGCGGGGGGCAGCACCCTTACCCTGCAGTGGTATCGGCAGATCCTGGGCATAGGTGCCGGCGCCGTCGGGCCGGCAGCCGGCGCTGTCGGGCCGGCGGTCACCGGAGCCTTCTCTTCCCTCGCCGCCGAGGCGGTGGGAAACAGCCTTTCCATCGGCATCCTCGCCACGGCCCTGGCCGTACCCATCGGGATCGCCCTCGCCTACCGCTCGGTGCGCCATAGCTCCGGCGGCCTCATCGATACGCTCACCATGGCTCCCATGACGACCTCATCGGTGGTCTTAGGACTCGGCTACCTCCTGCTCTCCCGCAGCCTCGAGACACCGGATTTTTTCTCTCCGCTGCTTATTGTCGGGGCCCACAGCATCGTCGCCTATCCCTTCGTGGTGAGGACGGTGAGTTCGGTCTTACGAAAGATCCCCCCATCGCAGCGTTATGCGGCGATGCTCCTTGGATCCCCCCCCGGGATGGTGTTCCGGAAAATCGAACTTCCCCTCATCCTGCCGGCGGTCTTTGCCGGTGCGGCCTTTGCTTTTGGGATATCCATGGGGGAGATGAATGCCACCATACTTCTCTCTTCCGAAACCGTTACGATCCCTATTGCCATCTACCGGCTGATCGGCTCCTATAATTTTTTCGGCGCCTGTGCCCTCGGTACGATCCTCGTTCTCGTATCCCTCGGGGTATTCTTCATCTTCGACAGTTACGCGGAAACGGAGTGGTAAACGAATATGGAACTTTCTACGAAAGGGCTCTACAGGAATTTCGGCGACTTCATCTTTCAGGCCGATATCGAAGCCGGTGAAGGTGAGTTGGTCTGCCTCCTCGGACCCTCCGGCTGCGGAAAAACCACGGCCCTTCAGTTGATCGCGGGTATCGTGCCGCCGGATGGGGGGCGCATCGAGCTGGGAGGACGAGACATCACCGAGCTTCCGCCGTGGGACCGGCGGATCGGTTTGGTGTTTCAGGACTACGCGCTCTTTCCCCACCTCAGCGTATATGAAAACATCGTCTACGGCCTTCGCGCCCGCCGCTGGAAAGAGGATAAGATGCGTCCGAGAGCCGAAGAACTCCTCGAACTGGTGCATCTGCGCGGCTACGGCGACCGTTCGCCCTCCTCCTTGAGCGGCGGAGAGCAGCAGCGGGTGGCTTTTGCACGGGCCATAGCCCCCGAACCGTCACTTCTCCTGCTCGACGAACCGCTCTCCGCCCTCGACGCTCAGCTGCGAAAAACCTTGCGACGTGAGATACGCTCTATACAGAAAAAAATTGGTCTCACGACGATCTACGTGACCCACGACCAGGAGGAAGCTCTGACGATGAGCGACCGGATCGTGCTTTTGAGAAACGGAACGGTCGAACAGATGGGAACGCCGCAGGAGCTCTATGAGAGACCGGCGGGAGCCTTCGCCGCCCGCTTTCTCGGCGCATCGAACCTCGTACCGATGAATAGGGACGGCACGCCTGAAGATACGAAAGGCCGCCTGCTCTTCTTCCGTCCGGAAGACACGGAGATTCATCTCGAAGCGCCGCCGGAGAATAACGAAATCCTATCCCTGCGGCTTCCCATCCGTCACTACGAATATCTCGGCTCCCACTACCTTGCCGAAGGAGAGCAAGACGGCATCGTTGTCCGGGCACGGAGCGGCAGCGTCCTCGCGAAGGAGGGAGACGAGGTGTACTTCTCCGTTCCTCTTTCTAAGACGCAGATTTTACAGGAATAGCTCGTTTCGGCGGGGAGCCGGTTTCCCTCAGGAACCGGTCAGCAGGAAGAAGATGACCTGCAACGAACCGATGAGGAAACCCAGAACGCCGCCGAAGAAGGAGATCCAGGTGAGGTGACTCTTGATCACCGTGAGGATGAGGTTTTCGACCTTGATGATGTCGAGACTGTCGATCTTCTGCACCACCAGGGTCTGTACATCGACGCTCCTGAGGATTGCCGGCACCTGTTCATTGAGCACTCGGATGAACAGGCGGGAAATCTGCAGCTCCAGCCGCTCACGATCCGAATCGGTGAGACCGACGATCTCCGCAATGCTCTTTCGTCCCTCTTCGGAGATTTCATCGGCGAGTGAACGAATGAGGTTCCAGACTGCGGGCCGCCCCTTTTCCGCCGCCGCCTCACCGCCGCCGAAGACGCTGCCCACGATCCAGGTCGCGCCGAACTCGGCAAGCTCTTCGATCTGCAGTCCGGTAATGCGGTAGATGAGGGTACCCAGCTCTTCGTCGGAAAATCGTGAGAGAAACGCTCCGATACTCTGCCGCAGGAAAGTCTCTCCCCGCTCCGACACCAGGCCGTCGAAAATGGAATCGAAGGCCTTCGTTGCATCTTCTATCATGTCGCCTCTCCAGGCGGACATAAAATCTCCTGCGCTCATCTGGGCTATTCTTCCGAGCCATCTCTTTATCGTGTCGATGAGCCGCCGGCGCGTCTCATAATCTGTCCCCGCCTTTTCCAGCTGAAGGAGCACGTCGTCGACCACCACATCCATCCGCTCGTCCAGGGTGCGGTCGTACTGCCCGGCCAATACGAAGAAGCGTTGAAAACTGCTCAACTTATCGAGGATCCTCCTGAGGATGACCTTTCCCCGCAGTTCGAGCTGTCGATGCACCTTCGGTTCACGGAGATAGCCGAGGAAGGCTTCGAAGAGGGAGGGATAGAGGTGGTCCAGAACCTGCCCCAGCCCTTCTATCACCTGCGGTGTGAGAATCGCCGAAAAACGGCGGCTGCCCCTCACCTGCTCGCGCAGCCACAGACGCAGGTTGAGCTTGAGGGGTTCACGAAGCCGGCGCAGCCGATCGGCATTCAAGAAGGAAATTACCTTGTCACCCCGCTCCCCGATGAGACTTCCCAGGGGCCGGCGGCAGAGTGATTCTACGGCATAGCCCACCGTCCGCTCTATGCTCGAGACGAAGCCTTCGGTGCTGAGAAAATCGCTGAGGATTTCGGTAACCAGTGATTGGGTCGTATCTTCTTCTTCCCCGCCGCCTTCCTCTCTGTGTTCCAGACGTTCCTCTACGCCGATATCCGGAAGCCGCAGACGCTGGGGCAGGCTGCCGGTAGGGCTGTAGAGCAGGGTGCGCAGCAGGGCTTTGAGCCTGCTGTGCACCGTCTCCTTAAAAGCCGGAGAGGAAAGCTGGTTTCGCACCGCATCCTCGGTGATGAGGTCGCGTGAGACCATGACTCCGATGCTTTGGGAGAGACTGTGCCGCTGCCGGGGGATAATCCCCGGAGTAAGGGGAATTCTTATGCCGAGAAAACGCTTCTCCGTAAGGGGCCGAAAGAGCATCCGTATGGCGATGACGTTCGTCACATAGCCGATGACGGCACCGATTATCGGAGGGACGGCCCAGCGGAGAAGCGATACATCGAAAGAAGAAAAGTCCATACGAGGCAACGATACCACGTTTTTCCAGGAAAAAAAAGCGCCGCTCTCACTCTTATTTCTCTTTTTTCTCTATTTTTACGGCATGTATGCCCGGAAGTTTGACTTCAACTGTAATCATTCTTATATTTGCGCAAAGGAAAAGCACCAAGGAGGAAACACTAATGGCTGAAAAAAGAGATTTATTCCAGGAAGGTTTGTACGTAGGACTCGGTTTGGCACTTCGAACAAAGGAAAAGATCGAAGAATTCGGAAAAAAAATAAGCAGTGAATACGAGATGTCGGAGGAAGAGGGCAAGAACTTCGTCGACGACCTGATGAAGGAATCGGAAGAAACGCAGACAAGACTCGACTCGATTATCGAGAAGCGTTTAGAGAAGTATCTGAAAGAGGCAAACATGCCCAGCAAGAGCGATATCGACAAGCTCTCCAAGAAGATCGACGATCTTGAAAAGAAATTAGACAGTTAATATTTAATAAAAGAGGTATACAGTCATCTTCTCGAAAAAACGGAGGAAGAAAAAGGTAAGCACCCGCTACGTGGAGATACTCTCCGTAGCGGCACGCTACGGTCTGGCCGAATTCGTCAGTCACCGGCCGGCCCTCCGCAGGCTCAGCCGTCATTTAACGAGAGGAGAGGCGGGAGAACCGAAGATCTTGCGAACGAGTTTCGGCGAGCGCCTTCGAGAGGCGTTCGTAGAGCTCGGCCCTACCTTCATAAAATTCGGGCAGATCCTCAGCGATCGTAAAGATATACTCCCCTTGGCCGTAATCCGGGAGCTTGAGAAGCTTCAGGATGATGTGCCGCCCTTCCCCGTCGCAGAGGCCAAGGAAATAGTGGAACGGACGGTCGGTGAGCCGATCGGCTCCATATTCATCTACTTCAGCGAGGAACCCGATGCGGCGGCTTCCCTCGCACAGGTCCATAGAGCCATTCTCCCGACGGGAAAGAGCGTTGCGGTAAAGATAAAACGCCCGGGAATCGACGAACAGGTGGAGGCGGATATCCAGATCATGCACCACCTTGCCGGTTTCGTCGACAAGAACACCAACTACTTCAACGTCATTACGGCGAAAGAAATCGTTGAAGAGTTCGAGATGCAGATGCGCAAGGAACTCGACTTCGTCGAGGAGTTTCACAGCCTGAGAAAGTTCAAAGAACTCTATCACAATGCAAAGACCGTGGTTGTTCCTGATGCCTATGAGCGCTACTCGGGCCGCGATCTACTGGTGATGGAATATATCCACGGAAAAAAGGTCTCCGACGTCATTGCGGACAAAGACGAGCGTTTCGACTTAGCTCGACTGAATCGCAACAATGCGGACTTTCTCATGTCCCAGCTCTTCATCAACGGGTATTTTCATGCCGATCCCCATCCGGGTAATTTTTTCGTGATGGAGGGGAACATTGTCTGTTACATAGACTTCGGCATGGTCTACAGTCTTCGCCCCTACGAGCTGGAGAACTTCAACTACATGATGATCGGACTGGCCAGGCTCGACCCTTCCCTCGTCGCCCGTTCCCTCCTGAGAATGGGAAGGGCCGAAGGGAAGGTCCCTCTGGAGAGTTTTGAAGCGGCGGTCCACGACTACATCGAGAAGCATCTCGACAAGCCGCTGGAATACATCGACGTCTCTTCGGCCTTGATATCCCTCATGCAGATAGTGGTAAGCTTCGGCATACATATGCCGGCAAGATTTATCTACGTGGCAAAGGTCGTAGGTATACTGCAGTCCATCGGTGCGGGACTCGACCCGGATTTTCAGTTCATCAACTATCTGCGGGAGTATTCACCGAAGATCTGGGCCAATCAATTGGCCTCTCGAAGGACCGGAAACAAGCTGCTCTCTTCGACAATCAACTGGTCGGAAATGCTGCTGCAGACGCCCGAACTCGTCAATGAAGTTCGGCAGGTTCTTAAGGACCGGGAAATCTTCATCAGGAGTCCCCAGGCCGACAAGTTCAGGGTAACCTTCGACAAGGTTGGTTTTCGTCTTGCCTTCGGACTCATCCTCTCATCGCTGTTGATCAGCAGCTCCCTCATCGTTCTTGCTGATATCGATCCGAAGATATACGGGATCCCGATCTTCGGCATCATAGGCTTCGCCGTGGGAGCGCTTATTGGGATCGGATTTCTCTTTTCCGGGATAGTGAAACTCTTTCGCTGGAGATACAAAGAGTAGATAGTGTTCCCAAGCCTGCGGATAAGCAGAAGCAAAAGCCCCGTCCTCCCACTAGTTATGGATACATCCATCATCTAACGGAGGTATCCATCGATGAAAACACCCCCCTTTTGTCCCAACGCCGCCTGCCGGTACCATCAAACTGTCCCGCAAGGCACGAGATGGTATGTGCGCGACGGGCACTACTTCTCGGCCTGCAGCGGACAGGTCCAGCGTTACCGCTGTAAGGGATGCGGCACCGGCTTCTCCTCCCAAAGCTTCTCCCTCGACTACATGGCCCGGCGCAGGGTCAGCTATCGTAGGCTCTTTGAGCTTCTCATCAGCTCTTCGGGTATCCGCGATATGGCACGGATTCTGAAGGTCTCCCCCCACTGCATTACCAACCGCATATCCCGCCTCTCCCGCCAAGCGATGGCTATCCATGCCAAGCTTCTCGAGAGCCTTACGCTCAAGGAAGAGTTGGTGGCAGACGGCTTTGAGAGCTTCGCCGTCAGTCAGTACTTTCCCAACAACATCCAGCTCTTAGCCGGGAAAACATCCCAGTACTGGATCTGCAGCGACTATGCCCACCTGAGGAGAAAGGGCTGTATGAGTGAGTACCAGAGAAAGCGCAATAGCTTTCTGCAGAGACAGTGTACTCATCATCGGGTAACGGTGTACGCCTCATTCGAGGCTCTTGTTCGCCAGGCATTGACCCTTGCCGAAGGCTCTTGCTCTGCCGCACACCGGCTCTTCACCGACGAGCATCCCCAGTACCGCAAGGTGACGGGCAGTCTCTGCAGGCGAGACCGCTCGGCCCTTGTTCACCGCAGCTACAGCTCAAAGAAAGCCCGCACGCTCAGTAACCCGCTGTTCAGTGTGAACTACCTCGACAGGCAGATCCGCAAGGACTTAGCCGAGCACAGCCGAGAGACGGTGCAGTTCGCAAGGAATGTGGTCAATCAGATGGAGAGGCTTGCGATCTACCGGCTGTATCACAACTACTTCAAGCCCTTTCGCATCAACGGCAGCAGTGAGCGGCGTATCAGCCACGGGGAGAAAGCGGGCATTAGAAAAGAGGCGATCGGCAGGGAGCTGAAAAGTCTCTTCACCCGGAGGCGCTTTTACAGCCGCCTCGGCAGCTCGATGGCTGGCGACCGGTTGCTGTGGCTCAGAGCCATAGCAACTCCATTGAAGAGAGGTGCTGAGTATCTGCCGGCCTATAGCTGGGCATGAGCTGCCCACTGTATCCGCAGGCTTGGGAACACTAAA
>CAZQNO010000024.1:0-6110 GCA_964594775.1 uncultured Spirochaetaceae bacterium
AGAGAGCTTCTTCATTCTTTTTTCTGTACTTTATGCTAGCAAAAAACCCTCATAAACTGAAGGCAGTAAGCACGGCTCCCGTTTCCGTTTACGGTCTTTAGAGCGATAGGACGTGATCAGCGGTGACTGTTACCGTCGAATGTGAGTAAATCGTAGTGAAGGCCCTGCTGGATGTGTACATGCATCTGTAACTGTGCACGAACAGGATCTCCGCTGAATATCTCTTCCAATAGACTGCGGTGCCAATAAGCCCAATTTTCGAATTGCCGGAACCACGTGCAACGGGCGCTGTGGTAGAGGATCATCCTGAGTCCGATGCGGTTTAGGTTTTCTTTCAATTGCGTGTTGCCTGTTGCCTCTGCCAAAAAAAGATGGAATTCTCGGTGATATTCGGAGAAACAGCGAATGCTTTGCTCGTCTGTTACCTGCAATTCGTCGCATCGTTTCGCGAGGAAGTTGAGTCGCTCCCGCTGCTCGCCTGTGCTGTGCCTGGAAAGCAGGTAAGCAGACATCACCTCAAGCGCCTCTCTCACTTGATAAATTTCGATTAAACGTTCTTTCGTTGCAAGTGGAATGCGCACACCCCACTTGGGAATGGCCTCGATGATACCCTCGTGCTCCAGGCGTTTGAGAGCCTCTCTTACAGAAATGATCGATGTTCCCGTCAATTCGGCGAGTTTGCGCTGGGAGAGGAATTGATTCCGAGGAAGCGTGTCGTCGGCAATAGCTTCAAATAGAATAGAATAGGCTCGTTCGCCGATAGTAATGGGCTCATCAATGTCATTCTGTTTCATCACGGTTGAATTACAGAATAGTATAGCGGGCTTTGTCGTAATGTCAAATCAAAAAACGTTGATACTTCACACCTTTTCCTTGACTTCTCGATTAGGAGTGGTACAATTCTCTTATAGCCGTTAAAACGGTTATAACAGTTAGTTTTCTTGTCAGGGAAGAATGGACGGAACGATAACGAGCAGCGAAAAGGCGTACAGAAAACTCCTCGAAGCAATATTAGAGAACAGGCTGGAGAGAGGTGAATTTCTCTCTCAGAGAAGATTGGCAGCTTTAACCGACACCTCAATTATTTCTGTTCGTGAGGCATTAAAGCGATTGGAACACGAATACCTCATAGAGGTGATTCCGAAGTGGGGCGTACGGATACCCGTAGAGACGAGGGAGAGAATAATCGAACTCTATACGATTCGGGAGGCGCTGGAGGTGATGGCCGCCTATATCCTGGCGCAGCACATCGAAAGAGAGGACGCCGCCCTATTACAGGAATCGGCAGAGGCCTGTGATCTCATTTCTACCGAAGAGAACGGAAAAGTCGAGCTTTTTGCGGAAATGCACCGGAAGTTCCACCTCCAGCTGGCGGAAGCTACGAAAAACAGGCTCCTTAAACAAGAGCTCGAACGTTTGAGAGTCAGGAGTCTCATTTTTCAGAGCAGCAAGGCAGAGTGGTACCGAGATTTGGAGAATCCCGAATGGTGGCATCGCGACCTCGTAGGAGAGATTCTCTCAGGGGATCCGGACCATGCCGAAGAGGCGATGCATCGGCACGTTCAGCACGGTCTTCATCACGATCTCAGACTATTCGGCGAGGAAAAGGAGAGTGAGTAGAGTGAAGCGCGCTGTCTGTAATGAACTATTCGGATCAATATCATTCGAGCAATCCTGCGATCTTCTCGCTTCTAATAATTTTCATGGCGTAGAAATTGCTCCGTTTACCCTTTACGATGAGAAGTATCGGATTAGTAAAGAGGATCTCTCTCGGGTCCGAAATGCTCTCTCCGGCTCCGGTCTTGATTTTGCGGGTTTCCACTGGCTGCTTTCGAAACCAGACGGTTTGCATCTCACGGCTGTAGATCCGGTCAAGAGAAAAGAGGCAAAGGAAAGACTCCTCTATCTCCTCGATCTATCCGGAGAATTGGGGGGCGGAAACCTCATTCTCGGTTCTCCGAAGCAGCGGGGTTCGGTCGATATCTCCAGCCAAAGGGCTGTCGGTTATTTGAGAGATGAACTTTCTGATATAGCCGTTCACGCACGGCAGTGTCGATCTAAGATATTGCTGGAAGCGCTGCCGAAATCGAGTACCGATGTGGTAAACACTCTGGAAGAAGTGCGTACAATTCTTAAAGAGATAGATGATGCCGGGATCGACGGCATGTTCGATTTTCACAACTGCGGCGACGAGTCTCTTTCGTGGGGTGAATTAATTCGGGAGTATTCTCGAATCATCAAACATGTACATCTCAACACCTGGGAGGGCGGCTATCCTGTACGCGGACAGAAGGATGAGTTTGAAGATGCCTTCACCGCGCTATCAGAGATTCAGTACGAGGGATGGATGTCCCTCGAGGTTTTTTCGGTTCTTGAAGACCCGAAGGAGCTTCTAAAATCAACTAAGGGTTTTCTCGATGCATTTGTATAATTTCGGCATTATCCTTCGTCGTAAGGATAAAAAATATTATTAAGGAGGTTATCACGATGAAAAAGGCACTTTTTACAATCGTGGTACTAGTCGTAGCCGCACTGCTGATCCCTTCGGCCGTATTTGCCGGAGGAAAGCAGGAGACTGCGGGAGAGGATCTTGGATGGAAACCGGAAAAGACTATCACACTCATTGTTCCATGGGGAGCCGGTGGCGCCACCGACCAGACCTGTAGGACCGTAGTGAGTGAGATGGAACCGATCCTCGGGCAAAAAATTGCCGTAGTAAACCAACCGGGTGCTTCGGGTTCTACCGGACAACAGTCTGCATGGGATGCGCCTCACGATGCCTACACGTGGGCAGGCAATGCCGATGCGAGTGTGGCAACCTATCAGGTGCTCGATCTCACTCCAGACATCTCTCACCGGGATTGGCAGGCGTATTTTGCGATTTTCACTCCCTGTGTCATCTGTGTGAATCCCGACTCCGACATTAAAGACTGGGACAGCCTCATTGAAGCCTTCCAGACGAGGAACGTGAATGTGGCAAGCGCAGGTATAGGAGCCGGCGGCCATATCGCCGCTGAGGCCTTCGTCGGCAACGTCGATGGAGTCGATTCCTACAACCATGTGCCGTATAAGGGCGGCAATCCCGCGGTCGTGGCAACGGTGTCCGGCGAGACCGAGGTGGTCATGCAGCTATCTATGGAAGTAGCGGATATGCTGCGTGCGGGTAAGCTGAGAGCCATTGCAGCAATGGACAGCAAGCCCTTGAAGATCACCGATGTGGATGAGATTCCGCCGATTACCGATTTCAGCCCCGGTTTTCCCAGCGTCGGTTTCAATTTCGGACTCTACATCCCG
This sequence comes from uncultured Spirochaetaceae bacterium, assembly GCA_964594775.1. GTDB lineage: Bacteria > Spirochaetota > Spirochaetia > DSM-16054 > Sediminispirochaetaceae > CAYFVU01. The sequence goes on from CAZQNO010000024.1 coordinate 3,295, forward strand.
GAAGATATTCCTGGTGATGCGGCCGAGGCAATCGGAAAGGCTTTCGACATGGCCGCCAAAACCGAGGCGGTTGCGAAACTCGCCGAGTCCAAGGGAAGTGTAGCCGTCTCCATAAGAGGGGACGAGGCGGACAACATAATGGAACAGGCTGCCTCCATGTTCGGCTGGCTTCTCTATGATGCCGGTGTGGCGGAGATTAGTCCCGAAAAGTTTGATATAAAGAAACCATAGTATTAGTATCTTGATACCCCGATGGGGCGGCGCTGTACAGCGCCGCCCTCTTCTAGTACATGAGGAAAGCGGGGAAAGGGAGAGAATATGGACGACAAGACCATGATAAAGGCAGATTTCATTAGCTCGATCGTCATCATAGCTTTCAGCGCCTTGGTGACCTTCGTTTCATTTCGTATGCCTACCTATGAGGAGTGGGGACTCTATGCGACACCGAGCATAGCGCCCATTGCCTTCGGCTTTCTCCTCTTGTTGTGCGGTCTCGTACTCTTTGTGAGAAGCTTAGCGAAAAGAGGATACAAGATTTCTGTTGGAAAGGATCATCTGCAGCAAGTAATTCACTCAAAGGCGGTTATGCAGTTCTTCGTTGTTCTCGGACTGGTGATCGTCTACTACATTTTTCTCGGAAAGGTGCATTTTGTTGTGATAAGCGCTTTGTACGTGTTCTTCAACATCTTCTATTTCCGGAGTACCGCGTTGTGGAAGAACCTCCTCATCTCAGGGCTCGCCGCGGTAATTATTTGGTATCTCTTCAATTATCTGTTTCTTATCCCACTGCCATAGAACGGAGGAGTATTCATGGGAGTCGTTTACTTTATTCAGGAGTTCATTGAACTCATCACCCCGATGAACCTGTTCTACGCCTTCGTGGCGGTACAACTGGGTATCATCTTCGGCATGCTCCCCGGTCTCACCGCAACGGTGGGTATCGCAATCCTCACGGCCCTCACCTTTAAATGGGACCCGGGAAATGCGATTCTCGTGTTGGTGGGAATCTACGTAGGCGCCATATACGGCGGGAGCAGATCGGCGGTCCTCTTGAACATTCCCGGAACGCCGGCCAGTGCCGCCACCTGTCTCGACGGCTATCCCCTTTCCCGCAGCGGGCGGGCCTCCGAGGCGCTGGGTTTGGCCACCACCTCGTCGTTTCTCGGTTCATTCGTCGGGGTTATTGCTCTTTCATTTCTTACTCCGATACTGGGTAATCTTGCCCTCGAGTTCAAATCCTACGAAATATTCTGGGTCGCCATCTTCGGCGTCGCAATCTGCGGCAATCTCACCGCGGCAAAGGACCCTCTCAAGGGGTGGATTTCCGGCATCCTCGGTATCATGTTTTCCTTCGTCGGCATGGAGGCGATTCAGGGGTATAGGCGATTCACCTTTGGAATCGCCGAGCTGAATGCGGGATTCGGGATCATTCCCGTCCTGGTAGGCACCTATGCGTTGGTAGAAATTCTGGATACTCTCTCCGATACCAGTGTGGAAAAGAAAATGGCCCAGGTGGGCCGCGTTCTTCCGCAGATGCGGGATATTCTTGCCAACTGGTTCAACATCATCCGGTCGGGAGTAATCGGTATCTTTACCGGTATCATCCCGGGGGTCGGTGAAAATATCGGCTCCTATGTCGCCTATGATTTCGCAAAACGGGCAAGCAAGACACCCGAAAAGTTCGGAAAAGGTTCGGAGGAAGGTCTCATCGCCTCCGAGACTGCGAACAACGCGGTCGTTGGAGGGGCCCTCATTCCGGTGCTCGCCCTCGCGATACCGGGAAGTCCCCCGGCGGCGGTCCTCCTGGCGGCGCTTCTCCTCCACGATGTTCGGCCGGGACCTCTGCTGTTTATCGAGAATCCAATGTATCCCTACAGATTTACGGCGATGTTTCTTCTCGCTACCATCGCAATGTTTATCCTCGGCCTCCTCATCGTAAAGCCTCTTCTCTGGCTTCTTCGCATTAAAAAGTCAATCATGATGCCGATTGTATTCGTGCTCTGCATGGTTGGCACCTACGCAATTGCCGGACGGATCTTCGACATTTGGGTCATGATCCTCTTTGGACTTCTCGGTTTTCCTATGAGGAAACTCGGGTATCCCGAGGCTCCGTTGGTGCTCGGAATCATCTTGGGGCCGATGGTCGATGAAAATCTTCGCCGCGGTCTTATCCTGTCGGAAGGCAGCATTTTTCCTTTTTTCTCCGGAACGATCAACATCATCCTCATCGCAGCAACTTTCCTCACCCTTTTTGGGAGGACTGCACCGGTGAGGGCCGCCATCGGGATGGCAACATCTCCTCTACGGCTGCTAGTTGCAAAGATAAAAAAGGCGGTCGGTCTGTCATGAGGGTCTTAGGCCTTTTTTCCGTCAGCTATGCCGGGTTTTGGGGGCAAACAGCTCTTTCTACGGAGCAGTTTGTCGATAAGGCGGCAGAGCTTGGTTTTAGCGGAATCTTACTCATGGCTAAACGTCCCCATCTTTCGCCTCTCGATTTCGGTGAGCAAAGACTCAAAGAGCTGAAAAGCCGGATAGAAGGCCTTGGTCTGCAGATGATAGGGCTTGCCGCATATAATGATTTCCTCCTCGACGGACCCGCAGAGGTGCCCCTCTTCGAGATGCAAATGCAGTACATTGAAGAGTCTTGCCGCATCTGTGCCCTTCTGGGAGGAGAAATAGTGAGAGTGTTCACCGGGTATGGCGGTTCTTTATCTGATTCGTCTCCCCATAGGGAGTGGGAGAGAGTAGTACGGGGATTGCAGGAGACCGGTGACAGGGCAGTTGCTTACGGGGTGAAATTGGCGGTGCAGAACCAT
>CAZQNO010000024.1:6210-41791 GCA_964594775.1 uncultured Spirochaetaceae bacterium
GGAGACCGGTGACAGGGCAGTTGCTTACGGGGTGAAATTGGCGGTGCAGAACCATAAGGACTGTCCGAGGGCGGATATACAGGGCCTCTTGTATATGAGATGTGTTCTCCGCTCAAAGGCGGAGGCGGGGAAAAGAATCTAGACGAAAAGGCGGCGGCTTTTCTCGGATTCATAGGCCGCCGGGAAAATATATAATTTAGTACGTTTTTCTGCAGGAAGGTAGCATATGAAGTATGGATTTGGAATAATAGGTCTCGGCATGATAGCTGATTTTCACGCCCGGGCGATTGAAGAGATGGAAGAAGGGTATGTGGCAGCCTGCTACAGCAGGTCCGCGGAGAAAGCGGCGGCGTTTGGGAAAAAATTCGGCTGCACGGGCTACACAAACTATAGAGAGTTCCTTGCCCACCAGGGGCTGGATATCGTGTCGGTGTGCACCCCCTCCGGTCTCCACCTCGAACCGACCTTAGAGGCGGTGGAGGCAGGAAAACACGTTATCGTAGAAAAGCCCCTCGAGGTGACGCTCAAACGCTGCGATGCGATGATAGAGGGAGCGGAGAGAAACGGAGTTCTTCTGGCGGGAATATTTCCCTCCCGTTTTCATGAAATTGCCTCGGTTATTAAAAGCACTGTAGACAGCGGACGGTTCGGTACCCTCAGCCTCGGGGATGCCTATGTGAAGTGGTACCGGAGTCAAAAGTACTACGACGAGGGAGGATGGAAGGGAACATGGAAGTACGATGGAGGCGGAGCGCTTATGAACCAGTCCATCCACGCCATAGACCTTCTCCAATGGTTTATGGGACCGGTGGCTTCCCTCCAGGCTACAACGGGCATGCGCGGGCATGAGAGGATCGAAGTAGAGGATACCGCTGTCGCGGTTTTGCGCTTCGAAAACGGCGCCCTGGGGGTGATTGAAGGGACGACGTCGGTGTATCCCGGTTTTCTCAAGAGAATCGAAATTTCCGGAAGCAGGGGAAGCGTGATCCTGGAAGAGGAAGATCTGAAGTATTGGCAGTTTGATGAAGAGCAGGAGGAGGATGCGAGAATCAGAGATTCTTTTCTTTCTAAAACGAAGACCGGCGGCGGGGCCTCGGATCCCAGCGCAATCGGTTATCATGGTCACCAGGCCCAGTTCCAGGATCTCTGCAGAGCCATCGACGAAGGTCGCACTCCCTTAGTCGATGGTCCGGAGGCCCGTAAATCGGTGCAAATAATTCTGGCGATATATGAGAGTGCAAAGAGCGGCAGGAGAGTAGACCTCCCGCTAAAATAATGAATAAGGAGAAATGTCCTATGTATTACCTTACCGGTTTCACCGACGAGGCGGCAGATTCTCTCGAAGAGCAGATTCGGGTTGTACGCGAACTCGGTTGGCAGCACCTCGAGCTGCGCGCGGTGGAAGGAACTAATGTACATGATCTGCCGGAGGAACAATTTGATGAGGTCCGTAAAACCATCGAAGATTCGGAGATTTCCGTGAGCTGTCTTGGCTCCAATCTGGCGAATTGGGGAACGAGTATCGAAACACCCTTCGAGGAGACCGAAGCGATTCTGCGCAGAACGATAGATCGTGCAAAATTGCTAAAGGTTCCCCTTGTCCGCATAATGAGTTACGCCATTCGCCAGGATGAGCAAGGCAATATATTGGAAGATCAAATGGAGAGTGAACGCTTTAAGCGGCTCAGGATAATCTGTGAAAAGCTATTAGAACACGGACTTACTCCGGTGCACGAGAATTGTTTCAATTACGGCGGGATGAGCTGGAAGCATACTCTTCGGCTTTTGGAAGAGGTTCCCGGTATGAAATTGGCCTATGATACGGGGAATCCTGCCCTCCTGCTCGATTATGCTAAACCGGAGTCGAGAGAGTATCAGGACCCGTGGGAGTTCTACCAAAAAGTGAAAGACAAGATCGAATATGTACACATCAAGGATGCAAAGATAGATCCCAAAACGGGCGAGGAACTGTACTATTTCCCCGGAAAGGGGGCGGGAAAGGTCAAGGAGATCGTGAAAGACCTCTTGGCCGGCGGCTACGAAGGCGGTTTTTCGATGGAACCACACATGGCGGTGGTTTACCACGACTCCTCGGTAAGCGCCGGCAGGGAAGAGCGGATCGCCAATTTCCTCGAGTACGGCCGCCGTTTCGAACGACTCTTGGAGGAAGTGGGCCATCCTTACAAAAAGTAACTACCGCGGTATCCGTCTCGAGGACGGGAAAGCCGTGGAGTTCAGAATCGCAGAAGGAAAAATAGAAGAAGTCCGTCTCATAGATAGCCCAATCGAGAGATCCGGCGGCGGAAGTGCCACTCTTCCCTTTGTCAGTCCCGGATTCTTCGATATCCAGGTAAACGGCTACCGAGGGACGGACTATGGGTATGGAAGGCTGAAGGAGGAGGGGCTGCGGGAAGTGCTGCTCGGCCTGGCAGCAGCCGGTACCACCCGTCACCTGGCCACGGTTATTACCAACCCCGCCGAAACAGTGTTCCGGCGCATGGAGTTTTTCCGCAAAGCCGTAAAACGCAGCCCGCTTATCCGGCGGGGCATAGCCGGAATCCATTTGGAGGGGCCCTTTATTTCGGCGGAAGAGGGGCCGAGGGGCGCCCACGATGTTCGTTATGTGCGGGACCCTGATATTCTGCTTTTTAAAGAGTGGCAGGAAGCCTCCGGCGGACTCATAAAGATGATTACGCTTGCCCCCGAAAGAAGGGGAGCGATTCCCTTCATCGAAGAGGTGAGCGCGGCCGGGGTGCTCTGCGCCCTCGGTCATACCGCTGCCGACGGAGAGACACTGGAGAAGGCGGTGAGGGCGGGGGCGAGACTGAGCACTCACCTCGGCAATGGAAGCCGCTCCGAACTCCCCCGCCTAGAGAACTACATCTGGCAGCAGCTGGGCGACGACCGTCTCGCGGCGAGCCTGATTTGTGACGGGTACCACGTACCTGAATCCGCCGTCAGGGTTATATCGCGGGCAAAGGGAGGCGAGCGTTTGGTCTTGATAAGCGACAGTACGGGAATTACCGGAAAGGCTCCCGGGCGCTATTTGTGGGGAGATATCGAGGTGGAACTCTGTGAGGACGGGCACATTGTTCTTTCGGGAACTCCCTATCTTGCAGGGGCGGGATTTCTTCTCGACTGGGACATACCTCGTCTCGTTGAGTTTTCAGGATGGTCGGTGGCCGAGGCGGTCCGCTGCTGTACTGCTACTCCGGACAGACTTTTAGGGGGGGAACCCGGAAGAATCGAGGCAGGTGCGCCTGCCGACTTTACCCTCTTCCGGTATGAAGCCGGCGACCAGCGGCTGCGCGTCGAGCTCACCGTTTGCGGGGGAGAGGAACTCTATATCCGATAGGAGACGGCCGGTCTGCCGAATTTTTCCTGAAATAGCTATGCCAGCGACATCAGGACCCCGGCGGCAATAGCCGAGCCGATAACGCCGGCCACATTAGGTCCCATAGCGTTCATCAACAGGAAGTTGCGCGGGTTCTCCTCCTGGCCCACCTTCTGCACCACCCGGGCGGCCATTGGAACGGCGGATACGCCGGCGGCGCCGATCATCGGATTGACTTTTCCGCCGCTTAAGAGGTACATCATTTTCCCAAGGAGAACACCGGTAGCCGTACCGATGCCGAAGGCGATCAGCCCTAGGACAATGATCATCAGGGTCTGGAGCGTGAGAAACTCATCGGCGGACATCTTAGAACCGACGGAGACGGCGAGAAAGATGGTCACCACGTTGATCAGCTCATTTTGGGCGGCCTTGCTGAGGCGGTCGAGGACCCCCGCTTCCCGAAAGAGGTTGCCGAGCATCAGCATACCAATGAGAGGAGCCGCCTCAGGAATAAAGAGCGTCGATATAATGGTGGTAAGAATCGGAAAGACGATCTTTGTCGTTCTGGAAACCGGTTTGACGTCAGCCATTACCACCTGCCGTTCATGCTTCGTGGTGAGGGCCCGAATGATCGGCGGCTGGATAATCGGAACAAGGGCCATGTAGGAATAGGCCGCCACTGCGACAGGTCCCAACAGGTGGTCGGCGAGCTTGCTGGTGAGGTAGATCGCCGTCGGTCCGTCGGCCCCGCCGATGATCGCTATAGAGGCGGCTTCGGAAAAGGTGAAACCGAGGGCTTTTGCGCCTAAAAGCGTGGCGAAGATGCCGAACTGCGCCGCCGCGCCTAGAAGAAAAGTCTTGGGTTTTGCCAAAAGGGGGCCGAAGTCCGTCATCGCGCCGATGCCCAAAAAGATGAGGGGAGGAAAGATTCCCGATTCGATGCCGAAGTAGAAGTAGCGCAGCAGCCCGCCCTCCGCCATCAAGCCTGTCAGCGGCATGTTGACGAGAATCGTTCCAAAGCCGATAGGTACAAGAAGCAGCGGCTCGTACTTTTTTTCTATGCCGAGGTAGATAAGTACGAGGCCGACGAAAATCATCAGTACCTGCTGCCAGGTAATTACCGAAAAGCCGGTGCTCTGGACGAAGGTCGTTATGAGTTGTGACATTTCTCCGACCCCTTACTCAACGCGGAGGAGGGGCTGTCCCTCCTGGACATTGTCGGCGGACGAAACGTAGACCTTGGTGACCGTGCCGGCGGAGAATGAGGAGACTTCGATGTCCATCTTCATCGCCTCCATTATCATCAGTTTCTCTCCCTCCTTTACCCTGTCGCCTACCGAGACGATACACTCCTTGATTACACCGGTCATCGGCGCGGGAATGTCTCCTGGGGAGGAAAGGGTCTCGGATGTCGATGTCTTATCGGTTCTCGGAAAAGCCGTCTGTGATGCCGGCGCCGTTTCAGCGAGCCGGTTTTTCGACTCCGTATCCGTCTCTGTCCCCTCGGCGGATAGGTCTCCAAGCCCGTCGGAGAGAAGTGTCAAGGTGTACTCTCTTCCGTCCCGTTCAATTTTGAGGGTTTCCCCCTTTCGTTCGGCTTTTACTTCTATTTCCTCGCCCTGGTAGACGAAGCGAAATGTTCTTTTCATGCTGCTGCCTCTCTACGCTTTATCTCTCGGTAAATATCCATCGTTGATCGGTCACACTAATCGACGGCTTCCAGTCTCCGGCCGTTTTGTGTTCCGACTCCTGCTCCTCTATGAGCAAGAGCGCCGCAGCGGCGCAAAGCCAGCCGGCTGAAACGTCATCATTGTCTTGCGCTAAACCGGAAGGGGCCGGTGTCTTTCCCTTTTCTTCCGTTTTACCGGGCGGATCGTTCTTTTTCCCTCCGCTCATTCTCTTCTCGAAGAGGCCCTTTAACAAGACCATGAGTAGGCTGAGGAAGCTGAGAAAGAAGACGACGACCCCCATGCCGAGGAAGGTGGCTTTTACGCTGTAAATCAAGGTCTCCTGCATTATGCTGTCTCCCGTCATCCTAGAGAGGGATGTTTCCGTGTTTCTTTTTCGGCCGGCTCTCCGACTTTCGGCGGTTCATCTCGACCGAGCGGATCAACTCGATCCTCGTCTGGGAAGGTTCGATAATGTCGTCTACGTAACCGAATCCCGCGGCTCTGAAGGGGTTCATCACCTCTTCCTTGAACTCAGCGATTTTTTCGGCCCGCGTTTTTTCAGGATCATCGGAGTTCTTGATATCCCGGCGGTAGATGATGTTCGCCGCGCCTTCGGCGCCCATCACGGCGATCTGGCTGGTGGGATAGGCGAGGACCCGGTCGTAGCCTAAGGCCTTTGAGGACATGGAGATAAAGGCCCCGCCGTAGGCCTTGCGGATGATAAGCGCCGTCTTGGGGACGGTCGCTTCGGCAATGGCGTAGAGTATTTTCGCCCCGTGGCGGATGATCCCGCCGTGTTCCTGGGCTACCCCCGGCAGAAAACCTGGTACGTCGACAAAGCTGATAATGGGGATATTAAAGGAGTCGCAGAAGCGGAGGAATCGGGCGGCCTTGTCGCTGCCGTTTACGTCGAGGGCGGCGGCGTAGACCTTCGGTTGATTGGCGAAGATGCCTACCGTCCTGCCGGCAAGCCGGGCGAAGCCGACTACCACGTTCTTGGCATATTCCCGCTGCACCTCGATGAAGCTTTCGCGATCGAAGATCTCTTCGATAAAATCCTTCACGTCGTAGACCTGTTTCTCATCTTCCGGCAGGAGGGCTTCGAGCCTTTCGGTCCGGCGGTCCGGCGGATCGCCGGTAGTAACGACCGGCGGCTGTTCGAGATTGCTGCTCGGCAGGTAGCCGAGAAACCACCGCAGAAAGGCCAAACACTCGTCCTCGCCGGCAAAGTGAAAGTGGGCAACCCCGCTCTTGCCGCAGTGAGCGGCCGCACCGCCGAGGGCCTCATGGCTGATCTCCTCACCGGTGACCGCCCTAATGACGTCGGGTCCGGTGATGAACATCTGGCTGATCGAGTCGACCATGCAGACGAAGTCGGTAATCGCCGGGGAGTAGACAGCGCCTCCGGCGCAGGGGCCGAGGATTACGGATATCTGCGGGATGACTCCCGATGCGAGGGTGTTGTTGCGGAATATCTTCCCGTAGCCGTGCAGAGAGAGGACCCCCTCTTGTATCCGGGCGCCGCCGGAGTCGTTGATCTGCACGAAGGGGCAGCCGTTCTTGATCGCCAGTGACTGAACCTCGGCGATCCGCTCGGCGTGCATCTCTCCGAGGGAGCCGCCGAGAACGGTAAAGTCCTGTGCGGAAAAGAACACCTGTTTTCCTTCCACCTTTCCCGTACCGGTGACCACTCCGTCGCCCCAAAAACGTTTCTTGTCCATGCCGAAACTCGTGGAACGGCCGGTGATATAGCTCTGATGCTCGATGAGCGAACCGGTATCCACCAACCGCTGCAGCCGCTCTCGGGCGGTGAGCTTGCCCTTCTCGTGTTGGGCGGAAATCCGTTCTTCTCCTCCGCCGAGGTGCATTTGATCCCGCAGCTCCCGGAATCTTTCATGTGACTCTTTATTACTCATCTCTTTCCTATCCCATTTTCATGATCCGCTTCTGTACTTTCAGCTTCATCCACTTCTCGTTCACGATAGACCGCACGTGTGAACCCTTTGCGACGATGCCCGAATCATCATAGGCGATCATTTTAATCCGTATGTGATATCCGTCGAAGCTCTTGATCTCCACCCGTATTGTGACAACGGCACCGACGACCGTCGGATGTTCGTGGACTATCTCGGCGGACTTGCCTACAGAGATAAAGCCTTCGGGGAGCTTTTCGTCGATGAGAGCCACCGAGGCCTCCTGCATCATCGCCACGAGACCGGGCGTAGAGAGGAGGTTCTCTATATGGGTGGTCCAAAAGTTGCCGGTGGTGTCGCGTTCGCTCACCGTCTTTTGCATGGTGAGGCTGTCGCCGATTATGATGCCGGGGAAACGCATTTCTTTACCCCTATCCCTGTACAGCGAGGCTGCCGAAGAGCTCCTCGTCGGTGGGCTTATTCGCAGGGATCGGATAACTTATCCATGTGTAGTTTAGCAGGTGCTCCCAGGTGACGTTAGCGCAGGTGCTGTTACCTCCCCAGGAACCGCAGCCGAGGGTCAGGCTCATCGGCATGCCGTTGGTCCAGGCGCCGCTGTTCGCCAGGCACTGGGGCTGGCGGATCATGATCCGCGAAACCTTTACCCGCAGCCCGAGGGTCCGAATCCGCTCTTCATTGCTTGTGTGAATGCCGCAGGAGTGTCCCGCTCCGGAATAGGTGGTGATCCGGTTTACCAGATCTACCGCCTCATCGAAGCTCTTCCACTTAAAGAGGGCCGTGGTTACCGAAAGCTTCTCCGCCGAAAAGGGATGGTCCGGTCCGACACCGTTTTCTTCGATCATGAGGAAACTTTTTCCCTTCGGGAGATCGATTCCGGCGAGCTCGGCGATCTTTTCCGCCGGCTGGGCCACAATTTTTTTATTCAACGGGCCCTTTCCGTCGGCCCACATCGTGTTCTGCAGCTTTACCTTCTCTTCCGGACTCACCAAGTATCCGCCTGTCTTCTCCAGTTCGGCGACCATGTCGTGGTAGATATCTTCGCAGATGAGGACGGAGTTTTCCGTCGAACAGCTGGTGGCGTAGTCGAAGGTCTTCGACCGCATGATCTTGTCGGCCGTCTCGGCGAGATCGGCCGTTTCGTCGACTATCGATACGGCGTTTCCCGCGCCGACGCCCTGGCTCGGGGTCCCGCTGGAGTAGGCTTCCTTGACCATGCCGGGGCCCCCGGTGGCGAGATTCATGTCGCACTGCCGCAAAAGCTCCTTACTCGCATCCACCGAGACCTTGTCTACTCCGATAATCAGGTCCTCCGGATATCCCCGCTCCTTCAATATCTTCCGCAGGAGGTCCACTGCCATGGTATTCGTCTGCACCGCCCTCGGGTGGGGGGCGATGACGATGGAATTGCGCGTCTTGATGGCGAAGAGGGCCTTGACGATCGGGGTAGCCTCTCCGTTGGTTACCGGAGCGAGGGCGCCGATGACACCCATCGGTTTGGCGATCTTTACCAGTCCCAGCTCCTCGTTTTCCTCAACGATGCCGGTGCTCTTCTTGCCCTTCATGTCGCGGACGGCGCCCTTTACCTTGGTGTCGATCTTGGCGACCTTGTGGGGAACGTAGCCCATGCCGGCTTCCTCCACCAGCTTCTCGGCGAGCTTCTGTTTGAACTCCGGCTGCACCGAGGCCCAGCCGAGCTGTCTGACCAGATCGTCTACCTCTTCCTGGCCCGCAAACTCGATCGACTTCTGGGCATCTCTGGACCTCTCTATCAGTCCCGCTATGTAGTTTCTCGCTTCTTCGTTTCCGCTCATTTGATCCTCCTCAGGTTCAATAAATTAGTATTTTGCCCCGCCGTGCTGCGGACTCCATGCCGCCTCGGGGATACAGGACCTGTCGGTCTTGACATCTATGACCGTCGGTCTTGCCGCCTTTGCGGCCGTTTCGATATTTCGAGCCCTTTCGAGGGCTTCCTCGAGAGCCGGGGCGATTTCTTCCGCTTTCTCTACCCGGATTCCCCGGCAACCTATGGCGGCGGCAATTTTCGCGAAATCGATGTCTTCGAAGGCGTAGAGTTCTTCCGCCCTTCCTTCAGTTTCACCGTAGGCCTGATTCGTTCCGGGAATGACTTGGCCGTATGCGCAGTTGTTGTTTACCACGACCACAAGGGGAAGACTCCATCTGCGGGCGGTCTCGAGTTCGGCGATATGATACCAGAGTCCTCCGTCGCCGGTAAAGCAGACCACCGGTCTGTCCGGACAGGCGAATTGTGCGCCTATGGCGGCGGGAAAAGCCCAGCCGAGAGAGCCCGCGGCCCGTAGATAGCTTTGATTGGGGCTCTTGAGCTCGGTCATGCGGCAGGTCCAGATTGTCGAATAGCCGGTGTCCGCAACCAGGATTCCGTCGGCGGGAAGGGCTTCGCCGATTTCACGGCAGAGCCGCTCCGGTCGTATCGGAAACGCGTTAGAGCTGCGCAGGGGCTCTAACCGCATTTTCCACTCACCGATGATGTTTCGTGCCTCTTTGGCCCAGGCGTTTTTTGACTGTGGTGAGTTCTGAAGGCCTTTAACGAGGGCCGCAACAATTCGCTTTGCATCTCCGACGACTTCGAGAGTCCCGGGATAGGTTCGGCCAGGTTCTTCCGGCCGGATATCGATCTGTAGTATGTTCGTCCCGACGGCAGGAATGCTCCGGTTAAGCGTTACTTGGTCGCCGACACCGCTGCCGATATAGATGACCAGGTCGGCCTGGGACACTATCCTGTTGGCGCATTCGGTCGAATAGCTGCCGACCGGTCCCGCGTTCAGATCATAGGTGTCGGGAATGAGGCCCTTCCCATGACAGGAGAAGGCGAGGGGGATCTGCAATAGATCGGAGAGGGCCCAGATCTCAGCTTTCGCTTCCGAGGCGACGGCGCCTCTCCCGAATACTAATACCGGCCGCTCTGACTTTTCCAAGAGCTCCATCGCCGCTTTTAACTCGGCCTCGTCGGCAAGTGTACGATGAGCAGGATAGGAGGTATAGGAAGTTCGACCGCCTGATTCTGATATCTCCTCTCTCTCGATTAACTCACCGGTGTATCCTGCGATGTCGAGGTGTGCGGGACGGGGGGATCCGGCGAGAGCCTCACGGAAGGCTTGATGCAGGAAAAAGGGGAGCTGGGCAGCAGTCTCGACGGAAGCGGAAAATTTTGTCACCGGCGCAAAGATCGGCCCATGATCGATTTCCTGATAGGCGTTTCCCCGCCACGCTTCGTGGAGTTTTCGGCCGGTCAAAGCAATAACCGGTGAGTGGGCAAGATAGGCGTCCTGCAAGCCGGCGGCAAGATTCGCCGCTCCGACAGACTGAGCCATGGCGATGCCGGGCCGTTGAGAACTACGGGCATATCCGTCGGCCATGTAGGCAGCCGCTTTTTCACTGTGAGTGGTAACCCTCGCAATACCCGCCGCCTCCATATGGACGAGGCTCCGGCGGAGGACAGCCGGTACCTGAAAAACATGGCTCACTTCGTGACGAATAAAGAATTCGGCTAAATATTCGGCCCCAGTCATTTTTACGATAATAACCCTAAATGTTATAATAGTCAAACAATATTATAAAGAAAACACAAATCGCTCAGGCGATATATAATTCTAATCCCGCCTCTTCAATGAGTTTTCTATATTCCGAGGGAATAGCTCCGTCCGTTATCACTGCGTCGAACTCGTTCAGGTCCGCGTAGTAGACCTTCTTTACTGTATTGAACTTGGACGAATCGACTAAAAGGATCTTTGTGTGAGACGTTTCGAGTATCGCCCGTTTTATATTCACCACAAACGGATTGGCACAGGTTACTCCGAGTTCGGCGTTCACACCGCCGGCGGCGAAAAAGGCCTTATTAATGCGGTTCTTCTTGATAAACTGCACGCTCTCCTCGCTTTCAAAGACAAAGGTATCGGGATGAAAGTAGCCGCCGGGAAATATTATGTCGCAGCCCTTCTTCATCTGAATATTCACCAGTACGTAAAAGGCATGGCAGCCCACCACAAGATCTCTATTCTCTGGAATTTCGCGGGAAAGGAGCTCCATCGTGGAACCCGAATCAATGTAGATCGTGTCTTCGTCCTCCAGTAATTCGACGGCCCGCCTTACGATCCGTTTCTTTTCCTCCGTGTTGCGGTGGATTTCGGTGGGAAGATCGTAAGTGATGTCTGTTCTTCCTTGGTTCTCGCGCTCTTCGGCTCTTTCGTTGTAGACCAGCACCCCGTTTATGAAGGTAACAAGGCCGTTTTGCTGAAGCGTGTTGACGTCCCGATATATGGTCATCTTTGTAACGTTAAAGGCCTCGGCAAGGTCCTTCACCGTAACGATCTTTTCGCTCTTTAGCTTGAAAAGGATCTCTCTGATCCTGAGATTCTGCTTGCTCGGCTTCCAGAGGTCTTCGGTTTGCTGCGCGTTATCGTTTTTATTATCCATTGCTTGTATCCATCTGGAATGTACTATACCGCGAGCTGTTAAGTTTGTCAAATACGGAGTTATGATGGTAACAAAAAATTCCTTCAATAACGCCCATAGCGCGGGCCTAGGCTCTTGCAGGCCTGGAAGTCCGCAGACCGGCTGTCCTCCTCGCCGAAGTGGTCCCAGTAGGTAGGGCGGAAGATCTCCTCCTGGGGGACGTTATGCATCGAGACGGGGATACGCAGCTGGGAAGCGAGGGTAATGAGGTCGGCGCCGTAGTGGCCGTAACAGAGGACGCAGTGGTTGCTTCCCCACCGCTTCATGACCGTATACACGTCCCGGAAGGCGCCGCGTCCGGTGGTCCGGGGAACAAAGAAGGTCTTCGGCCAGGTAGGGTCGGTCCGGCCGACGGCTGCCCCGAAGATTTCCTCCGGCAGCTCGATCGATCTTCCCTCGGCGATCTGAAGGACCGGCCCGATACCCTTAATGAGGTTGAGCCGCAGCATGGTGAAGGGGATGTCGCCGCCGGTGGTGAAGGATGAGCTGTAGCCGCCGCCGCGGAAGGTGGTGAGTTTTGCCGGGCCCCAGCGGGTCGCCTCGAGACTCTTCTCCACGTCCTCAGCGGTGAGCTCCCAGAAGGGGAGCATTACCGGTCGCCCCTCTCTCTCGGCGGCACAGCTGCCGTCTAAGGCGGCGGCTCCGGAGTTGGTGAGATAGATGAAACCGTCGGTTTTGATCTCCGGAAGCGGATCACCTTCGATTCCTGCGATGCGGGAGATCGATTCCTTGCTCCAATAGGTCCGCACATCGGCAAAGATCTGCGAGCGGCCGGTAAGGAGGTTACCGAAGAGCATCGACAGGGCGTTGAGGTGGTCGTTCTCCGTGGCCAGGATGAGGGGAGGGCGGATCCCGTTCCAGTCGAAAGGAGAGTTGAGGACCGCCTCGGCAAAATCGCCGGTAGGCCGGTAATCGGTCCACTGCCGCTGCCCCTGGAATCCGGCGGCAAGGGCGTAGTGGCCGTCTGCCTCTTCCCGATAGCCTGTCTCCTCGAGTTTGGGATTGCCGAGCATGAGGTCGCGGATGATGAGCGCCATCTTGATCGACAGCTCCCAGTCCTCTTTCTTCTGTTCTGCATCACGCCGACGATCGACGGGATTGGGGTCCTCCATCTCCTGCAGCTTGTCCGCCGCCCACGTAAGTGCTCTTTCGTACTCCGCTTGATCGAAGATGTTCCGTTCGATCCGTCTTTCGAGCTCGGACATGTCGACGTACTCATAGCGCATGGCGAGATAGGCCCGCAAAAATGAGTCGTCGACCTTCGAGCCGGCGATACCCATGCTCACCCCGCCTATGGAGAGGTAGGCAGCGTCGCGCATCGCGCCAACGGCAACGGCGCTACGGGCGAAACGGAGGATGTCTTCGCCGACATCTTGGGGGACCGAGTTGTCCTTCTTGTCCTGGATGTGACGACCGTAGATCTTAAAGAGGGGATCGCCTATCTGGTCGTGGGCCGATGCGAGGCCGGCGAGATAGACCGCCCCCGGGCGCTCTGTTCCGTTGAAGCCCCAGACCGCCTTTGGAGCGAGGGGATCCTGGTTCAGTGTCTCGAAGGGGTAACACCAGCTGGGCGTGACGGTGAGGATGCCGCAGACATCGGCGGCGCGGAATCGCCGGTCGGCCTCCACCGCTTCTCTCACCCCGCCGATGGTCGTTTCGCTCAAGAGACAGCGTACCGGGCTGCCGTCGGGAGAGCGCAGCTTCTTTTCGATGAGAACCGCGGCGTTGCGGGCGAGAGCCATTGTTTTTTCCTCCAGCGCCTCGCGCACGCCGTTGCGCCTGCCGTCTATGGTCGGCCGTATGCCGATAGTCATGGGACGGCGCACGTAGTTCGGGGGGCGGGACCGGCCTTGACTAGTTTCGCTGCTCTTGCGGCTGCTCATACCCTTCTCCTTTTCCTGTCGCGCTACTGTCCCGCCTTCGGCAGGTTCTCCTGCAGCCACTGGAGACTTTCCATAGCCGCCGGGTCGGGATCGACGGTGTAACCGAAGCCAAGCTCCACCGTCAGAGCTCCTTCGTAGTGCACGCTGCCGAGGGCGGCGAGAAAGGCGTCGAAGTTCATGATTCCCCTGCCGGGAACGAGATGGTCGTCGGAGACCCCTCTGTTGTCGTCGATGTGGTAGTGGATCGGCAGGCCCTGCACGATCCGGGGAATGTCGGCGAGGGGCTCCTGGTTTATGTGGCAGTGGCCCGTATCGACAACGAGGCCGAGGTTCTTCGGGCTGCCGAGGTCTTTGATCACCTCGATCGCATCCTGCACGGTGACTATGAGGTCGGTTTCCCAGCTGTTGCCCGGTTCTATCAGGAGGACCGGGGCCTCGGAAGAGGAAGCGGTTCCCGTCCCGTTCCCTGCAAATTCGACGAGTTCGGCGAAACTCTTCAACATCGCCTCCCGGGCGGCGGCAAAGGGCTTGTCTATAAGGCTGTAACCGGGGCAGATGCTCAGTCGTGGTGAGCCCGAACGAGCCGCTGCGTCGATGCTCTTCTTGATGTAGTCGACGCTGGCCGCACGGACCGTCTCGTTTTGTGCAGCGAGGTTCGTCGGATAGCGAAACTGTGCGGGTATCCAGGAGGAGATGTCGAGTCCCGTCTCTTCGAGTACGTCCCTTAAGCGGCGGACCGCCTTGTCGGTCATGTCGTCGCAATAGGCGTGAGGCCGGCCGGCCCAGATTTCCACCTGGTCGTATCCCATCCGCGCGTAGCGGCGGATTGCCTCTTCCAGAGAATAGCGGTAATGCACTGCTGTGGATATGCTTGTCTTTATCATGCCGACAATCCTCTCATGAAAAAGAGCGGGAGTCAATATCAAATTTGAAATTTAACGTTTTATATTTATCACTATTCAGCTTGTGTGCCCGAATTCTGCGAATCGAACACTTCGGTGAGACGCTCCCAGTGGTGTTGGATCTGCACCTTCATGCTTTCGATAGCCTTTTCCACATCTTGTTCCTTGATCGCTTCGATCATCTTCCAGTGCTCCGCTATGCTGATTCTTGCAATCGTTTCAAAGTCTCTTTTTTTGTCGAGGTGGCGCAGCCGGTCGATGGAGTACCGAGTCTGGTTCATGAAATGAGGAATCCATGGATTGCCCGTGTGCTTATGAATGATTTCATGGATAAGGTAATCGCTGTTGATAAATGTCTTGAGATCACCCTTCTTTAAATCCGCCTCCGACTGATGGACCGAGGCCTCTATGCTTTCGATTACTTCGGGGCTTACCTGTTCCATGAACAAGGTGAGGGCGAGGATTTCGAGATTAAGTCGAATGTCTATGGTGTGACGTGCCTCCTCCCTCGTGATAACGGGGATAAAATAGCCTGCCCACTGACGTTTTTCTAATGCGCGCAGAGATGCGAGTCTTGCCATCGCCTCTCGTACACTGTTTCGACTGACATTCAATTCCTCCGCCAGTTGAGAATCGTCAACGCGTTCGCCGGATTCCCACTTTCCCTGGAGAATTTGATCTTCGATATACTCCATTATGGCTTCTGCTCTGCTGGAACGATTGAAATTCATATTCATGATCCGGTTAATTCCTCGTAGGGATTATTTTCGCCAGTATACACTACAATAAAACTATGTTCAATAAATGTTAATATGAAATTTGAAATAAGTTCTTGACAAATTTCAAATTTGAAGCGAAAATACGATATCAATTTACACAATTCCAAAAGGAGGAACACGATGAATCAAAGATTCATGAGAATGGCAATGACGCTGTTGTTTGTCTGTCTTGTTGCGGCCGGTGCGGCTTTTGCCGGAGGACAGCAGGAGGCAGGCAGCGGTGAGCAGGCTGCGCCGAAGGAAATGAAGAGCGTTGAACTTTCCTACGCCCACATCTTCGAGACCAGCCACCCGTATCACAAATGGGCCGAGTATGCGGCTGAGAAAATTGCCGAAGAGACCGAGGGCCGTTACACGGTAAAGGTCTACCCGGCATCCACTCTGGGAAAAGAGAGCGCTAACCTCGAAGGTCTCGCCCTTGGTACCGTCGATATAATGCCGCTCGGTCTTACCCACGCCGGTGACGTTTACGGTGACATTACCGCGGGAATCGCTCCGTTTGTCTTCAGAGACTTCGCCCACTGGGAAGCCTATACGAGCAGCGATGTCTTCAGTGAATTGACCGGCGAATTCGAGATGCGCACCGGTCACAAGGTCCTCGGCACCACCTACTACGGCGCCCGCCACGTCACTTCCAACTTCGCGGTCAACAAGCCCGCCGACATGAAGAACCTCAAGATCCGTGTTCCCAGCGGCGAGCTCATGCTGATCTTCCCCAGGGCTGTAGGCGCGAACCCGACTCCCATGGCCTTTGCCGAGGTCTACCTCGCTCTTCAGCAGGGAACCGTCGATGCTCAGGAGAATCCGCTTCCCACCATAAAGGCAAAGAAATTCCACGAGGTGCAGAAGTTCATCAACCTGACCGGACACATCTTCGACAGCCACCTCTTCGTCATCAGCCGGAGCGTGTGGAGCGACATGTCCGACCAGGACAAGAAAATCTTCGAGAAGGTCTACGGAGAGACCGCGGTAAAGTGCAGCAATGACATCCGCAACGCAGAGAAGGAAGACCGCGGCTGGTTCGAAAACCAGGACGGCGTCACGGTCAACGAGGTCGACAGAGGTCCCTTCCAGGACGCGGTGGTTGAATACATCAAGGACAATAGGGTACCTTTTAGCCTCGATTTCTACAATCAGATCAAGAAACTTAAGTAAATCAGCGGGGGATTACCGATGAGCGAACCGGAAAAAGAAGCATCACCGCACCTAAGCGAGCTCGTATTCGAGACGGAGAAGGCGGAAGCGGAAAAGGAACGCCAATTCCACTGGAAAGAGATCACCGTCGACGAGTGGATCGGTTTTGGAATGTTTTGGGTGCTCTTTGCGCTGATTCTCTCTCAGGTAATTTCCCGTTATGGTTTTAACAATTCGATCACATGGACCGAGGAGGTCGCCCGCTTCTTTTTAGTGGCGCTGACCTTCCTCGGCCTTTCGATCGGGGTGCGGCGAAAGGCCCACATCTCGGTGGAATTCTTCTACCGGTACGTGCACGGTACTGTACACCGAGTTTTGAAGATTGTCGTGGACATACTGGTGGTGCTCTTTTTTCTCGTCTCCGCCTTTCTCGCCCTGCGGGTCGGGAACCTTGCGATAGGGCAGCGCATGAGCACGATAAACGTGCCGCGAAGCGTGCTCTATTACACGGTGCTGGTGGGTTTTCTCTTTGCCGCAGTCGTAAAGACGCGGCTCCTGGTACAAAGAATTCGAAATAAGGAATAGGGACCGACATATGGAACTACTGCTGGTCTTCGGCGCTCTTGCGCTTTTCATCATCATCGGCCTGCCCGTGGCGATTTCACTGGCCGGTTCGTCTCTCGTGTATCTGTTGATTATCGGCCGTTATCCGGAGCTGGTGGTCCTCCACAGAATGGTCGAGGGGGTGGACAATTTCCCCCTCCTTGCCGTGCCGCTTTTCATATTCGCCGGCAACTTGATGAACAGCGCCGGGATTACCAACAGAATTTTTTCCTTTGCCAATGCCATCGTCGGCTGGCTGCGGGGAGGACTCGGACACGTCAATGTCATTGCATCGGTGATCTTTGCCGGCATGTCCGGCGCGGCGGTGGCCGATGCGGGAGGCCTCGGCAGCATAGAGATCAAGGCGATGAAGGACGCCGGCTACGAAGGGGAGGTCGCCGTCGCGATTACGGCGGCCTCGGCCACGATCGGTCCGATCATTCCGCCCTCACTGCCGATGGTAATCTACGGCGTGCAGGCGAACGAGTCGATCAGCAGACTCTTTCTCGCCGGCATAGTTCCCGGCCTCTTAATGGCTCTCTCCCTGATGATTCTCATAAGCTGGTACGCGAAAGCACGAAATTATCCGCGAGGGGATTCATTTTCCGTGATAAACCTGTGGACGAGCTTTCGAAAAGCCTTTCTCTCTCTTCTCACTCCGGTGATCATAGTCGGCGGCATTCTCGCCGGCGTCTTTACTCCGACGGAAGCGGCGGCGGCGGCTTCCGCCTACGCACTGTTTTTAGGAATAATAGTATATAGGACGCTCAATCTGCGGCGACTGATGAAGGTTACCTTAGATTCTATCGAAACGGCCATATCGGTGCTTTTTATAGTCGCCGCAGCTACCGTCTTTGCCTGGGTGCTGACCCGTGAAAATGTGACACAAGAACTCGCCTCCTTTCTCCTCGGCATGACGAACAGCAAGGTGCTCATTCTCCTCATGCTGAATGTCTTGTTACTCATAGTGGGCTTTTTTATGGAAACCGTCGCGGCAATCATCGTTCTGGTGCCGGTACTGCTGCCGGTAGTCTTGCAGGCGGGAATCGATCCGGCCCACTTCGGCGTCATCATGGTGCTCAATCTAATGATCGGACTCTTGACCCCGCCGGTAGGAGTAGTGCTCTACGTCCTTTCGGGGATTTCGAAAATCCCTTTCGAACGCTGCGTTCGCGCGACACTGCCTTTTCTTTTTCCCCTGGCGGTGGTCCTGCTCATAGTCGTAATTTTTCCGGAGGTCTCTCTCTTTATACCCGATGTACTATTGGGTAAATAAATGCGAGAATTGAGAAGACACTTAATAAATATACTCATACATAAACACCTGGAGGAAACACAATGGCAGTTAAGGAACTGAGAAGCGGCAAGCGGATAGTCGGGAGCATGGTGCGGATGGTGCGCAACCCCGGTATCGCGCAGGCAGCGGCGGCGGCGGGGCTGGATTTTATCATGTTCGACATGGAACACGGACCTTTTTCGATCGAGACCTTCTCGGACATCGCGAAGGTGGCCCGGTCGGCGGGGATCGGGATATTCGTACGGGTACCGGAGCTGGCGAAGGGCTACGTCTCGCGGGTAATGGACGCGGGGGCCGAAGGGGTGATGGTGCCGATGATCAGCAGCGCCGAGGAGGCGGAGAAGCTGGCCGGCTGGGCGCGCTACGCGCCGGTAGGCATCCGCGGGCTGGGAAGCAGCGGGGTGCACACCGCCTTCGGCGGAATGGGAAGCGACGCGCCGACATTCATGAAGCGGCAGAACGAGGAGACGCTGGCGATCGCGCAGATAGAGACGAAAGAGGCGATAGAGAGCATAGAGGCGATAGCGGCGGTAGAGGGGATCGACGTGCTGCTTATCGGGCCGAACGACCTGGCGATCTCGATGGGAGTGCCCGGAGAGACGCAGGGCGAGGTGGTGCAGAGCGCCATCGGAAAGGTGGCCGCGGCGGCGAAGAAGGAAGGAAAGGTCTTCGCGATGCACGGAAGCGACGCGCTGCTGGAGAAGTGGATCCCCGAAGGGAACATGCAGATGGTGATGAGCTCGCTTGATATCGCGATACTGAAAGGCGGTTACAGTTCAATAGTCGAGAAGTACAAGAAATAAGAGAGAGAGGAAAAGAGGATATGGGATACAAGGTATTGATTCCGCAGGATGTGATGGAAGAGGGCAAGGCCTTCTTAAGAGAGAAGGGCTATGAGATAAAGATGGGAAGCGGGATCACGGTAGAGGAAATAAAGAAGGACGTGGTCGACTGCGATGCGATACTGGCGCGCACGGCACCCTTTCCCGAGGAAGTGCTGGAGGCGGGAGAGAAGCTGAAGGTCATCGGCCGGCACGGGGTGGGGGTGGACAACATCGCCGTCAAACGTGCCGAAGAGATGGGCATCTGGGTGACGAACGCGGTGGAGTCGAACTCGAACACGGTGGCCGAGTGGGCGCTGGGGATGATCGTGGCGCTGGGGCGGAACTTCGTGCGGGGCGACAAGGCGGTGCGCGGGGGCGACTGGGAGCTGAGAAACCGTGTGCGGGGAGTGGACCTTGAGGGCAAGACCCTCGCCGTGCTGGGGATGGGAAAGATCGGGCGGCTGGTGGCGGGCAAGGCCTACCACGGGCTGTCGATGAAGATAATCGGCTACGACCCGTACCTCAAAGCGGGAGATTTCCCGGAGTACGTGAAGAAGGTGGAGGGCTGGAATGAGATTTTCGAGGCGGCAGATTTCTTAACCGTACACATACCCTCGACGCCGGATACGAAGAAGTCGGTCGGGGCGAAAGAGTTCGACTTGATGAAGGAGAGCGCCTATCTGATCAACGGGGCGCGGGGAGACGTAGTAGACGAGGAGGCGCTTGTTGCGGCCCTTGAGGCGGGGAAGATCGCCGGGGCGGGGCTGGATGTATTTGAGCAGGAGCCGCCGGCTGCGGACCACAAGCTGTACGGGCTGGAGAACGTGGTCCTGACGCCGCACAACGCCGCTTTGACGACCGAGTGCATGAGGCGCATGGCGCTGCACGCGGCCCAGGGAATCGACGAAATACTCAGCGGCAAGGAACCGACCTGGCCGGTGAACAGACCGAAAACACCGAGGGCATAATGGTTCGAAAAATAATCGAGGTAGATTGCGGAAGCAGGAAAACCACAGAAAAAGAGGTTCCGGCAAAATATCGGCGTCTCTGGGGAAGGGGACTGACCTCAGCTATTGTCAATGACCACGTAGCCCCTACGGCCCATCCCCTTGGAGAGTTGAACAGTCTGGTCATAGCCCCAGGGCTGATGGCCGGGTCGACACTCTCGAGCTGCAACAGGCTGTCGGCGGGAGCGAAGAGCCCTCTCACCGGCGGGATAAAGGAATCAAACTCCGGCGGAGTAGCCGCCTACAAACTCGGGCGGCTGGGAATTCGGGCACTTGTACTCAAGGGAAGTTGTCGAAAGGACGACTTCCCTTCGTTGGGGCTAAAAATTTCTAATGAAGGGGTGAGCTTCGAAGACCTCTCCTTCGTGAAGGGAAAAAACACCTACGAGGCTTCGAAGCTTCTCTTGGAGAAGTTCGGAAAGAAGGTCGGGCTCCTTTTGATCGGCAGCGCAGGAGAGCGGCGGCTTTCTTCGGCCTGCATAAGCATAAACGACATGGAGGGTGAGCCCTGCAGAAACCTCGGCCGCGGCGGTCTCGGCGCGGTGATGGGGAGCAAGGGGCTGAAGGCGATCATCATCGACGACAGTGATTGCAAAAATCCCTATGCGAAAAACGAGGCAGTAAAGAGAATAACAAAAGATTTCGCTACTACGCTTCGTGAGCATCCGGTGACCGGCGAAAAGTTCGCCATGTACGGTACGGCGATGACCCTTCTCAATGTGAACGCACTCGGCGGACTGCCGACAAATAACTTCAGCAAGGGAATATTCGCGGAGGCCGAGCGCATCGGTGCCCCGATGCTTCACGAGACGATTAAGAGCCGCGGCGGTTTGACCGCCCATTCCTGTATGCCTGGCTGCGTGATCCGCTGTTCGAACAAGTATGTGCGGGCCGACGGTTCGCCACTGGTCGGCTCGGTGGACTACGAGAACATCAGTCTTCTCGGTTCAAACATCGGCATTTCCGATCTCGATGAGGTTGCCGAACTGAACTACCTCTGCAACGACATAGGCATCGATACCATCGAGACCGGCGTAGCCCTGGGAGTTTTGGCAGAGGCCGGGCTCTTTTCCTTTGGAGATTATAAAGGGGCCCGAAGAATAATCGAAGAGATAGGCGGGGGGACGCCCCTTGGCCACATCGCCGCTTCGGGTGGCACGACCTGCGGACGGGTCTACGGGATCACGCGGGTCCCCTCGGTAAAGGGACAGGGTATGGCGGCCTACGATCCGCGGGCGATCAAGGGACTCGGGGTCACCTACGCTATGAGCCCGATGGGGGCCGACCACACGGCGGGAAACGCGATCGTCCTCGACATCGATCATCAAAATCCCCGTGTGCAGGTCGATGCGGTGCGCGACCTTCATATCAATACGACAATCCTCGACATTCTCGGGATGTGCTTCTTCACCGCCCGCGTCTCCCTTGCCGACCCGAAGGTTATAGAGGGTCTCGTGGAGGCCTTTACGGGAGAGCATATCGGCTACGAAGAGCTTCGCGAAATTTCGAAACAGACCCTTCTTACCGAACGTGAGTTCAACCGAAGGGCGGGGCTCGGCGAAGAGTCTGAACGGGTTCCCGAGTTCATGGAGCACGAAGCCCTTCCGGAGACGGGGTCCGTATTCGATGTAACGACCGAGGAACTCGGTGAGTTTTATAATTTTTTTTAGTAGTAGTGGTGCGAAGCTTGGGTATTTTTACCGAGTATATAGCGTACTGCATCACTTAGCGGCGGGGGCCCAATCGTGGATTCGATAGTTCATTTTAAACGGGATAAATTGAACAGGATCTTGCAGCCGAAAGAACTCGGACTCGATTTCATAGAGGTGGAGCGGATCGAACTTACCGAACGACGGACCATCGAAACCGGCGGCAAGGAGAATGTGCTGGTGGTGATCGACGGTTCGGTGGAAGTACAGACGGCGGCTAATGAGGCTGGGGAGACTGAAGCGGTGGGCCCCGGTGAAACAGGCGGCACCTTCCTGCTCGGCTTCCGGGACATGATCTACCTGCCGATCGGGTCAAAGTGTGAACTCGGTGTCCGGCCGGCAGAAGATCGGCAGGCGGATAAAACCGCCGTGGTGATGCGTTATGCCGCCCCGGCCGCGCGGGCCTACCCGGTGAAGGTATTTACCTTCGCGGAGGTCGATGCGGACCCTCAGCGGCACGCGGTGGCGGGTTCGCCCGGGCGCAACAGCCGCCGGGACGTGTGGAAGTTCATCGATGCAAACTTCGACTGCGACCGTCTGATGATGGGGCAGTGTCTGGGATCCGTGGGAGGATGGACCGCCTGGCCTCCCCACGAGCACGCCGAGAAGAAGGAGGAGGTCTACACCTACTTCGCCATGGGCGGCGGTTTTGGGGTGCAATTGGTCTACGATGAGCTGGACAGCCCCTACGGGGTCTTTTTGGTGGAGGACGGGGATGTGGTGAGCATAGGCCGGGGCTATCACCCGAATGTCGGTTCGCCGGCAGCTCCGATTTCCTACATCTACTGCATGGCGGCGAAACGGGCCGGCGAACGGGATTTTGCCGCCATGCACTTTCAGGAGCGTTTCAAGAATGAGTAGCGGCAGAGAGGAATTTCTGCAGCGGGCCTATCGCTTAGGCTTCGACTACGAAGCAAAGTACCGGGGATGCGCGCAATGCGCCTACGGGGCGCTTCAGGAACTGCTCGGACTGAGGAACGAAGAGACCGACGCGGTCTACAAGGCTGCAACAGGCCTTTCCGGCGGAATAGGAACGGAGGGAGACGGCTCCTGCGGCGCCTATTCAGGTTCGGTTCTTATGATAGGCTGCTTTGTCGGCCGGGGGCGGGAAGACATGGAAGATGCCGGCGGAATCCGCTTCAAGACCTTGGAAGCCGTGCGTGAACTCCACCGGCGCTTTATCGAAGAGTTCGGGACGGTGAACTGCCACGGTGTGCAGCGGATGATCTTCGGCAGACCCTTCTACCTTCCCGACGAGGACGAGCATCGAAAGTTCGATGAGGCCGGGGCTCACCGCGAAAAATGCCCCCATGTGGTGGGACAGGCGGTCAAATGGACGGTAGAGGCCCTTTTCGAATATGGGCTCATTGAGGCGACAAAAAAATGAATCATATCGGAGAAATACTTGAGTCGGTGCCGATTCCGGAGCTCTACCGCATTTCATATCATTTGGAGAGCGAAGCCTTGGAGAATCCCGGCAGTGAGCTTCGAAGACGCTTCGACGAGGTGAGAGAGCTGCTTCCCTCTATAGATGATGGAGATAAAGAGATTGCCGTGGCGGTCGGAAGCAGGGGGATACACGGTCAGCCGGATATAGTCCGGGCCTTGATCGATGAGCTGAAGGCAGCAGGTATGAAGCCCTTCATCATACCCGCGATGGGGAGCCACGCCGGGGCCGATGCGGCGGGACAGAAGGCGATGCTCGAAGGTCTCGGCATAAGCGAACAGGAAATGGGGGCGGAGATCCGCTCTTCTATGGAGGTTGTGCAGATCGGTACGACCGGTTCGGGGCTCCCCGTCTATGTGGATGCCCACGCATTCAGGGCCGACGGCATAGTGCTGGTCAACAGGATAAAGGCCCATACCTCCTTTAAGGGGATAATCGAAAGCGGGCTCCTGAAGATGAGCGTTATCGGTCTGGGCAAACAGAAGGGCGCGGAGATCTGCCACGATCTGGGTTTCGAGCACATGACGGAGAACGTACTCGAGATCGCCCGCCTCGTTCTGGAGAAGGCACCGATCCTTTTCGGCCTCGGGATCATAGAGGACGCCCGCCACGAGCCGGCGGAGATCCATCTCATTCCCGCCGGTGAAATCGAGTCGAGAGAACCGGCCCTCCTAAAGCGGGCAAACGAGCTCCTCGCCCGGCTTCCCTTTGCCTCCGTGGATGCCTTGATTATCGATGCGATAGGGAAGGATATCAGCGGCACCGGCCTCGATACCAACGTAGTCGGCCGATATCACACCGGTATCGGCAGCGGCGGCCCTTCGGTTACCCGCATTAGCGTGCTCGATCTCACCGAGGCAACGCACGGTAACGGCAACGGTCTCGGCATTGCCGATTTCACCACCCGCCGGGTCTTCGAGAAGTTCGATTTGGCCGAGACCTATCCGAACGCCCTCACGTCAAACTCGCCTGTCAGCGTGAAGATCCCGATGATCCTTCCCGACGACCGCTCGGCAATTCGTGCGGCAATAAAGACCTCCCTCATTCGGGATAAAGCGGCCGTTCGCCTCGTGCGGATCGGCAACACGGCGGTGATCGAAGAGATGGAGGTATCGGGATCATTGATCGATGAAGTGAAGAATCACGAGGCCCTCGAAATCCTCGAGGGGCCCTATCCGCTGCTCTTTGACGCCGAGGGAAACCTGCCCTTGTCGTGAGTCTAGACCTGTTCCACGGGCTTGATTTCACGGCTCTTGAGAAAATCCGCTATATACAAAATGCGCTCCAAGGCATAAGAAAAAAAATCCTTATAACCGCTGCAGAATCGGTTGATCTTCAAGCTTCCAAAACCGTCGTCTCTGTTTCTCCTGCAGCCGCCCCTGCAGAGGAAGAAATAGGGACACTCGTTACATTCCGGGTCAATCTGCGTGGAACCGGCGACGAACTCTCTCGCGAGATCCGACGCTGTCATTTCCGCGAAAGGCATCTCTTTAATGCTGCCGAGATACCATTGGTCGGTAGAGTAGAAATCACAGGGAAAGACCGACCCGTCGGCTTCGATGGTATGAATGATGCTGCAGCGACCGGACAAACCGCAGCTTTCCGGGGGATAGCCCATGGCCATACCTATGAGATTTTCGAACCATCTTATATGTACGGGATCGCCCCGCTGCCAATCTTCGAACCAGAGGTCGAAGATCTTCTTGAAGAAAACGGCAAAGCCCTGGGCTGAGAGAGACCAGGGGCTCAACTCTTCACCATGTTCAAAGGGATCGATGCAGGGAATACACTGGACCCACGAAAATCCCAGTTTCTTGAAGTGCCGATATATCCGCTCCGCATTATCAACACTGTTTTGCGTAACGACGCACAGCACGTTTACTTCGGCTCCTTCTCTCTGCAATAGGGAGAGGTTCTTTTTCAGCGGCGAATAGGTGCCTGCGCCGGCCCGCGTAAGGCGGGCGGTGTCGTGCAGCAAGCGAAAGCCGTCTAAGGAGAGGCCGATGAGGAAGCGGTTTTCCGCCAAGAATCGGGCCCACTGCTCATCTATTAGTGTGCCGTTCGTCTGCAGAGCAAAGTGCAGCCGGGCGTTCTTCCGGTTTTTTTCTCTTGCCGTACGGACGAAGTACTCGAAGTAATCGAGGCCCGCCAGAGTAGGCTCTCCGCCCTGGAAGGAAAACGTATAACCGTCGGCGGCTAGTTCGAAGGCGCGGTCGATGAGTACGGATGCGGTCTCGCTATCCATGGTGCCGTAGTCGGGTACCGAGCGATTATTCGCCTCATCGTGATAAAAACAGTAGGTGCAGGCGAGATTACACCTGCTCGAAGCGGGTTTTATGAGAAAGGTGACGGGACTCATGGCTGTTAAGAGGATACCCCCTTTAGGATTCTCTTACAATAAGTTCCGGATTGTAGATGACGCTTTTTGATTCATACTCGGAGGTTTCAATTTTTTCTAATAGACATTCGGCGCTTTCGTAGCCTAGGCGGTATTTGGATACATGGATGGTTGAGAGGGAGGGGTTGAAGAAGCGGGAATCCTCGATGTCGTCGTGGCCGAGTACGGTAATGTCCTTCGGAACAGTGACTCCGCGGTCCTTCAGCGCCCGCAGTACGCCGAAGGCCATTTGGTCGTTGTACACGAAGAGCGAATCGATACCCGATACCCGGTCGAGCAGAGTGCCGGCGGCCGTGTAGGCGCTTTCGGCATTGGAGTTACAGAGCTGAACCCTCTGCGTATCGAGCTTTATCCCGGCCTCTTTGAGCCTATATGAAAAACCGTCCAAGCGTGCCTTGTTGCAGGAGACCGGCAGCTCATAGCCGATGTAGGCGGGCAGGCGTCTTTTTTGAGAAAGAAAGTGCTCCGCCGCGAGAGTCCCGCTTTTGTGAGAGTCTATGATGAAGTAGTCCTGGGTGTTTTGGTTTCCCTTGCGTACGATGGTGATATGCGGAACGTTGATTGCGTCGTACGCTATTTGGTTGACGATATCCTGAGAGGGAACAAAGATCATCCCGGCGACTCTGTTGGAGACGAGAGAAACAAAGAGTTCCTTTTCTCTCACCATATCTTCGTTGCTGCTCATCGTCAGGATCGAATAACCGGAATCACCGATGGCATCGTGTATACCTTGAAGAATGCGGGAATAGAAGGCGTTATTAAAATGGGTGATGATAACTCCGATGGTTTTTGTTCTGTTCGATCTAAGCCCGGAGGCATTTGCGTGGGGAATATAGCCGAGTTCGTCGGCGATCTTCCGTATCCGCTGCTTTGTCTCCTCACCGATATCCGGCTTGTCCTTGAGCGCCCTGCTGACGGTGTTGATGGAGACCCCTGCGTGTTCTGCAATGTCTTTTAGTCGGATGTACGGCACCCAGTGTCTCCCCTTGTCTCTATCCCTTTACCGCGCCGAATGTCATCCCGTGGACAAAGTGTTTCTGGAGAAGGAGAAAGAAGGTCAGAGTAGGCAAGGTAGCAATGAGATATGCTGCCGCTTGAGTCCCCCATGCCAAACCGTACTGACCCCTCAGCTGTAGGACGCCAAGCTGGATCGTCATCTTTGCTTCGGTCTTGATGAGCACCAGCGGCCAGATAAAGTCGTTCCATATCCAGGTGAACTGGAGAATGGCGAGAGCGACAAGGGCTGCTTGGGCAACGGGGAGCATGATGCGCAGCATAATTTGCCAATCGTTGCAGCCGTCGATCATACCCACATCTCTCAGTTCGTTGGGCAGAGACCTAAAGAAATTGGTCATAACCATCGTGCAGATCGGAATACCGAAACCGATGTGGACGATGACAATGGAAGTGATGGTGTCGAGGAGTCCTAGCCCATTGAAAAAGATATAAATAGGAATAAGAACGACATGGGGAGGGATGTACATGCCCGCAATAATGAGGATGAAGAGGAGCAGGTCGAAGCGGAATTTCATCTTTCCGAAGGCGTAGCCGGCGAGGATTCCCATCGAGATTGAGAGAGCCGTTGCCGGTAGGGTAACGAGGACGGTGTTGAAAAGGAATTGTTGAATCTTCCCTCCCGCGAAGATAACGATAAAGTTGTCCATTTTAGGAGGATTGGGCAGAGCCCAAAAACCCTCTTTGATTATTTCGCTGTTTGGACGTAAGGCTGTCGTGATTACTCCGTACACCGGGAGGAGAAAGAGAAAGGCCAGTAAGATGAGAAAGCCGTAAATAAAAAGTTTGGAAACGATCTTGTTAAGCTTTCGACGTTCGTCGGAAATCATTGCTTGCATATTTAACGCTCCGATGTACGCAATACTTGACGCATGTAGACGGCTATTACCACTATTACGAGAAGGAAGAGAATATTGGCCACCGCACTGGCGTAGCCCATGCGATAGTTCCAGAAGGCTTGCCGAAACATAAAGGTGGTGAGAATTTCCGAGGCTCTATGGGGACCTCCTTTTGTGGTGATATAGACGATATCGAAGTTCTTTAGGGCCAAGACCACGGTAAGAGAGATAACCACGACGGTAACGTGTTTGAGCTGGGGGATGATAATTCGACTGTAGAGCTGCCATGTGGTACAGCCGTCGATTTGCGCCGCTTCGATCAGCTCCTCTCTAATGGTGGCCAAGCCGGCAAGAAAGAGAACCATGCAGAGACCTACGTGCTGCCAGGAGGCGGCGACTATAATACTCAGCAGGGCGGTATTTGGTTCTGCCAGCCAGGCGGTGCTCAATTCTCCCAAGCCTATGCCGCGCAAGGCGAGGTTCAATATTCCCAGCCGGGGTTCGTATACGAAGGTCCATATCATTCCGACAATAACATAGGA
This sequence comes from uncultured Spirochaetaceae bacterium, assembly GCA_964594775.1. Classification (GTDB taxonomy): domain Bacteria; phylum Spirochaetota; class Spirochaetia; order DSM-16054; family Sediminispirochaetaceae; genus CAYFVU01. The sequence goes on from CAZQNO010000024.1 coordinate 34,018, forward strand.
GAGGACCATAGGAAAATAGAATATCGTCTTAAACAGTGATGCGCCTACGGGTTTCTTGTCGAGGAGAATGGCGAGCAAGAGGCCGAGGCTTGTCGGCACGGTGAGAAATATCGCGATCCACAGGAGATTATGCCAGAAGGCCTGACTGAAGCCGCGGTCAGAGAAAATATTGAGGTAGTTCTTTAAACCGACCAGGTTGTAGTCGGCGGAGATCCCGTTCCAATCTGTGAAACTGAAGTAGACAGTCCAGAGGTAAGGAAAAATGAGAATCGCCGCGTAGATAAAAAGGGGGAGAGCGAGAAATTGTACCGCTGTGGACCATTCATTTGTTCTTTTCATATGTCCCCTAAAAATGGTGTCCGACCGGCCGCCGGGTCGATCGGACACCTCTGATTTTTTTAGAAGCGATTACTGTTGCTGGCTTTTCATTTCAGCGAAAGCCTTTTGTGCATCCGCCTCGGTCTTCTTAAGTATGCTCATGTAGTTGCTCGGTTCACCTATGAACTCGGAGAATGCGTTTAACCCGACATCGGCGGCCGGCGGAGGAGTTGCAAGATCGTAGTTGAAGGCCCAGTTCGGGACTTCGGCGATAAGAGCTTTGACCTGCAGCTGCAGCTCGTTGTAGACCGAATCGGGAACATTCTTATTAGGAGCGATGGCGCCGGTCCCCGAGTTGAAGTTCTTCTGCGGTTCGAGCTGGCCGAGACTCGCCATTACCTGTTTTGCCGCTTCGGGATTCTGCGCATCTTTCGGAAGTATGACGCCGTCCATCGGACCGACGGCAGTGTCGGCCACTCCCTCGTCGATTACGGGAAAGGGGAAGAATCCGTAGTCCTCGCCCGGCTTCCAGCCGATATCTCCGTCCAGCTGCATAAACCAGGTACCCATGAGGGTCATTGCCGCCTCTCCGCTTCCTACGAAGGTGGCCGCCTCGGCCCAGTCGTAGGCGTTGGGATTGTCGATGAAATACCCCTTGTCCATTAGGTCCTTCCAGATTTCCCAAGCCCGCACTACTTCTTTATCGGTGTAAGAGGCTTCACCGGCCATCAGCTTTGCTCGATATTCGGGACCAGCCGTTCTGAGCAGAGGATAGTCGAACCAGAATTGTGCAGGCCACCTCTCTCTCGAACCGAGAGCTATCGGTTTTACTCCTATATTACTAATTTTCTCGCAGACTTCGAGAAACTCGTCCCATGTCTCCGGGGGAGTCACTCCGGCTTTCTCAAAAACTTCCTTGTTGTAGAATACCGCAACGTAGTGCTGGGTTAAGGGGATGAAGTACTTCTTTCCATCGTAGGCCGCCGCCTGCTTAACCGCATCGGTAAACTTGTTGTTGAGGTCCGCCTCTTGGTAGACATCGTCTATCGGAGTAAGCAGACCATTGTCTACGAGGAACTTGGTGCGGGCCCCGGCCCAGTAAGAAAACAAGTCCGGCGGATTCTCTCCTGCGAGCATTACGCGGATGCTTGTTTTAAATGCCTCGTGATCTACCGGGGTAGCAAGCAGGTTGTACTCCGGATTTTCACTGTTGAAGGTTTCCACCATTTTATCCACACCGCCGGCTAAGGTGCCGGAGAAGTAGTGGAAGAAGGTTACCTTCGTCGGTTCTCCTTCCTTCGCTTCCGTTGTTTCCTTTTCTCCGCCCGCAAAGAGGGGAGAGGCGAGGAGCAGCAGAATAAAAAGGACTGTTACCTGTCTTTTGCGTTTCATTTCGACCTCCTGAAACATTAACGTTAAAGTAATAGTAACATCAATTAAATCCCTTGTCAAAAGAAATTCAACGAAATAGTAGAGAATTCTGTGGTATTCCCCCGGGAAACCCGTTAGCAAGCGGTGGTGCATGGACAATTACCTTGACATTCGGGGTAAATTGTATTACACAGACATTAACGTTAAAGTCGGAGGAAAGAGGAAAATGAAACCATTAGAAGCACATATAAAGGAAGTCGAGAGGCGCGCTGCGGCGGTGGCGAAGCACGGAACCCCTCACAAGGCCATTGAAGCCGGCGCTCTCGAACGTTTTCAGGACATTACGGTCAGTGAGGCGGTGGTTCTCGGTCTGCTCAATCAAGGTGTCCGCAAGTACGTCGGTGTGTTCGGCCACGGTTCGACCGACCTCGGCGAAATCCTCCGTGTCTACGAAGAGCGGGGAGTAGTCAAAACGTGGAACGTGCGCAACGAGGTTGAGGGATCCCACGCCGCCGCGGCCCTGCGTTGGCAGTACGGCGAACGGGCGGCGGTCTTTACCTCCATAGGACCGGGGGCCATGCATGCCTTCGCCGGCTCGCTCGTACCCCTCTCTAACGGATTGGGACACTACTATATATTTGCAGACGAGACGACCCACAACGAGGGGCCGAACATGCAGCAGATCCCCAAGAGCGAGCAGGATCTCTTCCTCAAACTCGTCTCGGTGATGGGATCGGGCTACTCGGTGGGAGACCCTTGGTCGGTATTTACCGCCCTCAAGTGGGGCTATCGCACAACGCACGATCCGAACCACGAGATGCCCTTCTTCCTCCTCCTTCCGATGAACAGCCAGCACGCCTTTCTCGAGAGATGCAACTTAGAGGAGTTGCCGGCCTTCTCCGATGAGACCTTCTCTCCCTCCCTTCCCGCAGGCGATGCTCCCTTCGAGGATGCGGCGGAGCTCATCGAGAAGCACGAAAAGGTCTGCATCAAGACCGGAGGCGGGGCGAAGAATGTGCCGGCTGAGTCGCTTATGGAGCTCCTCGACCGCAGCGGCGGGGTCTATGTGCATGGCCCCCAGGTGCCGGGATTGATTCCGGCGAGTGAAGAGCGGAACATGACCGTCGGAGGTTCGAAGGGCTCGCTGAGCGGGAACTACGCCTTAGAGGAGTGTGAGCTTCTCATTACCGTTGGTGCGAGGGGAGTCTGCCAGTGGGACAGCTCGGGCACCCAGTTCGAAAAGGTTCTCCGGGTGATCAATATTAACTCCCGCTCGGAGGATGCTCTACACTATAATAGAGCAGTCCCCCTCATCGGTGATGCGGCGGCGGTCATTTCCCGTCTCAACTCAGTATTGCGGGAGAGGAAGATCGACAAGGCGAAGCAGGGTCCCTCGCCTTGGGTCGAAAGCTGCGTGGAAAAGCGCAAGGAGTGGGATACCTTTACGCAGCAGCGTTTCGAGGCCGCTGCGCTCTACGACCAGAAGTGGAAGAAGGAGCTTCTCGCCCAGCCCCTGGCCATAAAGGAAGTGGTGGACTTTGCCGCGGAAAAGGGTGCGGCAAAGCTCTTCGACGCCGGAGATGTGCAGGCAAACGGCTTTCAGATCGTGCGGGACGAGGAGCGTGGTTATACTTTCACCGATACCGGTTCCTCCTACATGGGCTTCGCCGTTTCGGCCCTTCTCGCCTCGGCGATTGCGGATGCTCCTATGTACAGTATCGCCTTTACCGGTGACGGAAGCTTCATGATGAATCCTCAGATTCTGATAGACGCGGCGACCCACAAGCTCCGAGGGATGATTGTTCTTTTCGACAACCGGCGAATGTCGGCGATTTCCGCTCTTCAGGATGCACAATTCGGCCGTGACTACAAAACCGACGATGAGATAGCGGTGGACTATAAGGGGCTCGCCGAATCGGTAAAGGGGGTGCGGGGATTTTACGGCGGGACAAGCCGTGAAGAACTGCGAAAGGCCCTCGAAGAGGGCTACGCCTGCGACGGACTCTCGGTGATCCACGTTCCGGTCTACTACGGGGAAAATGAGCTCGGCGGACTAGGGGTCTTCGGCCGATGGAACGTGGGGAACTGGTGCGAGAATGTGCAGCGTAAGAAACACGATATCGGCCTTTAGAGCGGGCCGCAGCAGGGGGTGAGCATGGAAAAATTACGGGTAGGGGTAATCGGCTGCGGCAGAATCTCGGACTTGCACTTAAACGGCTACAGAGACAATCCGTACGCCGAGGTGGCTGTTGTCTGCGACATCGACTCACAACTCGCCGAAGCTACCGCGAAGCGATACGGAGTAAAGAGAAGCGAGACCGATTTTCGAAGGATCTGCGAAAATCCCGGTATCGATGCGGTAGAGATACTCACCCCTCAACCCCTGCACGAGGAGATGTCGCTCTACGCGCTCGAACGGGAAAAGCACGTGTCTCTGCAGAAGCCGATGACCATTACTCTCGAGGGGGCGGACCGTTTGGTCGCTGCGGCGCGGAAATCGAAAAAGATCTTCCGCGTGGCGGACAACTACCTCTTCTACCGTCCCGTTGTTCTGGCAAAGAAGATGATAGAAGAGGGAGAGATAGGCGAGCCGACGAATATCCGCATCAAAATGATAAGCGGCGCCTCGGGAGGCTGGACGGTACCCGAGACCGCTTGGGAGTGGCGCCGCCGGGAGACCAAGAACGGCCGGGGGATGCAGACCTTCGATCACGGCCACCACCTTTGGGCCGTTGCCTGGTTTCTCTTGGGGCCGGTGGAGAAGGTCGTCAGCTGGGTAGATTCGATCGACGGGATTATCGACAGTCCGGCGGTGATGATGTGGAAGCACCGGGAGGGGCTGCGCTACGGCAGCTGCGAATACGCCCATGCGGCGGAACTCGAGATTCCCTCCCGCTACTACTCGAACGACGAATTGTTCGAAATCACCGGAACGAAAGGGATGATCATGCTCAATAAGTGTACCGGAAGCTTGATGGACCGAGCGCCGGTGAGTATCTTTACGCAAAAGGGCTGGCGCCATATAACGGAAATAGAGACCGACTGGGCCGAGGGCTTCTTCGGCTCGACCCGGAACTTCATCGGCTCCATCCGGGGCGAAGAAACGCCCCTTCTCACCGTGGAGGAGGGAAGGGACATTTTGAAATTCGATTTGGCCCTGGCCGCATCGGCACAGCAGGGCCGCGAGATACATCTTGATGAAATGGAAAAGGAAGGTGCATATGAAAATAGCGGTAATAAATGAGGTAAGCGCGGCGTCGAAAAACCCGGACATAATAAAAGCATTGGAAGAGACGGGGCAGGAGGTTTTGAACCTCGGCAACAGCGGTCCCGACGAGGAGCCCTCCCTGCTCTACACGCACACCGGTTTCATGGCGGCGGCGGCACTCACGACGGGGGCCGCAGATTTTGTGGTAGGAGGCTGCGGTACGGGACAGGGTTTTCTCACCTCGGCGATGCAGTATCCGGGGGTAATCTGCGGACACATTCTCAATTCTCTCGATGCCTGGCTCTTTGCGCAGATAAACGGGGGCAACTGCATCTCCCTCGCCCTCAACCAGGGCTATGGGTGGGCGGGAGACGTGAATCTCCGCTTTGTCTTCGAGCGGCTTTTCAGCGTCGAATTCGGCAGCGGGTATCCCGAACACCGGAAAGAACCGCAGAAGGCCTCGCGATTAATGTTGAACCGGATCGGCGAAGCAAGCCACAAGCCCTTCGCGGACATTATTTCCGCCCTGCCGGCGGAGATCACGGAAACGGCCCTCCTCTTTCCCCGCATGCGCGAGGCTTTAGAAGGAGTTCGCGTTTCGGACGAAAAGCTTCGCAGCGCCATCGACGACTTCTACAAGAACCACTAGAAAGATAGAGAAGAGCAGGAAGAGCTATGAAACTGAACGAACACACTCGGCCGCATCTGCAGGAGGAGCTCCTGCAGCGATTTTTGGAACTGAAGGATTCGGATATACGGATCCACACCCTCGAACAGGGTTTCGAGGCGGTTGACCGGGGACTACACAGCGGCGGGGCCATGTCCTCCGTCGTTCCTTTAGTCGCCCTCTACTACGGAGGGGTGATGGACTTTGACGTGGCGAATCCCACCGCGCCGCAGGACCTCTTTGTCCTGAGTAAGGGCCACGCAGTCGCCGCGATGGCATCGGTCTATGCCGACCTCGGCTACTTCGACCGGAGCCTGCTGAAGAACTCCCGTTCCTACGAGAGCATCCTCAACGGTCATCCCGGTCCGCTTCTGCCGGGGGTGCATCTGCCTACCGGACCGATGGGGCAGGGGATCTGCGTCGCCGAAGGGCTCGCCCTGGCGGGAAAGCGCGGCCCGGAATTCGACGTCTACGCCCTCACCGGCGACGGTGAGCTGCAGGAAGGGACGGTCTGGGAGGCGGTGATGTACTCCGCCGCGAAGAGGGTGGACAACTTCTGTGTTCTCATCGACAAGAACGGCGGGCAGCTGGACAATCCCCGGCAGAATACTTTTCCAATGGATAACGTGGAGGGAGAACTGGAGGCTTTCGGCTTTTCCGTCTACTCGGTGGACGGGCGGAGTTACCGTGACCTGCTCGACGCCCTGCGGATATTCAAGTTCGGGCCCAGAGAGGGACGCCCTACGGCAATCGTCCTGCACACCGAAAAGGGCTACGGCGCCTTCTCCGAGTTCTTGGTGGGGCACAAGGTTACCCTCACTGAAGAGGTGATGGAGAGCGAGCTGGCCCAGCAGCGTAGCAGGCGGCGCCGGCGGGAGGAGGCAATCCTCGAGTGTATCGGGGACGGCGAAACCGGAGCCGGTAAAAACCGGACCGGCGGAGACGCCGCTGCGTACGCAGAAGGCCTGGCCGCCCGGATGGGCTATAAGCTGGAGGGCCGGAAAGCTGCGAGCGGCGAGCAGTCTTCCGCCGCCGGCTCAACGGCGGCGGTCCTTGCCCTCGAAAAAAATCCCCTCATACGTCCGGCTCCGCCTCGGAACAAGCAGATCTCCTTCGACGTAAATGCGCTTCCCACGGTTCCCAAGGGGCAGCAGCGGCAGGCGAGCACGGTGATAGAGGAGGCGATGCGGACCTTCGCTGCAGACGAGCGGGTCTTTTCGGTGGACGCGGACCTCGCCTCCACCAGCGGCCTCGAAGCGGGAGTGGCGTATCGTGACCGAAGCAGGGCGTACAACGTCGGGATCGCCGAGGCGAACATGATGGCAATCGGCGAGGCTTTCGCCATTCTCGGCGCAAACAGCTGGGTGAGCACCTTCTGTCCCTTCTTCAACTGGAACCTGATGCGCCGTATCGCCATCAACCAGCAGGAGCGACTGGAGGTTATCGAAGCGGGGGGCGGGTGGCTCAGCAGGGGCCACGGTCTCGACCTCACCTTCCTCGCCACCGCCGCCAACTTCGACACGAAGACCAACGGGGCCACCCACATGGGCAACGACGACATCCTCTTCTTCGAGCAGATCGGCGGTCTTTCGGTCATCGACACCTCCTGTGCGAAGCAGGTCTTAGAGGTCATGCGATGGATCATGGAGGGCAATCGGGGCCTGGTCTACCTGCGGATCATGCGTTCTCCGTCGGAGGTTCTCTACGCTGAGGACTACCGTTTTGCCTATGGAAAGGGACACCGCTTCGGCCTTTCCGCCGACCCCAATGCGGTGATTATTTCCAGCGGCCGAGGAGTGCACGAGGCCCTGGCGGCGGCGAAACTCTGTGACAAAAAGGGGATTGTAGTCGATGTGGTCGATATGCCGAGCGTGGATGCCGGTCTTCTCTGGGAACTCTATGAAAAGAAGAAACCGCTTCTCATCGCCGAACAGAACAACGGCCGCATCTGGAACGCCTTCCGCCGGGTCGTCTTTTCCCGCGGCGGCAGCTTCGATCCGGAGCTCCACCTACCGATCAACGTTCTCGGTAAAGATGAGGCCCCGCGCTACATTCACTCGGGGACCTACGAGGAGTTGCTTGAACAGTATGGGCTTTCGGCAGAGGCGCTTTCCGGACGGGTGGAAGAGGCTGTTGGTAAGGGGTAAAATAGACGGTAAAGGAGGTCATATGGATATTAAGATAACCGTAGGTTCCACGGTATTGGACGC
>CAZQNO010000025.1:0-15299 GCA_964594775.1 uncultured Spirochaetaceae bacterium
AGGGTATCGATCCTCCTGCTTCAGCTTCCCACATCTTTTGAACCACTATCAAAATCTTTGGAGATGAATGCAATGCCCTCCTGCGGCATAGTGGAAAAAAGCGGCGAACTCGGTTACGATGAAATCATGGAAAACTGGAACGAGATAAGGCGGCGGGAATTACTCTCCTGTTCGATCTTTCGCATCATCGAGGCGGAAAGAGAATCGGAGGGCGGGAAGAGGGGCAAATTCTATCTCTTAGAGGCCCCGGATTGGGTAACCGTGCTTCCCCTTACGCGGGACGACAAGGGGCGGAGCTGTTTTCTCCTCGTCGAGCAGTACCGGCACGGCAGCGGAAAGGGGACGTTCGAGTTTCCCGCCGGCACCGTTGACCCCGGTGAGAATCCGCATGAGACGGCGAGAAGGGAACTGCGGGAAGAGACGGGATACACCGCCGACGGGTTAAAGACGATCGGCGTTCTCTCTCCCAATCCGGCCTTTATGAGCAATCACACCCATACCTTTCTCGCCGAGGGACTTCGGCCGGCCGGAGATCAGCGGCTTGATATCCACGAGAGCATCCGTGTGCATTTGGTCCCCGTAGAAGAGGTGCAAAAGAAAATGGGGACGGGCAGTTATGACAACGCGATTATGGTGGCGGCTTTGGCCCTGTACGATAGATATGCAAGAACAGATGGAAGGAAGTAAAAAAGAGGCGCCGAGCGGATTCGAACCGCTGCATAAAGGTTTTGCAGACCTCTCCCTTACCACTTGGGTACGGCGCCTTAGTTCATTACTAAAATACCAAAAAGGATCGGCAGTGTCCAGTGTATGAGAAACTACGGCTTAGCCGGGGACCGGCGCTCCTCCTTATACAGCCCCCCGTCTACGATTTCGCCCTCTTCGACCTCTTCTTCAAGCCCTACGGGCTCCTGCGGATCGGACGATGGTTTGCCGAGTCGGGGTATGAGATCACTTTCGTCAACGGTCTCGACTATCGTGATCGGGAGACGAAGCGGTCTTTAGGGCCTGTACGGCGGAAACGCACCGGCACGGGAAAATTTCACCGCCTCCCCCTCCGGCTCGACGAAGAGCTGCCGGGAGCTGCCGAAACAGCGTCGGCATTTGGAGAATTCCGCCGGGACTACGCCGCCCGCACGGGGCGGTATATCAGCCGTTACGGGATCTTGCCCGAGAGTTTTCGCCGCCAAATCGCCGCCGCCCGTCCCGACCTTGTCTTTGTAAGCTCTCAAATGACCTATTGGTATCCCGGCGTAGCGGAGACGGTGAGGACGGTAAAAGAACTTTATCCAGGGGTCCCCATCGTCGTCGGCGGAACCTACGCTACCCTCCTGCCGGAGCATTGCCGAAAGGTCTGCGGCGCAGATTATGCCTTCCGGGGCAAAATAGAGGAGGAGATGGAAGGCCCGGATAACTTGGACGGCTTTCTAATAGAACGTGGCCTGCCGCTTCCTGCCGGGAAAATTCCACCGGATCCGCTGCTGATATCGGGAGTGTGGGAGGATGCCGGAGTCATTCGACTCAACAGGGGCTGTCCCTTTCGCTGCGCTTACTGCGCCTCCGCCCTGATAGAGCCGCATTTTTCCGCGGGAGACGGCGAGAGACTGTGGGAGCAGGTAAAAGAGATGCATGGACGCTTCGGGACCCGTAATTTCGCCTTCTACGACGATGCCCTGCTCGAGAAAAAAGAGCAGGCCCTTCTGCCCTTCCTCGAAGCGGCCATTAGGGCGGAGAACACTTTTTCCTTCTATCTGCCCAATGCGGTCCACCTGCGCCATATCGATGCCGAGACGGCCAGGCTCCTGCGGCGGGCGGGGTTCCAAGAGGTTCGTCTGGGATACGAGAGTGCCGACGAGCAGTCATTGGCGGTGGGGGCTAAACACCGGTCCGGTGAGGCGGGTAAGGCGGTGGAGAGCCTCTTGGCCGCCGGCTTCGCTCCCGGTTCCATCACCCTCTATATCCTCGCCGGTCTTCCCGGTCAGACGTCCGGGGAAGTGGAGGAGACGCTGAGCCGGGCCGAACGTCTGGCTGTGCGTCTCTCGATAGCCGAATATTCTCCCGTCCCCGGTACGGCCCTCTGGGAGGCGAGTCTCCAGGGGAGCGTCTATCCCTTGGCCGAGGAGCCGCTCTTCCAGAACAACACCATCCTGCCTCTTCAGTGGGAAGGTTTGAATTATGAGGATTTGGAACGGTTTAAGCGCATGGCAAAAAGAATGTCACCCTGAGCTTCGACCCGATTGTTCGAGGCCTCGGCACGGAGCAGGAATTGTGTTACTATTGGCCTCGTTGGAGGAAGGGATCTTGAGACGCTATGCTTGTGAACGAAAAAACGTGCCGGCCCCCATTCTCGGCCCGCTGATTCTCGTTTTGTTCTTCCTTGCCTTTCCCGTGCTGGAGGCGAGGGCGGCGGAGGATCATGGAGATTTTCCGGAACTCCGGGCGAGACGTCCGGTGTCTTCGAGCGTAGATGTTTCCCGTGAAGGAAGCGGATACCGCACCTTCACCTTCGAGGTGCCCGACGATGCCTTCGCCGTCCGATTGCGTATAAGCAAGTCGCCGGCGGATCTCGACCTCTTCATTCAGCAGGGAAGTGAGATACAGAGCTATGATTACGTCGATTTTCTGAGCACTTCCGAGGACTACAACGAAAGCCTCTTTATCTCACGCCTCTCCGATCCGCCCTTAAAAGACGGGCTCTACTATGTAGATGTAGTCTATCAGCGGGCTTCGGTCCCCTTTAAAAATTGGAAGAGATTGGAAGCGGTGCCTTTTACCCTCGAGCTCGAGATAATTTCGGCGAGGGAACATCAAAAAATCAGGCCGAATATGACCTATCGGGGCGAACTCTCTCCCGACGCGGGGATGGCGCAAATTTACGCGGTAGAACTTCCCGAAGGAATTCCCCGCTGCCGAATTGATGTCTTCGATACAACGGCGGACCTGGATCTTCTCGTCGGGTACGAGACGCCCGTACTTACCAGGGCCAACGCGGATTTCGTGGAGGAGAGCCTCCTCGGCCGCGAATCGATAGTGATAGACGGTTCCCGGGATGAGCCCGAACTGCCCGGCGGGACCTACTACATCACCGTATTCGACCAGGTCTCAAAGGAGCATCCGGAAGGATTTGCCCTTCGCGTGAGCTTAGGTAGTTCGGTTCCTTCAGACTTACTGAAGATACCTCCCTTCCCCCGTACGGACGACGAATTGCTGCACGCCCTCCACTCCACGGTGGAGATCATCGGAGAGGCCGGAAAGGGTTCGGGCTGTATCGTCAACGAAGAGGGATTGATCCTCACCAACTGGCATGTGGTGCGGGGTTTCTCCGGCGAGCCATCCGACCCCCTCTACGTAGCGGTAAACTACTTGCCGCAGGAACCGCCCCGGGAGATGTTCCGGGCGAAGGTGATAGACTATAATGAAGAATCCGATTTTGCCCTGTTGGAGCTCGTTTCCGGCCTTTACGGACAGGAAATTCCCCCGGGATTCCTATTTCCCTACTTCCGTCTTGGTGATCCGGAGGAGCTGATCATAGGACAGCCGGTCTCCTTCCTCGGTTATCCCGGCATCGGCGGTACCGGTTCGAGGGCTTCGATTTCTCTTACCCGAGGCATCGTGAGCGGATTCGAGCGGTCGGGAGAACGGTTTCTTATTAAAACCGATGCGGTCATTCACAACGGCAATTCCGGCGGGGCGGCGGTCAATGCCTATTATGAGCTTCTCGGTCTTCCCACGGTAATCATCGGACGGGAGAGCGTGTCCATCGGTTTTGTGAACCCGGTGAGCGAGATTCCTGCCTCCTGGCTGCGGCGAATCGACGGAGAGCTATACTAAAAAGTAAGTACGAAGTTCTTCCCGGGCACGGTCGAGGGCTTCCTGGTACTGCTCCTCGAGCCGCTGAAAATTTCGCTTCAATAATTGATTGAACTCCGGATCCTGTTCCGGCCGCAGTTCCACCGAATAGCCGTATTGATGAGAGAGCTGCTCCTCCTTCTGTTTGAGCTGCGGGCCGTACTGCTGAGTCAAGCGCTCCCTTATCTGTTCGCGGTATTCGAGATACTGACGGAAAAATTGAGCGATCTCATCGATTATGGCGCTTACCTTTTTCCCATTCTTAGAAAGAGAAGAGAGGGCCTTCTTGCTTTCCTCGAGTTTTTCTTTGAACTGCTCGTTTCTCGGCAAGCTGATTTGGGCAAAGAGTACTTCTATCACCGACTTCTCCACTTCTCGCCTCTCTTCTTTGGAATAGGATTTGAGTGAGTCGGTGAGTTTCAATAGGTCGGAAGAATCGGCGTTGATATATTCGGAGGCGATCTTCCTGCCCGCTTTTTTTAGTGCGTTGACACGGATCGATTCTTTGTTTCCCTCTATTTCGGATGTCCGCTCCAGGGCTATCTCCCATGCCGATTTTATTCTTGCCATCTCTTTCTCCTCTTGTCTCTGCACTATACAATCGAAGGGCGATCTCGGCAATAAGGCAGCAGCGGCGCCTTTGCGGCGCTCCTCTCCTTTACTCTTTATATGAGTTCTACTATACTTAATTCCAGCGTTCCCTGCAGAAACGGGAGCATAGACAGGAGTTGCTTCATGCGTGATTCGGTGAGATGCACGATCGACGGAAAAGAAGTCGTCGCTCATAGAGGAGACAATCTCCTTCAAACCGCTTTGGATAACGGGATCGGCATACCGAAGCTCTGCTATCATCCCCGCCTCAGTTCCAACGGTGCCTGCCGCCTCTGCGTGGTGAAGGTCGAAGGGCGGAGAGGCCTCGTTACCGCGTGTACCACCGAGGTGGAGGAGGGAATGCAGGTTACCGCCTTCGATGAAGAGATAGAGTCCTCCCGTCGCACCACCCTCGAGCTCCTCTTGGCCGAGCATGACTACGACTGTGCCGTCTGTGACAGAGACGGAGAGTGCGGGCTCCAAGATCTCGCATATAGGTATGAGCTCGGGGTAACAAAGAACCGGACATTTCCCTCCATCCTCGGAAATGTGCGCCTGCCGAAGGACAAATCTTCTCCTGTACTGATCTACGATGCGGAAAAGTGTATCCGCTGTGAACGCTGCGTGAGGGCCTGCGAGGAGATCCAGGGGAAATCGGTGCTGAGTTTCATTCACCGGGGCGAGCATACCTTTGTCTCTCCGGAATTCGGCCAATGGAAGAATTCGAGCTGCGACGGCTGCGGTGAGTGTGTCCAGCTCTGCCCGACGGGGGCTCTCACCGAGAAGGCCCTCGTCCGGAGACATCGGCTAAACGACATAGACCGGAAGGTGCGTACGACCTGCGTGTACTGCGGTGTCGGTTGTCAGATGGACCTCTGGATAAAGGACGAAAAGATCGTAAAGGTCCGCGGCGCCGAGGAGGAGCCGAATTACGGACGGCTCTGCGTAAAGGGCCGCTTCGGCTACGAGTTCGTTGCCGACGGAGAGCGTCTGAGCCGGCCCCTGGTACGAAAGAACGGCAAATTCGAGACGGTCTCCTGGGACGAGGCCCTCGACCTTGTGGCCCGCCGCTTTAGCGAAATAAAAGATGAGCACGGCAGCGAGGCTCTCGCCGGACTCGCCTCGGCCAAGTGTACCAACGAAGAGAACTACGTGTTTCAGAAATTCATCAGAGCCGTATTCGGGACAAACAGTGTCGATCACTGCGCCCGGCTCTGTCATGCGCCGACGGTTGCAGGCTTAGGAGCCGCCTTCGGCTCCGGAGCAATGACCAACTCAATTGGAGAACTACGTAATGCCGACTGCATCCTCATTACCGGATCCAACGTTACCGAAACCCACCCCGTAACCGCTACCTATATCCGCAATGCGATGGACCGCGGAGCAAAACTCATCGTGATAGACCCCCGCCGCATAGACCTGGCGAAAAAGGCCGACCTGTGGCTCCGCCAGCGCTCCGGCTCCGACGTGGCATGGATCAACGGCATGCTCAACGTTATCATCTCCGAGGGACTCGCCGATGATGACTTCATCGCCGAGCATACGGAAAATTTCGAAGAGATGAAGAAGACGGTGCATCGGTACAGCCCGGAGAAGGTCGAGGAGATAAGCGGGATACCCGCCGAGAAACTGCGGCATGCCGCCCGCATTTACGCAGGGGCAGAGAAAAGTGCCGTCGTCTACGCCATGGGCATTACCCAGCATGTGACGGGGACCGATAATGTCCTCTCTCTGGCGAACCTGGCCATGCTTACCGGGCAGATCGGCAGGGAATCGACGGGAGTAAACCCCTTACGGGGCCAGAACAACGTGCAGGGTGCCTGCGACCTGGGAAGCCTTCCCAACGTCTATCCCGGATACCAGAAGGTCACCGATCCCGATGCGGCTGAGAAGTTCCGGAAGGCCTGGGGGATCGAAGAACTCTCACAGGACGCGGGACGCACCGTTGTGGAGATCATGCACGCCGCCTTCGACAAAGAGGTAAGGGGCCTCTACATCATGGGAGAAAATCCCATGCTCTCCGATCCGAACATCCGCCACGTGGAGGAGGCGCTGAAGAGGCTCGACTTTCTCGTGGTGCAAGACCTCTTTCTCAGCGAAACGGCCCGCCTGGCCGACGTGGTCCTTCCCGCCGCAGCCTTTGCCGAGAAGAACGGCACCTTTACCAACAGCGGCCGCAGCGTGCTGCGGGTGAGAAAAGCCGTTCCCTCTCCCGGCGAGGCGATGCCGGATTGGTGGATTACCGGACGCTTAGCCGAGAAGATGGGCTATGAGATGAACTACGACTCGGCCGAGGAAATCATGAGGGAGATCGCTGAGCTCACCCCGATCTACGGCGGCATAAGCTACCGGCGGCTCGAAGAGGAGAAACTCCACTGGCCCGTTCCCGCTCAGGATCATCCCGGCACGAAATTCCTTCACAAAGATGGGGCCTTTAAGAGGGGAAGAGGAAGGTTCCATCCCGTAGACTATATTCCTCCCGCCGAGCTCCCCGACAAGGAGTATCCCTACGTCCTCTCTACGGGCAGGATGCTCTACCATTACCATACCGCCACTTTGAGCCGGCGTTCGGCTCCTCTCAACAGCTTCGCGAAGGATGCGTACGCGGAGATACATCCAAAGGATCTGGAAGAGATCGGCGCCTGCAACGGCTGCAGGGTGCGGATAGAGACCCGCCGGGGCGACATAGAAATCTTCGCCCGAAAGAGTGACCGGGTGGCCAGGGGAAGCGTCTTCATCCCCTTCCACTTCCACGAGTCACCGGCGAACAGGCTGACCAACGATGTACTCGATCCGGCATCCAAGATTCCCGAGCTGAAGGTTGCCGCCTGCCGCATTGAAAAGATGGAGTAGGGTGAGAAGAATGGCTCATCTTCTGGCGGGAGTATTGGCGGGAGGCGGAAGCAGACGCTATGGCCGGGACAAGGCCTTTGTGCGCTATGAAGGACGGACCCTCATCGAACATGCATTGGAGGCGGTGGATTCGGTGGCCGACGAGAGCTGCATTCTCTCGAAAGAGTCGGAGGCTTTTTCTCACTTGGCCCATGCGGTAATCCCCGATATCACCGGTATACCCACTCCCATAAGCGGGATCATCTCCGTCATACCCTTTGTCCGGGATTGGCTCCTTCTGGCAGCCTGTGATATCTTCGTGCGCGACCCCTCCTTTCTCCTGCGTCTCTGGGAGGCGAGAGAGACGGGACGAGCGGTGATCCCGCGTACCGAGAGAGGCCTGCAGCCCCTCCTCGCCCTGTATCCCCGCGAGCATCTTCACTACTGGGAAGATGCCTTTCGCCGCGGGGCATATAAACTCCGTCCCGTTGCGGAGAAAATCCCTCACCTGACAATAGAGACGAGGAATGAATTGGCACGGGGCGGCTCTGCCGAGTGGGCGGGAGAATATCCGCCCTTCGTGAATATAAATCGGCCGCAGGATTTGGCCGCCTTTAGGAGCACACAATGAAGCAGCCGCTGTTCTACCGTGACGCCTATACCGCAGAGTTTGCCGCGAAGGTTCGATCGATCGAAAAGGAGAAGGAAAAGTTCGTTCTCAGTCTCGAAGACACTGCCTTCTATCCCGAAGGTGGAGGTCAGCCCGGCGACAGAGGAAAAATCGGCGGGGTGCCGGTTCTCGATGTGCGAAAGAAGGACGGCGAGATTTTCCATTACCTGCAAGACCGTCCCGAGGACAGGGAAAGCAAAGCGGTGGAGCCCGGGTCCACGGTACGCGGCGAGCTGGACTGGGAGCGCCGATTCGATTTCATGCAGCAGCACACGGGTCAGCACATTCTTTCGGCCATACTCTTTCGGGAATTCGGTCTTCCCACCGTTTCGGTACATCAGGGCGAAGAGAACACGAGCATCGAGATTGAGGCGGATTCTCTCGGAAAAGAGGAGCTGCTGCAATTGGAGGATGCGGCAATGGGCCTGATCGCCGAGAATAGGAGGATAGAAACCTTCTTCGTCGATGAAGAGGAGCTGGGAAACTACGATCTTCGGCGGGAGCCGAAGGTCTCCGGCACCATTCGAATCGTGCGGATCGAGGGCTGCGACGCGGTGGCCTGCGGCGGTGTGCATACGGCGACCACGGGTGAGGTAAGACTCATCAGGTGCATGGGTGAAGAAAAAATACGGGGCCGCCTGCGTCTGCATTGGAAGATAGGCGAAAGGGCCCTGAATGACTATCGAGAGAAATGCCGCATCATCTCACGGCTGACGGACCTCTTCTCCGCTTCTCAGCCGGAACTCCTGCCGCGGGTAGAGGCCGCTTCGGAGGAGCTGCTCGCTCTCCGCCGGGACTACAAGCTCCTCGAACAGCGGCTGGCGGCACTGGAGGGTGAAAAGCTGCTCGCCTCCGAAGCGCGGGGCCTAAGGCTCGGCGATACGGTGATCCGGATTGTCAGCGCCTCTTATACCGGCAAGGGAAAGGACTTTTTGAAGAATCTGGCGACGAGGATGGTGGAAGAGGAGACGGCAGCCTTCTGCGGAGTAAACGAAACGGACAAGGGCCTGCAGTGGATAATCGGGCTGGGTGCAGAGGCGGAGAAAGCGGTGAATCTGGACGACCGGCTCAAGGAACTCATCGCCCCGATCGGCGGCAAGGGGGGCGGCAGGGCTCCGCTGCGTCAAGGTCTTGCAGAGAAGGGGGCCGACCCGCGGCGCCTGTTCGATGCCTTCGAAGGGCTCTTCGAGGAAGCGGGGCTCCGGTAGAGGGAGGAAACACGGGACCGTCGTCCCTTGCATTTTTTTCACACGGTGTCTTTAGTTAACAGCTCAGCTAAAAAGCGATAGTTGACCTCCCACGCGCGAGGGCCGTAACCGCCGGCGGTGAGATAGGCGGCGGGGATTCTCCTCTCGCGAAGAAAGCCGAAAATGGCATCATCCCGTTCCTTTATCTGTTTCAGGCTGAGCCTCAGAGCCCGGGCAGATTCCAGTTCGTCGTGCTCGTAGGGGTCGGCGCCGAAGAGAACGACGGCGATATCCGGCCGGGGATATTCGGCCAGCCGCAGGAGCCCCTCCTTTAGCCGGACGGTGTATTCATTTTCTGCTCCGGCTTCAATGGGAATGTCGATGTCGCTGGGAATGAATGAGGGGTGGAGACTGCCCCCTTCGGTCAGCGGCTCTTCCGAGAGGGGCCATCCTCGTGCCATATGGATACTGAGGCTGCGGATCGTGGGATCCTGCCGCGTGATGGCGGCGGTGCCGTCCCCCTTGTGGGCGTCGCCGTCGATGACCCATGCACTGCGGATCTTCCCCTCCGCCTGCAGTTTTCGCAGACCTATCACCGCATCGTTTATGAGACAGAATCCGTGGGCAAAATCGTACTGTGCGTGGTGGAAGCCCCCGCCAAAGTAGAAGCAAAAACCGTCCGCTAAAGCCTCCCGCATACAGCGCAGAGTTCCGGCGGTACGGGTGAGAATTACGCCAAAAAGCTCTTCCAGGGGGCGCTTTGCCTTCGATGGATCGTAGCGGCGGTACTCACCCCTCTCGTCGATCAACTCGAAGGCTTCTCGGAGGAGCCCGGCCGTATCGCTTCGCAGCAGCCGGTCGACAAATGCGCCGGAGTGGGCCCGTTTCAAGTCTTCTTCGCTCAGCACATCCCCAGCCTCAGTGATGAGTCCACGGTGAAATGCAGCTCTCGTTTGTTCATCCTTTTCCAATTCTTCAATACAGCGGGTGGCCCGTGTATCGTGTACGGGAATCTGAATGCCGAAATCGCCGAGTCCTGGAATGTCGGGCAGGTAGATGAGCTTCATGGTATGCGAGTTTACCCCATCGAGGAGAGCCCCTGCAAGCCGCCGAATGGGCTTGCGAAGAATAGGAAAATGTGTATATAACATAGCTATTAGGAGGAATGCATGTCGCTAGTAGGCACCGTTGCGCTGGTAGTGCTGATTTTTATCGCGTATCGGTATGTAATGATGTTCAAGGTAAAGCTCAAGAAGGGCAAGGATGCTCCCGAACTCTCGGGCACGTACGGAAAGGCGGTGAATTCCGGAGACAAGGCCCTTTTCTACTTCTACAGCAGGGAGTGTGGCGCCTGCAAAGCCATGACTCCTGAGGTGGAGGAACTTTCTCACAGGATAAAGAACTGTTTTCTCGTCGATGTGCGCAACGACATGGTCACGCCGGGGGTCTTCGGAGTGATGGCTACCCCTTCGACCGTCATTGTGGAGAGGGGGAAGATCAGCGAGTTTCTCATCGGCCCGCAAAATCAGCAAAAGCTGGAAGGAATCATGAACACTTCGGCGAATGCTTAAAGCGGACGGCAAAGACGATCGGATGGAGGACGCTGCGCGAAGGGTTTATCACGCTTTTACCGTCCCTGCGGCTCTGAAGAAAATTACTATGCGCATTCTCTTTGACTTTGACCGGGACATTCTCTATGCTTATAATTGAATGAAAAGTATCTTTAACCTGCGAACCATTTTTGGTGAGAGACTCATGCTCCTAAAGAGCTACTCTCACGCGGGCAGGCACTATGTTCAGGATTTGCTCGCCTACCGGGTAAGAACAAATCTCATTCGCTTACGGGTCTTCGGCTTTCTCGGGATCTTCGTTTCCCTATTCGCCGTAGTTTTTGTCCATCCGAAGGCGCCCCATATCGATACCCTCTTTTACTCCATGGTGGTCTTTTCTCTCCTCTCCGTTGTTTTCTCGAGTATTCTTATTAAAAAAAACGAGGATGAAGCCCCCCGTCTCAAGCTCCGGCTGATCCGCCTGGGGGTTTTTTTCCTCGTTCTCTGGGCGACGGTCCAGCTTTTTCTCGGCGGGGAGGACCCGAGAGGGTTTATCACCTACATTGGGCTGGTCATCGCAATTGCTTCGGTCTTTTCTCTGGAGCCTCTCTATTATCTGGTCGTCTGTGTCCTCAGTCTTGCCTCGCTGTTCCTTCTTCCCGGTTACTTTCCCGCCCTTTCGACCCCGCATATAGACGGCAACTTCCTCTTTCTTATCAACAGTGTGATATTCGCCTGGCTTGTCTCTGTGATGCACTTCTATACCGTGCTGGAGATTTTCTTCGTGAAAATGCAGATGCGCGAGGAGGCACGAAGAGCGGAGTTGGCTTTGGAAGGGGGAAATCTCGGCTATTGGAACTGGGACATTCCTGCAGAGACCATCGATGTTGATGCGCGCTGGTCCGCAATGCTCGGCTACGAGGCGAAGCGGCGCAGGATAGGCTTCGACGAGTTTTTTCGTCTCGTGGTGCCGGAGGACAGAAAGCGGGTGGCGGAAACTGTTCAGGCCTACTTCGACGGGAAAGTAGAGCAGTACACCATTACCTTTCGCATGGAGACCCAGAGCGGCGAGGAGAAGTGGATCTATGCCGAGGGGAGCGTCACGGAGTGGTCCGGTGACGGAAAGCCCCTTCATATGCACGGCATTCATCAGGATATTCAGGAGCTTCGGGAACAGCAGAGAAAACTCCAGGAGAGTGAACTTCGTTTCCGCGCCTACACGGAGAATGCTCCGGTCGGCGTTTTCATCATTCAGGGACTGCGGTTTACCTATGTAAATCCCGAGGCCATTAGGATTGCCGGCTATACGGAGGAAGAGCTGCTCAATTCTATCAATCTCTATACCCTCGTACATCCGGAGGAAAGGAAGAAGCTTCTGCAGGACATGAGGGGGCTGCTGAGAGACAATACCAGAAATCGAACCTACTTCTACCGAATCATCTCGAAGACGAGGAGCACTCACTGGTTCGAGACCCGTTTGAGCACGGTGAATTGGAAAAAGCGGATTTTTCTTCTCTCCGCCGTCGATATCACCGAACGGCGGCGGGCCGAGGAGCGGCTGAAAGAGTACGCTACCTACGACGAGTTGACCGGAGTTTTCAACCGGCGGGTCGGTCTCACCCTCCTCGAAAAAGAGATGGATAGGGTCAAACGGGACGGCGGGGTATTCACCCTCTGTTTCATCGATCTCAACGGATTAAAGATCGTAAACGATACCTACGGCCACGAGGAAGGGGACGAGCTCATTCGCACGGTCGTCGGGATAGTGGAGGATATCATGCGCAGCGGCGATATCCTCTGCCGCTTGGGAGGTGATGAGTTTCTTCTCCTGTTCCGGGACTGCGATATGGATAACGCGGGAAAGATAAAGGCCAGGATGGAAACCAAATTCGATGAGATAAACCGGGGGAAGAACAAGGTCTATGAAGTGAGTGTGAGTTACGGCCTGTTCGAATATTCGAAGGAAACAAGGGGCTCCGTGCCTGATATTCTTCATGTGGCCGATCAGAGAATGTATGCCGACAAGCAGGAGCGTAAGGCTCAGCGGGAGGCCCGTTCCTCCTCGATATAACGGGCTCGTATCTCCGGGAACTCGTAGAGAATCATCCCATCCTCCTTTATCTCCATTCTCACCCGCTGGTGATCCACCATGGACTGAATGAGTTTTTCAGCCTCTTCAACATCGAGGCCCGTCTCCACAACGATATCCGAAACCGTCACCGTTCCCTTGAGACGATAGGCCAATTTGTACACGGCGACTCTCAGAGAATGATCGCTGCTCTCTGTCGTGTCCCAGGGCATGCCGAAATGAGAGAAGCCCCTTCCCGCACGAGAGTTCCCGGTGAGACCGCGCAGAACCAGGTAGATTATGAGTAGGGGGAAAAAGAAGAAAAATGGTCCCCAGAAGATGAACATATCTACAATATACTAAGGTCAAAGCCCTTTGACTATATGCAAATAGAATGATTACAATGCGGCAGCATGAAAGAAGCTAGTGAAAAACTCGGCAGGGCAATCAGTTTTCGCACCGTCTCTTTAATGGAGAGGGAGAAGATCGATTACAAAGAATATGAAGACTTTCTCTCCTTTCTCGAGCAAGCCTTTCCCCGCTTTTTTGAGGAGGCGGAGCCGGAACGAATTAACCGATACAGCCTCCTCTGCCGCTTGGAGGGCCGAGGCGGGTCCGGTGAGATGCGGGACAGGCCCGCCCCCGTGCTTCTCCTGGCCCACTACGATGTGGTTCCTCCCGTAGACGAGGAGGAATGGAGGCAGCCTCCCTTCTCCGGCACCGTTATAGACGGAGAGCTGTGGGGCCGGGGAAGCCTCGACGATAAGAGTTCTCTCATCGCGATCCTGCAGGCGATGGAGACGCTCCTCGAGGAGGGGCTGCGCCCGGAGAGGACCCTCTACTTTGCCTTCGGTCATGACGAGGAGATCGGAGGCGGGGAAGGCGCCGCCGCAATTGCCGAAACGCTGAAGAAACGGGGGCTTCGCTTCTCCTTCGTCCTCGATGAGGGTATTAATATCGTCGACCCGGAGCTCTTTCCCGTAGCGGACCGGCCTCTTGCCCTTATTGGAGTTGCGGAAAAGGGGCATCTTGATATCCTGCTCAGTGCGGAGGGTGAAAGCGGGCATTCATCGACACCGCCCCCTTCGACTGCGGCGGGAAGAATAGCCCGGGCGGTCTGCAGAATAGAAACGCATCCCTTTCCCTTCCGCCTCACCGAGACGGTTGAAGAGCTCTTGAAATCGATAGCACGAGAGAAGAGGGGTTTTCTGCGCCTCGTTCTTTCCCACCCGCGGCTTTTTTCCCCCCTCTTGAAGAGGATCCTAAGCAAGTCTCCCGGCGGCAATGCGATGGTCCGGACCACTCAGGCGGTGACGATGCTTTCGGGAAGTGAGAAGGAAAATGTGCTTCCTTCCGGCGCAAAGGCGGTGGTAAACTGCCGAATTATCCCCGGTGAGAGTCTCGATTCGGTGCGGGAGAGGATTCGGCGTGTCGTAAAGGATCCAAACCTTCAGATAGGAACTCTTCCCCATCTTATCGGCAGCGATCCCGTTGCTCCCTCTGATATCGAAGGCGAGGGATATCGTCTCATCTCCGCTGCCGTCGAGCGGGTCTATCCCGACTATATTGTAACGCCCACTCTCGTTCTCGGTACCACCGACTCCCGGCACTACGCGCGCTTGACCGAGAACATCTACCGCTTCGTACCGCTGAAGGTGGACAAGGAGCTTCTCGATACGATTCACGGGAAGGACGAACGGGTCCCCGTCGAGGATTTCATCAGGGCTGTCGAAGTGTATCGCAGCTTATTAGAAAAGCTCTAATACGGAGGAGAAAAAGATGAACAACACAAAAGACGGGACAGGAAAGACGAAGAAAAGAACGGAAGGCTCGAGCAGCCTGGCCATCGGAAGACGGGCATTTTTCTCCTCCGTCATTATTCTTCTCATCCTCATGATGAGCGCCGGCATTCTCACCCGGGTAATTGCCCCCGGCGCCTATGAACGAAAGGTCGAGGGAGGACGCGAGATCGTCGTGCCCGGCTCCTACGAAAGGGTCGACAGTGAGGCGCCGCCGGTCTGGCGCTGGGCCACCGCTCCCTTCGAAGTGCTCTGGGGACCGGACAGTCTCACCATCAACACCATCATCCTGCTCCTTCTTCTCATAGCCGGGGCCTTCCACATCCTTGAAGCGGGGGGAATACTCCACTTCGTTCTGGACGGCATCGTGCATCGCTTCCGTTCCCGTCGCTTTCTTTTGATGGCGATGGTCATCTTCTTCTTCATGTTCGCCGCCTCGGTCCTCGGTATCTATGAGGGGATGGTCCCGATGGTAGTGATAATCGTGCCCCTGGCTCACCTCCTCGGCTGGGACAGCCTCACCGGTCTCGGCATGAGCCTCCTCGCCATGGCCTTCGGTTTTTCCGCCGCCGTTACCAATCCGTTCACCATAGGAGTCGCTCAGGGTATCGCCGGACTGCCTCTCTTTTCGGGGGCATGGCTGCGGATTATCTTCTTTCTCGTGGTCTATCTCGCCGTCTTCCTCTTCGTACGTGCCCATGCTCTGCGGGTGGAACGAGATCCTCGGCTGTCCCCTGTTTACGAGGCGGATCT
>CAZQNO010000025.1:15399-21432 GCA_964594775.1 uncultured Spirochaetaceae bacterium
CGGCGAAGATGCGGCGGGCGGTGCTGTGGGTCTCCGTGTGGATCGCTGTTGCCGTACTCACCGTCCTCATCGGTTCGCGCATCGAAGCGATATCGTTTCTCTCCTTTCCTCTAATGGGACTGCTTTTTTTCGTTGCAGGACTCGGCGGGGGATTGCTCTCCGGAGCCAAGCTGCGGGAGCTTACTTCCACCTTTCTGCGCGGGACTCTCTCCATACTTCCGGCGGTGCTTCTGATCATGATGGCTATGAGCGTAAAGCACATCATCACTTCCGGAGGAATAATGGATACGATTCTCTATCGGGCAGGAGAGGCCATTAAGGGCGCCGGCCCGTTCACCGCCGCCCTCCTCATCTACCTGCTTACGATGTTTCTCAACTTCTTCGTTCCTTCGGCTTCGGCAAAGGCCTTTCTTATGATGCCGATTCTCAGCCCCCTGGCGGATATCGTCGGCATTACCCGGCAGACCGCCGTCCTCGCCTTCGACTTTGGAGACGGTTTCAGTAACATGCTCTATCCCTCAAACGCCCTTCTCTTGATAGCCCTCGGTTTCACTGTGGTGAGCTATCCCCGGTGGCTCAAGTGGACTCTCCCTATCCAATGCCTCATGGCCGTCGTTACGGTGCTCTTTCTCTTTATCGCGGTAAACATCGCTTACGGGCCGTTTTGATTCTCGATGTGGAACGGCGTGCTGCCTCTTGAATCGATGTGAGGGCCCGTATACAATGCGCGAATGAAGGAGAAGGAGATGGAAGCACAAGCAGACAGTGAGGTAATTCTTTTTACCCGGGGAAATCCGGCGGTCGAGGCTCTCCCTATTGAGGAGCTTTCCGAGTGCGCGGTCTCTATCTTTGCCTCCGAGGGGAAGGTCATTTTTCAGTACGGGCACTACTCGGGATATACCCCCCTTAGGGCGTGGATAGCCGATTCTTATGGGGTGAAGCAGGAACAGGTGCTCATCGGCAACGGATCGATGGAGTTCTTTAGCTTCGGGGCATCGGTCTTGCTGCAAAGCCCTGGTGAGCCGGTCTTTCTCGAATACCCCGGTTACGATCGGGCCATTACGGCGATGAAACGCGCCGGCGCGGAGGTCCACGGGATCCCGATGGAAGCGGACGGTGTCAGCATCGCCGCATTTGAGAAACACTTAGCCGAAGGGAAGCCGAGCTTCTTCTATACGGTGGCGGATTTTCAGAACCCGACGGGAATCACCACCTCCCGGGAAAAACGGAAGAAGATCGCAGAACTGGCCGAGCGGCACGATTTTTACATTATCGAAGACGGTCCGTACCGCCCTCTGCGCTACTACGGCGAGGACGTGCCCGCCTATCGGGAGCTCGCGCCTCAGCGAGTGATCTTCATCAGCTCCTTCAGCAAGACGCTCAGTCCCGGAATGCGGGTCGGCTTCATGATCGGCCCGGAGAGTATCATGCCGACCTTCCACAAATGGAGCGAGGACACCTATATCCATCCCAATTTGGTTGCCGAAGGCATCGCCTACGAGTACTGCCGCAGGGGCTTGTTGAAAAAGAACATCGAGCGGCTCAAGGATCTGTACCGGCCCCGTTTGGACGGTATCCTGGGGGCCTTGGACCGGCATATGGACCCGGCGGTGAAGTGGATTAAGCCGGAGGGCGGTTTCTTCGTCTCTCTCACCCTTCCCGAAGAGGTCGACGGAAAGGCCCTGCAGGCGGCCTCGAAGGACTTCGGCTTTGTTGTGGCAAAGGGAAACGGTTTCTTTACCGACGGCAAGGGGGACCGCTTTATTCGTCTGCCCTTCTGTCAGATAGAGCCGGCTGAGGTGGAGGAAGGAATCAAGCGGCTCGCCGCGGCGATTGAGCACTTCCGCTCATAGGGCTCTTTTTTCCTCCCGGAAAAAGTCCGACAGAATCGTTCCGTGTTCGAAGGCCATGGGCAGTTCGGATACTTCCTCCGGCGTACACCAGCGGATTTCCTTTACCTCTTCCTCCTGCGGTGAGAGATCTTTCTTCACCGCCTCCCCGGACCCATTCCCTCCGTCCATGTCTACCACGAAGATAAGTGCGACGGCATGCCAATCTATTTCAGGAAAGTATTCTGTGTAATACCCGAAGAAGCGCCGGGAAGGAGCGATGAGTCCTGTCTCCTCCTTCAGCTCCCGCAGCATGGCCGCTTCCACATCCTCTCCGAATTCGATATGACCGCCGGGGATGCACCAGTGGTCGTAGAAGGGCTCGTGATTTCTCTTCTCCAGGAGGACCATGCCCTGCCGGCATACCACCGTGCCGACGGTGGCCTTGATGCAGCGCCGCATTACCAATCCGGCCGCAGGGCCTTCGGCGGCCCGAGGACTTCCGACATGAGTACCGCCTGCTTTAAGGGAGACTTTGCCCGGATAACGGCGAGTCCGCCGCGGGCGCTCGCCTTCGCCTTCGGTCCCGCGGCACTTCTCACGGGGCTACCGAAGGCCGATGATAAGCTGGAGGAATATCCGGTAGAAAGACGGCCCGTGCTGCGCGTCCCCCTTTCTCTCCCCCAGCTTCCTGCCTGCTTTCCCATTTCGTCCCAGCCCTCGTACCGCTTATCGAGGGTGGAGGAGAGGCTCTCGGAGGAGAAATCTGCAATGTGAGACATGAGACTCTCGTCATTCTCCGATTCGGGACTGACGAATGTCGTACGGCCCTCTTCGCCGCTCAGTTTGGGACGGCTCTCGACGCGGTAGCCCCGGACGGTTTCGCCTTCGCTCCGGGAGTAGCGGGGGAGTTCTTCGTTGTCCGGCGATGGGGCTGTCTCCGCTTTCTCCGCCTCCTGCCGGCCGGCGAGTTCCGCCTCCTCCTGCGCCCGGCGGCGGGCATCCTGCTTCGTCTTGTAGAGAAGATAGACGAAGGGGGCGATTACCGCCGCCAAAAAAATGAGCAGGCTGAGAAGAGAGGCGATGATTTCTCCTATCATCCTATTCCTCCGGAGGGGTGGTTTCTCCGCCGATGCTGCTGCGCATATCCGTGTCTGCCTGGATGTTCTTCATCCGGTAATAGTCCATGACGCCGAGATTACCCTTTCGGAAGGCTTCCGAAATGGCTTTTGGAATTTCCGCCTCCTGCAGTACGACCTTTGCCCGGTTCTCCTGCACTTCGGCGATCATCTCCTGCTCCCGCGCCTGGGCCGCCGCGCGGCGCTGCTCCGCCACTGCCTGGTAGCGCCGCTTGTCCGCCTCGGCCTGATCCGCCTGGAGCTTGGCCCCGACGTTTTCCCCCACGTCGATGTCGGCGATGTCGATGGAGAGAATTTCGAAGGCGGTACCGGCGTCCAGTCCCTTCTGCAGAACCGTGCGGGAGATCTGATCAGGATTTTCGAGCACGTCCTTATAGGTCTCGGAGGAGCCGATGGTGGTTACGATGCCCTCGCCGACGCGGGCGATGATCGTCTCCTCTTTCGCTCCTCCTACGAGGCGTTCGATGTTTGCCCGGACGGTGACCCTGGCCTTGGCCCGGAGCTGGATTCCGTCCTTGGCTACCGCGTCGATAGTGCTACGCCCCTTCTCGGGATTTGGACAGTCGATGACCTTTGGATTGACACTGGTTTTTACCGCATCGAGCACGTCTCTTCCCGCCAGGTCGATGGCCGCAGCCTTCTGGAAAGAAAGGGCAATATCGGCCTTGTTCGCCGCGATGAGGGCCTTGCTGACACGGATCACATCGCCGCTTGCCAGATAGTGGGTTTCCAGGAGATCCGAATTGATTTCGATCCCCGCCTTGGTAAGCATGATCCTGCTGTCCACTATGACGTTGAGTTTCACGCGCCGGATCCACATGCCGACGAGCTGCGCCATGGAGATATGCGCCCCCGACAGCAGCGCCCGGAACCAAAGACTGAAGAACTTGAAGAAGAAGGCGATGAAGATGAGGAGGACTATCCCGATAAGCACGTATACGATTAACATTAGCATTACTCTGCTCCTTTCCGAACTTCTATTCGGTTTCCTTCCGTTTTCTTGACCGTGATTATTTCGTCTCTTTCGATATATTCGCCGTCGGTTACCGCACTGTAACGGCGCCCCTCTATCAGTACTGTTCCCGACGGACGCAGCGGCGTCACGGCGCTGCCGCTTTTACCCGTCAGAGACGGATACTCCGGATCACTGTGGCTGGTGTAACCGTTTTCCTTCGTCTGTCTGCCGCCGAGAATGAGCCGTTTTCCCATGAAGCTGCGGGGAAAGCGGTGGAACCAAATGATAATGAGGGCGGGTACGAGGATGAGATTGGCCAAGAGGAAGGCAGTCCCTATGACCCCGCCCTGAGTCTGGAAAATTTGCACTATCGCAGTAATGATCGAACCGATCCCCACAAGACCGATGAGTCCTCCGGCGGGAACGAAGAGTTCGATGATTATGGCTGCAAGGCCGATCAGGGCCAGTCCTATGGATCCTATCATGTTCTCTCCACGACGATGCGGTTTCCCGCAAGCTCACAGACGCGGATTTCTGCGCCCGTCTCTATCCATTCCCCCTGGGTAACGACGGAATAGTATTCTCCGTCGATGACTGCGGTGCCGGCGGGCCGCAGGGTGGTCTTTGCCCTTCCCGTAGAGCCGGCTGTCGGGGCATTCTTGTGTTCGGCCGCGCTTTGCTGCCCCGCCGAACCGATGCTCTCGGCGGCGGAGAGATTCTCGCCGGAAGGAAGGCTTCCTGAAGGAGTGCTGAGAATCAATCTCCGAAAGAGGCGGATCTTGGGAAAGAAGATCATTAAAATTCCGAGAAGAATAAACGAGAGGGCGAAGGTACCGAAAACAACCCCGATGTTTTGCAGAAAGAGGTCCCACTGCCAGTCGCTTTCCGGAAGGATGAAGCCCTGCCGCGAGAGTATGAGCCCGGTGCTCATGAAGAGAAGGCCGGTGATGCCCGCTACGCCGAAGCCGGGGATGAGGAAGATCTCCACCACCAAGAGTCCCAGCCCGAGAATGAAGAGGATGAGCTCAACGGAGCCGAGGGTGCCGAGAAGACCGCTGGAGAAGAAAATAGTTGCAAAGGCGAGGATGGCTATGGTGCCCGGCACCCCGAAGCCCGGACTGGATATTTCGAGGTAGAGACCGAGGAGACCGAGGGTGAGCAGGAGGCTGGTGACGGCGGCACTGGTGAGGAAGCCTACGGCCTTGTCTGCGTTCGTCGGGCGCAGGGAAAGAGCCTCACGCAGGCCGAGACTGTTCAGCAGCTCGTCGCTGTTGGAAACGGTACCGCCGGATATGCCGTACTTTTCCATATCACCGGCGGTGAGGGTGAGGAGCTTTCCCTTTGGTGAGATCACGCGTCGCTTCTCGTGTTTCTCCTCGCCGCCCGCCGTTTGCCGCCCGCCGTCTTCGATGTCTTGGCCGTTTTCTGCAGCAGTCTCATCTCTTTCCGCATTCGTCCCGTTCAGTTCGAAGCGATAGCTGCCGTTGCGGGAAATTTCGATCAATTCTGCGTCCATGTCGACCATCGCAACGGCTATTTCGCGGGGGTATCCGTTCTTCTCCGCCAAGGCTTCGAGTTGGCTGCGAACTGCGCTGACGGTCTTTTCTCCGGCGGCTTTCGTTCCCTCTGCGGATTGAAAGACCGGCGCTGCCGCCCCTATGGAGGTGCCGGGGGCCATGTAGATGGCATTGCAGGAAAAGCTTATCAGTGCGCCGGCCGACCAGCTGACTCCGATACTCTCCGGCTCTGCGGGAATATAGGCGACGGTGTGTATTTCGTTCAGGCTGCCGATGAGGGTAGCCATTTGCAGGGCAGAGTCGACCCTTCCTCCAAAGGTGTTGATGCTGAAAATGATTGTCTGCGCCCCCGCCTCCTTTGCCTTCTCTATCGATCTTCGAAGGAATATGACCTGAAACTTGTCAATTTCGCCTTCGATGGGTATTATCGCGGCTTTTTCCCCGCCTTCGGCGGCGTCCTTCGATTCGGCATGCAGCATGGTGCATGGCTGCGACACTGCAAGCAATAAGAGGAAAAAGGAAAGAAGCTGTACGGAATGCTTCAAGGAACCAGACCCTCCCTATTTCAAAGAATCGGCGGCGGCATCGGCGGC
>CAZQNO010000025.1:21532-40651 GCA_964594775.1 uncultured Spirochaetaceae bacterium
ATCGGCGGCGGCATCGGCGGCCTTTTCCGCTTCGCTCTTGTTTCTCTCGTTAGAATCGGCCCGGGCTTCTGCTCCTCGGCCCGACCGACTCTGTTCTCCGCTGCCGAAGAAAAACCTGGCGCCGATTCCGATTGAGCCCGCGGCCCTGGTTTCCGGGTAGAGGAGCATTATCGGTGCGGCTTCGAAAAACGCTTCGACGGGAACATTGGGAATCGAGTAGGAGAGGCCGAATGGAATGCGGGGCCCGAACTCGGGGTCCCCGCTCAGCTGTACCATTCCCCCAAAACCGGCGTAGAATTTCAGTCCCTCTGCAGTCAGACCGAAGAAGGAGTCTGTGTGGTGGAGATAGTCGGCATGAAAGTAGAAGGTGTCGTGAGAGACAAAAGACCAGGAAACCGTCGCATCGAAGGCGATGTTTTCGGCAGCGTAGATCTTCGCCGTAATGCCGGTAGGCTCTCCTATTACACCGCCTATGCCGAAGGGTCCGTACTCTCTTACCCGTTCGAGTAGTTTTGCCTCTTCCGCCGTCAGAGATGCGGCCGCACAGATGAGAAACAGAAGGTACAATACTGCTTTTCTCAAGGTCTCGACTCCTCGTTTACTGTAGCACAGGATTGGCCCCTAAAGAAAGAGGGGCTGCCTAAAAATAGACAGCCCCTGCTGATAGTTACCGGTTTTTCTAATAATCGTAATTGCGGATGGAATTGATCAGGTCCATGCCGCCGACTTCGTCGGCATACTTCTCGTACACTTTTTGGGCCGCTTTCTGGAAGGGCGCGACGTCGGGGTAGGAAACCTCGACTCCCTTCTCCTTGAGATCTTCCAGTCTTTCTACCTCCCATTCGGCGTAGAGCTTACGCTCGAGCCTCGTGGATTCCATGGCTGCTTCGTCGATGATCTTCTGATATTCAGCCGGCAGACTGTCGTAGAAAACCTTGCTCATGACGGTGTAACCGATGAGGTTGATCCATCCGACCTGCGCCCAGTAGGGAGCCGGTTCGTAGAAGCTCTTGGAATAGTAGTTGATGTTGGCCGCTTCCGCTCCGTCGATGACTTCCTGCTCGAGCGCTGTGTAGAGCTCGCCGTAGGCCATGGGGAGGGGAGCTGCGCCGAAGGCGCGATAGGCTTCCAGGTGGATCGGGTTCTCCATAAGGCGGATCTTGAGTCCCTGCAGATCGCTCATGGAGTTGACCGGTCCGGTGCTGTCGGTAGTCATGATGTGGCGCAGGCCGACATCTTCGAGCCCGAGGAGATGAAACTTCTTCTTCTCCATAGCTTCTCTAATGGGAGCGGTAACTTTCGGATCGTCAAGGACCGCATTGAGGTGTTCCTTGTTTTCGAACATGAAGGGAAGCTCGAAGATCTTCACTTCCGGTACGAAGTTGACCATCGGTCCGGTGGTGTTGGCCATCTGCACAGTGCCGTCCTGCACGGAGCCGAGGACTTCCATCGATTCGCCGAGCTGATTGTTTGGATATATCTCTACTTTGATTTTTCCATCGGTTTTTTCTTCAACGATTTCTTTGAAAAGTTCCGCACCCTTTACCTGGGGTTCGCCGGGAGAATTGGTGTAGTGAGCCCTAATGGTGTACGTCTTGTCCGGGTCCGCCTCTTTTTGGCCGCCGGCGAATACCAGTCCTCCGGCAACGAGCACCAATAGTGCGAACGCTACTAACGTTTTCTTTCGTTTCATAGTTCCTCCTTAATAGAATCTATTGATTTTCATTATACCTTCCTGAATAAAACTGTCAAGGAAAAATGAAATGCTGTTTCACGATTTAGTATGAATCCCCGGCAGGAATGCATAGTTCCCGCCGGGGCTGCTGCTGCTAATTCATTAGATCCAAGAGATTAGGAATAAACATAAAGGCCTGCGGAAAATAGGTCACCAGTATCAGAACCGCCACCATCATGACAACCATGGGAAGAATGGCCGGCGTTACCTTTCGTATCGATACCCCGGCGATACCCGAAGCCACATAGAGAGTAGCTCCGTAGGGGGGGGTGATGTAGCCCACCGCGAGGTTCACGCAGACGATGATTCCGAAGTGAATCGGATCGATCCCGTAGTTGATGGCGATGGGAAAGAGGATTGGAACGAACACGATGATCGCCGTAAAGCTTTCAAGAAACATACCAACGAGAAGAAACGTTACGTTGAGAATCAAAAGAAAGAACACCGGGTTTTCTATGTGCTGCTGGAGGTAGCTGCTCAGCATCTGGGGGACCTGGTAGACGGTGATGAGCCATCCGAAAATATAGGCAGTAGTAACGATGAACATGACCGCGCTGGACAGGATCGCCGCTTCGAAGAAGATGCCGGGCAGGTCACGGATCTTGATCTTTCTGTAGTAGAACAGAGCGACGAGAAGGCCGTAGATGACCGCGACGCCTGCCGCTTCGGTGGCGGTAAATATGCCGAAGATGATCCCGAATATGATGATGAGCGGCAGAATGAGACCGGGTATTGCGTCTTTGGCCGTTACAAAGATGTTCTTCATGCTGAAGGTGTAGGTGGGCAGGTACGCCTCTCCTCCCTTCTTTGCGTGGCGATTGACTATCAGCATCATTCCGCCTCCGACGAGTAAACCGGGAAGAATGCCGCCGAGGAAAAGCCGGGCAATCGAGGTCTCGGTAATAAAACCGATCATGATCATGAGAATACTCGGCGGGATTATGGGACCTATGGCGCTGGCGGTCGCTTCTACGGCGGCGGCGAAGGCCGGTTCGTAGCCCTGTTTTTTCATCGCCGGGATCGTCATGGACCCCGTTGCCGCTACATTGGCGGTGGATGAGCCGGAAATGCCGGAGAAAAGCATAGACGCGACGACGGCGACCATCGCGATGCTGCCCTTTACGAAGCCGATGAGGGCATTGGCGAAATGGACGAGGGTCTCGGTGATACCGCCCTTCTCCATTAAAAGTCCGGCGAGCATGAAGAGGGGGATGGCCATTATCGGCCACGAGTTTAGGGCCGCAAACATCCGCTGGGGGATGATGGTCATGCCGATGGTCCCGTCGACGAGGAAGGCTATAAGAGATCCTACTCCCATGGAGAAGGCTATCGGCATTGTAAGAACTAAGAGAATCAGTATGGAAACTACCATTATTAGCAGGGTCATTATTGTTCCTCCTTCAAGCGGTCCGGACCGTAGCGCAGGAGCTCGTAGACGATCAAAACGGCCTCCAGCAACATCATCCCGAAGCCGAGGGGGAAAATCAACTGAACGTATCCCATAGGCACGCCCAATGCCGGTGAGGTAATACTGAATGATCTGGACATAACGAGGGTCCCGTAATAGAAGGCGACGGCGAGAAATGCCACGATGAGTAGGTGAAGAATGAGGGTGAGAAAATAGATAGTTCGCTCCGACATGAGCTGGGTCACGTAATCTACGTTGAAGTGTCTGCTCTTTCTGATGCAGGCGGAAGAGCCGAGCAATACGAGCCAGACTAAGCTGAAACGGGCGACCTCCTCCGTCCAGTCCGGCGGCGCCTGGAAAACATAGCGGAGTACGACCTGATAAAATACGGTAAAGATGATAACGATCAAGAGAAATATTAGGACTAATCTCATGATGTTTCTAATTATGGTGACGGGGTGAAAGCGCGGATAATGGAATTCTCTCATCCTATCTCCTCCTTCCGAGTTGCGTTTCTTGCTCAGCTGTACTACTTTCGTTACTGTTGTATCAATGAATGAGGCAACAATCAACGGGTAGGGGCGGCTTGCGAGAAATTCATACAGTTTATTGCTGCACAGTAATTTTCACCTTTTCGGCACCCTGCATAAGTACTCTCTTGCCGACTTCCTGCAGTTCGTCCAGATTATCCTCTATCTGCGCAAATACGTTGACCGGCTGCTGCATTTCGATGTAGGAGCATCGCGAGACGAAGTAGGGCCCATAGGCGATGTAGATTTCATCAGGCACATTTCTCGGCGGATCCTGAACGAGAAAGGCGAGAGTGCCTGCAGGGCAGCCGATCGTCCGCTGGTTTTCGGGCTCCACGGTGAGATTTTCCGGGAGGGTAACCATGGCATGTCCCGACACTATGCTCTGCCAAAAGGTGAACTCCAGAGGAAGGCGCTTAATAATTTTTCGGCAGGTCTTCGGCGCTTGCTCTTCAAAGAGACGGGCGGAGAAGACTCCGCCTTTTTCGAATTCTATCTGTAGATGCTTCATCTTTAACCCCGCTCAGCTCATGCCGACCATTTTTTTATAGCCGTCGAGGTACTGTTTGGCGCCTCTTTCTACGGGCATACCGACGACTTCGTACTCGAGTCCGATATAGCCCTTATACCCTATTGCTTCGAGACGATTTATGACCCACTCGTAGTCCATATCGCCCTCTCCAAAGAGTGAGGCCACGTAGGTGCGCTGACTCGGGTCGAGATAGCCGTCCTTGAGGTGGACCATTTTGATGATGTCTCTCTGGATTTCAAAGGCCTTCTTGTAGTCGATCGTCGCCTGCTCCATCAGGTTGAGGGGTTCGTAGATGATCCCGATGTTGTCGTAGCCTACCATCTCGCACATCTTTACGAGGGTGTGGGGCCGGCCGAGGATGCCGGTGTCGTGGTTTTCGCAGACCATGGTGATGTTCTTTTCCTTGGCATACTTGGTCATCTCCTTGAGATAGGGAAGCATCTTTTCCAGTTTTTTCTCGTCCTCATCTCCGGGGACGAATCTCAGCATCTCGGAACCGAAAAAGGCGGCACAGTCTATCGCCTTCTTGGTCTGGTCCATCTCCTTCTCGAGCTCCTTTGGATCATCGCCGGCAAAGCCGACGGACGTGTAGCGGTCTTTGTTGGGGAACTGAAATCCGGGGTGGTGCTTCCATGCGCCGAATCGGCCGGACTGTCCCCCTCCGAAGTAGCCGTTTATCGAGGTGATTTTGAGGCCGTATTTCTCTGCGGTCTTCTTGACGGCCTTATGATCGGCCTCGTCGGTAAATACCGACCAGTGGGGCGGCTTATCTATGATATCTACGTTTTTGTATCCGATGTCCGATAAGATTTTACAGGTTTCTTCCCATGGATGATGAATCATGGGGATGGTGGGAAAGGTAATCCGTTCAATGTCGCGCATAAGTATTCCTCCAGAAATAAAAGTAAATAAGTCAAGAATAATTTTACTATTCTCGTATGGACTTGTCAATCGTTTTCTAATATTATGAAATAAGATTCCATAATGCGGCAAGGAGGAGAAATGAATAGAAGAATTAAGATACGTTTTGTGGACGAAGGGGTTACCGCCTTTGCTACTTTATTGGAAGACAAGGCGCCGAAGACCGGGGAGTGCATCTGGAACCTCTTGAGCGAGCCGGTGGAGAATATGGGCATACACGCCATGTGGACGGGGAGAGAGATCTCCTTCGGCATTCCCCATGAGCGTTTCCCGAATGACGAGGGACTGAAGGTGCCGCCGGAGAATCAGACGGTTATCCCTATTCCGGGCGATCTCATTTGGAACGGCTACGCTCCCTTTCAGTGGCAGGGGAATCCCCATCCCGTCTACGATTTCGGTATTTTCTACGGGAGGGACAGTCGACTGCTGCTGCCGGTGGGCTGGCGGCCAAGCAACAGATTCGGCTGCATCGATGAAAACCTCGATGAGTTTGCCGATGTCTGCGCCCGATGTCAGCGGGAAGGGATAAAGAAGATTCGGCTCGAACGGGCCTAGAGAAAAATTTTTAAGGAGATTGAAATGGCAGAAAAGAAACCGAAAAAACTAAAAATGACTTTCAGCAAGGGTGGAACCCTTACGGCCACATTGATGTGGGACAAGGCACCGAAAACCTGCGAGGCTATCGTCGAAGCACTGGAAAAACATGGACCGGTGTGCTCCGAGGACTATGGTCCGTTGATGCACGCACAGTATGCGGGATCGGAGGTCTATTTCGAAGAATTCCCCGCCCGCGACGACATCCCCTTCGAGAATACCACCATGCGGACCGATGAAAATATGTTTTGTACAAATAAGATCGAGGGTGGGGTTCTTGCCTACTATGTGAACCCGAAGATCAAGTCTTTCTGCATAGTGTATGGAGAGCTCATTCCCCGAAGGACGGCGGATGTGGAAATTCCCCTGAACATGTTCGCGGCCATTGACAACTGGGACGACGCGAAGGAGATTGGGAAAAGAGCCCGTTTGGACGGTCCCGGGTCCGTCACCGTCGAAGTTCTCGACAAATAAGGATCGATGCATGTCCGACTATACACAGGCTAAAAAGCTTCTCGAGGAGAACCTCGATGAGCACAAAAAACTGCTGCGGGAGGCCTACCGGGCCTCCCTGGTGAGTGTTGAGTACTTTCAAGACTGGATCTCCGGCATTTTCAAGGACTTGGGGATGGAGGCGGAGGAATTCCATGTGAAAGGGACGGAGGTAAAGGAACAGCCGGCCTTTCACGCCACCTATGCCGATCCCGATTCCATCGGCGAGGGACCGAAGAATGTTCTCGGGTATCTCAACAAGGATGCCACCGACGGGATCCTGCTCTATGCGCATGCCGACAAGAGACCGGAGACCTATGAGTGGGGAAAGGATACTCCCGACATCGTGGAGGAGGACGGACGGCTCTACGGGGCCGGGATCGCCGATGATGTTTCGGGTCTTGCCGCCATGCTTTCGGCGGTGAAGCTGTTTAGGGACCTCGGATATACCGCCGAGAAGAAGGTGATGATTGCGAGCATTCTCGGCAAACAGGGAGGCGTCTTTGGAACCTACGGATTGATGCGCCGCTACGGACCGATGAAGGCGGCTATCTATATGCACCCCGCCGAGAGCGGCGCGGGGCTCAAGGAATTGAAGGTGGCAAGCAACGGGCTTATCGAATTTGATATCCGGGTCACCGGGAAAAGGCCCGACTCCACCGAAGTTCACCAGACGATCTTTTCGAAATCCGCCGTAAGCGCCCTCGACAAACTCATGGAAGTCTACGGCAAGCTGCGGAAGTGGGCGGAGAGGCAGTCGGAGAAGTATTTCCACGAAGCGGTCCATGCGCTTGCCGGTCAGTCTTTTGCCCTCACGGCGGGGAAATTCTCCTGCGGAGAGATGAATGAGCTCTTCGAGATACCCCTCGAGGGATACATGAAGGGAACAATAAGTTTTCCTCCACGGGCGGATCTCGATACGGTGAAACGCGAATTCGAAGAGGAGCTCGAGCGAATAGGAAAAAGCGATTCATGGCTGTCACAGGGAAAACTCAGCTATTCCTACGGCGATAGAGTCGGCGATTCCGCCGAGTCGAACTTGGACTGCTCCTTCATCAAAGACTCAGTCGAAGTGGTAAAGGCCTTCGGTAAAGAGCCTGAGTTCTTCTACGGCCACAGCATGAGCGACATTCGTTATCCCCTGCTGGATTGGAAGGCCGACGCGGCCTACGGCATTGGTCCTCTGGCCGGCGATCTTGGAACCGAAAAGGAGTGGATCGATAAGGAAGAGTATTTCCTATCGATCGCAGTTCTGGCGGAATTGATCAAGAAGGCGGCGGGCTGAACGGAGCGCGCTGTTGTGCGAACGTCCGGGAGATCTATCAGGCAAAGGCGATGAGGCTCACACCGATGAGCATGATGAGCACGCCGAAGAGTTTCTCCCGGATATTTCTCTCCCCGAGCAATACGGCACCCCACACAACACTCAACGCGATACTGGTCCTCTTAATGGAGACCACATAGGCCACCAGCGTCATGTCGAGGGCCGTCATTTGAGAGATCATCGCCAAACCCTGGAATATTCCAATGGGCAGGAGCAGACGGTAATTTTTCTTTATGGTAGAGAGCGGCTTTTTGGTAGTTTTGATGACCACGGGGAGCATGAAAAGGGTCAAAAACGCGGACATGGAGAAGGCCCAGAACAGAGGAGAAGAGTTCTGCACGCCTATCTTGTCGAGGACGGCGGTGATGCTCCAGAGAAAGGCCACCAGCATCATGTAGCGCGGGCCCTTTTCTTCGAAGAGGGCCCAAAACGGGGCGGTGATCCCCTGCCGAAAGCGGTGTATATGGAGGAGATAGCTGCCGGCGACGATAAGCACTACACCTATAAGACCCCCGGCGGAGGGAAACTCGCCCACAAGGAGGGGAGAGATGAAGAGAAGAAAGAGCGGGGAGAATGATATCATCGGAACGCAGGTAGAGAGGTCAGAGGACTTTATCGCCCTCATGTAGAAGGTAACGGCAAGAGTGTTGAGGCTTCCCTCCAAGAGGATGGCCGGAAGGTAGCCTCTGCCAAGTGCGGGGATTCCGGTGATAAGGAGGGCGGCGGCGAGCAGCGGCAGTGCCATGGCCATAAGTATCCATGCGGCGAGATATTCGTTTACCTTCTTGAGCCCCAGCTTGCTGAAGAGATCCTTGAAGGATTCGCTGAAGGCGGTCGCCAGGGCGAAGAGGAGCCAGCTCATTATCAGTCCTCGAGGACGATCCGGGTGCCCAGGTTTTCTTCCAGGGCCCTGCGGTAGAGAAAGAGGGCGGCGACGGCATCTTCAACCGCTAAGCCCATGGACTTGAAGAAGGTGATCTCTTCGGGGCTGCTTCGCCCAGATTTTTCCCCGCCGGCGATCTCTCCTATCTCTCCGTAGAGGTGCTTCTCGTCAAGCTTTATGAATTCTCCGGCGCCGCGGAGGGCTTCCGGGATTGAATCGCTTACGCATTTCGACCGCAGCACTATCTCATCGTCCACCTCCCTCACAGAGGGGGCAGAGGAAGCGATGGAATTGATATGGCAGCCCGCATCGATCCACTTGCCGAAGAGTACCGGTTCTACCGTCGTGGTGCAGAGCTGAATGATGTCGGCGCCCTCAGCCGCATCCTGCACCGAGTCCGCGATTTCGATGGCGATGCCGTACTTCTCTTCACCTTCCTCTTTGAAGGCCTCGGCACTCTCACGGTGGATGTCGAAGACGGTGATCTGCCTGAGGGGCCGCACGAGCAGCAGGGCTTCCAGGTGTGTCCGCCCCTGTCTGCCCGTGCCAATGAGGGCGAGCTTGGAGCTGTTCTCCCGCGAGAGGTGTTTGGCGGCTACGGCCGAGGCCGCGGCGGTCCGGGAGGCGGTGACGCTTCCCCCCTCGATGAGGGCAAGGGTCTCTCCGGTTTCTCCGTCGTAAAGGCTGATCGATGCATAGATGAGGGGCTTTCCCTTTGCGGGGTTTGCCTTTCTCGAATTGAGGGTCTTGACCGCCGTCATCCCCTGAGTTTCCAGATGGCCGAGAAAGACTTCCACCAGGCCGACATCCTCGCCGAAGTCCAAGCCCCGTTTATCCACCCGCACCGTCTTCTTGAGGGAGTATTCCACCAGCCCCTCTTCCACCATGGGAATGAGCGATTTCATGTCGAGGAGGGAAACCACCTCTTTTCTCTTTAGCATCAGCATTTTTGTATGATAGAATACCATGCCGAATGCTGCAACGGGGGGAGCTGTGTACGATATTCTTTTTAAAAACGGCACGATAGTCGACGGTAGCGGAAGCCCTGCTTTTGCGGGAGATCTTGCGGTACAGGGGGATCGGCTGGCGGCGCTAGAGAGAATCGAGAGGGCCGGCGGAATTCCCGAAGAAAGGGCCAGGCGGGTCTTCGATATCTTTGGCTGTTATATCTGTCCCGGCTTTATCGACCTTCATACCCATTCGGATTTTCCCCTTCTTCTCGACGGCCGTGCTCTCAGCGCAGTGTACCAGGGTGTCTGCACGCAGGTGATAGGAAACTGCGGATTCAGTCCCGCGCCGCTGCGACGCCCGGCTGATATGCGGCGCAGTGTATTCTCCTTCCGGGAGCCCTACACCCCTGCGTGGAAGGATTTTCCCGCTTTTCTCGAGCACCTGGCTGAACTGTCGATGGGAACAAACGCGGCGGCCCTCCTTGGACATGGTGCGTTGAAGAACTGGGCCATGGGAGCGGCGGCGGAATCCTCCGGGCCGGAGGGCGCTAAGAGCGGAGCATGGGAAAAAGTCCTGCGAAGGGAACTCGAACGGGCAATGGATGCGGGAGCTTTCGGGCTGTCCTCCGGCTTGGAATATGCCCCCGGCAGCAGCACCGATGAAGAAGAGATGGGCATGCTGGCAGGGGTCGTTGCCTCCCGCGGCGGACTGTACGCCACCCATGTGCGCAACCGCGATGAGGACTACAAGAGAGGCTTCGAAGAGGCATTTCGCAGCGCGGAGAAAAGCGGCGTGCGGCTGCAGATCTCCCACGCAGTCCCCAAATACGGAGCTCCTGCCGGGGCCGCCGAATGGGTCCTCGGGCGTCTTCAGGAGGCGGCCGAACGTTTCGATACGGCTGCGGATGTAATACCCTATGAATGGGGGCCTACTTCTCTCTCCGCCGTTCTTCCCAAGCGGCTTCTTGCCCTCAGTCCCGAACGCATAGCCGAAGAGCTGGCTTCTAAGGAGGTCCTGGAGGAGGTCATGAATCAAAAGAGACCCTTCTGGCTTCAATTCCGAGACAAGCGCTGGGACCTCATCCGGCTCTACTACTCTTCAATGTACCCGCAGCTTAGAGGAAAGTCCGCCTTGGAAATAGGCGGGTACTTTTCCCTCGATCCCTTCGAGGGGCTTCTGAAGATCCTGCGGGATGAGGGCCCCGGGTTGTTCTCCGTTTTGATGATGGGAAAGATCAAACGCGGGGAAGATCTGGAACTGCTGATCGGGGATCCCCGAACGGCGGTGATTTCCGACGCCATGTCCTTAGCAACAGCCGGGCCCCTGGCGGATTTCTTCTGGTCGCCGGGCTGCTACGGCTGGGTGCCCCGTTTCTTAAGCCGCTTTGCCGGAATCGGATCCGAAGGTGCTCTCGGCCGCGGCAAGGGCAGCGCCGAAGATTCCGCTCTCCTGCCGATAGAGGAGGCAGTACGAAAGATTACCGGACTTCCCGCCGCCCGCCTGGGTATATCCGACCGGGGTCTTCTGCGGGAGGGGCTGAAGGCCGATGTCACCGTCGTCGATCCCGGTTCACTGCGCGAGAGGGCGACGATGGAGGAACCCCGCCGCTACGCCGAGGGTTTTCCTTTTGTGCTCTGCAACGGACAATTGCTAATCGAGAAGGGACGCTATACCGGCGCCCTGCCGGGACGGCTTCTTCGCAGGGTCTAAGCGCTAGTCGAGCCCGCGGGCAATGAATCTGCCGTCCCCCGCCTCAGCCTTTAGCTCTCCTCTTTCCAGTACGGTTTTTCCCCGCTGAATTGTTCTTACGGGACGGCCGAGACAGTTGCGCCCCTCGTAGAGTGAAAAGCCGGCGGCGCTGTGCTGATTCTCTCGTGTGATTGTAGAGGGCTGCGAAGGATCGAATATGAGTATGTCCGCGTCGCTGCCGGGGAGGAGCGCCCCCTTTTGCGGATACAGACCGAAGATCTTCGCCGGCTGTTCGGAAAGGAGCTCCACCATCCGCGGAACCGTGATCCTTCCGCCGTTTACCCCCTCGTCGTAGGTGAGGGTGAGGAGGGTCTCCACCTGAGAAGAGCCGTAGGCCGCAGAGAAGAAATCCTCTTGCGGACGCTGTCCCTTCGGTGCATGGTCGCTGGCGACAACGTCGAGATCGCCGTCGGCCAAGGCCTTCCACAGGGCGTCGATGTCGCTGCGGCTGCGAAGGGGAGGGCCGATCTTTGCCGGCGGCCCCCAGCGGAAGAGGTCCTCTTCGGTCAGCACGAGGTACTGGGGGCAGGTCTCGGCGTAGACCGGCAGTCCCCTGCTGCGCGCATCGACGATGGGTCTCATTGCACGTTGCGCGCTCACGTGGGGGATGTAGATCGTGCAGCCGAATACTTCGGCGATGGCGATGGCCCTGTTGATCGCCTCCTCTTCGAGAATGTCCGGGCGCATCTTGGTGAAAAACTCGATGGACGGAAGTCCCTGGGCATTAAACTTGTCCTCCAGATAATCGGTAACGAGGCCGTTCTCCGCATGGACCATGGCGATGCCGCCGCTTCCGGCGATCATATCCATCATCGCGGCGAGGTAATAGTCGGTGGTCATACGTCCCAGTTTGGCGTAGGTCATGAACATCTTGAAGCTGTTGATACCGAGAGAGAATATCTTCGGAACCTGGTGGTGCTGCTTTTCAACCTCGAAGAGCCCGAGGTGGAGGGCAAAGTCGAGGCAGGAACGCCTGCTGCCCTCTTCTATTGCCTTTTCCGCCGCCTCGACGGCTTCCATTCCGGAGAAGGCATAGGCGTAGTGTATCAGTGTCGTCACCCCGCCGTAGGCGGCGGTGGACGCCAGGGTCTCGAAATCATCCTTGTAATAAGGATGGGTGTGTGCGTCTATCACCCCGGGAAGGACGTAGCAGCCTGCCGCGTCCATGACTTCGCCCGCATCTTCGGCGGAAAGAGTCTCTTCTATTGAGGAAATTTTCTCGCCGCGGACGGCGATGTCTCTTATTTCCATCCCGCTGCCGCTTGCGAGGATGCCGTTCTTTATTAGCAGATCGTAGTTCTTCTCCATGATTCGCCCATTATTTCTCTCTATCCTGGGTAAAGTCAATGATAAAATTGTGTGTTCCCGCTATAATGCTGCGGTGAGGCTGATATGACGAAAAACCGTTCGGAACTTCCCCTCCCCGAGATAGGGCGAATAGAAGCAGACCTCAATGCGCTTTCGCAGTATATCGAT
The DNA here is from genome assembly GCA_964594775.1 of uncultured Spirochaetaceae bacterium. GTDB lineage: Bacteria > Spirochaetota > Spirochaetia > DSM-16054 > Sediminispirochaetaceae > CAYFVU01. The sequence goes on from CAZQNO010000025.1 coordinate 34,128, forward strand.
CCGGCCTACGGCGGATGGACACGTCTCTCCTTCACCGATGTCTATGAGGATGGGCGAAAGTGGATCGAGGGACGGATGCGGGAGGCGGGACTCTCCGTCCACAGAGACGAGGCGGCGAACATCGTAGGAAGAATAGAAGGGTCGGAGACAGGACTCCCACCGATACTCGTCGGTTCTCACAGCGATACCGTGCGCGGCGGGGGACGCTTCGATGGCACCGTCGGAGTCTTGGCGGGAATCGAAATTGCCCGTCTTCTCAATGGGGGGGGGATCAACTTGCGGTATCCTCTGGAGGTGATAGATTTTACCGCCGAAGAACCTACGGACTTCGGCATTTCCACCGTCGGAAGCAAGGCCCTGGCGGGAAATCTGACTGAACAAATGCTCGCCCTAAACGACCCATCGGGAAGAAGCCTTTCCGACGCGCTTGCAGAGGCGGGAGGAGACCCTTCCCGGCTGCCCCCGGCGGCGAGAAGAAGGGAGGATATTCGCGTCTTTCTCGAACTCCACATCGAACAGGGGCCCGTTCTCGAAGAGAAGGGGATGATCATAGGTGCCGTCGAAGGGATCGTGGGGATAGACCGGTATCTTGTTTCGGTCGGGGGACGGGCGGACCACGCAGGTACCACTCCCATGAGCGGGCGGCGCGACGCCTTAGCGGGAGCGGCGGAAATTCTTCTCTTGCTGGAAGAGATTTGCCGAAGACGGGAAGGCGCCGACTTGGTAGGAACGATCGGGAGGATCTCTGTTGAGCCGAATGCGGCGAATGTGGTGGCCGCCGCGGCGGACTTGAACGCCGAGCTGCGGGCCCTCAATCCGGAGGTCTTAGCCGGCGCTGCGGAAGACTTTCTCCGACGCGGAAGGAAGCCGGCCGAAGACCGAGGCCTCGAGTTCTCCTTCCGGCGGCTTTCCCACACCGACCCCGTCGCGGTTCCCTCCGAACTGTTTACCCTGATACGGGAAGCCTGCGAAGAGACGAGCGATAAAACCATGAGCCTGGTCAGCGGAGCGGGACATGATGCGAACCAAATGGCTCACATCGCCCCGGCAGGCATGATCTTTGTGCAGAGCCGGGGCGGCCGCAGCCACTGTCCGCAAGAGTACAGCGATATCCATCACATAGCAAAGGGAGTCGAAGCCCTTTTCCGAGCCGTATACAAAATCGATGGAGACTGAGAGAGGTGAAATAAAATGAGCAATACACAGCGAAATGAGGTGCTTAGGACGATCATGGAGCACCGCTCGGTTCGGCATTTTAGCGATGAAGATGTGCCGGAAGAGGACGTAGAGCTGATGATAAAAGCGGGACAGATGGCTTCATCGTCCTGCAATCTCCAGCCCTACAGTTTCATCACGATTCGGAACAAGCGTACGAAGGAAAAAATCTCCGGATTCAATGCCGGGGCGGAACTCACGGCCCGGGCACCCCTGTTGATTATGGTCTGTGTCGATCAATACCGGCTTTCCCTCGTTGCCCGGAAGGCGGGAATGGCGTACAACAAGGCCCGCTACCTCGATTCCTTTATGACAGGTGTCGCCGACGCGTCTCTTGCCGGTCAGAACATCGCCTTGGCGGCGGAGAGTCTCGGTTACGGGATATGTTATCTCGGTTCGATACGGGGATCGATGGAAGAGCTACGGGAGCTCTTGGGACTTCCCCAAAAGGTCTTTCCCCTGTTCGGTATAGCCGTGGGCGTGCCGGAGAAGCGGAATCCCGTGAAACCGAGGATACCGACGGAGGGAGTGTGGTTCAAAGAACGCTACGATGCTTCCGCAATGGAAGAGGCTGTTGAGGCATACGACAGGACAATGGTCGAGTCGGGAGTCTACGAAGGAAGGCACTATCCCCTCCAGTCCTGCGTGCTGCAGGCAAAGGGAGAGAGAACAGAGGAGGAGAGGGAGGAGATTCCCTACGGATGGATAGAACACTCGGCACGACGCATAAGCTCCTCGAATCCTCTGGATATCCGTCCCAAGATGAAAGAAATTTTAAAAGAGGCGGGTTTTAGTTTTGAATGAATCTAACGGAGCTGCCGGTCCGATACCGGAGGTCGATCTTCCTCAGTTTATACAAGGTGTTCAAATTCCTGCCGAAGGTCTTTTATATTCCATCGCACCGGCGTATCTGCCCGCGGTAAAGGATGCCGGGGAGGCGGTGCTGCGGTCCCTGAGAGAACCGACGGGGAGCGCGGCCCTGCGGGAGAGGGTGAGGCCCGGCGATAAGGTCTTGATAATCGCCGACGACATAACCAGGCCGACTCCTCAACGGGTGCTTCTACCCCCTCTCGTCGACGAGTTGAAGCAGAGCGGCGTACGGTCGGAGGACATGGAGATTCTCATTGCCCTCGGGACTCATAGGCCTATGACCGAAGAGGAGATCCGGCGCCATTTCGGCGCGGAAATAGCCGGAGAGCTGCGTATATCGAACCACGAGTTTTCCGATCCGGCGATGGTTCTCGACTACGGCAGCACCGACGACGGCACCCCCATCACGGTGAACCGGCGGGTCGCCGAGAGCGACTTCGTTATCGGGGTGAGCAGCGTTGTACCCCACGCTCAGGTAGGCTGGGGAGGCGGCTGCAAGATCGTGCTGCCGGGGGTCTCCGGAGAGCGGACCGTTGAAGCAATGCACATGATGGCCGCCCGTATGCCGGACTATCCCCGATTTGCCGGTCAGGTAGAGAACCCGGTGCGGAGCCTCATTGAGGAGGTCGCCCAAAAGGCGGGACTCGACTTTATCCTCAATGTTGTTTTCAATACGGCCTATGAAATCGTGGAGCTAGTGGCGGGGGATCCCGTCCGTGCCCATCGTAAGGGTGTGGAAATCGGCCGGGAGATTTTTATTCGAGATATTCCTTCAGAGGCGGATATTGTTCTCTGTAACGCCCATCCTGCGGACCTGGAGTATTGGCAGGGCCTCAAGCCGCTGACCCTATCCTCCCTCGGCGTAAGAGAGGGCGGTATCATCGTCTTGGCAGGAGACTTTCCCGACGGCGTCAGTCAGTCACACGATGAGCTGGAGCGCTACGGCGGGCTCGGGAAGAAGGACTTCGAAGATGTAGTGGCAAGGGGAGAGATCGAGAACGGTCTCTGCCTCGGGGCTCTCTATCAGCACGTGCTCGTGCGGGAGCGGGTCTCGGTCTACTGCGTAGCAAAGGGGCTCAGCCCGCTGCAGAAGAAGCACTTGGGTTTTCTTCATTTCGCTACGATTCAAGAGGCCCTCGATGCCGCCCTGGATGCAGTGGCCAAAGCCTCGGGGAAGAGAGCATCTGTCGGGATCATAGATCAGGGCGGAGAGGTAGTGCCGCGAGTACGAGCGATTAGATAGGCGGCCGCGATCAGGGGCACTCTTCGACCCTTCGCACCTCGCGGGTCGCGATGAGGTCCACACCTTCGAGGCCCGGAATATCCTTCGCCACGATCTGGTGCATGCGTACCGGTGCTTCAATCTCGAGGTGGTGGGTGAGGATTCCGACCTTCTTCATCTCTTCCAGGGGAATGAAGTCGCTGCTCTTTACGCTCACCGTTTCGAAATCACCGCAGCGCACCGTCACCGAGCCGACGAAGCAGCGGCGCGGGTCGGAGATCTCCTGTAGTGCCCACTCTCTGCCCCGCTCGCATTGGTATCCCTCGATCTTGACGATACGTTCTCCTTCGATATCGATCTTTACCGTGCAGCTGTTCGGACAGAGAATGCAGATGTAGCTCTTCGTTTTCATGGCTGCTCCTCCGCGACCAGGTCGACCCGTATTTCTGAGGAACCTTCAAGACCGCTTGTGTCTATCTCTATCCGTTCCATCTCGGCGGGATTGGCCTTGAGCAGCCGCTTTTTGCGAATAACTTTACCGTTGTGAGTAAAACTGAGACGCTGCCGCCCGCCCGGCTTCATGGGCCGAAAGGAAACGGTGGTTTTCCCTTTACCCGAAATATGCTGGGGAAGACAGTAGCGTATGTTTTCTCCCGCCTTTAGAGGGATTTGCGGGATTTCCAGGCCGCCCTTGCTCAGGTAGCGCGTGACGCCGGCTGCCAGGGCCTCAGCCTCGAGGGAGACGTTGTCCACCAGATCGTGGATCTGCAGCACGTTGCCGCAGGAGAATATCCCCTCAACCGAGGTCTGGCCGAAGTCGTCGACCACCGCCCCGCCGGTTACCGGATCGAGGGCGACGCCGGCCCTGCGGGAGAGTTCGTTTTCCGGAATGAGCCCTACAGAGAGAAGCAGGGTGTCGGTTTCCATGAAGCGCCTGCTGTTCTCTACGATTTCACCATCTGCATCGACCTCGGCGATGTCTACTCCCGAGAGTCTTCCTCTGCCGTGGATGTCCACCACCGTGTGGGAGAGGTGCAGGGGAATGTCGAAGTCTCTGAGGCACTGATTGATGTTTCGCGGCAGTCCGCTGGGGTAGGGAAGCTTTTCGAGGACCATTTGGACCAGGGCACCCTCGATGGTGAGCCGCCGGGCCATGATGAGGCCGATGTCTCCCGAGCCGAGGATGATCACCTTTCGGCCGACCATATAGTCTTTCATGTTGATGAGGTTTTGCGCTACTCCGGCGGTGTATACTCCCGCCACCCTGGCACCGGGAATGCGTATGGCCCCCCGGGTGCGCTCTCGGGAGCCCATGGCGAAGACTATAGCCCGGGCTTCTATCTTGTGCAGGCCCTGCCGGTTGACCACGGTGAGCACCTTTTTTGAATTGAGGTCGATGACCATGCTGTCGAGCATCACCGACACCTTGGTCTGCGAGAGCCTGTCGATGTAACGCTGGGCATACTCAGGACCGGTGAGGCTTTCGTTGAATTTGTGCAGTCCGAAACCGTCGTGAATGCATTGGTTGAGAATGCCGCCGAGGACTTCACCCCGTTCTATCAGGAGTATGTCCCGAATGCCCGCCTCGCAGCAGGCGGCCGCGGCAGCGAGACCCGCCGCCCCGCCGCCGATGACGACAAGGTCATGCGTTTCTCTCATCTGCCGGCTCATAAGACATCCCTCCGGCTTCCCAAGAGAAGGGGAGAGTTCTCTCTTGCGAGGAAGATTTCGGCGGCCTCTACACCGTATTCTTCCTCCAGAATTTTGAGGATGCGCTGGGTGCAGTAGCCGCCCTGGCATCTTCCCATCATTGCACGGCTGCGGTATTTAATGGAAATAAGGTTCCGCGCGCCGAGCGGATTCTCTATCGCCCGGCGGATTTCCCTTTTTGTCACCGTTTCACAGCGGCAGATGATTTCACCGTAATCCGCATCGGAAGCGATCAGTTCCGCCTTCGTTTCGTCGTCTTGTTCGGCAAAGCGGGTAATGCCCTTGTGTCGGGGCTCGAAATTTTCGCGCTGTTGCGGCCTTGTACCCCGGCGCTCGAGGATTTTCTCGACAATGCCGCGGACTTCCTCGGCAATGGGTTGAGAGGCGGTAAGACCGGGAGATTCGATTCCGATGAGGTTGATGAGGCCCCGGATCTCTGCCTCTTCCTTGATGACATAGTCGGTATAGCCGCCGACTTCCGGCGGCGTCTGCTTGGCCCGCATTCCTGCATAGCTGCGGATGTAGTATCCGCCGCCGAGCTGAGGCATGTAGGAACGGGCCTCCTCGGAGAGGGTCTTCAGCACCGGATCGGTAACGCGGTAGTCTTCGGCATCATCCAAGTATTCGTTGCTCGGGCCGATGAGGATGTTGCCGTCTACCGTCGGCGTGAGATGAATGCCGAGCCCGCCGGAACCGGGCTTTGGGACCGGGTAGACGAGGCGGTCGATCAGTTCGCCGGCATTTTTATCGAGGACGTAGTATTCACCGCGGCAGGGATAGATACGGTAAGCATCAACCCCTGCCAGCGACGACACTCTTGCCGACTGAACCCCCGCACTGTTGATGAGGACCCGGCTTTCGAAATTCCGGCCTCCCGCCTGGAGGACAAAAAAATCCTCACCTCCTTCTTTCTCGCCACGGCGAATTTCCTCTAATTCGTGTGTGAGAAAGAATTCGACGCCATTGGATATGGCATTTTCCGCCAGAGCGATGGTGAGATGGTAGGGTGAGGTGATGGCCGAGTTCGGCGAGAGCATTGCCGCATAGGCGTGTTCGAGGTGGGGCTCCAGCTTCCGCACCCGCTCTCCGTCGATTATTTCCAGGCCCTTGACGCCGTTGGCATCTCCCTGTGTCTTGAGCCGTTCGAGGGCCGGCATCTCTTCAGGACCGTCGGCAACGACGAGCTTCCCTGTCTTCTTGTAGGGAACGTCCAGTTCATTGCACAGCGCTTCGAAACCCTCGTTCCCCATTACGCAGAATTTTGCCATGAGGCTTCCCGGTGTATTGTTGTAACCTGAGTGCACGACGCCGCTGTTGCGGCAGCTTGCCCCCCAGCCTACGTCGGGTTCCTTTTCCAGGACCGCGATTTTGAGGTCTAATCGGCTGAGCTCCCGGGCTATAGCGCAGCCCACGACGCCGGCGCCGACGATTATCGCATCATACATATATTTCGCTCCGATATGTCCGCCCATGATGGAGAGAAACGGGCTGTGTGTCAAGATTTGAG
>CAZQNO010000026.1:0-13907 GCA_964594775.1 uncultured Spirochaetaceae bacterium
GAAGGACATCGAGGAATCGATAAAGTAAGGAGAGGAGGAGAGGTGGTAAGCATTACAACATTGGTGGAAAACAGCATCGGAGAGCATCTGGCCCTGAAGAATGAACACGGGATTTCGTTTTTTATCGAGAAGGACGGTCACTCCGTCCTCTTCGATGCGGGGCAGACAGATGCTTTTATCGATAATGCCGCATGGTTGAAGAAAGATTTGCGTTCTCTAGACTACGTCGTCTTGAGCCACGGTCACTACGACCACTCCGGCGGCCTGCGGGACCTGGTAGAACTCGGCGGTGACTTCGAGCTCATCATGGGAACGGGCTTCTTCACCGAAAAATACGGTTATCGCAACAAGAGCTATGAGTATCTGGGCAATAATTTCGATGAAGGCTTTCTCACCGCCAAGGGTATCCGCTATCGCTTTGTTGAGGAGGCCCTAAGCGAAATTCTACCGGGAATCTACGTGATAGGAAATTTCCCCCGTATCCACAAAGAAGAGGTCATCAATCCCCGCTTCAAGATCCTCACGGAGAACGGCTTCGAAAACGATCCCTTTTCCGATGAGGTGCTCGTGGCGGTGGACAGTCCTAAGGGACTGATTGTCATCCTCGGTTGTTCCCATCCGGGTATGCGGAACATGGTCGATGCGGTAAAGAAGCTGCTGGATAAGCCCATATACGCCGTGCTGGGAGGGACCCATCTGGTCGAGGCAAAGGGGAAGGCCTTGGATTTGGCAATCGAATATCTTCAGAAGGAGGGCCTGGAAGTTATAGGGGTCTCCCATTGCACGGGGAAGGACGTTATGTCGCATTTGAGTGTTTCCAACGAGAGATACTTTCACAATAGAACCGGCACTGCGCTGATAGTGCTCTAGCCGGAGGAAAAATTTGGTAGTAAGGGGCGGTAGTACACGTTCGGCTGCGGTCCCCTTGAAATACATTGAAACCTTAAGGAGGTGTCAAGAATGTTTTCCAAGACAAGCAAGCTTGTGGTGCTGATGGTACTCATCATCACCGGAGCGCTCCTCTTCTCCTGTAGTCAGGGTGGAGGCGACGAGGCTGCAGCTTCTTCGGACGAGGGAGCGGCGGAAGCAAAGGTTGAGAAGATCGTATGGAAGTCTTCGGGCCATGGTCCGGCCAACGATCCCTCTCAGATCTATCACGACAAGCTCTGTAAAGCCATTACCAAGGCCAGCGGCGGTCGTCTCGAGGTGAAGCCCTTTGTCGGCGGATCCATCGTTCCGGCCTACAAGGAACTCGATGCGGTGCACGAGGGTGTCCTCGATATGGCTTACACCTGTCCCATGTACAACTTGGACAAGTGGCCGGCGGCGGGGCTCATCAGCTCCAGACCCGGCGGACTTCCCGGCGAGGCTCTCAGAACCTGGTTCAACTACGGCGGCGGGGCCGACCTGATGAACGAGATGATGGAAGGCTACAACGTCATGACCTTCCCCGGAGCTCTCTCTCCCCTCCCCGCCGAGGTCTTCTTCCATTCCAAGAAGAAGATCGAAACCGTCGATGACCTGAAAGGCCTCAAGGCCCGGTGCATGGGCGACGGCGGTGAGATCCTCAAGAGGATGGGAGCCGCTACGGTCATCATCCCCGGCGGAGAGCTCTACGAAGCGATGCAGCGGGGCACCATCGAGGCATTCGAGTACTCGACCCTCGCCTCGAACTATAACATGAGCTTCCAGGAAGTGGCCGACTACGTTATTCTTTCTCCCAGCAGGGCCCCCAGCGATCCTCAGGTTTTCTTCGTCAACAAGGATTCCTGGAATGCCCTCCCCGAAGACCTCAAGCAGCTGGTGCAGGATGAGGTGGACAAGTGGACCCAGGCTCAGCACGAGTACCTTACCTACGAGTCTATCAAGGCCGCCGACAAGTTCAGGGACTACGGCAACGAGGTCTACAAACTCCCGCAGCCGGTCGCCGATGCGATCAACGCCGAGGCCGCCGCCTTCTACGCCGAGAAATCGGAAAAGGAAGACCCGATCTTCAAGAAGATCTACGAATCGATGAAGACTTACGGAGAATCCTACTCGGCCGTTAAGTAAAGGAAGAACAAGAGAGAAAGGAGCAAAGACTATGACCATTGTCAGAAAGATACTTAAAATTATCGATGCGATTAGTGAGAGTTCCGGACAGTTTGCGAAGTGGTTTGCTTTGCTCCTTGTCCTGGTGGGTTCGTTCGACGCCATCGCGCGGCACTTCTTCAATGCACCTACCATATGGGCCTATGATACTCTCTGTATGTCGGGAGGCGTCGTGTATATGCTCGGCGCCTCCTACGTCTACCTCCACGATGCGCATACGCGGGTAGACCTCATCTACGGTTCGCTTTCGAAACGAAAACAGGCGATTATCGATATCGTCAGTTCTCTTTTCTTCTTCTTCCCCCTGATGATCATCATGGTGAAACTCGGCACCGAGTGGGCAATCAAGGCGTGGAAGATCAATGAGGTGATGTTTACCAGTTTCTGGTATCCTCCTGCCGCACCCTATAGGACCGTTTTCGCTCTCGGTGTTATATTCTTAGTTCTTCAGGGACTCGCGCGCTTGGTGAGAGACGTCTACTACGTGATAAAGGGGGAGTCAATTGATTGAATTAAGCGCCGAACTGGTTACCGTACTGATGCTCGGGGGGGTCTTTGCCCTGGTGCTTACCGGATTCCCCATCGCCTTCGTCATCGGAAGCGTCTCGTTTATCGTGGGTTTTCTCATCTTCGGCCCGAACACGACCTTCCACATTCTCTACAGCCGCTTCTACGGGCTCTCTTTGAATTATCCCTATCTCGCCGTGCCGCTTTTTACCTTTATGGGGGTGGTGCTGCAGCACTCGGGGATAACGAAGGACCTGTACGACAGTCTCTACGATGTGCTGGGCAATCTCAAGGGCGGCCTGGCGGTAGTTACCGTCGTCTTCGGAACGGTCCTCGCCGCCTGTCTCGGAGTTATCGCCGCCTCCATTACCATCCTCACGCTCATTGCGCTGGGACCGATGGTTACGCGGGGTTACGATAAGTCGCTGGCAGCAGGGACCATAGTCGCTTCGGGGACCCTGGGAATTCTCATTCCGCCGAGCATCATGCTGGTGGTCTACGGACCGCAGGCGGGGATTTCGATCGGCCAGATGTTCATGGGGGCGATTTTCCCGGGACTCATCCTCTCGGGTCTCTACATCCTGTATATCGTTGTGCGGTCGATTATCGATCCCTCCGTCGGACCTTCGATCCCGATAGAAGAGCAGACGCCCCTCACGGTTGAGAAATTCGTGCGGCTGATAAAATCCCTCGTGCCGCCGGTTCTCCTCATCCTCGCCGTTTTGGGGACCATCTTTTCGGGAATCGCCCCGCCGACCGAGGCGGCGGCAATGGGAGGGCTCGCATCCATTCTTTTGGCCCTGGCCTACCGAAAACTGAGCTTTGATCTCATTAAGCACGCATGTATCGAGACACTTCGCGTCAGCGCCTTCGTGGTGATGATCGCCGCCCTCTGTTACGCATTCGTCGGGGTGTTTATGAGCGCGGGTTCCGGAGAAGTCGTATCGCGGGCCATTCTGGCCGTGCCGGGCGGCCGCTGGGGTTCCTTCGCCGTGATCATGCTCATCGTCTTCCTTCTCGGCATGTTCATCGAGTGGATCGGCATTGTCTTCATCATCGTACCGATCTTTTCACCTATTTTTATCGAGCTCGGCTTCAACCCCCTCTGGGCGGGTCTTATGATCTGCATCAATCTGCAGATGGCATTCCAGACTCCGCCTATGGCGATGGGCATCTTCGTCCTCAAGGGGACCGCCCCGCCGGAGCTGGGAGTGACGATGGGACACATCATAAAGGGAGTTATCCCCTTTATCATCATCATCATTTTTACTTTGACCCTCTTGGTTATCTTCCCGGAGATCATAACCTGGCTGCCGGCGCAGATGATCAAGCCCTCCGGGGCCTGATGCTTTCATACATCTTTTTTTCTCTTCATTCGGTCCCTTTTCCCGCGGCGACACGGGAGAAGGGACCATTTTTTACCTTGTACTTATCGGGCTTTTACCCCGGCTCTGCGGAAGGTGAGATAGGGAACGATCTGATCGTTCTGCGGAGTACCGGTCCCGTCGTAGGTGATGGAGACCACCGGTACGCCGGTTAGCCGTTCGATGTCGCGGTTCATCGCCTCGGTAACGAGGGCCGGACAGCAGTACGACGGAGATGCCTGAACGAAGAGCGCCACATCTTCATGCTCTTGCAGAACATGAAAGATCTTGAGGATGTTTTCCATGCTCTCGCCGTCGTGGTTAAGGGTGAGGTTGAAGGCGGCCAATCGTTCTTCCAGCTCTTCTCCCTTGACGGCTTCCGAGCTTTCGAAGAACTCCCTGAAGTAGGAGTAGTATTTCTTCTCGAGGAGTCCCATTGCCGCCAGGAGGGAACGGTTTTTGATCCAGGTGAGGTACATGCCGTTCTTGAACCATTTATGGAAGTAGGCGCGGGAGATGATTTTCGCATACTCGTTGTAGGGCGTGGTGATCACCTCTCCTCCGGCATCCTCGATTCGGTGAATGAGGTCCTGATTCATCGTATCGTTGTCCCGCACATAGAGGTCGCCGAAGACGGCTATTTTGGGCTTCTCTTCACCCGTCTGCTCGATTGCCTCGAAGCGCCTGATGATGCCTTCCAACGTTTGGTCGAAGGAACGGCGGCCGAGAAAGGCCTCCTCCAATTCTTTCCGGCTGAGAGAGACGGCGGCGTCGGTCTCTCCCCTGTGAACTTCGTAGGGCCGGATGCGGCAGCCGAGCTTTCTCAGGAGGCCGCCGAACATGTAGGCAAAGTAGGCATATCCGGCGAGCTTTGGACCGATCTCCATATGGGAAATGTCGCCGAGGTATACACCCAGCTCTTCCATGCCGCCCTCCTCCGCCTCGAAGACGTTTTTCAGATAGTAGGGATACAGGGGAATGTTACAGGCGATCCTTCCCCGGGCTATCCAGAGCACCGTCTGTGAAGGATCGAGACGGTGCTTTCTCACGTAGTCCATAGCCTCCTGGGCGACGATATTTACCGGCAGACATTGACCGGTGTTCAGCCGCATGCTCTTTTGAATGGAGAGTGGATCTTCTTCCAAGAGCCGGGCGTCGATTCCCTCCCGTCGGAGATTGGCGGTGATGAGGGGGCTGGTAAGGGGGTCCCAATTGGGAAAGAGGAGAGTCTTGCCCGCGAGGCTTTTCTCCAAGACCGGGTTCGGTCCCCGTTTTTTCATGACCGAAGCGGTCAGTTCGCCGATGTCGGGAAGCTTCGGTTTCTGCAGACTGAGGCCGAATATTTTGAACCCTTCGCGTTCCTCTTCGAAACGTGCGTCTTGATCATGCAGCTTTTTCACGCTGCGGGCATGATTTTTAAAAGCCCTTACTCCCGCCTCGATGCGGGTTTCGTATCCTACGCTGGAGTCGTGTTCGTCCAGCTGGAGAATGAGGTAGGGTTTGTTCTTGGCATCGAGAATTCGCTTAAAGTAATCGACGGCGAAGGAATCGGGAGAGCACTTGAAGCTGGATATATAGACGGGATAGAGACCGTCGCAGCCGGCGGCGTAGGCTGCCGCTTCGAGTATGTCCGCCGCGTAGTGCCAGTGGAAGGCCGAGAGTATCGGTTCGATCTCCTCTCGTAGTTCGGGATCCGAAGGAATCATGTCCTGAAAGTAGGCCTTGACTCCTAGGCTTGCGAATATCTCGGGGATCCTGTTGTTCATCGTCGGCGAGAGCACGGTATAGGGCCGGCCGACGAGCACTACCTGTATCTCCTCTTTCAGGGGCTCATGGAATTCCCGATCGAAAATTTCCCTGAGCTGTTCTCGTTTCCCCTCGGCGTATTGGTTGGCCGAGGAGTAGGCACGGGCTATGTCGATGATGCCTGTAAGCTTTCCCCGGTAGGGAGAGAGCAGCCGGTTGAGTTCGGCAATGTTATGGCGGAAGTGTCCCGGCCGGATGAGGGGCGTGAGGGCAGGAATATCCTGACGTCGATGCACCATCTCCTTCATCAGACTCGGTCCGTACTGGGTGTAGTAGCAGTATTTCCGTTGAAATTGTTCCTCGTGCTTCTCCTTTCTCGCTTCTAGAGAGAAGGGGAGGAAGAGAAGATCGGCTTTTTCGGCGATAAAATCTACATGTCCGTGAAGAGCCGTCATGGGAGCACAAAATTCCGCTCCGGCGAGCTTCTTTCCGCGCTTTATGGGAGCATCCATCTTCTCGCTGGTGATGACCGGGAAGCCCAATTGCGCAAAGAAGTGCCTCCAGAGGGAGAGGTCCTCCACCATGTGGAGCCCCGCCGGCAGGCCGATGGTCGGGAGTTTCTGCCGCTTATCTCCGTCCGCGTAGGTGAGCCGGCCGGCCCGGGATGCGTCGGCGAAGAGTTTCCGGCGGCTCTTTATTAGATCGAAGCCGGAGAGGTTGCGGTCCACATAGCGCCGGGTATCGTAGTCCCTTCCGCAGAGAAAGCCGAATGCCACGTTTTCGCCGGCTATCTCGGCAATGCGAATGCGGCAGTGGTTGGTGCAGAGCTCGCAGATCTCGGTGCGTACGGGAATTTCCCTCTTGTAGAGGTCGATGCCGCGGAAGCTGCGCGGTCTTAGACGTTCGGCAATGGTCTCAGCGGCGGCCTCAATGGCGGCGCCTGTAGTAGCGCTTGTATCGGTGCCCGCGCCGCTTGCCTCTCTTGCCGTCTCTTCCTCGACGAGCAGGGCCGCACCGAGGGCACCGGTGAGATGGCAGTACTTCGAAACGAAGAGGGGCCTGCCGAGTTTTTCCTCGAATGCGGCAACGAGGGCGCGATTCTTCGCCGTCGCCCCTTGAAAGCATACGTGCCGGCCGATATGGGCCTCCGTCGCCACCTTCTGCAGATAATTTTCCCTCACCGAAAAGAGGGCCGCGGCCAAAACCTCATCAACGGAATAATTCTTGTTGAGATAGTTGTTGATGTCCCTTTCCATAAATACGGTGCAGCGGTCGCTGGTGAGGGGAGCCGGGTTTCCCTCGGCCCGGGCTGAGTAGTCCGAAAGGGGTACTCCCCGCTTTGCCGCCTGTTCTTCGATGAAGCTTCCCGTTCCGGCGGCGCAGATAGTATTCATCTGACTGAAGGTCACAAGACCGTCTCGCAGGGTGGTGAACTTCGAATCCTGCCCGCCTATTTCGATTATGGTGTCGATTCGGGGGTCGAGCTTGTAGGCGGCTTTAGCGTGAGCGGTGATCTCATCGATGATGAGATCGGCGCCGATCACCCTGCCGATAAACGTGCGTCCCGAACCGGTGGTCGCCGCTGCCCGTATGTCGAATTGGACGGAATATTGTTCTTCCACGTGTCGAATCGTTTCGAAGATTCCCTGGACCGCGTAGAGGGGCTTGCCTGCCGTTCGGGTGTAGAAACCGGCATATACCTTGCCTCCATCGGCCTGCGTGAGTACCGCCTTGCTGCTGGTGGACCCTATGTCGATGCCGAGATAGGCGGGGATTTCGGAAGCCGCCGGTAATTCTTCATAGATATCCGTTTCTACCGAAATTTTACTCTGTCCTTTGGTGCTGAAGACAAAAGATTCCCTTCCGGCAAAATCGGGATAGCTGCTTAGTTCGAGGGAGAGAGGGGAATAATAGTATTCCCGCTCTTTTCCGTCCTTTCGAATCATCTCAGAGAGGATGTACGGTGTTGAACTTTTCGTGCCGGCGGAGGCCGAACCTCCGCCGCGTTTTTTCGTCGTTCCGTCGAGACAGGCGAGAGCGGCGCCCCATGCGCCGTAAATCGGGGCCTTCTCATCGGTAGATATTGGGCTGTCGAGGAGCCGCTCTAAGTGACGGAGCACGGCGCCGTTTTTCGACACTCCTCCGGCAAAGAGAATCGGTTTCGGCGGAGCTTCGTCGGAGACGAGGCTGTCGCTTATGTTCTTTGCCAATCCCAGGCAGAGGCCGTCACAGATCTCGCCCAGGCTGTATCCTTCCGCTTGGGCATGAATGAGGTCGGTCTTTGCAAAAACGGCACATCTGCTGGCGATTTTGGGTACCTCTCCCTCGTTTGCCAGAGCCATTTCACTGAGCGCCGCGCTGTCTCGCAGCGAGAGACGGCCGGCCTGTTGATCGAGGAAACTCCCGGTCCCGGCGGCGCAGGAGCTGTTGGTGCGCATTCTTTGGTATGAGCCGTCTTCTCCGAAATGGATAATAGAGAAGGTTTCGGCCCCTACGATGAGAATGGAGCCGAATTTTTCGAAGGAGCGGTTTGCCGCCTTTATATAGGCGATCTTCTCGTCCACCGCCGGCGCCCCCTCCAGAATGTCCGGGCTGTCGGAAGTACGCAGCACAATATCGGCACTCTCTATTTCGAGAGTGGCAAATGCTTCGGAGAGCGTTTTTTCGATTTTTCCTCTATGAAAACGGTAGTCCCATGCCAGGAGTTCGCCCTCGTCGTTGAGCGCAGCGACGGCGGTCGATACCGATCCTATATCGATTCCCAAAAAACGTACGTGTCTATTTTTCATACTTTGTTCCTCTGCAGTGTGTAGCAAATTTTTCAAGAAAATTCTACAGGAGTCCAGATATTACCGCGGCGGAATACACGAGGAGGAGTGCCATGATGCTGTTGAAGACGAGGGTGAATGTCCTGTGTGCGAAATAGCGCCGCAGTACCGAACCGAAGAGGGCCCAGAGGGAGGTAGAGAGAAAGGACAATGAGGCAAGGAAGAGAGATACGGCGAAGAGGTGGAGGCCTGTATTCGCTCTGTCGACGAGAAATCCGGAGAAGACGGTTATCCCGAAGATGACGACCTTTGGATTGACCAGTTGAAGAACCATTCCTCGGAAGAATGTGGCCAGGCTTCGGTCGCTTTCCTCCCCGCCGTGGGACGAAGCCCTGAGAATGATGAAGGCCAGATAGAGCATGTAGAGGCTTCCCACAATACGAAGGACCGATTCTACGGGGGGGAAGAGGCGGACAACCGTTTCGGTGAGGAGTCCGCAGAGAAACATGATGACGGTAAAACCCGTTGCTATGCCGAGGATGTAGCGAAGGGTCTTCCGGTAGCCGCAGGTAATGCCGAAGGATGCCGAAGATACGTTGTTCGGTCCGGGAGTAAAAACCGTCACGAAGACGTAGGAGAGAAAGGCCGGCAGCATATCGCCCATGATGATTATCCTCCGTAGAGCTTGCTGAGACGGTCCATCGCCTCATGCAGCCTAGTGAATTGTTCGGCGTCGCCGCCGTGGTCGGGGTGACACTCGAAGGCGAGAGTTCTATATCTTTGACGAATGACCGAAAAATCGGTATCCTCCGGCAGACCGAGGATCGAAAGATCCTCTTCCGCCCGATAGTAGGCCTCAAAACGGTGAAAAAAGCCGTCGATCAACTCCCGCACCGCTTCCTCATCCATTCCCTCCATGTTCGACAGGTCGAGATAGTATGAACGCATGGGGTCCGCTTCCGCCGGCAGAGGGCTCGATCCTCTCTGAACATCTGCCTCTTGAAAGGGATGCAGGCGAATCTCGAGGCAGAATATGGAGAGAATATAGTGTCTCTCCTCAATGAGAAGGTCCCTGAGGCGGTAGAGGAGATGAAAGAGAAAGAAATGGGAGCGGAAGAGGTCGAGGTCGCTCCAGCCGGCTTCTCCTCCGCGGGAATTCGCTTCCCTGCGTGCATTCCAGGGACGGAAGAGCGGCTCCTTTTCCAGGGCCTGCATCAGCTCGTATTCGGTGAGGCCTTCCGGATGCCGTTTGAGTATTGCGAAAAGGGTGTCGAGAAGGGGAGAGAGGGTTTCATACGAATAGGGAGCGTCCATGCGGCGATCTTAAAGAAAAAAGACTTGACCGTCCATGAGGCTGGGGGTATAGTTGTTATAAATATCATTCGTTCGCCGTGTGCGAACGATATAAATTCTCTCGTCGAGGCACAGCTTCGGCAAAAAAGGATCTATCTGTATGGCGAATAACAAGGTCTATGTAGGAAATCTCAGCTACAACACGACGGAAGACCAGCTCCAGGATCTCTTCAAGGAGTATGGTGAGGTGCAGAGTTGCAACATCATTTTTGATCGTTACAGCGGACGCTCAAAGGGGTTCGGCTTCGTGGAAATGGAAAGCGCCGATGCCGCGGCGGCGGCGATCTCCGCGCTCAACGAGCAGGAGTTCGACGGACGGCGGCTCCGCGTTAACGAAGCGAACGACAAACCGAGGCGGGATCGCTGATACCAATACGGCAATTCTCGACACGAACGCACGGGGGCTGTCCATTCAGTTGGACGGCCCTTTTCTATTGAGGAAAGCATGAAAATAGAACCCTTTAAATTGGAACGGTTTTTCGCTCGCTATGAGTTCAAGGTCGATCGGCAGTTAAGCGCATCGGATTGCCGCAGTATTTCGATAAAAGAACTGCTGGAAGAGTCGGCGGCGGCTAAGGCCGGCCGGCCCATCGCAGCCGTCGAACCGGACGATCCTCTATCCGGTCTTGCCTCCCTCGATCTCGGCTACACCGAATCGAGGGGGGACCCAGAGCTGCGTGATGCGATCTCGCATTTATACGGAAGAATTAAATCGGAGAATGTGCTGGTCGCCGCGCCGGAGGAGGCTATCTTTCTCTTCTTCCATGCTCATCTGCAGGCCGGAGACCATGTGATAGTGATGGGACCCTCGTATCAGTCCCTCGAATCGGTGCCCCGCTCAATAGGCTGTGAGGTCGACAGGTGGATGGTAGAGGTGGAAAAGGGGCAATGGCGGCTCGACTTCGACCGGCTCGAAGCCCTTCTTTCAAAACGGACGAAACTCCTCGTAGTCAACCTGCCCCACAACCCTACGGGATACTGCATGCAGGCGGAAGAGAAGAAGACGCTGGTGGAAATGCTGCGCCGCCGGGGCATTACTCTCTTCTCCGACGAGATGTACCGGCAGCTCGAGTACGACAAACGGGCGGACGCGCTTGCCTTTTGTGATATGTACGAAAGGGCGGTGAGCCTCTCCGGGCTTTCAAAGGCGCACGGGCTGCCCGGCCTTCGCATAGGATGGCTCGCCGCGCAAGATCCACGGCTCATCGATCCTGCAGCCGAGCTGAAAGACTACACCACCATCTGCAGCGCCGCTCCGGCGGAGTATCTGGCGAAGGCGGCCCTCTCGATAAACGACCGCTTGGTAAAGCGGAGCCTTGCCACGATCCGGCAGAATCTGCAGCGGCTTGAGGATACCGCTTCACGACTCTCGGGGCGAATAGAGCTGCTGCCCGGCATGGGAGGTTCCGTCGTTTTTCCCCGCTTCATCGACGGTACTTCGGCCGGCAAACTCTCCCTGCAGCTCATCGAGGAGCGAAGCCTTCTGCTGCTTCCTGGCAATCTCTTCGACATGCCGGAGGAGCATTTTCGAATAGGCTTGGGAAGAGGAGACCTCGCCGAGGCTTTGGCGTTGCTTGAGCAGGAGCTCGGCGGCGGGTAGAGAGCCTAAAGGGAGCTAAGGCAGGCCGGCAGCATAAACTTTCATTTGAGCGATTCGGCGATCGGGTGTATACTGGGGACATACTGTTTTCTATTAGGAGAATACTATGAAAAGACGGATTCGCGCTCTTGCAGTGGTACTCCTTCTTGCCGCACTCGTTATTGAGGCACCCTTTGCACAAGAAGCCGTACCCGAACAGGAATCCTGGTATGGAGACCAGGGAACGATCGAATTTGGGATTAACGGATCCATCCAGCTTCCCACGAAATTTACCGATGCACCGGCCGGGTATCCCGACGACGACGGGACGACGACGGTCATGCTGATGCCCTTTGGAAAGTATTTTTTTAGGGATCACGTGCATGCCGGAGCCCAGCTTCTGCTGATGAAGACTACAGTGGAGCAGGAGGGAGCCGAAGATCAGGAAACCTCTTTCGTCTTTTTTACCCCGAGCATCGGCTACACCTTTCCCCTTGCGCCGACCTTTCAGCTCGATGTTACGGCTAATCTCGGTTTTTCTCGAATCGAATTACAGGGTTTCGGGGACTCCAGTCAGTTTTCCTACGGCTTCAGCCTGATGGCGCTTTCTCCCCTCAGCGAGAGTGCCGTTATCGGTTTTGGGATAGTCCTCACCTGGTATAAGCCTGAGTTCGAAGGACAGACCGAGGACATCACCTTCCTGACCCGGCAGCTGCCTTTGCAGGTTTCGTTCTACTTCTAAAGAGGAGGGGCAGATGAGACGCAGTGGAGACAAGCTCAGGAACGGAGCCGCGGTGAAGGGTATGCTCTTTCTTCCCCTTTTCTCTCTGCTCCTTTTCTCGTGCGTGAGCGGCGCGATGGAAGTAAGCCCCAGCTATACGACAAAGAGCGTTTCCTCGGTGAGCGGAGAGATAGCTTTAGGGGACGTTACCTACCCGGACCCTCGCTACGGAGACCTCTACTCGATGGGCGCGCTGAGGCTTACCGAACGGGTCGACTACTTTTGCAGCAATGCCGTTTCTGCAGAACTCCAGCAGTATGGATTGAACTTAGTTCCCGAGGCCCCGCTGCGTCTCGATGCGGAAGTATTGAGGGCCGAGACGGTGTGGAAACAGCAGGGGAGGGCGGGGGTCTTTACGACAAACTTCGCCGTGCGCTTCATTGTCTCGGACCAAAATACGGGTGAGGAGCTGTACCGGAAGATACATGAGGCAAGCGCCAGTCACTCCCAGAGCTACGGAGGCTACCCGGCAAGCGCCAGTGTCGTCGATGCCCTCTCTACCGTCTATGACCGCCTCCTCAAGGACCGTGGTTTCCAGGATACTCTGGTGAAAAGCGGTTCGATCAATCTCTACGGGCAGGAAGCCGCGGGGCGAAGGAAGGAAGAAGGAAAGGATTACCGCAGCACCATCTATCGGGACTACCAAAACGCCATAAAAGACCTAAGCCCCGACCTTCTCTCCTATCTCGAAGCCCTCAGATTCGACGCGGTCTTTGCCATATTCGGATTCAAGAACCGTGAGGGGCGCCGGAACGTCCTTTCTCAGGAAATCGAACGGGAGATCGGAGGGTATCTGAGCAGAAACAGGTTTTCAGTCGTAACGCGGGAACTCGATACCCTTTTCGAGGAGCAGAAACTCCAGTATACCGGTCTCTTTGATGAAAACAAGCGGGTGGAGATAGGGAAACTCGCCGGTGCGAGCCACCTCATTACCGGTTCCCTCTATCACTATCCCGACGACGGCATCATCACGCTGCGCATAGAGGTGGTGGAGGTGGAGTCGGGGCTCGTGGGGGCCTCCTTTACCACGAATCTTCTGGCGACGGGAAGCTATACCGGCATGGTCACGGCAGAGCCCTAACGAGCAGTTCAGTTTGGCAGTCAATCGACTGCCAAACTGAGAATTTGCCTTATTTTCTTAGCAAGAATTGCGTTTTCTAAACCGTTGGAGACAGGTGCGACAAAATCTAGAGTCTCGTGCCCACGATAAAGAAGATGGAGAAGGGCATCCATCCGCTGGTGGTGATTTCGTTGAAGTCTGCAAATGTTCCAGGTTGCACTTCTATTCCGCTGAGGCTGTCGTCCTTGATTTGCGCAAAATAATCTATCCTTCCCACGCCGCCGACGTAGAAGTTTTCCTGTACCCAGTACGTTGCTCCCCCTAAGATCCCGATATCCAGGTATCCCTGCTTGACCTTGAGCGCCGGATCATCGATATCGACGGTCGCTCCTACGTAGCTCAGCGCCCCTCCGAAAAAGGGTTCGACCTGAGGATTTGCGCTTTCGAAGTAGTATCTGAACTGAGGACCTATCTTAAAGTAGGAAAAGTCATAGCTGCCGGCTGTGTCAGGATCGGTGACGCCGTCGAAGGAGAGATCGCTCGTGTCTCCGTCGCTCTTGGCGTAGAAGAACTCACCGCCTATCTCTATCCCGCCGACATCTATGCCGCCGTAGGCCCCGAAACTCAAACCGGTGCCGTGGGAGAGGTCCGCTTCGAC
>CAZQNO010000026.1:14007-40325 GCA_964594775.1 uncultured Spirochaetaceae bacterium
GAACACCGGATCGGACAGACTAAAGAGATTGAAGCCCAAATCGCCCTCGACCCTAAATTGCTGTGCGGCAAGCACCCCGGGGATGATGAGCAGAACAATGATGAAGATACCCGTGCGCCTTACGCATTCGGTAGCACAATTCATATGAAACCTCCTGGGAAGTGGAAATACTCAATACTATACCTATAAGAGCCGGAGCACAAGAAAAATTTTCAATTTCTCTCTACCGAGGACCCTGAATAAATGCACATGGATCAACGGCGCTGCCTATGCTATAGTAGTACTGCCGATGCAGATATACGACAAGAAGCGTTCGATCCAAAAGAAGGTAGGAATTCTGTTTCTTGCCATCTCGGTTTTGTACCTTGTGCATCTTTTGCTCCTTCACTTTTTTGGAGAAGGTCCCGAGCCGCGATACCTCTTTCTTACTCTCACGGTCCTCCTGCCTCTCCTCCTCCTTGCCCTCGCCGGTTTTATCGATCATGAGGCGGTTCGGTCCGTTCACGTTGCGGTCTTCATTCTGTTAGCCTATGTGGGAAGTTGTATTAACGGGACGGGAGAGATCATATTCATCCTCTTTTACGTAGTCGCACTTCTGCTCGCCTATCAGTACGGCTATCTCAACAGGCGACCGCATCTAAAGATCGGCATCGTCATTCTTTTTGGCATTATTATCCGAAGCTACCGTCTTTATCGTCTCGGTGACGAATTGCATATCTTTTCTAATGCGTTCATGATTCTCGGTTTCATCTATCTCTTCTACATCTTGTTCGACGAGGAGCTTCGAGAGTTTTCTCATGAGAAGCATGCCTTAGAGGAACAAATCGAAAAGGACAAAACGTTTACCCATATGGGAAAACACATGGCTGGGCTCATCCACAACGTGAAGAACCATTTCTATTCGATAAGGTCTTCCTTCAAACTCCTGGAGGAGCTGAATGAGGAAGAACTCGATCGGCTCAAACTGGATAAAACAAAGATCTACGGATATGTACGCAACGGCATAAACGAACTGTACACCCAGCTGAACAATGTGATGTATCTCGTCGGATCGACCGAGAGAACAGGCCAGCAGATCGAAATAGATATGGCGCAGCTCATCGACGCGATACTCGAGTTATTCATGATCAATCTCGATTTCAAGCATAGGCTGATGGTGCACAAGCAATACCGGGACCGCCTGTTGATTCGCGGTAATCCCTTCGAACTGCGGCAGATATTGGAAGTTATTTTAAACAATTCCTACGATGCAATCCGTATCCGGCACGAGAGGCGTAAGAGCAGGGGGAATCTGCGCATCACCATATACCGGCAGGAGGAAAACAGCGTCGTGAGCATTGAGGACGACGGGATCGGGATGGAATTCTTCGAAGATGAGAGGCGGCAGCGGGTACCGGCAAAGCAGACGGGATTTTTTCAGCAGGGCCTTTCTACCAAAGAAACCGGTACGGGGTTCGGCATGCTCAGAGCTATAGAGTTAATAGATATGTATGGAGGTCGTCTCTATATCTCAAGCAAGAAGGGCGAGGGAACGAGAGTGGATATTGTTTTTCCCGATAGTGAGGTAGAAGGCGCGAAGATTTCGGAGAAGAGACCGGAAATGTCTATAAAGGCAGAAAATGGATAAAGAAAGCAGCAGGACCTGCCTCGGCGGGCCAATCCTGCTGCCTCAAGGTCTCTACAG
This sequence comes from uncultured Spirochaetaceae bacterium, assembly GCA_964594775.1. GTDB lineage: Bacteria > Spirochaetota > Spirochaetia > DSM-16054 > Sediminispirochaetaceae > CAYFVU01. The sequence goes on from CAZQNO010000026.1 coordinate 15,692, forward strand.
GGCCGCCACCGCCGCATCGTAGTCGGGTTCCTGGGCGATCTCCGGAACCTGTTCGGTGTAAATCACCTCGTCCTTTTCATCGAGAACGACCACTGCTCGAGACAGAAGCCCGCGAAGCGGACCGTCTTTCATCGTTACTCCGTAGTTTTTCCCGAAATCGGGATCGCGAAAGGCAGAGAGGGTAAGCACGTTGTCTATGCCTTCGGCTTGACAGAAGCGCTGTTGCGCGAAGGGGAGATCGAGACTCACCGTGAGCACCACGGTGTTTTCGAGACTGTCGGCCCGGGCTTCGAAGGTCTTGGCCGATGCCGCGCAGACACCGGTGTCGAGACTCGGTACTATGTTGAGAATCTTCTTTTTTCCCGAAAAGTCCTTCAGCCTCTTATCTTCCAAGTCCTGAGTAGTCAATGCAAAATCCGGGGCATGTGTACCCTTTGCAGGCAGAGCTCCCGATGTATGAACGGTATTTCCTTTAAAAGTAATCTGTGCCATATAGCGTTCTCCTTTTTCTTTAGCAGCTTAGTAGAAAAATACTTATATATTAGCAGAAAAGTCAAGAAATTATGAGGAAAGCTTATCCGTTTTTACTGCCATGATGAAATCGTTGGCGTGCAGCCCGCCGATTTTATGCGTCCACCAGGTAACTTTTACCCTTCCCCATTCGGTGGTGATTCGCGGGTGATGGCCCTGCTGCTCGGCGAGATTTCCTACCGCATTGGTGAAATCCAATGCCTGGGAAAAGTTTTCGAACTTGAAGCGCCGGCGTATCTTCGGGATCTCTTTCGAATCGTCGAGCTCCCAGTTGGGGAGTTGACGCATGAAAGCCTGTATCTCGGTCCGGCTTAGGGGAGGCTCGTCGCCTCTGCAGGGGCTGCATTTCTGTGTTGATAATTCTTCCATATTTTTCTCACCTCTCCGCTTTTAAGATACTAAGGTTGGAGGGGAGAGTAAAATTATGTTTCGAGCAGGCTTCCGTCGGGAAGAAGGGTGTCGGGATGGGGAATGCCCCGTTCCTCCTGACGGTAGCGCTTACAGCTGTGGAAGTCTCCCCGGCGGGCAGCTGCCCGCCGGGGCAAGAAACATCGATCTCGCGATTCCCGTGCCGTTCCGCCTCTAGAGCGGCTTGACGGGAACGTGGATGGCGAAGTGGTGTTTACCCTCCGGATCCTCGGCCGGATCGTTGAGATAGAGCTCGTAGCATGGGCCCTCGGTGCACTGGTAACCGCTCTCCGGCAGCCATCCGCCGAACAGGCTGTTCCACGCATCACCTATCTGCTCCATGTCTAGATGGAAGGTGCCTACCGCATAGCGGCCGGCGGGTATCTTCATGTAGCCTATTTCTCCCTCTACCTCGGTGCCCTCGGGCACCGTCATACATACGCTGATGCGCAGTTTCTCCTCCTCGGTGATCTCCGGGGAGTCGTGGTAGATCGTCAGCATCTCCGTGTCTTCAGGTACAAAGAGGTCGCGGGGTCCTGCCCACCTCATCAGTGTACCGAAGAGCCGAGAAAAGAGTTCCTCGTCTCCCGCATAGGGTCCCGTGTGACGCACGTAGGCGACGGCCTTCTCGGGAAAGTCCTTCACCTGCACCGTGTAGTTCAGATGTGCTTCTTCTGTGTTCATGGTTAGCCTCCATTGTCGTGTGATGTGGCCACCATATCCGTTCTCGATTTTTGTTGCTGTGCGATACATGTCAATCGGTTTGTACCGATTGCTCTGCAGTGTGCAATTCTTGCCGTGTTCCCGCCAGCCCCCCTTCCGCCAGGTACTCGGACTCATGCCGAATTTTTCTTTAAACGCACGGGAGAAGACGGCGGGACTGGAGAATCCCAGATCGTAGGCAATCTCCGTTATCGGACGGTTCACCTGCTCTCCCACCGCTGCCGCCGCCTTTTCGAGGCGCAGCCGCTGAATATAAGCAGCCAAGGGCTCTCCAACGGCGGCGGAGAAAACCCTGTGGAAATGGTATTTTGAGAAAGCCGCCACTTCTGCAACGGTTTCAATGTTGAGTGTGTCAGCGATGTGGGCGTCAATGTAATCCACAACCCTGTTTAGTCGGGCACGATAGTCGCTTTTCATGGTGAACATAATAGCAAATAGTCATTGATTTCGTCATGGGCAGTACCTACAATTGATAGAAGTATGGATGCTGAATACTATCGAAACATACTCGAAGATCTCCCCAGTGGATATGCCCTTGTTCGCATAGTACGAACGAAGAACGGGGCTGAGGATTTCCGCTTCCTCGAAGTAAATAAAAAATTCGAAGAAATAAGCGGCGTCGATCGCGATATTCTCATAAAAAAACCGGTGTCGCAGCTAGCATCCCTACGTGACGGCCTTTTCAAGAGAATCGACCCATCGCGGGAAAGGTGTGAGTTCGACTTTGAAGGGCACAGTGTTCGCGTACAGGCTGCTGCACGGGATGAAAAAAAAGACCGCTTCGTTCTCATCTTACAGGAGAAAGCGGAGGGTGAGATAAAAAAGACTCTCGAACGCTTCTCTCTTGCCATGGAGGGGACCGGAGCCGGGCTCTACGATTGGAATATGGTGGACGGAAGCCTCTACCTCTCTCCTCTCTGGAAGGCGATGCTCGGTTATGAGGATCATGAACTGGTAAACTCTTTCGAGAGTTGGCAGAGCCTCTGGCATCCCGATGAGGGTGAGATGATTCAAGCGGCTATCGATGATTACCTAGAGGGAAAAACGAAGCGATACCAGATTGAGCACCGGCTGCGCCATAAAAACGGCGAGTGGAGATGGATCCTCGCCCGGGGCGATGTGATAAAAAATGAAGAAGGAAAGCCGGTACGCTGGGTCGGCTCCCATATCGATATTTCCGATGAGAAACGCCTGCAGGAGGAGTACAGAGAGACGAGGGACTTTCTCAACTCCATTCTCACCAGTATTCAAGACGGAATCAGCGTCGTCGGGCCCGATTTTACCATTCGCCACACGAATCGAAGAATGGAGGAGTGGTATAAGAGTGGAACGGATCTGAGAGGGAAGAAGTGTTTTGAAGTGTACCGGCAGCAAAGAAGCGTGTGTCACGATTGTCCGGTGCGCCGGGCCTTCGAGACCGGAGAAGTAGCGCACGCCACCATATCTGCGGACACCGAAGAGGGGAAGAAGTGGCTGGAAATCTGGGCCTACCCCGTTATCAGAGAGGATGATAGGAGGGGCTCCGAGGTCATCGAAATGATACGCGACGTTACCCCGAGGAAAAAAATCGAAGAGATGCTGGCACGGGGGGAACGAAACTTCCGCACCTTCGTCGAAACGATGGACGATATGGTGATTGTCGAGAATGCCGAGGGTACTATTCAGTTTTGTAACGGCGCCGTTTCACGTAAGCTCGGTTACACACAGGAGGATTTGGCGGGCATGCGGGTGTCCGCGCTCTTTGACCCTTCTTCGGAGGTGAATGAGCGAAACTCTTTTGCTGCAGTGCCGATGGTTTGCCTGCGAGATAAAGAGGGAATATCGTTTCCGGTGGAAAGCCGCACGTGGACGGGAGAGTGGGACGGGAAGGAGAGTCATTTCCGAATAGTGAAGGATCTTTCGAAGGAGCAGGAGGCTCTTCAGAAGTTCAACACCCTCTTTGAGAGAAATCCCCAGCTCATGGCGGTAACCGATTTGCCGGAACGGCGTTTTACCGAGGTAAATGCGAGTTTTCTGAAGAAACTGGCTTACACGAGGGAAGAAGTGCTGGGCAGATCGGGAAATGAGCTCTCCCTCTTTGTCGATCTCGATGAGCGTCGCGCGATCGACGAGGAGCTGGAACGTCACGGTCGAGTTTCCAATCTGGAGATACGAATTAAAGCGAAAGACGGAAGCATTCTCGACGGACTGTTTTCGGGAGAATTTATAGAAACCCACGGAAAGAAGAGTCTGCTCACGGTGCTGACCGACATCACCGAACAGAAGAAGGCGGAGAAACAGGTTGCGTATCAGCGTTCGCAAATTCGCTCCCTCTTTGAGTATTCCAGTTCCGCCATGGTGATGATGGACCTGGAGAATCGTGTACAGGATGTGAACAGGGCTTTCGAAAAGATGTTCGGCTTCACCCTCTCGGAAGTAAAGGGGGGAAGCTTGGAGTCTTTCATCTGTCCTCAGCGTTTTATTCAAAACGAATCAAAAGAGCTGGACCGGCAGTCCCTCGTCGGGATTAAGGGTACCGATATCATCCGGAAGAAAAAAGAGGGAAGCGAATTTCATGTGAGGGTCTCCGCCGGACCGATAAAGCAGAAAAATACGATCGTAGGGCGTTTTGCCATATTCGACGATATTACCGAACAGAAGGAATCTGCAGAGGCGCTGGCGGATGCCAACCGGCATTTAGAGGAGCAGACGGTCATTGCAAAGGAGATGGCGCTGCAGGCCGAGATGGCGAGCAAGGCAAAAAGCGATTTCCTTGCCAACATGAGCCACGAGATTCGCACCCCGATGAACGCGGTAGTCGGATTTACCGACCTTCTCCTTACCACGAAGCTCAATCCGATGCAGCGTCAGTATCTGGAAAATGTGCACACCTCCGCGGATTCTCTGTTAGTGATCATCAACGACATTCTCGATTTCTCAAAAATAGAGGCGGGCCGGCTGGAGCTCGATTATACTCCCGTGAACCTGAGAGATGAATTAGAGAAGGTCTCGGATATTGTCGCCTTCAAGGCCCATGAAAAGGGACTCGAACTCATCCTCAACTTATCCCCGGATCTCCCCCGGACGGTTTCCGGCGATGCGGTGCGGCTCAATCAGATACTTACGAATCTTCTGAGTAATTCGGTCAAGTTTACAGAAGAGGGGGAGGTGGAGCTTCAGGCGGAAATCCACCACGTTGAGGAGGCGGTGGAGATACGCTTTTGCGTCCGCGATACGGGAATAGGAATGACCCCCGCGCAGGTAAAAAAGATATTCGATTCCTTCTCACAGGCTGACCACTCGACTACGCGTAAGTACGGCGGGACAGGTCTCGGGCTCTCCATATCCAAGAGCCTTGTGGAGATGATGGGAGGAGAACTGAAGGTGGAAAGTGCTCCGGGGGAGGGGAGCAGCTTTTCGTTCAACCTTCCTTTTGAACTCGCCGAATCGGAGTTTGGCAGCGAGGAACCGGAGTTGAGCGTCTCTCGAGCAGTAGTCGTAGAAGATAACGACACGAACCGAAGGATCATTGAAGACATGTTTTCCCGGTGGGACATAGAAGCAATATCGGCCGCCGATGGGCTCGAAGCATTGAATCGGCTCCGTCAAGAGGCGGGTATAGATTTAGTGGTTCTGGATTGCAGCATGCCCTTTATGAACGGATTGGATGTGGCGGAGAAGATCAGAAATGATCTTGGTTTCACCCGCAAGGAGCTGCCGATAATCCTTCTCTACAGTTCCGCGGAGGAACAAGAGGTATTCAAAAAATGCCGGAATCTTGGTATTGAGTACAGGCTGGCAAAGCCGATGAAAATGCGGCAGCTTCGTGAGACGCTCAATAGAATAGAGCGGAGAAAGAGGGGTGAAGAACACAGTGAAGAACGAAGTGAAGAGGAGTCGCCGCCGGCTTTGTCTCCGAAGGTTTTTGCCTACGCAAAGGAAAGAGGACCCACCGTTCTCGTCGCCGAAGACAACGGGGCGAATATGCTGCTTGCCCGCAGTCTTCTTCAAAAAATTTTTCCCGATGTGAAGGTCATAGAGGCCTCAACGGGAGCGGAAGCGGTAGAGGCCTATCTGCAGAGGAGACCGGATCTAGTAGTGATGGACGTACAAATGCCGGAGATGGACGGGTACGATGCGACGAGAGAAATACGATCCCGCGAGGACGGTCAAGAGACGCATACGCCGATTATCGCCCTGACCGCCGGAGCCGTCGAAGGTGATCGGGAAAAGGCCATAGAATCCGGGATGGACGACTATCTGGCAAAGCCCATAATGATGGAAAGTCTCCAAAACATAATTGCTGCGTGGCTGCCTAGGGGTGAAACATCCTCCGAGAGCGGTCGAGGAAAAACGAGACTCGAAGCGGTGCGGAATTTTCTTCGAGAGCAGGGGCATGATGATGAAACGATCTTCGAGATGCTCGAGATGCTGCGGGACCGGGGACCGGAGCTTTTGGAGGATATTAGACGGAGCTCGGAAGATGATGATGCATCGCGGTTAAGGCGGGCCGTTCATTCGCTGAAGGGCATAGTACAGACTCTCGGCCTGAAGGAAGCGGCGAAGAAGGCCCTGTCGGCCGAGCATGCAGCCGCGGAAGGGGATCTAACGGGTGCGCGGCCGCATTGCGACTCTCTTCTTACGGAGCTGGAGGGTTTTCTTTCGGAGCTCGATGAATTGCTCAATAGGTGAAGGGGATGCAGAGATTGCGTCCCTTTTCCTTTGCAAGGTAGAGCGCCTTGTCGGCTTTGGAGAAAAGACTCTCTAAAGATTCATCATCAATCTTCTCCATGCCGATAATGCCGAAACTGGCGGTAATCGATATGTTCTTCCCCTCGTGGTGTACAACCGTTTCCGAAATAGTTCTTCGTAATCTCTCCGCCAAGTCCATTGCCGTTTCCTGACGAGTCTCGGGCATGCAGACGGCGAACTCTTCTCCTCCATAGCGGCCGGCGATATCGGTGTCGCGAATGGAGTGCCGGATCCTCCGCGCAGTTTCTCTCAATATTTCATCTCCCGCGACATGGCCGTAACTGTCGTTCACCCGTTTGAAATGGTCGAGGTCGAGAAGGATAAATGAAATCGGTCGCTCGTATCGGCGGGCCCTTTCCATTTCCATCGTTGCCTGCTGAAAGAAGGCTCGTCGATTATTGATTTCGGTGAGCTCATCGGTAGTCGCCAGCCACTCCATCTTTCGCAGTAATTCGATTTGCCTGCTTATGTCACTTATACTGAGGACTTTTCCGATTTCCGTGCCCCGATTATCGTGGATAGAAGAAAGAGAGGAACGGTAGTGGTTTTGTACTCCGGAGCCTGCATCGGTTATATCGAGTTGTATTTGACTCTCGTTGATATCTCCGTTGGTTTGCGTGGTGAGGGGGTGCTGATGGCCAAAGAGCTTTTCTGCAGGTATACCTATGGATCTCTTTTGGATGTTCGGAAACAGCCGGCCGGCGGCGGGATTGTAATCGATCAGCCGCAGGAGAGGATCAAAGACCAGTACGCCGTCCTTCATATTTTCCACCACCGTATCGCGGGCAACCGGTATGATGTCGAACATCTGATATGAGAAAATCGCCTTGGCGAAGATGATCGATGCGATACTGAATAGAAAGGATGTGGGGTTTAGATTGCTAAACGGCGGTATGGCCAGTATGTACAGAGTGCTTCCGAGTAGTGGAATAGCCGCCGCCGCTATGAGGGAGAGATACTGATTGCGGTAGGTCGTCTTCGCGTTCTCATATGCATAGAAGAGTACGAGAACGGAAAGTCCGTAGAGGAGGTACTGGTACGGAAGGAAAATCCAGTTGTGCCAAACGCCGTAATCCGCCTGCAGAAGGAGAATTCCTTTCGACTCAACCAGGGACGGGCTTCCGCGAAAAAGCGCGTGAAATTCTCCGGTGAAGGCGAGAAGGACGGTGCCTAGTGGAATAAGCCCAAGGAGCAGCAGTGCGCGAAACGGGACCCGCTCCCGGCCCGTGAGTTTGAAAATGGTGATAAGCCAGAAGATAGGAGCGGCGCCGATGCCGATGAACTGGAAGTTGGCCCAAATAATCTTAAGATGAAGGGTCTGGGCTGCGAGCTCGAAAATGTAGAAAAGTGTCCAGAGAAAGAAGGCGAGACAGACAAAGAAAAAGGGGAGTACCGGTGCCTTATTGATATGAATCAATGAATATACTGATAACAATAGTAAGATCATTGCGGCGATGATGAGGGGCGTGATGAGGGGGGTAAAGCTGTAGTGCAAAATACCTTCTGTCTCCTCTTTATCGATGGATGCTCCCAGTATAAAGCATCGAATGTAATGCGTCGAGATGAACAATTCTCTATTTGCACCGCTTGCTTGCATAGACCGAAGGGAAGGAATAGACTAATGGGGTGAGCAAAAACCCTGTACTGCGCGGCATTTTCACCTTTTTTCGGTCCGCTTATTTGGCGGTTTTTCTCATTTCCTATCTCATCTTGTACCTAATAATTGTATCTCTTATTGACGGTCCGATAGTTCCTTCAGGGGGAGAAAGCATACCGCTGCTGTTTCTTCCCCTCACCCTCTTTTCGGCGAATCTTTTAACCTGTACCGTCACTCGGATTCTCCTTACCCTTCGAACGGGCGGGTACCGGGGCGCACGGGGATTTATGAAACTTGGCCCCGACCTCGTGCACATTTCTCTGCTTATCCTCATTGCCGCCGCACTGATAAGCATGAATGGGAGAATAGCGGGTGTCGTCGAGTTGTCGCCGGGGGACGTTGTGAGAATAAACAGAGAGTATTCCCTCGAACTCGTCGATTTTCTCACTCAGCGTTATCCCGACGGACGCCCAAAGGCGTGGATTTCTTCGGTAAATGTTGTGCGGGGGCAGGAGCTCCTTCGCCGAGAGGAGAAAATTCGGGTAAATGATCCTCTCAAGGTAGACAGGGTGAATATCTACCAGATGGGGTATCGTGAACTCGGTGATGAAACCGCGACGATTCTTTCCGCCGTGTACGAACCCGCCGAGCCGCTTATACTACCGGCTCTATGGCTCTTTTTGGGCGGGATATTCCTTATTCTCTTGGATAAATTTCGGAAGGTGAACAGATGAACAAAAAAAAGAAGCTGCTGCTGCTTGTGTGTTATTTCGGGCTTCCCTTCTCCGCCGCGCTCCTCTACCTGCGGGTGAATCCCTATCTGCTCTCGACTCCTGTTTTGGGGATCTCCATAGTGACGGGGATTTTTGCCTTTAGTTTTCTCCTCTTTCAATTTCTCCTCAGCGCCAGAATACCCGCAATAGAGAGAGGAATCGGGCATGACCGGATCATGAGATTCCACAGAATCATGGCAATGGTGAGTGTCTTTCTTCTGCTCCCCCATATGGTCACAAAACTCCTCATCTTCCCAACAAGTCTGCAGACCTTTATCGGCTTATTGGCGCTGGTCGGTTTTGTCGGGACCGCCGTATTCAGCAGCCTGTTTTTTCGACCCTCTGCCTCTTCAAAGCTAAGCTACGAAAAAGTCAAGCTGCTGCATAACGGGACCTTCATTCTCACGACCCTGGTAGCCGCACATGCGGCCCTCAGTTCTGCCGGCGCCGGCTTCTTAGGGGTGTACTTTATTGTGGTATTCGCTGCGGGAATGGGCGGATATCTCTACCGAAAACTCATCTCTCCTATACGGCTTCGCCGCACACCGTGGGTCGTGACCGAAGTGCGGTGTCCCGCCGAGGAGCATACCGAGATTCTGATGCATTCACCGGTCGGCGCGCGGTTCTCCCCTGTCCGGCATCGGCGCCTGCCGGGACAATTCGCCTATTTCTCTTTTCTCGGTCAGAGGCCGGGCAGAGAGGAGCATCCTTTTACCGTAAGCAATTCGAGCGACTTCGATGTAGTGAGAGTAACGGTGAAGAAAATAGGAGATTTCACCTCCCGGCTCGAAGAGGTCAAGGTGGGGGATCCCGTAGCGGTGGAGGGACCCTTCGGTACTTTTTCCTATCGCTGTTTTGAAGATGCGGTAGACAGGCCCATCGTCTTCATCGCGGGGGGTATCGGGATAACTCCTTTTCTCGCTATGAGCGAGGATCTTCGAGACAAAGCAGCTGCTCTGCGGCCTCCTTCGCTTCGTCTTATCTGGGGAACCGCTAAGGAGGAATTTTTTGTGCATCGAGATTTTTTTACTAGCCTGGCGGAAGAGTGGGAGGACTTCTCCTTTAGCTGCCGAGTCGGGTATATCGACGCGGAACTGCTTGAGAGTGAGCTCAGTAAGGAAGAAATCGCCGGCGGATATATCTTTCTCTGCGGCCCTCCGGTAATGATGAAGGCGGTAGAGGACTTATTGAAGGGCATGGGAGTCGATCGAAAAAGAATCGTCAGCGAACGCTTCAGCGTATAGGGAGGAAAAAGACGTAGTCGCGGAATTCCTGCTCGACGTTATTATCGCCGTAGGGATGCCTTTCGTTGGCATTTGAATGGCAGGTGATGCAGAACTGGCCCTCCATCACCCGCTCTTCCTTCGTTGAAGGGTCCTCGAGAAGCCAGAGCCAGCCGCCCCTGTTTCGGGGGTCTTGCGAATCTTTGACCATCGCCGTGAGTTGAGACGGTGAATCTCCCTCCTCGAAGTTGAGACCGTCGTATACCTCTTTTACGATTACCGTGCCCTCGGGAAACAGATAACGGGTTTTCCGCTTATCCTCTTCGACGGTATATTTTAGGCCTTTGGGATTGATGTAGATCCGGCGATAGGAGTTTTCGTGTCCGGGAATAGGGTAATCCAAGGCTGTCTCGGTGGTCCTGGTCCAGTGGCGGTAATTATCGGGGACCATCTGCTCTATCTCCCGGGCACAGGAGAGCAGGAGGAGGGAGAAAAGACAGAGCGCCGCCGTTTTTACTTTCATTCCGTTTCCTCCTTCAAGAGCTTGTAGACTCTCACATAGCCGTCTTTTCCCTTTATCCGCGCCTTGAAGGGGCCGGCGAAGCTGAAGCTGCCGCCGAACTGCGAAGCCAGGCGGCGATACGTGCTGTCGGAAATGACGATCTCACCGGCCTTTGCCGCTGAACAGAGGCGGCTCGCTACATTGACATTATCGCCTATGATGGTGAAATCGGCGCGCTGCTGAGAACCGATCATGCCCAGGATCACCTTCCCGTAGTTAATGCCGATACCGACGGAGAGTCCGTCGTACTCTTCGCTGTTCTGTCCTAGTTCCCTCTGGATGGTAACGGCGGTCCTACAGGCCGCGGCCGTACCTTCTTCGCTGCTGAAGATCGCTACGATTTCGTCTCCCACGTATTTATCTATGTCTCCACCGTTTTCGATGATAATCTCCGATTGCCGGTTAAGTATGGCGTTGAGAGAGGCGACGACTTTTTCGGCACCGTGGGTTTCGCTGTAAGTGGTGAAGCCGCGAATATCGCTGAAAAGAACGGTCAGCTCTTGGCTTTTCCCTCTATCGCTTTTTCTCAGCGAATTGAGCGTGCTGCCGGAGACGTATTTGGAAAGTTCGTATCGTTCTTGCAGGCCCTCTACCATCCCGTTTACCGTAGTTCCGAGCTCGCCTATCTCATCGTTCTTTTCGAAGTCGACCTTTCTGGTGAAATCTCCTTCAGTCACCGCGTTACAGACATCCCGGACCGTCTTGATCGGCTTGAGGATGGAGAGGTGCAGAAAGCGGTTGAGGATAAGGCTGAGGATGAGAATCGCTGCAAGAAAAATCGATGCGGATATAAGAATGGTATTTCTCCGCTGGGCTACCGAAGCGGTGATATTGTTTCTCACCTCGATGACGCCTCTGATCGTATGATCTGCATCGTGACAAACCGTACACTTGGGCTTATTGATCAGCGGTTTATAAATGCGGAAGAAGGTTTCTCCCTGTGGTGTTGTTTCACGGAAAAGCGTTGTAAGGGGTGGTTTTCCCGTGGCCTTTTCGAATTGCGGATCCTCTCTGTACTCCGGATTTTCTGTGTTCTGTTCGCGAGGATCGAACGGTTCTCCGCCAAGAAACGCGTTGACCTCCCGTATGGTCGAGTTATCCGAGAAGGCCTGGCTTCCGTCGGCGCGGAACAGGGCAACTGAGGAAAGGGGGTTCTGGGACTCGATTTCGTCGAAGTACTGCTCCGCAAGAGGAGCCTGTCCCGGAAGCATGAAGTTCTCGACGGCGGTGTAGAGTATCTGGGACTGTTCCTTTAGCCCCTCTTCCGTGGATCGTTCGATGGTCGTGGTAAGAGAGGAAGCAAAATAGAGAATTACCGCTCCGAGCCCGACAACAAGGCTGATGAGGATGATTTCGGCTACTTTGCGGCTAATAGGGACGAAGTGTTTGCTGGTGCTCACACTCTACTATGGCCCCATTTTAGGGAGAATGCAAGGATTTTTCCGTAGTGAGAATAGCTGCCGTGGTGATTATTTAATGGTTCAAATGTTGTGTTTTTTGCGCCGCCATTTGTAGTACACTATCTTTGAGCGAGAATTTAACCGTTTTGAACGATCTAAAGCGCGGCTAATCAGGGCTCTCAGAGAATTACCTGAAAAAAGCACAACATTTGAACCACTAAATAGTGATTTAGCCGACCCTACCGGGCATAGTTTCTCACCTCGGTAGAATCCCCCTCTCTAGTGAACGTAGAGAGGGGGCAAAGGTAACTATTGGAGCACCGCCGAAATGTCGGTAATAATATGGCGGGCGCTGCTTATGTGCGAAAAGTCTTCGTGTATGCGCCCATTGCTGCCGTCGGGGCTTCCCCTGCCGGCCAAACGGAAGGAGATCGAAGCGTCCTCGGGGCCCGACTCGGAATTCGAATCTGTCCGAAGAAGCGAGGCGGGGATTTCTGCTCGGTAAATGAGAGACGGCTGACCGCTTCCCCACGGCCCTCCCGAATAGGCCGGACTTCCCTTCTCGGCATCCTTTCGGTAGTAGTCGTTGAAGTCGGTAGAATTATTCACCTCGAAGTAGAGCTGCAATGAATGATTTTTGGTCTCAACGGTAGACGGTAAGCTGCAGAGAATGGTGAAGTTTTTCTTCGGGGTAGCCGAACTCACCGCGTCCGCATTTTCCCTGCCGCCGGTGTCTCCGCCGCCGGGTGCCTGCTCATCCGAGGCGGATTGGACGGTCAACGGCTCCTTCGCCGCAGTGTATGAGGATGCGTGAAACCAGACCGGCAGGGCGGATGGACGGGCAATGGCGCCCTTTTCCGACGGATCTCCCGGAGCTTTCCGCCAGGAAGAGTTCGCCGCTCGTTCGGTGACGAAGAGGGTAGAGAGAAATTCTCCCTCTTCGGTTTCGCACCAGAGGGCCATCTGGGGTGAGTTCTTGATGTGAATGAGGGGGGCAATTTTCATTCGATGACGAAAGGATTCGCCCTCTTCGATATTGACGCGGAGCAACCGGCCTTCTCCGCTTTCCGTCTGCACGATTTCGTTTTCTCCCGATGCGAAGAGCGGTGTTAGCGAAGCGAGGAGGAGCAGAACAATAAGTCCGAGGGTTGGTTTTTGCGTTTGCATAAAGATACTCCTTTGTAACTGTATGGTAACAAGTAGTGTGGGTATAAGTTACTAAAAGGTTACAAAACTGTCAAGCTTATTGCGCTAAGAGTTTCGTGATTCTTCCGATCAGTGAAGCGATTCGCCTCCACCCCTGTTCGGAGCGCAGATCGATGCCGTTATAGTACTGCACGTGGCGGCTGCGGAGCGTGAGGTAGTAGACGGAGGCCGATACAATGCTGATCAGCGCCTCGACATCGATCTCATCTGCCGAGGAGGCTGCAGGTACAGCGCTGCGGGAACCGGACCTTAGCTCGAGGAGCCGGATAAATCTCTTCGTTAGTTCGATGCCTGCCTCCTCTCTTGCTTCGGCAAAGGCCTCGGTGAGCAGGTTTTTATTACTCAGTTCCCAAACCAACAGCTCTAGGGTCAATTCGTCTTTCAGGAGTTCTTTATGGAGTTTCATTACCGCCTCCTCGGCGATTTTAGCAAGCGGTTCTTCCGGAGCTGCATCGAAAAAGCTTTGCTCAACCGAGCGTATCTGGGCGAGGTCGTGAGAATCGGCTACCGCCTTCAACAGACCGTCGAGTCCGCCGAAGTAGCGATAGATGAGCACCTTACTCAGTCCGGCCTGCGCAGCCACAGAATTGATACCGATGGAATCGAAGCCCTTCGTGCGCAATAGTTCGACGGCAGCCTCTATAAGACGCTCTTTGCTTCGTTCCCTGTCTCTCTTCAAGGTCGGCCTCCTGAGATATAGTTCGAATATATTGTAACTTTCTAGTAACATAGAGGCAAGCCCGTCTCGTTTAAAAAAATCCCGCCGATCATAGACTCTAAACGGCTAAACCTATCTCGTAAATACGAATTACTGCCCGTCGACTTCTCAATTTTCCGCACAAAACTATCGATAAGATACTATGGATGTTCGTGTTTTCAAGGTCGCAAATTTCGCCTTTGGTATAGACGAAGGAATGATTCGGCGGGTGGACCAAATAGCGAGGGGAGATGAGATGACCCCGGAGCTTCTCGAGAAGATCAACGCCGTGTATGGCATCGATTTTTTTGCCCTTCCGACGGACCGAAAAGGCTCCCACATGGTGAGCTTCAAGGAAACGCTTGCCGATATCAAGCTCATCGTTGAAGACACGGAACTGGTGCAGGAAGTCGATGAGGCCAAACTCTCTGCTTTCGGAGAGGAGCATATCTTCATCGGAAAGGTCGACAGCTCTTACGGGACGGTACCTGTCCTGGATATCGAGCGCTTTTTTTCCCGTTATACCATGCCTGCCGAGCGGCGGGAGATCCTCTTCTCTTCGATCTTCGACAGCAGCGGGGAGAGCAGTGAAAAGGCAATACGGGCCTCGAACCAGATCGTACACAGTGAAATCCAAAAGGCCCAACGGCGACGACGTTCGAAGCGGCGGAGGACCAATCTTCTTCATCTCACGGAGACTATCTCTTTTAGAATCGGGATTTTTCTCGTTATTCTCGTTACCGTCTCCATGTTCGGTATCCTCACCTTCGAGAGCGGTCTCAACGAAGCATTTCAGAACATATGGGACACCTTCTGGTATTCGATTGTAACGATCACCACCGTAGGGTATGGGGATAAGTCGCCGATAACGGTGGGAGGGAAGATCGTCGGTCTCTTTCTCATGGGAATGGGGGTCATCGTATTAGCCGCAGTTACCGGTCAAATAGCCTCATTCCTCGTCGACCAACAGTTAAGAAGAAGGGAGGGTTTACTCAAGGTGAAAAACCTGCAGAACCATTTTATCATTTGCGGTTGGAGAAAGGAATTCGAGCGGATTATCGACGGCATTCTTTCGGTAAATCCTGCCTTAGATGCAAGCGACATCGTACTGATAAACAATGTCGGATCGGAGACGATGCAGCGGGTGGTAAATAATCCTAAGTACAAGGGGATCAGCTTCATCTATGGAGATTTTATTGAAGAGGAGACCCTGAATAGGGCAAACATATCTCAAGCGGCGAGAGTAATGATCCTTGCCGATTTCTCGCAGGAGTACTCGGTGCAGGAGGTGGATGCCCGGACGGTAATGGCGGTCCTCACCATTGAATCTCTTTCCAAGAGGGTCTATGTGGTGGCGGAACTGCTGGATGAAAAGTTCGAGAAGTACCTCAAGCTGGCCAACTGCGACGAGATCATCCTCTCACGGGAATATTCGAAGATGATCATTGCAAATGCCTCCTCGGCTTCGGGAGTCTCGAATATCCTCCTGACCCTCCTCTCGACCCATCATGGCCAGGGGCTGGAGACCCGGGATATTCCGGACTGGCTCATCGATCAGCCCTTCGGAAAGATCAGCACCTATTTCTACTCGACCTTCGGATCCATAGTCATCGGGCTCCTGGAGAATACGGGAAATTTCTATCAGAGGAAGAGGGAAGCCCTCAACGAGGCGCAGATGACGCCGGATATATCTAAGCTCGTCGGCAACCTTCAGGGGGTAAAGAAATTGATTCCCAATCGGCCGATTCTCAATCCCGGTAAAGAATACATGGTCAAGAAGAACTCCAAGGCAATAGTAATTGAAATCAACAGGGATGGAGCGGAGGAGGAAGAAGTTGCGGAATTGGTGACAGCGGAGTAGCCGGATGAAAGAAAAAATTGACGAGACATTAAGAACACGATTGAAGAATATCAATCTCTTTGAGGTCTTCAGCAACGAGGACGAAACGATCGACAAGATCGCCGGGCTCGGCTCTATTGAGAAAGCCAAGTATGGAGATCATATTATCGAAGAGGGAGAGGTGGGCGATACCCTCTTCATCCTTCTCGACGGATCGGTGCGAATCCAGAAAACGACCCTCCAAAACCAACCCTACACAGTAGTCATTCTGAAGGAACGAGAAAATGTGTATTTTGGGGAACTGGCCCTCATAGACAGCGACAGACGCTCGGCTACGGTGGTTGCCGAAACCCCCTGCACGCTCTTCAGCGTTACGAGAGAAACGTTTCTCAAGTTTTGCGAGCAGAATCCGTATGTCGGCTATAAAGTTACCCTGCAGATTGCTCGTAAACTCTCCGCCTCGCTCCGGAAGATGAACAAGGACGTAATAACCCTTTTCGAGGCCCTGGTGACGGAGGTCGAGGGGGAAGGCATCGTCTCCTAATCACTCCGGAACGAACTCCACGTGAAAGCCGGGAAACTCCCTTTCAAGCTCCTCCGAGAGAAGACGCTCAATGGTGCTCTCGAGGGCCATTGAAATACCCGCACAGGTGAGACAGCCGGGACGGTGCCGCGCGAAATTGGTAAAGACATAGACCTTCTTGCCCTCTTCGCTGTAGCGAAAGCGATTTACCACTCCCAGACGAGACAGGGCAAGAGCACTTTCGGGGTCTTTTACCCTGTCTAAGACTGCGTCGAATTTTGTAGAAATCGTAGGATCCATATGGATAATGTACTTCCGTTAAAACCGGATTTCAAGAAAAGAGTGAAACTATCCTTTTCTGCGGGCCGCTTCTTTTTCCTTATAGCGGCGTTCGAGGAGGGAGTTGAGCCAGTTATAAACGGTGGGGAAGACCTCGCCCACGTAGCCCCGCTTGGGAATCATAAAAATGAAGGCCTGCTCCCGGTCAGGGACTATGGCGATATGGCGGATATTCCCGGGAAAGGGAAGACCGGCCGCCAGGTCCTCAAGTTCCTTCTTGACCGATTCGTTCTGCCAGTAGAGGAGAAAACCCAGCTCTCCCCATCTTTTCTGCTCCGAGTTCAGCGACTGCTCATTGGTAATCTTTGGGCCCCGAAACGTAGAATACCTCGTTTCGATGAGATGTCCCTCTCCGACGAGCTTCATCGCCTTTTTAGAGAAAAAGAGGGTGAGAAAGAGACGGTCGTAGCGGCGGGTGAGAAGAGAAAAGGGCAGGTAGAGCCATGACTGACGAGGCAGCATGGTAATTGTCGCATCTACGCGGCGGATAAACTTGTTCTTATGGGGAATAAGATTGGCGTGGTAGCCGGTGAGTCCTCCAATGGTGGTAAAATTCTGGTCTTTCGGCTGCAGAACGTCTACCAGGGCGTTAAAGGCGGAGAGGTAGATTTTTGTGTTTCTTCTCTTGCCCCAGGTGTAACCGAGGGTGAGGAGTATGGTAAAGGCGATAAAGAGATAAAAAAGCGGTTGGTCGGTAATGGCGCCGGTGCTTTCCAAAAAACCCTCCTAAAGATAGCTGGTTAAGTCGGTGTCCATACTATAGCAGGCCGGTTCGTTTTGGTCGATAAGGTTGACCCTTTGCAGCTTGATGTCGTTTTTGTTTATTAAAAGCTCGGTTTCTACCTTCTCGGCGATTTTTTCATTCGCATCGGTTACCTTGTTGTTGAAGAGTACCCTGAGCGGGAGCTTGAGCTCGAGCAGTCCGTCGAAGAGGCGCTGCGATTCGCGGAGGGAGAGGAAGTCGGGATTGAAGACCACGGCAACGGCGGATTCTGTACCCTGCAGTACCTCCCGCACTCTCTCATATCGGTCCCGCATCTGCAGGAGTTTTTTCATTACCTGGTCTTCCTCTTCGGTGTAGGCTACCTTGAAGGGCTTTTCCCCGTACTTTCCCGTGATGTTCTGTACGGTGTATCTTTTCTCGAGGATCTCCCTGCGTATGCCGATAAGCCTGTCTATCCACGAGATACTTATCTGAGGGAGGGCGAGTATCCGCAGGGTGAGGCCGGTGGGAGGGGTGTCGAACACGATGTAGTCGAAGTTTTCCTTTTCCGTGGAAAGGATGGTCTCGAGGCTGGTGAGGGCCGCATACTCCTCGACCCCCGGCGAGTACTTGAGCACCTTGAAGTAGCGGTCGAGGTTGGTGGCCTTGGTGTAGTTGTAGACCTCCTCCATAAGGCCCATGCTTTGGCTAAGATACTCCTGGGCGGCGCTGTCCAGGTCGGTCTCCTGCAGGTAGAGGGAGGTCTTCTTGAACCGCTTCTTTTTGTGTGAAAGCCGTTGGTGGAATATGTCTCCCAGATTGTGAGCCGGGTCGAAGGAGACGGCCAAAACGCGTTTGCCCTTCTCTGCAAGCTGCCACGCGGCGGCCGAAGCGAGGGTCGACTTTCCTACCCCGCCTTTGCCGGTGAAAAAAAGTGTCTTCATATATGCGGTTCCTGTAGCATTAGTCTACGTCGAGTATCCCGAATACTTCCGCAAAAGAATCGGAGGCTTTCTCCGCCCTCGAGTTCAGCACTTTTATCTCGTGTTCGAGATGGGGCAGGAGCTCTGCAGAAACAAAGCACGGAGGTGAGGGAAGCCCGGTAAAAGAGCCCATCAGGAGCAGGAGAAACACATTCTCGAGTTCCCGGATCTCGTACTCGGTGAGATCTGTGACCTTGCTCCGATGGGCTTGATCCATGGTGGAGTAGAAGCCCCGAACGGGGGAAACGAATGAACGCAGCATGCGCATCACCCGGTTCCTACACTTCTCTCCACCTTCGTTCATACTGTTGCGACCCTTAGGCCTCGGCCTCGAGGGGTGTGTTCTTCGTTTTCATGAAATCGATGATGAATATAAAGTTCAGGATGAGCATGGCGATTTCTATGATGAGAACGGTAATACCGGTTACGGGATTTCCTGCAATAGTTCCCGGGAGTACCACTGCGCTGAACCATATAATTGCAGCGGTAACGGTAATCCACAGGAGGTAGGCGGGGATGAGCGCCAAGTTCACGTTCTTGGTATTGAGGCGCTTGGTAATCCATGCGGTACCGGTAAGCAGGGCAATGGCGGCGATCAGCTGATTGGCCGAACCGAAGGAGGGCCAGAGGATGGTAAAGCTTCCGCTCCATCCGAGATAGATACCGATCGCTGCGGGGATTGTAGAGGCAACCCAGCGGTTGGTAAGGAACTTGTAGGCCCCTTCATTTTTGTCCTTCATAGGCAGAAGAAGTTCGCTAATGGTATAGCGTCCCAACCTGTTGGTGGTATCGAGGGTGGTCATCGCAAAGGAGGCCACCCACATGCCGGCAATAAGCTTGACGATCCCCGTGGGTATGAAGCTCAACCAAGTGGAATCGACCATTCCCGCATAGGAGTTGGTAAACATACCCGCAGCCCCAAAGGCACCGGTCATTGCCGGTGTATAGTTGGCACCCCAGTTAGCGGCGGTAATGCCTACTTCGGAGGTTTCCTGAAGGAGGCCGAGGCCGAAGCCGGCAACCGAGATAATTACGATGGTCGAGAGGAATCCCTCGGTGAGCATGGCGCCGTAGCCTATGGGGAGTCCGGCAGTCTCTTTCTCGATCTGCTTCGAAGTGGTGCCGGAGCCTACCAGGCTGTGGAAGCCGGAGAGGGAACCGCAGGCAATGATCAGCGGAACTACCGGCCAGAAGGGAGTGGGTTTACCGCCTGAAAGAATCGGAGAGAAAGAGGTAAAAGCCGGCGCGCTGAAGCTGGAGAGGCTGAAGATTGCCGCGATACCGCCTATGGCGAGCCCCGCATAGAGCAGCCAGCTGTTGAGGTAGTCTCTCGGCTGCAACAGCACGTTTACCGGAACGGCCGATGCGATGATGATGTATACAAACATTACCGCAAACCACGTACCTTTGCTCGCCTGTATGGGGAACATCTTTCCGCCGATAATGGCTAAAATCAGCAGTACAATACCGATGACCGTCGCCAGGGTAAAGTTCATCTTTACCCGGTACAATAAAATGCCGAGGATGAGTGCTGCCACCAGCTTCAAGAGATAGGCCGATGGGACGGAACCGTTGCCCACGAACATGTTGGCAAGTACGGCACCGAAGGCGGCGATAACCAGGATGAGCAGGAAGAGCACCAGCCAGTAGAAGAGCTTACCCGTTCTCTTGGTGATGACATCCGATGCGACAAACTGGATCGAACGGCCGTCGTAGCGTACCGACGCCATGAGGGACAGATAGTCGTGCACGGCGCCGATGAAGATGTTGCCGAACCAGACCCAAAGCAGTCCGGGGACCCATCCCCACGCCATTGCAGCGACGGGACCGACGATCGGCGCAGCGCCTGCAATCGAGGCAAAGTGGTGCCCGAATAATACCGGTGTTCTCGCCGGCACGTAGTCCACGCCATCGTAAAGGCGTTGGGACGGAGCCTGATTTTCATTGGTCGCTTTCACTACGCTTTTCTCTAACTTCTTTCCGTAGGTAAGATAGAGGAGAAGGTAGGTGGCTAGACCGATGATTACCACAAGTGTTGTCATGCTAAAACCTCCTAAAATAGTATATTCATATTAAAGCTCAGATATTTTCAGTCGTCAAGCCGATTTCGGTCCATTGGGAGCATTCACTATACTAAATTTGCATTCAATATAGTATTTTTCGGGTGTTCGGGGCAGGAAGTAGACGAAGACGCGCTTTCCTTCTATTTCTCCCTCAGGAGGGAGAGGAGGGGGCGCCGACAGGGCTTCGCCGAGGAAGGTATATTCGTTCTCAGAGTGCGGATCGGTCCATCGGCAGCGGAGAAAAAAGACCCGCTTTTTGCGCAGGGGCATCCTCAAACGGGTCTCGCCTATTTCCGTGTGGTCGGGAACGATCTTCCTCCCGTTCTCCTTGATGAATTCGATGCGGAAGCGGCGGATGAAACCGGCGACGAAGAGACGAAAACCGAATCCGGATAAGATGATGCCGAGAAAGAGATATATTTGATAGGTGAAAAAGCTCCGCCTCTCGACGACGATTTCGCGGGGGTCGAGCGGATTGTAGCGAACGATGACCTGCTCCTCTTCTTCAAATGAAGCGTTGAAGGCATTGTTTGAAGCCGTGCGGATCTCTCTTTCCGTGGGAAGGGTATAGCGAACGGTGGGACGGTATCTTCGCGGGCCGAGTTTCTCGGTAAAGTTCACACGGCCTATTGACTGCTGCCAAAATGTCGGCACCTTCGTGACTCCCCGGTATCTGAGGATACCGAGGAGTACGAACAGCACCCCGACGGCGATGAGGGTGGTGTAGAGGATGCGGATGGGTTTTTCACCGTAATAGGAAACGCTCAGCATTCCTCTCGTTTAGAATGAGGCTAATCGACTTCGATAATCGGTGCGGTGTTCGATCAGCTCGCCGAGGAACTCCAGTTCACCGGAGCTTCCGCTCCAATAGTACTTCACCAGTTTGCCGGGAGCCTCGTCGCTTATCCACCACTCGTAGATGAGTTCCTGCGCTTCGCCTTCGTCGGCTTCATCTCCGTTTTCTTCACTTGCTTCGCCGGTATCGGCCTGATACTCGACAGTAATCCGCGCGTGTTCGGCCGTATAGGTTCCGGCGGGTACGCGCACGGTTTCGGTCCCGATCACATGGTCCTGCCAACTGCCGGCATAGAAATCGGGAGTTTCTTCGGCGCTCTTCTCCTGGGCCTTGTCTTGCCCATCGGTGCTTTCTCCTTCCTCCATATCGCTCTGCTCGGGACGCCATTCCCGGATTTCATCTGTCTCCGGATCTTGATAACGGAAAATTTCGATCTGATACTCGTTGTCGAGGAGGGCCTCGGTGAGCAGTTCCTCCCCGTCTTCACTGCGGTAGGAGAGAAACCACCACTGCTTTCCCTCCGCCGTCCTCTTCAAGAGTGCTCTTTCCACGGTCACCGATTCCTCTCCATCTTCGTCTGTTACGGTGAGCCGCCAGGTAAGCCCCTCACCCTCGGACAGGTCCTGGTAGCCGGCCATGTAGCCGCCGGCGAAAAAGGCGTAGGAGTAGACGAAGCTCGCCATGACCGAGTCCTGCATCGCCGAAACGCCGGTGGCGTCCATCACGGCCCGCTCGGCGGCCCCGCTCACCTTCTGCTTGCCCTTATCTATAGCCGAGCCGACGCCCATCGTCGCGTCGACGAGCCCTGAGCAGCCGGAGAGCAGGAGAAGCGCCGTCAGTACAAAAATAGCTGCTGGTAGGGTAATTTTTTTGTTTTTCATTTATTAAAACCTCCTTTTAAGGTGTTATTCTTTCAATTTATCACCAGCTAAGGATTTGGGCAATGTATTTCGGTGAATTGCTTGATGAAATACCGCAGGCTCATTGACGCCGATTTGGGCCGAAGGTAGACTAAAAAAAAGCGGTAAGTAAAGGAGCGATATATGAACGTACCGGTGCGAAAGACGAGAGCTTGCATAGATCTCGATGCGATAGAGCGGAACATCACTACACTGTGGAAACGGGCCGGAGGCGGGAAGGAGTATCTGGTCCTTCTCAAGGCCGATGCCTACGGCCATGGAAACGTGGCTGTAGCGAGGCTCGCAGAGAAGCTCGGCCTTTTCGGCGGCGGGGTGGCGGCTCTCGAGGAGGTGGAACATCTCCGGCGAAATGGGGTGAAACTCCCCCTCATGCTCCTCGAAGACCTCTTCGACGACGAGATCGCCCCCGCTTTGGAGCGGGACGTCCGTTTTACCGTTTCCACGCTCGACTATGCCGCGCGGCTGAATACGGAGGCGAAAAAGCTCGGGATGAAGGCGCGGGTACACATCAATATCGATACGGGCATGGGACGGCTCGGGGTCCGTGCAGACGAAGCGGTATCCATGATAGAGCGGACAGCTTCTCTGGACAATCTTGAAATCGAAGGTCTCTATACGCACTTTCCCGTTGCCGATGAGAGGCAGAAGAAGTTCAGCTTTCGGCAGATCGAAGAGTTCAAGAAAGTGGTTGCAAAGCTGAAGGGGAAGGGAATAGAGCCCCGCTACATCCATGCGGCGAACAGCGGAGCGGTCTTGGATTTTCCCAAAGCCGCCGGTTTCTCCCTCATCCGTCCAGGAGTCGCCACCTTCGGCATGTATCCCAGCGGAGAGGTCGACCATTCGGTGCCTCTCTGCGAAGGTATGCGGGTAAAGAGCTGCTTTATTAAGGTGTCCCGCTTTCCCAAGGGGGCGAGTATCGGCTACGGCAGAACCTTCATCACCGAGCGGGAATCGCTGATAGGGGTCCTGCCCGTAGGCTACGGCGACGGCTATATACGGGACTATTCCGGCAAGGCCGAGGTCGTCGTTCACGGCAGAAGGGTCCCTCTGGCCGGAAGAGTGTCCATGGACATGATTACTGTAGACCTCACCGATCTTCCCGAGGAGGTGAAGGCCGGTGACGAGGCGGTCTTGATGGGAAGCGGAGATTGGAAGGACAGGAGTGCGAGGATCACCAGTGAGGAACTGGCGGCCTGGGCAAACACCATCACCTACGAGGTGACCTGCCTGTTCGGTAAAAGAGTACCCCGGCTCTACTTTTATAGGGGAGAAGAAGTGGGAATTGAGTCTCTCGCTGCTACGAAGTATCCCGAAACCCTTATTTAGTGGCTTAAATCATGTGCACACCTCCTTCTCACTCGCCGATGGCATGTAGCATGGGGATTTCTCAGCATACCTCACATCCATATATACGAGGGCCAGAAGCCGCCGGCTCTCCGGCCGGTGTTGCCGACCATCCGAAACCACACCAGAGCCTGCGACCATGACAGGGGCACCTTGCTGAGAAACTTCCTGCTCTCGAAGATACCGTGCAGCCCCTCTTCGATCCTTGCCCGATCGATGCCGGCAAGCTGCCCGTGGCGCAGCTTCGCCTTCGGCCCGTCGTCGATTCGGTAGGGTTTGAAGTAGTTGTGCCACAGCTGATAGACGGCCATCCGATCGAGGCAGCCGGCAACGCTGCGGGAGAACTGCACCGTCTCGCGCACGTGATTCGCATTGTCCTTGCGCAGCTGTCTGTCATAGTAGTTGACCGGAAAGAGACGGTTTTGCAGCGTACGGGCTTTGCAAGAGCTGATTCTCACATGCCGGAACTGTCCGCACACGCGAAGGTGGGAGAGCAGCGGCGAGCGCTCGATCACTGCTCGGTACTCTTCTTTCTCATCGGTAAAAAGGGTCAACCTTTTTTTACCGGTATGACCGACAAGCCTTTCCATCGTCTCGAGGAGAGAGGAGAAGGAGCAGGAGATCGAGCGGCGGGGACGGATGAGCCGCTCTTCGAGCCGCCGCCGCTGTTCTCTCTGCTCATCGGTCATTCGGCCCTTTCGCTTCAGGTGGGCGTAGTCGAACTCGTAGAGAAACTGGCTCTTCGAGCCGACGAGCAGGTGGATGTTGTTCGGCTCGTACTGACTGGCGACGAAGCTCTCGAAGCCGTCGGCGGCGAGATTCTCGCAGAGATGATGGCCGGCAAGAAGCTCGGCCTGCAGGGCTAAGTCCTGGCGGGCAAGTCGGGCGAGGCGGTTTGTCACTAACTGGTGGCTAACCGACAGCTGGCGGGCAATTGTACGAAGACCGGCACCGCCGACCACCGCCTCGAAGAGCCGGCGGTAATTGACCGGATGTTTGATGTGGTAGTCGAGGCTGAAGGTCTGATCGCTGAAGCTCAGCCCGCAGGCGCGGCAGCGGTAGCGGCGCACCGGCCCGAAGGCTCTGGTGTGGTAGAAGCCGCCGCCGTAGTACCAGCGCTCGGCCGGCGGCGGACCGTCGTGATGGATGCAATGACGGTTCGGACAGAAGGGGGGATGGGTGAAAGTAGTTTTATTCATGGCAGTCTCCTTGTTCTTGTGAGTGTGCTCTCACTCTCTTATAGGGCCTCGGAGCCTCCCCTGATTGCGTTTT
>CAZQNO010000027.1:0-40178 GCA_964594775.1 uncultured Spirochaetaceae bacterium
CTGCTAAGGAGTTGTACTCTTACGGGTACCGAGGGTTCGAATCCCTCCCTCTCCGCCATTTTTCACGTACCCATAGCTCAGCTGGATAGAGCGTTAGATTGCGGATCTAAAGGCCGGAGGTTCGAGTCCTCTTGGGTACGCGGTTTCATTACGGAGAGATGCGAGAGCGGTTGAATCGGGCGGTCTCGAAAACCGTTGTACCTTCGGGTACCGAGGGTTCGAATCCCTCTCTCTCCGTATTGCAACTCCGGGAGAGGTGTCCGAGTGGCCGAAGGAGTACGCTTGGAAAGCGTATGTACCCTATCCGGGTACCGAGGGTTCGAATCCCTCCCTCTCCGTTCCCTCCGGTGTCGAAGATCAGGTCCTGTGCAATGGGCAGCTGCCCAACCCCGTCAGGACCGGAAGGTAGCAGCGGTAGGCAGCCATTCCATGTGACACAGTGCACTTGATTGGAGCCGGAGGGTTTTCTTTTTTTACGGCTCCCGCGGACCGGGCCGGCAACTAGCGAGACCCGAACAGCGCGAAAGAGAGACGATACGTATGTCATACGAAGTAACGGCCACGAAGAAACGGCCCCAAAATTTCGAATCCCTCGTCGGACAAGATTTTGTCGTTTCAACCCTCAAGAGTTCGATGGAGCTCGGCCGCATCGCCCACGCCTACCTCTTTTCCGGACCGAGGGGGGTGGGAAAGACTTCGGCGGCCAGGATCCTCGCCAAGGCACTGAACTGCGAGAAGGGTCCCACCGCCGAGCCCTGCGGGCACTGCTCCCTCTGCAGCGAAATCGCCGGTGGGAACTCTTTAGACGTCATAGAGATCGACGGGGCGAGCAATACCTCGGTAAACGATGTGCGGGAACTGAAGGACGAGGTTCTCTTCGCCCCGAACAGCAGCCGCTACAAGATCTACATCATCGACGAAGTCCACATGCTCAGCAACAGCGCCTTCAATGCGCTGCTGAAGACCATCGAGGAACCGCCTCCCTACATCGTATTCATTTTCGCCACCACGGAAATCCACAAGGTCCCGGCGACGATTCGGTCTCGCTGCCAGCAATTCAACTTCCGCCTCATTTCCGTGGAGATAATAAAGGAAAAACTGCGGGAAACGGCTGAGGAGCTGCATTTAGCGGCCGAAGACGAGGCCCTCTTCTGGATCGCAAAGGAGGCGACGGGAAGCCTGCGGGACGCCTATACCCTCTTCGACCAAATCGCCTCCTTTTCCGAAAAGAAGATCACGCTGACACTAATCCAAGAAAAACTCGGCCTTGTAGGAATCGACGCGATCAACGATATCGCCCAGTCCATGGTCGACGAAAACGGCAGCGAGGTCATCAAGAAGGCCCAGGATATCTTTTCTCAAGGAGTAGCGATAGAGCAGTTCATCATCGATCTGTCCGAATATTTTCGCAACATCCTTCTCCTCTCGCGGGGTATCGACCGGGAGACGATTCTCGGCTTTCCGGCCTCCCGTTTCTCACCAAGGGTGGTGGAGGCTTTTAATCCCTCGCAGCTCGAATACGCCCTCGGGCGCCTCTTCGAGCTCTACCGAAATCTCCGTTTCTCCCTCAATCAGCGCTTCGAAACAGAGCTTGTTTTGAGCGACCTCTCCTCTCTCCGCAGGAGAATAAGCCATACCGCCCTGGTGGGCCGAATCGAGGAATTGAGAAAGGAGCTGTACGGAGGCCGTGCAGCTTCGAAGGGCCGGGACCATTCCCCGGACGGGGCTGCACCGTCTAAGCCGCCGTCTATCGACTCTCGGGAAGCCGCCGCGCCGGCCGAGCATCAGCAGGCCGAGCATCAGCAGGCCGAAACAGGCGAGAAGCCGTCTGCGCAGCGCAAAGGACTCACGCAGGATGAGATCTCCGCTCTCATAGTCGAGCTCAAAGACAAGCCCTCCCTCGCTTCGGCGCTGCAGAAGGTGCAAAGCTGGCAGACCGAGGGAAGCGTTCTCAGAATCAGCAGCGACTCCGGCTACTCGGCCAATAAAATTCGGGCCGAACTCCCCACCCTGACACAACTGCTCAAGAAAATTACCGGAAAAAACCTCGACGTACGGGTGAACAGCGGCGGAGAAAAGCCTTCAGAGGGAGAAGCGGAAGATGAAGACTCACACGCAGAGCTGGTGAAGAAGGTATTTCGAGGGCAAATAGTAGAAAACGGAGGATCCAATGAATCCAATGGACCTATTTAAAAATCTGCAGGAACTGCAGTCTCAATTCGGCAGCATGCAGGAGAAGATGAAGCACATCACCGTAACCGGCACCTCCGGCGGCGATATGGTCCGCATCAGCCTCAACGGCCACATGAGCGTAACGGATGTACACATAGCCAAAGAGGTCGTCGACCCTGAAGATGTGGAAATGCTTCAGGACCTCATCCTCGCCGCCTTTACCGACGCTTCGGCCAAGCTCAAAGAAAAGATGCAGGAGGAGATGTCGGACATCACCGGCGGCATGGGAATTCCTCCGGGTCTCATGGGCAGCTGAACATGAACGGCCTCGAACGCCTCATCACCCACCTCTCCCGCCTGCCGGGAGTGGGAAAAAAGAGCGCCGGCCGCATCGCCTATCACCTGTTGAAGGCCGACGGAGACTCGGTTAATCGCCTCGCCGGGGCCATCGCCGAACTGCAGAATACGGTGAAAAAGTGCTCCGTCTGCGGCAATTACACCGAGCAGGACCCCTGTCCCATCTGCACCGACGGCGGCAGGGACCGGCAGCTGATGTGTGTGGTCGAACAGCCCCAGGACGTACACACCATCGAACAGACCGGAGAATACCGGGGCCTCTACCACGTCCTCGGCGGCGCGATCAATCCCATCGAGGGAGTCGGACCGGACAAACTCTCCATCTCTTCTCTCTTGCGCCGCATAACCGCCGGGCCGGTGCAAGAGGTGATCATCGCCACCAACCCCACCGTAGAGGGAGACACCACCGCCCTCTACCTCCATCGAATGCTCAACGAACGGGAAATACCCGTCAGCCGCCTCGCATCGGGCCTTCCCGTCGGAGGAGACCTCGAATATGCCGACCGCAGCACCCTTGCCAGGAGTCTGAAGAGCCGCACGAAGATGTGACGATTTCCGTGTAGTTCCTCGTAAAAGGGGCCGTTTTTACCCTTCTTCTCCC
Organism: uncultured Spirochaetaceae bacterium; assembly: GCA_964594775.1. GTDB lineage: Bacteria > Spirochaetota > Spirochaetia > DSM-16054 > Sediminispirochaetaceae > CAYFVU01. Next base: position 3,131 of record CAZQNO010000027.1, read on the forward strand.
CCTTTTCCTTCCTCCTCGAGGACCTGCAGCAGCGCTTCGAGTTTTTCGAAATGGCTGCCCTTCCAGTAGATCTTCCCGCAGCACCGGCAAATCTTGTAGGCCCTGCACCAGCGGCGCACCCCCGGCGGAATTTCGCCCTTGTGCCGCTCCCACTCCCCGCCCTCGGTCGGCAGGGGACGAAGCTCGCCGTTGCAGCCGACGCAGCGGCTAAAGGGACTGATCAATCGGAAAAGGTCGAGCCGCCGCACCACCTCCCGCACCTGTTCGAAGGGGTCGGTCGAACGGACGTAGAGCCCCCGCGAGACGATGCGGCGCATCAGCAGCTGCCGGTCGCGGGTAAGAAGGATGAGGTCTTCCTCGGCACAGCGGCGGGCCAGCTCCTCATCGCCGGTCCGCCGGCCGTATTCGGTGGAAAAGCCGAGAAAGCGCAGACGCCGGGCCAGGGTCCCCAGATGCACGTCGGCAATGAAGCGGGGTACTCGCAGCGGTTCGGGCCGCAGGCCGCTCAGCCCCGCTATGTCCAGGCGTTCGAAGACGGGATAAAAAGATATGAAGTCGCCGGGGCGGACCTGATAGGAGAAATCGACGGACTCTCCGTCGACGAGGATGAGATCGATCTCCACGTGAGGTACGCCGAAGGATTCGCCGAGGTCCTTGACCGTCTGCCCCTCGGCGGCCTCCACATCGATGATGCGCTTTCTCTGCTCCTCCCGCAGAAAGAAGTTCAGTTCTTCATAAAAGCGGAGCCGGACCTTCATTCCTGTAGATCCGGCTCCTTCATCGGGCCGGCCTGCCGAACCTCGTATGAGCGCAGCCGGTTCAGCGCAGCGGCGAACTCGAGTCCCCGAAAGCGCACCAGCTCGCCGGATTTCCGGCCGCCCACGGCGTCGAGTCCTTCCTCGTCTATTCGCTTCATTATCAGCTTTACGATTTCCCGGAGGGTCCGCCTGCCGTCCATAAGACTCTTCGCCGTCACCATTGCCTCGGCGACGGCCTTCGCCTGTCCCGGATGAATCAGCTGTTCCACTGCGCTCAAATCGATCCGTTCGGTCCCGAAATCGATGAGGCGGGGTCCGTGGACATTGATCTTCACCTCCCGTCGGCCCCGGCTCGGATCGATTCCCGAAGGAAGCGGTGCCCGTTCGTGTACCGTTCCGAAGCCGTCGCCGCCCTCGGGCACCCGTTCGCTGCGGTACTTCTCGGCAATACTCTTTGCCTCCTCCGTCACCTCTTCGGGCACGTAGGCGTTCATCGAAACAACCGTGTCGGCCACATCGAAGTAGTCCCCCGAACCTCCTATCACCAGTACGGTGGAGACGCCGAGATCGCTGTAGAGGCTGCGGACCTTGTCGATGAAGGGGGTAATCGGCTCCCGCTCCTTCGCCACGAGCTCCTGCATCCTGTGGTCGCGGATCATGAAGTTGGTGGCGCTGGTGTCTTCGTCTATGAGGATGCTGCGGCAGCCGGCCTCTATTGCCTCGATGATGTTTGCCGCCTGACTGGTGCTTCCGCTGGCATTTTCCGAGCTGAAGGAGTCGGTGGGCCGGCCGTGGGGAAGATTGGAGATGAAGGGGCTTATACCGGTCTTCTCAATCCTCCGCCCGTCCTCGGCCCGGATCTTGCAGGCCGCCGCTTCGGTGACCACGAACTCCCGGCCGTCGTCGGGTATGTGGTTGTAGACTCCCTGCTCGACGGCATTGAGGAGGGTCGACTTGCCGTGATACCCGCCGCCTACGACGAGGGTGACCCCGCGCCGGATCCCCATCCCGCTGATCCGCCCCCCATTGGGGAGATCCGCCTCCACCCGCAGACTCTCCGGTGAGCGGAAGGCCACTGCCTCCTCCCTGTCCATCGGCCTGTCGTCTATTCCGCTGCGCCGTGGCAGGAGCGCTCCATCGGCAACAAATGAGACGAGCCCCCGCTCCGTACAGAACTCCCTCAGCGCATCGGCATCTTCTGCGGTCTCCACCTGCCGGTAGAGGGCCTCTCTGTTCAGACGGGAAAAGAGGAGGGAAGCATCTACGATGCCGGGGAGCTGTTCGCTACACATCTTTTCGGCGATCCGGCCGGCAATCTTGCGTCCGAAGGCCGGCAAGCCCATGATGAAGCGGGCTTCTACCCAATCGGCAGTGACGATGCAGCTCGTGCGCTCAATCATCTCCTGCCCCGGCCGGTCTATGTCGATGACACTGCTCTTACCGCTTCCTCCGGCCTTCTTCGTCCTCCCGCAGGCTTCGGCGAAACGGCGGGTCAGGAAGTCTCTCAGACCGATCTCCCGGCTCTTTGGAGTATAGGTAGTTTCGGGAAAGGCGGCAATCTTCATCGGCACACGGACCCTCATGCGGGAGGGTGCGGCGAAGGGATCGCCCTGAACGTGGTCGACAAAGAGGGTGAAGCGGTCGAATTCCCAGCTGCCGGCGCAGTCTTTGTAGGCCTTGTAGCCTCTGCCGTCGATCCTCCTAAAGAGTTTCGAAAGGTCCTCCGCCGTTCGCATATGATACTATTCTCCTATGCCCCTCGCTCGCTCCGTATCTTCTCGTAGGCTTCCTGGATCTCCCGGAACTTCTCGTTCGCAAATCTAGTGAACTCCTCCGGCAGGCCTTTAGAGGCGATTTTATCGGGATGGTACTCGTTCACCAGTGTGCGGTAAGCCTTCTTGACTTCATCGTCCGCAGCTTTAGAGTCGAGACCCAAGACGGCATAGTACTTTTCGAGGTCCGACACATAGCGGTTGCGGATCGTCTCCATCCGCTGAGCCGAGAAATTGAAGATGGTCCCGGCCCGGTCTATGAGCTTCTGCTCTCCCTCGCTCACCACACTATCCACCGCCGCGACGCGGTAGAGGATGTCGATGAGGAGCTCCAGGATCTGGGGCTGCCCCTTGAACTGCCCGTAGAACTGGTAGGCCAGATCGTCGAAGCGTTCTGCAGATCGTACGGCGGTGTGGAAGATCCGCTCGGCGGTTTTTCGGCTTTCCGGATCGAGGCTGAGGTCTCTGTCCATGAACTCTTCGACCTTCCGTACCTCCTCCCGGCTCACCGTGCCGTCGGCCTGGGCCACCTTGGCTATCATCGAAAAGGCACCGACGAAGAAGATTATCTGCGACTGCTGCTGAGGGGAGAGGTTCCGGCCGTAGGGAAAGCCGAAACCGCGGTTTCGGGTAAAGGGGTCGGCTCCGCCGGAGCTCCCTCCGTCGAAGGGCGACTCGATCCGCCCGAGCTCCTCGCTCTTGTCGATGGTATGGCCGAAGGCCGCTCCGGCAATGGCGCCGAAGGGACCGCCTATGGCAAAACCGAGGGTTCCTCCAATGAGTTTTCCCATCCAGCCCATGGCTACATCTTCTCGATAAGCATAGAACATTTTCCCGAAGGTATGGGAAGGGTCTTCTTTTTGTTTTCGTCGAGTATGTTTATGGTAAAGTAGTAGAGCTTTTCCGATTCCAAGCGCACCTCCCAGCCTCTGTTGCTTTTATTGGTAAGAATCGAAATGATGTTTCTCTTGAGAGAGAGGTTCTCTATCCCCATGATCTCTAAATTCGGCATGATCCAGTCGACGGTCTTTCGCGGCAGACTAATAAAGAGGCCCAGCACGTTTTCTATCATCAAGGTGATGGTGGAGAGACCGAGTAAGGGCAGATACCGCGCCTTGGGAAAGTCCTCGTTTCCCTCCCATTGCGCCGGACCCTCTCTTTTTGGGAGATAGGCCTCCCACACGTTTCCCTCTTCTCTTCCCTCGGGATGAAGGGTATCGAGAACGTAGTAGAGATGCCGTATCGCCGCTTCACGGGCCAGCTCATAGCGGGCATACTTCTCCAGCCCCTTTATTATCATCATATTGAAGGCAGGATACACCGAACCTCTGCATCCTGCGCCATTTTCATCAAACTCTTGCTCGTCGGCGGCGAGGCTGGGAAAGGGGTGGTCGACGCCGAAGGTGTTAGGGTTTTTCAGATGATCGATTAGCCTCGAAGCCTTCGCCTCGTTGGGGATCTCCGCCAGAAGGGTCCAGAAGGCGGCGATGGTCTTTACCTTAAGACGCTTTTCGTTCCGGTCGAGATCGTAGTAAAACCCGCTTTTCTCGTCCCACATAAGCGAGTTTATCCTCGTCTTGAGGGAGAAGTAGTGGCGTTTGTAGGTAAAACTCAGCTCTTTGTCGTTGAGGATGTCGCCGAGGGCGGACAGGTACAGGGCATTGATCGCCTGCTGCGTGTTGAAGTCCACCGGGTAGCAGGCGTCCTCCCGCGGTGCATTCTCCATTCTCGTCGCCTCGAGAGGAACGGCGTAGAGCCCGTTCTCTCTGCGAAAGTGTTCTTCGAGCCAGCTGAAATAACGCTGGAGAATCGGGACTACTTCTTTGATTCTCTTTTTATTCCCGCCCTTGTGAAAGAGATTGTATTCGGCGTAGGAAAACAGGGGAGGCTGTATGCCCTCGGGATTGTCGTCGGTAAAAACGGGAGAACCGTCTTCGATACGATACGCTCCGCGAATAGCCCCCGACTCCTCCTGCTTACCGTAAAAGTTGTCCAAATTGAGATTTGCCGGAAAAATCCTATTGCTGTAGGCCAAAAAAAAGGAGGAGAAGCACGCCTCGAACTGCTGTACCAGCCCGTCATCGGGATGAGCAAGGAAGGCAGAGGCCAAACCGTTCTTATTTTGCTCTTTATTTCTATACCAGGCGTCCTGCACCCACGCCCAGGTCTGTTCGTACAGATCTACGAAGTCCTGATCGTAGAAGTGAACGGCAGGAAAGCCTTTTTTAACCATGAGTGATCCTTGCATATGGTACCCTTAGAGTATAAACAGTGCTATTGACGGCTGAATTAATAAGATACAACGTAGCCTCTAATAAGTCAAATGATTTATTCATTACCACGCTTTTCCCGTCTTTCTTTTTCTGTTATCTTCTCGTAACATAGGTGCTTATGCGACTAGGGCCAAAACGAACTATAAGAATCCTCTCTATAGACGGCGGCGGAATCCGCGGCTATATTCCCGCCCTCGTACTCGCCGAACTAGAGCGGCGGCTCCGTGAGCGGGGCCGTCCGGCCCATCTCGGCCGTCTCTTCGATCTCATCGCCGGAACTTCCACCGGTTCCATCATCGCGCTGGGCCTGGCGGCCCCGAAGGAACTGCCGGACAAGAGCTTCTCGAAGACCGAGGCCGCCTTTACCGCCGAAGAAATCGCCGACATGTACGAGGACCACGGACTCGAGATCTTTCCCCGTAGAATCTTCAAGCAATACCAAACGATGCGCCACGCCTTTACCGAAAAGTACAACGACGGACAGTTCCAGGAGGTTCTGCAGGAACACTTCGGAAAACGGACGGTCTGGGGGGGTATTACCAATCTCCTCATCACCTGCTTCGATATCGAAAAACACGAGCCGGTGATGATAAAGAAAGTGCCGCCGAAGCGGGTTAAGCCCAGCCACCGGGACTACTACATGAGCGATACCGTCCGGGCCTCCTCCGCGGCGCCTACCTATTTCGAGCCTATCAGGATACGCTCGGTAGACGGAAGCGTGGAACACAGCCTCGTCGACGGCGGGGTCTTCGCCAACAATCCCGCCATGTGTGCCTACGTGGAGGCCCAGAAGATCTTTCCCCGGGCGAAGCGCTTCATCATACTCTCCCTCGGTACGGGAATCTTTTCCCGCGGCTGGACCTACGAACAGGTAAAGAACTGGGGAGTCCTCGAGTGGATACAACCCTCCAAGGGGGTCCCCATCGCCACAATAATGAACAAGGGCCAGGGAAGCTGCGTCGACCATCAGTTGGACCATCTACCGGGAGTCGAGTACCACCGGATCAACATACCGGTAGGTCCCTGCAGCAGGGACATGGACGATGCGGCGCCGGAAAACATTCGCTGCCTCAAAGAGCGGGCACAAGAGGCGGTAAAAAACCACGAAGAATCGATGGACCGCCTCGTCTCGGTGCTGGGATAACCGGTATGCAGGGACAAGCCGCCGCCGCAAAAAGCAGGGAAAAATATCCCGGATTCATCGCCGGGGCAGCCCTTGCCGGAGCCATCGGCATTGTCGGCGGACTCATCGCCGTGGCCTTTCGCCGGCTCATAGAGCTGCTCACCTTCTTCTTTTTCACCGTCGGCCCCGATATCTTTTCCTTTTTAGGCCCTTTCGCCGTGGTGCCCATTCCCGCCGTCGGAGGGCTGCTGGTAGGCTTCATCATCCATTTCTGGCTGCGGGAGATCCGCGGACACGGGGTGCCGGAGGTGATGTACTCCCTCACCACCCGGGGCGGGCGGCTCAATCCGAAGGTAATCATCGGTAAGCCCATAGCCGCCGCCATCTGCATCGGCAGCGGAGGTTCGGTGGGCCGCATCGGCCCCATCGTGCACACCGGCGCCGCCGTCGGTTCGGCCTTCGGACAGTGGTTCAACCTTCCCACCCCCTGGATACGAATCCTCGTAGCCGCCGGGGCGGCCACCGGCATAAGCACCACCTTCAGCGCCCCCTTAAGCGGCGTATTCTTTACCATCGAACTGCTTTCCATCTCCTACACGAACTACGGACTGCCCTTCGTCGTCATCGCCTCGGTGGTCGGAAGCCTCATCGAATCCCTCTTCTTCGGCAGCGGGGCGGTCCTCGATCCGCCGGGAAGCCTGGCCCTCCTCCACTACGGCGAAGTCTTCATCTATCTGCTCCTGGGTCTCGGCACCGCCCTTGTCGGCCTTCTCTTTATCCGCAGTCTTCACTTCTTCGAGAATTTCTTCGACGGTATGAGGAAAATCCCCGATTGGCTCCGGCCGGTTCTCGGCGGTCTCATCGTCGGTTTCATCGGACTCTACTCCTACGATCTCTTCGGCGTAGGAAACGGAAGGACCCCGTGGGAGAGTACGATGAGCGTACAGAACGCCTTGATGGGAGATATTCCCTTTACGGCTCTCTTCATTCTCATCGGTCTTAAGATTATCGCTACTTCCAGTTCAATCGGCAGCGGCGGCAGCGGCGGGGTCTTCGCGCCGATCCTCTATCTCGGCGCCATGACCGGCCTTCTCTTCGGTTACCTCGCCCAATTCTTCTTCCCGGAGGTTCAAACCGCCGCCTATGTAACCGTAGGCGCGGCGGCCCTCTTCGCCGGCGTCGCCCGGGCGCCCCTTACCGCCGTTATCTTCATCGTCGAGCTCACCCGAACCTACACGATTATTATGCCGCTGATGATCGCCGTCTTTACCTCCAACGAAATCGTGAAGCTCTTGAGCCGGGAGACGATCTACACGGAGAAACTCAAGCGCAAGGGCATCGACATCCTGCGGCTCAACAGCTCCAAGCTGGCAACGGGCATATCCGTGGGAGACATCATGACTGAGGCCCCGCAGACGGTGCGGGAAGATGAATCGATCGCTTCTGTTCGGGAGAAATTCCTTCTCAGCCGGCAGCACGGCTTTCCTGTCCTCGATGCGGCGGGAAAACTCTACGGCATCATTACCCTCAGCGACATAGAGGGAGAGTCGGAGAACAGCAGTTCCCCGGAAGATCGGAAGGCCCGCGGGATCACCGAAGATTCACCGATCAGCGAGATCTGCACCACCGAGCTGGTCACCGCCTTTCCCGACGAAACGATTACCGAAGTTTTGCCGAGGATCTTCGACTATAAGCTCGGCCAGATCATCATCATCGATCCCGGCGATCCAGAGCGCCTCGTAGGCCTCCTCTTGGACCGCAATCTCGTCAACGCCTGGAAACTCGCCTACCGGCACGGAGAACACTCAATTCTTTCCGGCTACCACATGCGGGAGAGAGGAGAATGAGATTTCGCAGCTCTTACAGATTCTGCTTCCTGATGTCCCAGAGGGTATCGGCTATCTTGAAGTAGACGTCGATGAGTTCGGGATCGAAGGCGGTCCCCCGGTCCTTTTCGAAGACCTCCTCCACCTTTTCCCTGCTCCAGGCCTTTTTGTAGACCCTGTCGCAGCTGAGCGCGTCGAAGACGTCCGCTATGGCGGTAATTCGTCCGAAAATGTGAATGTCTTCGCCGGCGATACCGTGGGGATACCCTTTTCCGTCCCATCTCTCGTGGTGCTGCAGGGCCACGACCGCTGCGGCCTTGATCAGCTCCCGCTCGGAATGGCGCAGCATCTCGTGTCCGAGCTTGGTGTGGCTCTTCATTACCTCCCGCTCTTCGTCGGTAAGCGGGCCCGCTTTGAGGAGGATTGCGTCGGGAATGGCGATTTTCCCTATGTCGTGCATGGGCGAGGAGTTGCGCAGCAGCTCGACCACATCTTCATCCAAACCGCAGGCTTCTGCGAGCTCCTTGGAGTATTCGGCAACCCGCTTTACATGATTGCCCGTCTCCTTTGACCGCATTTCACCCGTCTCGGAGAGGGTGAGGATAATCTCCTTCTGCGTCTTCTTGATCTCCTCCTGCAGGAGGACCGACTCGAGCTGGCGTCCGGTATAGGATGCCGCCAGCATAAGATGCTCCATGTCGGTCTTGCTGAATTTACCGGATCCCGTCATCTTATTGATAGCTTGATAAACCCCGATTATTTCACCGGAGGAATCCCGGATCGGCAGGGCGAGTATGTTGCGGGTGTGATATCCCGTCTTCTTGTCCACATCCTTGTCGAAACGGTCGTCGTTGTAGGCATCGTTAATTATCATCGCTTCGCCGCTGTCGGCGACCAGGCCGGCAATGCCCTGATGCATGTTGATCTCGATGCGGTCGACCCCGTGGGCAACCTTGCTCCACAGCTTTCCGTCGTTGTGATCGGCAAGCCAGACGGTGCAGCGGTCCGCCGACACGAGGTCTCGTCCCATATCCGCCAGGACGACCAGGAGTTTGTCCACGTCCCGCTCGTTGGCGATTTTATTTATAAAGCCGAATATCGTCCGCAGAAGCTCCTGAGAAGACGGTTCGGGCTTTTTGGTCAATGTCTCATTCATCTTCTCCACTATAAATGCCTTTTTCTAAAAATTCCAGTCTATTATTCAGCATTTACATAGGAATCTCGAATAACTTTATTCCCTCGCTTACAAAGAACTCTTTCAATTCGGCGACGACCCCTTTGACCCGTTCCGCTTCCTCGTCCTCGCAGTAGACTATGAGGATGAAATTTTCCTCCGGCCAGACATGATCTCCCATACGGGGGCCGGAATTCCCGACCCCCATTACCTCGGGGATTTTCGTGTAGTGCTGTGCCACACCGGCCCTCTCGAAGGCCTCTAACAGATCCTCTTCTATCGATCTATTGGCAATGATTTCTATTCTTTTCATCATTCGGCCCCCTTCGCTTTGTTAGTTGTTTCGTTTCGCGCCGATGCTATTTGCTTACGGCGGGCCCGGCGCTTCTGTTTACGTTCCTCTTTCTTCGCTGCCTGCTTTTCCGCCATGCCGTTGAAAATGGCATAGATTACAGGAATGAGAAAGAGGGTGAGAAATGCGCCGACGGACAGGCCGCCGACAACGGACTTTCCGATCGGAGAGACGAGCTCGCTCCCCTGGCCGGGAAAGAAGCTCATCGGCAGGAGGCCGAGGACCGTGGTAAGGGTGGTCATGAGAATGGGCCGCAGCCTGTTGCCGCCGGCTTCGATACAGGCCTCCTGTATGCTCCTGCCCCGTTTTCGGAGCAGGTTGGTGTAGTCCACCAGGACGATACCGTTGTTCACAATGATTCCCGCAAGCATCACCAGTCCCACCGCCGTCAGGAGGCTGTAGGTCTCTCCGGTGATGAGATAGAGCAGGATCACCCCGATCAGCGAGAGGGGCACGGTAAAGAGGATGATAAAGGGGTCGAGAAAGGACTCAAACTGGCTCGCCATAACGCCGAAGACCAGGAAGATCGAGACGAGAAGGATGTAGATAAACCTCCTGCCGTACTTCACCAGGTCTTTGTACTCCCCGGAGAACTCGATAATCACGTCCTCTTCCGCCGGAATCTCTTCCTTGATGACATTCTGCACCGCCAGCTCAACCTCGTTCAGCGGCGCCCCCGGCGCGATACCGGCGGTCACGTGGACGACCCGGGTCTGGTTTTCCCTGTTGATATTGATCGGTCCGGTGGTCTTCTCGTAATGGGCGAAGCTCGCCAAGGGAATACGCGTGCCCATGCTGTTTACCACGAAGACCTTGTTGAGATCCGGCAGCTCGTCCCGGTCCTCCTCGTGGAGGATCACGAGAATATCGTACTCCGAGCCTCCGGTGCGGTACTTGCCCGCCGTTATACCGTCGACGTTTGCCTGGATCTCCCGGCCCACCGTGCTGATGTCCAAGCCGAGGGAGTAGAGCTTGTCCCGGTCGATGTAGATCTCGATTTGGGGAAGACCGTCCTTGATGTCCACCGTCGGCTCCGTTGCCTCGGGCACTCTTTCGGCGATCAGCTCCCGTATCTGCTCCGCCAGACTCTTCGCCTTGTCCAGGTCCGCCGTCTTTATGAGAATGTCGATGGGAGGGCCGCCGCCCATCCCGCCGCCGCCGCCGCGTGTACCGAAGGAGAAGGACGCGCCGGGGAATTTGTTGAAGTAGCCCCTGAGCCGCTGCTTCATCTCGTCGGTGTGAAAGTCCCGCTCGGAGAGGGGCGGGAGTTCCAGCCTTATGTTACCCTTGTGAGTCTGGTTTGCCCCGAGGAAACCGAAGAGACTGCGCTCGCCGACCTGTATCACCAGATTTTCGTAAGCCGGCACTTCTTTTTTGATCACCAGTTCGAACTGTTTGAGCACGTCTTCGGTGATGTCGAGCCGGGTGCCTATGGGCATCTCGAGGTTTATTTGGACCGTGTCCTCCTCTATCTGGGGAAGAAACTCGAAACCCGCGTCCTTGAGGGTGAAGGCGCTGCCGGCGAGGAGGGCCGCGATGAGGCCGATGGTGATGAGCTTGTGCCGGAGGGCCTTGATGAGCACGCGTTTGTAGAAGTTCTCCAGGCCGGTAAAAAAGCGCGCCGCCCCGTCGTCGAGCCTGCGCAAAAGCCCGGTAAGCGGGCGCTGCCGGCGGCTGGACAGAGGCAGGTAATGGCTCGAGAGCACCGGAATCAAGAGCATTGCCACGGCGAGGGAGCTGGTAAGGGAAATGACGACGGTAAAGGAGAGGCTCGCCAGGAGCTCTCCCGTTACGTCGAGCTGGTTTTTGAACAGGGCCACCGGGGCGAAGACAAAGACCGTGGTGAGGGTGGAGGCGACGATGGCGTTGATCATCTCCTGGGTGCCCAGGATGGCCGATGAGGTGAGCTTAGCCCCCTTCTCCCGGTAGCGGTAGATGTTCTCTAAAATAACGATGGAGTTATCCACCAGCATTCCGATGCCCAGGGCCAGTCCCGCCAGGGTCATGATGTTGAGCGTCAGTCCGGCGAAGTACATAAACAGAAGGGTCACCACGAGACTGATCGGTATGGTAAGCCCGATAATGAAGGTGCTCTTGAGACTCCGCAGAAAGACAAAGAGGACGATAACGGCGAAGATCGCCCCGAGAATGGCGCTGGAGGCAACCTGGGAGAGGGAGGTCTTGATGATGTCTGTGGTGTTGAAGATCTCCTTCACCACGAGCCCCTGGGGGACCTCCTTGTTGATCTTCGTCAGCCGCTCTCGAACGTTCTCGGCCGTCTGTACGGAGTTGGTCCCGCTCTGCTTCTGCACGATCAATTGAACGCCCGGTTCACCGTTGATGTACACGAGGCTGTCGGGATCCCGATACCCTTCAAAAACCTCGGCCACATGGCGCAGCCGCACGGTCTTGAGAGGGCTTACCTCTCCCATGGGCGACGGAGCGCCTCCCTTGTAGCTGATAACGGTATCTTTGATTTCATCGATAGAATCGTAGCGGCCGCTGGTGAGGACAAGATAGTTCTTCGGCCCCTCGGTTATGCTGCCGGCGGATATCTGCACGTTCTGCCCCCGAAGCATCCCGGAGACCTGCGTGAGAGTGAGATCATAGGCCTCCAGCCGGTTCTGACTTATCTCGACCCGGACAACCTGCTGCCGTCCGCCGCTCACTCCCGCCAGAGCGACCCCTTCGACCTGCTCTACCCGGGGCTGCACGATGTCTTCGGCGATCTGCCGCAGCTCTTCGGGAGTGCGGTTGCCCGAGACGGTAAGGCCCATGATGGGAATCATCGCCGGGTCGAATTTGAAGATCATCGGGCTGCTCGCCTCAGCGGGAATCATGTCCTTCACGAACTCCAGATTGTCCCGGACGCTGTTGGAAGCCTCGGCCATGTCGGTGCCGTAGGAGAACTCCAGCATGACCATGCTGTTTCCCTTCGACGAAGTCGAACTGATGTTCTCCACGTTGCTCACGTTGCTCAATGTGCCCTCTAACGGCCGGGTCACCGTCTTCTCTACCTCCTCGGGCCCCGCCCCGGGATAGTCCGTCGCCACCAGAAGGATGGGCGGATCTATCTCCGGATAGAGGTCGATGGGGAGGTCCGAGGCCGAATAGATCCCTAAGCCGATGATGAGCACGAATATGATAAATATGGTCGTCGGTCTGCGGACGACCGTTTTTGTGATACTCATATGTATAACCTCTGTTTTTCCCCGTTATTCTATTTCATCTTCCGGTGTAAGGGCCTTCACGTAGGATACGACCCGCACCCGCGAACCGTCCTCCAGGAGGGTTTGGCCGCGGTAGACCACATCCTCTCCTCCGTCGAGCCCTTCGAGGATCTCCACCTTTCGGTCGACCTCTATGCCGGTCTTGACCTCGCGGCGTTCGACCACCCTGTCCTCCGTGCCTTCGTCGTGGTCTCTCACGATAAAGACGTAGTCCACGGCGAAACGTTCGACAACGCAGTCCACCGGCACCTTTACGATGTCCTCTTTCTCGTCGGTGATGATTTTCGCCTTGACGAACATGCCGGACTTCAGTCCCTCGCTGCCCTCGGTGAAATCGATCTTCACCTCCATCATGCGCGTCTGAGGGTCCACCACCGGGCTCAGTTCCGAGACCCTTCCGCGGTACACCCGGTCGGGATAGGCGTCGGAGTTGATGATCACCTTGAGTCCGGGCTTCATCTTGCTGATGAAGCGCTCGGCCACGTCGGTGTGAATCCGCATCTCGTCCATCTTGCTGATCTGCGCAACGGACATCTGGGGACTCACCGTGCTGCCCTCCTGAGCCGGCAGATTCGTGACCGTGCCGCCTATGGCCGCCCGCACGGGGCTGGCTTCGAACTTCATTCCGGGCTTAGAGGGATCGACTTCGGCGATGATCTGGTTTTTGCGAACCTTCTCGCCCAGGTTCACGGAGATCCGGCTGAGTTTGCCCGCCGTGTCGGGAAAGGTCTCTACGGTGGTCTTGGACACCACGTCGCCGTTTACCTCGATATAGTCCTTGATCTGACCGCGCACCGCTTCGGTGGCGCTGACGGCGAAGACCGTCACTTCGGCGGCGGCTTCCGCCGCCCCATCCTTTCCGGCCGCATCTGCGGCCTCCGCTTTTGCCTTTCCCGGCCCCTTGCAGGAAACCGTCAAGAGAAGCGCGAGAACCAACAGCGCCGGAAGGAGAAGCTTCAGCAGATCCCCTGCCGCGGCGGACGTACTCCTGTGGGTGTTTTTCCAAATACTCATTTCTTTACCTCTTCAACAGATGTATCTATCGCGTATTCCAGATCGAGAAGAGCGGCGAGGTAGTTGTACCTCTCCTTAAGCACCTCTAATTTCGCCTTCTGCAGCTCATCCTCGGCATCCTTTACCTCAAGGAGCTCCCGGCTCCCCACGTTGTAGGCCTCTTCAGCCATCTCATATGCCCGCTGCGCCGTCTCCACGTTGAGAAGGAGAGTATCGATGGTATCCCGCGACTTCTCGATTTGATCGACCAGGTTCCGTATCTCCATCTCCGCCCCCCGCAGGGCCTGGCCCAGGCTCAGCCGCATTTTATCGATCGAATCTTCCATCTCCCGCAGTCCCACCTGGGTGTTCGAGAAGGGAAGAAGACCGTCCAGAGACATGGCGACGGTCATCCGAAACATGCCGCTGCGCTGCTGCCAGTCATTCGAAATGTCGTCGAACCAGGGGTCCTTCCAGGGATCTCCCTGAAGGGTCGGATCGAAGTTGAGCCCCAGCGAGAGGGTCGGGGTGAAGGCCCGGAGTTTGTTCGCCGTATAGCTGTCATCCATCGCCTCTATGTTAGCGACGAGGAAGCGGATGTCGTGCCGCCGGGCGAGGTAGCCCTCGATCAGCGCATCCGCATCGAAGCTCATCGTCTCCCCCTCTATGTCACCCTTCAGACTGATCTCTCTGTCCAATTCTAGTCCCAGATTCATCTTGAAGCCCTGCAGGGCCTGCCGGTAGCCGAGGTCCATCGACCCCAGAGCCGGCTTGAGGTTCTCGTAGGCCACCTTGGCATTGAGGACCGAGAGCTCGGGGACGAGACCGTTCTCGTAGTTGATCTGCGTCTGCTCGAAACGCTCCCCGGCCGTCTCGATCTGCTCGACCATCAGCTTTCGCTGCTCCTGCATCAAGAGGAGATTGAAGAAGCTCTTGCGCACGTCCCGTGCAAGCTTCTCCTTGGCCTGGTCGTAGCTGATCTGCTGGGCCCAGTACTCCTTCTGAATGGAGTTGATGGCCTTGCCCAGGGCGATGTTGAGCGTGAGACTGAAATCCAGGCCCGCCGAGAGACCCCAGCGGGGGGCTTCCGCGTAGATGGGGCCGGACAAATCGAAGCCGGTCATGACCTCCTGCTCCTCATTCATCCGCGAGAGGGTCGCCGAAGCCTGCGCCGTGGGGATGAAGTCGTTCCAGGCGTAGCGGGCCTTGCGCTCCTTGATGCGAAGGTCCACCGCCTGACTCTTGATGTCGAGGTTGTAGGCCCGGGCCTGTTCCACCGCCTCCTCGACGGTCAGCACGAGAGGCCCTTCGTCGGCCTTTTCCCTCGTCAAATCCTCCTCACCGGCATAGCGCCGCAGCTCTATCGGTGTAGCGGGCATATCGGTTTTCGCTTCTCCGCCTCCGCCGGCCTCCTGCCGCCCGCCGGCAAAGAGACTGCTCAAAGGCAGCAGCATAATCAGGGTAATAAGACAGAGTTTTTTCATTTCAGGCTCCTTCCACGCCAAATAAAAAGAGTGAATATATCAGGCGAAACCATCTCGTCCGTTCCTCCGCCGAGCTGGTGTCCAGCGTTTCCCGTTGTATTTCATTTATAAGCAGAAAATGGATAAAACGGATAAGCACCATCGCATCCATTCCCTCGCTATCGATTTTTCCCTCTCGCAGTCCCTCTTCTAAGAAGGAGATGAACTTCTTCATGAAGCCATGGGCGTGATTGGGGACCCGCAGGTTGATCCGCTGAAAACGGAACCACTTCATCACCGCCATGAAGTCCGGCCGCAGACTCAGATAACTCCCGAAGAGAATGAAGTATGCGTAGAGCTTCTCCTCGAAGGATGCGAGGTCTGCAGCCTTTTCGAGAAAGAGCTCGCCCAAATGGCGGCGCTCTCTATCGATCATCTTCCACAGCATGTCGTTACGGTTTTCGAAATAGAAGTAGAGGCTGCTCTTGGTCATCCCGGCCCGCTTGGCAATGGCCTCCAGAGAACTGTTCCACAGTCCCTTCTCGGCCACCGTCTCCGCTATCGCAGAAAAGATGTGGTCCGGCTCCAAGAGGTCTTCCGGCCGCAGCAGGCATTTCTCCTCTATCATGGCGAAATCGGGTCCCTTGAGCTTTTCCTTCACGCCCAGCCCCATACAGACCATCCGCCGGTTCAAGGCCAGCAGCGGTGAAGACTCCGGTGGAGCTTCCTGCGGCTGCGGAATGCCCCGCAGGGAGAGGAGAAAAGCTCCGACGGTAAGGAGATAATTTCGCGCTATACCCACTTCGGATGCATCCCATCCCAGATCCTCGGTAAAGAGGGAGGAGGGGAAAATTTCACTATACCTCTGCTCGAGGAGATTCATCTTCTGCGATTCCGTCTCGCTTCTCGGTACAAAGAGCACCATCGCATAGGTAAAATAGTCTGAGTTCTCCGCAAAGTATCGGATGAAACTCTCGTTATACGCATCGAAGGCATCCCGGAATTTACCGCTTCCGTCGGAATTTTTCACCTGGAGGCAGATAGCATCGTACAGCTCGATGAAGTAGCGCCGCATTTCATCGAGGAGGGCATCCTTGCCGGAAAAGTAGCGGTACAGGGCCGGTTTGGTGATGCCCAGGTCCTTCGCCACCGACTCCATGCTCGTGTGACTGAAGTAGTCCCTGCTCCACGTAGAAAAGGCCTGTTCTACTATCTGTCTCTTTCGTTCTTCTCGTTTTCCCATTTCTGTTACCGTCCGTTCGGTAACAAAATAACCTTCTTTCCTCCTTTTATCAAGCCTTTTCTCGGTATTTTTTTAGTTTTTTTCTTCGGTGCCGACAATCTCTCCAATATATGCTACTCTTTTACATTGAAAAGCCAATCAAGGAGCTGATTATGTCCGAAAACCCGCTAAAAAACCTGACACCGAAAGAGTTTTGGAAGTATTTCTCCGAAATCTCGCAGATACCGAGGTGTTCCGGCGACGAGGAGGCGATCCGCGCCTACCTCGTCGCTCAGGCCGAACGGAGAGGCCTCGAACACCGCGAAGACGAGGCCGGAAACGTGCTGATACGGGTCCCCGCAGCAAAGGGCTGCGAAAAGCGCCCCATCGCCGTCATTCAGGGGCACATAGATATGGTCTGCGAAAAAAACAGCGCCTGCGGCCACGACTTCTCCTCCGATCCGCTGCAGCTCGTCCTCGAAGGGGACAGCCTCCGGGCCGAAGGAACGACTCTGGGCGCCGACGACGGCATCGCTCTGGCCATGGGCCTTGCCCTCTTAGATACCGATGCTCCCCACGGGCCGCTGGAGCTGCTCTTTACCTCCGACGAAGAAAGGGGCCTCACCGGCGCCTTGAACCTGGATACCTCTCTTATCGAGGGGCGGAAACTCTTCAACCTCGACTCCGAAGAGGAGGGGGTCTTCTACATCGGCTGCGCCGGAGGAGTGACCACCGTCGGCGACCTTCCCGTCGAGTGGAGCAACAACGTCGGTAATTCCACCGTTTTTTCCCTGTCGGTTACCGGCCTCAGGGGCGGCCATTCGGGAGCAAATATCCACCTCGGCAGGGCCAATGCCGTTAAGCTCGGCGCCCGCCTGCTCTGGAACCTCAAAGAACAGCTGCCGATCCGCCTGCTGAAAATTCACGGCGGAAGCAAACAAAACGCCGTTGCCCGGGAATTTTTTGCCTCCTTCGCCGCGGCGGAAAACCAGAGAGAGCAGGTCCACGAAGCGGTCCGGCGGTGGGAAGCGGTGTTTCGCACCGAATACGGAGACGTAGACCCGGACATACGCCTGCGCATCGAGGAACTCGACGAAAAGCCGGAGAAGACCCTTTCACCTAAAACCACCAACAGCACCATCGACGCCCTCTATCTCATTCCCCACGGGGTAGACGAATACAGCCGCAGCATCGAAGGGCTTGTCGAGACTTCAACAAATCTCGCCTCGGTGGAACTGCGGGACTACGACGTCAGAATTGTTACCAGCCAGCGTTCCTCAATGACCACGAAGAGAGACGACATATGCGCACGGGTGAGCGCCGCGATGAAAAGTGCCGGGGCAAAGGTCAACTACATCGCCCCGTATCCGGCGTGGACCCCGGACCCGCGGAATCCCCTCATCGAACTCTGCCGCGGCGCCTACAGGGAGCTCTTCTCGAAGGAGGCGACAGTAACGGCCATCCACGCAGGCTTGGAGGCAGGAGTTATCGGAGATAAATTCGAGGGGATGGAAATGATTAGTCTCGGACCGGACTTAGAGGACGTACATACCCCGAACGAGCATCTTTCCGTCTCTTCGGCCGAACGCACCTGGAAGCTTCTTCTCAGAATTTTGGAAAACCTGCGCTAGCCTGCCCGCGCAATCTTCTGCATTATTGTATTGCGTTATCAGACCGAAGCTATTAGGATTATTTTAAGGAGAACGCTATGCTTCGTTTTCGCGATATAAGCCTAAAAATAAAAATCCTCATTATAACCCTGTTTGGAATAATCCTCTTAGCCCTGATCTTTTCCTACCTCTTTACCCAGGCCATCGGAAGGCAGGCCACCGAGGCGATCATCGAAAAGAGCCACGCAGTCGTGTTCACGGCCGAGGCGGTCCGGGAAAACATGGCGGAGAAGCTAAAGATGGGGGTGATTAAAGACCTTGAAGAGCTGGCCGGGGAAGGCGACCGGGAAAAACTCCTCCAGGCCATTCCCATCATCACCGCAATTAGGGTGGCGGAGAAGAACGCCGAGAAGGCGAAGTACCGTTTTCGCGTCCCCAAGGTATCTCCGCGGAACCCGGAAAACGAACCAAGCCCCCTCGAGGCCCGTGTTTTAGAGGAACTCAAGGAAAGCGGCGCCGAGGAGAAAATCATCTACGAAGAGGACCAGGTCCGTTACTTCCGTCCCATCACCCTGTCCGAAGAGTGTCTGCTCTGCCACGGCTTCCCCGCCGGAGAGAGGGACCCCGTCGGCGGTATCAAGGAGGGGTGGAAGACAGGAGAGATCCACGGAGCCTTCGAGATAATCAGCTCTCTCGAGGCGGCTAAGGCGACGCAGAGAGGGGCAACGGTGAAAATCGCTTTTATCTCTCTGGGAATGCTTCTGCTGCTGGGCATACTGGTCTGGCTGAGCATCAATGCCGTCACCCGCCCGCTGCGGGACTACATCGATAACTTCACCCGCGTGAGCGACGGCGACCTCACCGTTGTCTCCACGGTCGACAGCCGCGACGAGATCGGACGGCTCTCCGGCTATTTCAACTCCTTTATCGCACATCTCAACAAGATGATGGGAGGAATACAGGGGGTAACCGACGACACCAAGAGGATAAGTCAGGACCTCGCCTCCAACTCGACCCAAACCGCCGCCGCCATCGAAGAGATACGGGCAAACTCGGATCAGATGAAGCACAAGATACAGACCCTCGACGGCGAGGTGAAAACATCCAAGGCAGCGGCAGACAGCGTGGGAGACAAGCTCGGCCACCTCAACGAGCAGATCGAGAGCCAGGCATCGGCGATCAACGAATCTTCGGCCTCCATCGAAGAGATGTCCAGCAATATACGCAGCATCGCCAACGTGAGCGAGCAGAAAATGGAGATGGCCGAAGAACTGGAACGCACCAGCGAACAGGGCGGCGAAAACATGGAGAACACCCGAGAGCTGATGAAGAAGGTCGCCCAGTCCGCCGACGTGATGATGGATATGATCGAAGTCATCGACAACATCGCCGGACAGACAAACCTCCTGGCCATGAATGCCGCAATAGAGGCCGCCCACGCCGGTGAGGCGGGGAAGGGATTTGCCGTCGTGGCCGACGAAATAAGAAATCTCGCCGAATCGAGCTCGAACTCCGCCAAGGAGATAGGAAAGTCGCTCAAAGAGATCATCGAGAACATTAATACGGCGGAAAACACCACGGAAAAGACAGGAAAGGTCTTCGAGCAGATCCTCGATATGGTTCGGGAAGTGTCGAAAAGCATGAGCGAGATGCAAAACTCGACTAAGGAGCTCTCCGAAGGCAGCAATCAAATCGTCGAAGCCCTGGGTTCCCTCGTCGACATTACTCAGGACGTGCAGGGCGCCTCGGGGGACATGAGCGGACGGGTGCAGGCGATCACCGAGTCCATGGAAACCCTTAGAGACATCTCCGCCGATTCGGCGGCGGGCATGGAGGAGATGGCACAGGGTATTCAGGAAATCGCCATGGCCGCCCAGAACGTCTCCGACGCCGGCGACCAGAACTCGCAGAGCGTGGAGCACCTGGAACAGCTGGTATCCCGCTTCAGGATCAGAGAGGATACGGAGGACTAAAAGAGGGCTATCGCGGCGGGCCCGGAGCGAGAACGCGGATGACGATGGTACCCCATGTATAGCTTTGACAGGCAAGACGGACGTGTTCGGGCAGGGGACCTCTCTCTGTGAGCCGTATCCGCTCTTCCTCGCCCATGGGGCTGAGAAAGCGTTCTCCCTCCAGGATACGGACCCTGCAGGTGCCGCATCGGGCCCGGCCGCCGCAGAGATGGGAAATCCTCACCCCGTTTCTCAAAAGGGCATTGAGTAGAGAAACCGCAGGACTCGTTTCAATTTCCTTCCGCGGTTCTCCCTCCACGATGATACGGGCCACTCTTTTCCCCCTTCTTTTCCGTCTTCAGGAATTCACACCGGCAGTGTATCACGGGCAGAGACTAGGGTACACTGCTCATGTATTACTCACGGGAAACTCATACAATGCAAATTATTTCGAGAGATAGTGAAAGACAATGAAGAAGGAACTCTACTACGGTCTTCTCCAGAAACTCTGCAACCGGACCGAAAGCCGAAAGATCACCGATGGAGACAAAATAGTCATCTTCAGCGATCTGCATGTCGGCGATCGCACGAAACACGACGACTTCCTTGTCAATTCCACGCTCTTCATGAAAGCTCTTACGGACTACTATCTGGCCGAAGAGTACTCGCTCTACCTCAACGGGGACGTCGAGGAACTGCACCGCTTCTCTCTTCAGGAAATCCGGGAAAGATGGCAGGACCTCTACGAGGTTTTCGACCGCTTCGCCGAGAAGGGACGCCTATTCAAAATATTCGGCAATCATGATTCGAAGCTCTTCACTCTGCCCAGGGAACCCCTGCGCTATCCCCTCTACGAGGCCGCGAAACTCGACTACAAGGGCTATACCCTCTTTCTTTTTCACGGTCATCAGCTTTCCTATCTCTACCAGCGCTTCAACGATTTCACCGGACTGCTTTTGCGCTACATTGCCAAACCCCTCCGCATTAAACACTACTCGGTGGCCCACGACAAGAGAAAGAAGTTCAAAATCGAGAAGCGCATGTATGAGTTTGCCAAAGACAACGGCATAGTCGCGGTCATCGGTCACACCCATCGGCCCCTTTTCGAGTCGATGTCCAAGGTCGACGCGCTGAATTACAAGATAGAAATGCAGCTGCGGAAACTGCAGAAGGCGAAGAAAAAGGAACGCCCTCCCATCGAAGAGCGGGTCCGAGAAATGAAAAAGGAACTGGACCGGCAGATACACGAGAAAGGCAAGGAACCGTCGCTCAGCAGGATATACAGCGATCACACCATAGTCCCCTGTATTTTCAACTCCGGCTGCGTCATCGGCCGCAGAGGCATAACCGCAATAGAGATTGCCGGCGGGAAGATTTTCCTGGTCCACTGGTTCGACAAGAAGTTAGACAAGAAATACATCCGTAACGACGAAAAGAACACCGTCCGCCTCGACGACACCGACTACTTCCGCACCGTCATAAAGAAAGACGATCTGGATTACATCTTTACACGAATCCGCCTGCTTACCTGAGCCGCGGCCCCGGCGGCCTCTATCCGAGCTGAAAGAAGAGGGGAACGAGGAAGGGCACTAAAAGCGAGAGCAGGGCACCGTTGGCGATGGAGAGGGGCACATACTCGCTTCCGCAGCTTCTTTCCACGAGGGGGAGCGTCACATCCATGCTCGTCGCTCCGGCGATCCCAATCGCCACCCGGGGAAGCCGAAAACGGGCAAAAAGCGGAATGAGGAAAAGGGCGAGGGTTTCCCTCATCACGTTGCTGAGGAAGGCGGCCGCGCCGAGAACGGGGCTTCCCATGTCGGTAATGAGAACGCCGGAGAGGGAATACCAGCCGAATCCCGAGGAAAGCGCCAAGGCTCTTCCCGTACTCAGTCCGAAAAACGGCGCCAGAAGAATCCCTCCTAAAAGACTCCCCGCGACAACGGCAAGAGGAACGACGAGCGTCGCCGGATGGAGAAGAGTCTTTTTCAGATCCACCTCATTTTTCACCAGCTGAATACCCACGAGAAAAAGCAGGAGATAGAGCAGGATGCTCGTATACTCATCGCGGAACCAGCCGAAAACGGGAAGAAAGAATGCCGCGAGAAAACCGGCGGCAACGAAGAAGAAGAGCCGAAAGGGTTCGAGAAAGACCTGCAGCTTTCCGCCGAAGACGGCCGGCGGATCGAGTTCTTTCCGGCTTCTTTTCGGTTCCAAGGTCGGCGATGGTGGAGCGGTTTCCCGTCTCCGCACGCATCCCGTGCACGAGAGCAGGACAATCGCCAGGGCCGTCCCGGCGACCGTTGCGGCGGCAAAGGCGAGAGACATGCTGCCGATGCGCAGCAAACTCCTGCTCACCGATTCCAAAAGTCCGATACGGATCCCCATTGAAACGAGAAGGAGAGCGAGTGCCGCGTCCATCACCCGGGGGAAGCGGTCGGTTCTCGGCACGAGCCGGAGCCGTTCGGCTGCCATGCCGGCGGCGAGAAAGGCAAAGATGAGGAGCAAACCGGTAAGCACTTCCATGAGCCCCACTGTACACGAGATGCACCGGCTGAGACAATGCAGGCAGCGCTGAGGGATCTCTTGTTGTACCTCGCCGGTCGAATCGATATACTGATGCGCATGTTGATCATTCCCGCCATTGACCTTCTCGACCGCCGCTGCGTTCGCCTCTACAAGGGAGACTATGCTAAAAGCACCGTCTACCGGGGAGATCCGGTGGACACCGCCGCGAGCTTCGCCGCCGACGGGGCGCAGCGAATCCACCTGGTGGATCTCAACGCGGCACGGGGAGAGGGGCGGAACAATAGAACGCTCATCTCCCGCATTCGCCGGGCGGTGGACGTACAGATCGAGGTCGGCGGCGGCATTCGCAGCGATAGAGACGTCGCCGAGCTCGGCGAAATGGGAATAGACCGGCTCATTGTCGGCACTACCCTCGTCAAGGACCCCGCCGCATTCGGACGCTGGGCGGCCGCCCATCCCGGCCGCATCACGGCGGGTATCGACGCGGCAGAGGGGCTGGTAAAGATTTCCGGCTGGGAATCTGCAACGGCCCTGACGGATACGGAGGCGGCGAAGTCCGCCGCCGCACTCGGCGCGGCGGAAATCATCTATACCAATATCGACCGCGACGGCACCCTTTCCGGCCCGGACATCGACCGCTGCGCGCTCATATCCGCCGAATCGGGCCTGCCGGTCATCGTCTCCGGCGGGGTGAAGGGCCCCGAGGACTTCGCCGCCCTTCACCGGAGGATCGCCGAAGAGCAGAGAAAAGGCAGCCCTTCCCGTCTCATAGGGATAATTACCGGCAAAGCCCTCTACGAGGGGGCATTCGCCCTTCGGGAAATGATCGATAGCTATGCACACTAATCGGGAGTAATACCATGGCCCTTCAGGAAGTCCATCCCCTAATAATCCGCAGCCGCAGCGGTGACATTCTCGACGTCTCTTTCATGAACGAGAAGGCATATACAAAGAGCATCGAGCGGAAGGAACTCTGGCACCTGCATCGATCGACCGGCAGAGTCCTGCCCTTCGACGAAAAAACGGCTCTTCTGCGTCTCTGCGGGCAGCAGCGCTGGTACGAAGCGGTGGTCGAGAGAGACAAAGAGAGAGAGGCAGCTGCGGCACACGACCTCAATTCCGGCGGCTTTGACGACGGCGAGATCGACTTCGACAGCCCGGCCGCTCTGCGCCGCGGCGCCGACATCTGTGCGCCGCGGCCCCTCGAAGCGGTTGAGACGGGAAGTGAACCGGACGCACACTACGGAGAACTATTCACCCGGCTCGAGGATACCATTCGGCGCAGGAAGATGCTCATGCCGGAGGGCTCCTACACCACCTATCTCTTCACCTCCGGAGAGGAAAAGATCAGAAAGAAGACGGGAGAGGAGGCGGTGGAGCTTCTTCTGGCAAGGGAGGAGCCCCGGATCGTATCCGAGGCCGCCGACCTCATCTATCACCTGCTCGTCCTGCTGGTTTTCTACGATATTCCCTTCGCGGCGGTCTGCGGAGAGCTGGCCGCACGTGAAGAAGAGGGAAGAGAAAAGTAAAATTAAGGAGAATTTCGACCAATGCGCATACCCTATCTTCAGCGGATCAAGGAAGGCATTTTCCTCTTCGACGGAGCCATGGGAACCATGCTCTATGAGAAGGGGATCTTCCTCAACCAGTGCTTCGAACACGCCAATCTCACCGCGCCGGATTTGGTGCGGGAAATCCACAGGGAGATGGCCGAGGCGGGGGCCCAGGCCCTTACGACAAACAGTTTCGGAGGAAATCCTCTCCGGCTCGCCGAATACTCCCTCCGGGAAAAGACCTACCAGATCAACCGGCGTTCGGTAGAACTCGCCCGCGAGGTCGCCGGAGACGAACTCTACCTAGCCGGATCGATAGGCCCCCTCGGACACCTCCTTGCCCCCTTAGGAGACCTTCCCCAGGCGGAGGCGGAGGACGCCTTTGCCGAGCAGATCGAAGCAATCAGAGACGGCGGGGTCGATCTCCTCATATTCGAGACCTTCAAAAACATCGAAGAGCTGCTTTTGGCAGTGCGCACAGGCAGGCGTCTTGCTCCCGATCTGCCGATCCAGGCCCAGTTCAGCATACGGCCCCACAGGAACGAAGACCTGCCGGCGGAGGCGGTGCGGGAAATCTTTTCGCAGCTCGAAGAAGAAGAGGCGGTAGATGTCCTGGGACTGAACTGCTCCACCGGCCCTGCCTACATGCTCGACGTCCTCGGCCATATAGTCAGCTCAGTAAGCAAGCCGATTTCCATAATGCCCAACGCCGGTTTTCCCCGCGATTACGAGGGAAGGCAGATCTACATGGCCAGTCCCGACTACTTCGCCGAATACGCCCTTCGCTTCGTCGAGGCCGGTGCCGCCGTTATCGGCGGCTGCTGCGGGACAAATCCGGAACATGTCCGCAAGATGGCCCAGTCGGTCCTCTCCCTCGGAGCGGTAAAACCCACCATTCGGCTCATCGAAAAGAGAACCCGTGAGGTATCCGCAATCGATCCGTTACCCCTCGAGGAGCGCTCCTCCTTCGGGAAGAAGATCGCCGAGGGACGCCGGGTAAAGGTGATAGAAATCGTTCCGCCCCTCGGCACGAGCCTCAACAGGGTCCTGGAGAGGGGGAAAACCCTGGCAGAAGCGAAGATCGACGCCGTCAACATCCCCGACGGTCCCCGCGCATCGTCTCGCATATCGCCACTGGTAGCGGCGATGGAGCTGGAGCGAAAGGCCGGGATCGAGACCATTGCCCATATCTGCTGCCGCGACAAGAACATCATCGGCATCCAGGCCGAGCTGCTCGGCGCCCAGGCGGCGGGTCTGCGCAACCTCCTCCTGCTTACCGGAGATCCGCCGAAGGTCGGCAGCTACCCGGAGGCGAGCGGAGTCTTCGACATCGATTCGATCGGGCTTCTCAGCCTTGCCCGCAATCTCAACCGCGGTATCGACTTAGCCGGAAAACCCGTCGAGCCGCCCACCTCCTTCGTCGCCGGAGCAGGGGCGAACCCTACGGCGCCCATAATCGAAAAGGAAGTCGAGCGCTGCTACGCCAAGGCTGAGGCGGGGGCCGAGTTCTTCATCACCCAACCGGTATTCGACGTCGGCCTGCTGCTCTACTTCATCGACAAGGTAAGAGGAACGGGAAAGCCGATCATTTCCGGGATATGGCCCCTTTCGAGCTACAGAAACGCCCTCTTTCTCGACAACGAGGTGCCGGGAGTTTCGATTCCCCATGAAATTCAGGAGAGGATGCGGCTCTGCGCCGGCAAGGAGGAAGCAAGAGAAGAAGGGATTCGAATAGCCCGCGAAATCATCGAGGAGATTTCAGAAGCCGTACAGGGGATACAGATAAGCCCGCCCTTTGGAAGGCTGGACACCGCCCTGCAAACCCTTGAAGACACAGAGAATTGGTGATAAAGTGCGGAAAATCTCCTGAGCAATCGGGCTAAATACACGGAGGAACGAGACATGGATATTAAAGGCTTGGAAGCGGCGGCATTGTCGGTCAGAACGCTGTCGATGGACGCAATCGAAAAGGCAAACTCCGGCCACCCCGGTCTGCCGATGGGCTGCGCCGAACTGGGAGCCCTTCTCTACGGAGAAATTTTAGCGCATACGCCCAAGGACCCCCGCTGGATAAACCGCGACCGTTTTGTCCTCTCGGCCGGCCACGGCTCCATGCTGCTCTACTCGCTCCTCCATTTGAGCGGATACCCTGTGTCGAAAGACGACATCGCCTCTTTTCGGCAGGCCGGCTCCATCACCGCCGGCCATCCAGAATACGGCCTGATGGAGGGAGTGGAGACCACCACCGGCCCTCTCGGGGCGGGTTTTTCCAACGCCGTGGGCATGGCGGTCGCCGAGACGATGCTCGCCGCCCGGTTCAACACGGAAACACACCGGATTATCGACCACTACACCTACGCCTTAGCCGGCGACGGCTGCATGATGGAGGGAATCAGCTCCGAGGCCGCGTCCTTAGCCGGACACCTGGGGCTCGGCAAACTCATCGTCATCTACGATTCAAATAAGATATCCATCGAGGGACCGACGGACCTTGCCTTTACCGAAGACGTGGAAGCCCGCTTCCATGCCTACCGCTGGCAGACTCTCTCAGGAGACGCCTACGACTTCGAGGGCATGGCAAAACTCTTCGCCGAGGCAAAAGCGGAAACCGACAAGCCGAGCCTCATCACCCTCAGCTCCCTCATCGGCAAGGGAAGTCCCAACAAGGCGGGAACCCACGGGGTGCACGGCGCCGCCTTGGGCGGGGAGGAGGTAAGGGCCGCCCGTAAGGAGCTGGGCGTCCCGGAGGACGAGGATTTTTACGTCGCTCCGGCGGCGACAGACTACTTTACCGGTAAGTCGAAAAGCTGGAACGAAGCCTACGAAAGGTGGCAGAGAGCGTTTCAGCAGTGGGCGAAGGAGAACCCCCGGCTCGAAAAAGAGTGGAAGAGCTTCTTCTCGAAGGCGCTTCCGGTTGAGGCCGAACTGCCGAGCTTTGAGGCAGGCTACAGCGAGGCCACCCGCAAGGTGAGCGGGGCGGTGCTGCAGAAACTCGCCGACGCTCTGCCGAATTTGGTGGGCGGCTCTGCGGACCTCGCTCCGAGCAACAACACCGCCCTCAAAGCCTATGATGATTATTCCCGGGAGAACCGCAGCGGGCGGAACTTTCACTTTGGGGTACGCGAACACGCCATGGGAGGCATCGCCAACGGCATGACCCTCCATGGAGGCCTGCGGGTCTTCGCGGCAACCTTTCTCGTCTTCTCCGACTACATGCGTCCCGCGCTCCGCCTCGCCTCCCTGATGAAGCTGCCCGTTACCTTTGTCTTTACCCACGATTCCTTCTACATCGGCGAAGACGGCCCTACCCATCAGCCCATAGAACAGCTCACCGCGCTCAGATCCATACCGGGAATGCAGGTGCTGAGACCCGCCGACGCGGAGGAGACCGTTGAGGCGTGGAAGATGGCCCTTGAAAACGGAGACGGACCCACGGCCCTCGTCCTTACCAGGCAGAAACTGACGGTCTTTCCGAAGGCCGACGGGGACTGGAGAAACAGCGCCCGCAGGGGCGCCTACATCGCCGGGGACTGCGCCGGTGCACCGGAGGTGGTCATTTTGGCAAGCGGCTCCGAAGTAAATCTCGCCAGAGAGGCAGCGGAGAAGAGCGGCAAAGCGGTGCGGGTGGTATCGGTCCTCGATAAGGGTGCGTTCGACGAACTGGACGGCAAAGAGAGAGAAACTCTCATTCCGCAGGGAACCCGCGTTATCGTCGCCGAGGCCGGAATCGGCAGCGGTTGGGGGCTCTACGTCAACAGCAGAGAGGACCTCTTTACGGTAAACCGTTTCGGAGAATCGGGAGCCGGCAGCGATGTCGCCGCCGAACTGGGCTTTACCGCCGATGCCCTTGCGGAACTCTGCGGCCGATAGGCAGCGCTCAGCGGACTCCCTCTATTACGATGCGCTCTACCTTCTCCTGATGGCGGAGCTTTGCGTAGAGGGTCCGCCTCTCGGCATCGTAGAACCAGCCGCCCACTCCGTAAGTCTGAAACCTTCGGTCCGAACCCCAGCGCAGACCATATATGGCAACCGCTTCGAAGGGCGGCACCCCGCGGATAATCACGTATTCGGTCTCTCCCACAGAGAAGTCGAGGGTAATTGAAATGCGGTTTCCGCTTCGCACCGCCCCTACCCCTTGGGCGACGGTCCACAGCCGCACATCGAGGCCCAGCTCCTGCGAGAGAGAGACGAGCCGGGGGTAAAAGGAATTGTCGGAGAGGACCGGGTAGAACTCTTCCGGCGCCAAATCCTTACCTTGCATCACCACTTTCCCCTCGGAAATGTCTATGACTGAGGGAAGAAATCCTTCCTCGTCGCTGTTTTCCAGTAAGAAGACGGCCATCGCGGTGCCCAGTTCCTCGGCAAGGGCATCTTCCCTCAGCTTTCCGTAGGCTCGTAACGCATCGGCGACCTTTAATGCCGTATACACATCCATAGACGACGCATAGGCGGGGTAGAGGATGGATCCTTCAATCCGCACCAAGCGGGCGGCGACCGCCCCATACACGGCATCGAGCCTTTCGCTAAGAGCGGGAAAGCGGGAGGGGTACTTCGCTGCGGCCTTCAAAGCCGTCGAAAAGAGTTCGGCAAGGCCCGCCGGGTCTTCAAAGCCCGCCGGATCGAGGGAGGCGCAGGAGGCATCAAAGTCCTCGATGAGCTGCTCATCTCCGTAGAATATGAGTAATTCGATTATCCGGCTCTGGGCCGTAAAGAGTTCGGGTGAACCGGATTCGACGAATTCCCGCAGCGCACCGATCCGCTCGGTCTCCTGTAAAATATACTCCGTATCCCCGGAAACGATGTTTCCCAGATAGGGACTCGAGAAGAGGGAGTGGCGCCCGCCGATTGCATCCATGGCGCCGGAAAAATCGGCCAGCTGTGTCCGGCCGTAACGCCGCATCGATTCTGCTGCGTAGGAAGACATAACGCGCTCGAACTCGCTCTTGCCGCTGCCGCCGCGGTCCCAGGCACGTTCCTCGGCACTGTACCGTTTTGTCCACCCTTCGAATGCATTGTCTCTCCACCGTTCGTACACCGTCGTATATGCATCGGGTCCGAGAGAATCCGTCGAATCGAAAAACCATCGGCGCAGCGGGTCCTCCCCTTCAAAGGGGGCAACGATACAGCCCGAAGGTGTCGCGGCCCCTTTGAGTTTCACCTGAAGGGATCCCCTGTCGTCGAAGGAGGGTATTCCCGAGGAGGCGCAGAGGTAGGATGCCCGCTCGCCGGCTATCGAAAAGAGGGAAAGCCCCTCGTGTACCCGTTCAATCTCGTAATTGCTCATCAGTGAAAGAGCGGCCGCCGCCTGCTGTTCCTTCTCCGGCGGGATCCAATCGATCCGGATACCCTGGCCTTCCTCCTGTTGAGCAAAGGCCTCGGGGTAGCTGAAGACGCCGGCGCCGAGTCGATGTCCCAGAGAAAATTCCAATCGCGATCCTCCCTCGCCGATTATTCGGATAGAATCTTCACCGGTTTCCACCATGGTGACATTCATCATCCGTTCGGCCCCTCCGGCGCCGATCACCGAAATACCCCGGGATAAATCCAAGGAGAAACCGAAGAAGGAGACGCGAAGCAAATCGAAGCTGCGGTTTACCCCTCCGGACATCTCCGCCTCGATCTGCAGAGGGCCGACCTGCTCGGAGATGACCTTGTTCCCTCCGCTCAGGTGCAGGTGAATGAAGAAGCCGATGAGGGCGATATAAAGAAGGGGGATGAGATAATATGCCTTTGGTACTCTGCTTTTCATAAACGCGGTATTCTAACAATAGCCTCCCATAATTGCAAGCAAGCAGCCCGGAGGACCGGCAGGGCCGGGTCCTTCCGGCAAAAACTTGCGTCGACGCAAGTTCGCCTATACGGATGTTACCCCGTTTCGGCATTCCTTACTTGGCCAAGCGGAAGGCATAGGCCGTCAGCTCGTTGCGCCCGGAAACCTTGAACTTCTTGAAGAGTGAGGTATTGTAGTTGCTCACCGTCTTTGCAGATAAACCGAGCCGGCCGGCAATCTCCTTGTCGCTGCAGCCCCTCCTGATCAAGCCTGCAATTTCCCGCTCCCGGGCCGTGAGATTGAACTGCTTACTAATCTCTTCGAAATCCATCCCCGAAACCTCGTGTGTACCGTCGGTATCCCGGCTTGAATCGGGAAAAGCAGTGATAAGCCGGGAAATCTCCGCCTTCAAGCTATCTCGATAGTGTGTCTGCGCTTCCTCGGTATGTTTCATTATGCTGTCGATTTTCGCCCGCAGCACTTCCGCCGAGAATGGTTTTACCATATACTCTATGCTTCCCTTCTCGAGTGCATCTACTTGTTCCTCTATCGAATCGCGGGCGGTCAGGAAAACGAAGGGAATGTGCATGGTTTTCTCATCGCCCTGGAGGGTTTCGAGAAGCTCATATCCATCCATCTCCGGCATCATGACATCGCTGAGAATGATGTCGGGTCGCTTTTTCCGTATTTTCTCCAAGGCTTCTCTTCCGTTTTTGCTGAGGGTAAGGCGGTAAGCCGGCTCCAGTTCCGCTCTGAGATACTCGGTTAAATCGGCACTGTCCTCCACTATAAGCAGATGGATCTGTTTCTCATGCTGAGTGTCTTTTTGATCGTTTCCGTATAGAAGGGCGGGCTCGGACCGAGGAAGCGAAGAAGGTGAAGGAGACAAAGAAGGCGCGGCGTGTGTCGGAAAGTAGAGGGTAAACCGGGCTCCTTGTCCCTCAGTGCTTTCCAGCTCCACCCTTCCCTGATGCTGCTCCATGATCTCTCGGACGAGAGAGAGCCCGATGCCCGTTCCCTCGCTTACCTTAGTATTTCCGCTATGTGCCTGATGAAACCGATCGAAGATGAGGGCCTGCTGCTCATCGGGGATCCCTATTCCCGTGTCGGAGACATAGACGCCGATCTCCTCGCCGTTGGAATGTGCGCCGATTTCAATGCTGCCTCCCGGGTTTGAAAACTTCACCGCATTGCTCAAGAGGTTGATAAGCGCAGACTGGAGGAGGGAGGAATCGGCGGTGAGCCCGAGCTTCTCGGGTACCCGGACATCTATAGACAGAGAATGCTGCAGCGAAATGGACTGAAACTCCCCGGCGAGGGAATGAAGGACCTTGGATAGATCCATGGCTGCAGGATTGAGGGAAAATCTTTTCCTCTCCAGGCTCGCGAGCTGGAGAAGGTTGTTTACCTGCTTCAAGAGCCGCCCATTGTTCCGCTCGATGATGTCGAGATGGCGCCTGTTTGCCTGTATTGAATCACCCCATCTTCCCTTTCTCAACTGCTTCACCACTCCCCCGATAACAGTGAGGGGGGTACGAAACTCGTGGGTAATATTCATAAGAAACTCCGACTTTGCCTTGTTGAGCTCCTTCAGTTCCCAGGATTTTGCTTCGGCCCTGGCCGTTTCCACCTTCAGCTGTTCGAGGTCTCGGCTCAGCAGATGCGAGAAGAGAAAGCCGTTCACGACCATCCCGGTGATGAAAATAAGGTTTCCCTGCAGCACCTCTAAGGGAAAGAGGTTCAAGTCTCTCACCAGTGCCTTGACGATGCCGAGAGCGGATATGCCTCCGATAACGATGGTCAATTCGAAAAGAAAGAGAGCCAGTCCCCTGTTATTGCCCTTAATAAAATGAAAGAGGAGAAAACCCATGAGCGAAAGGAGGATAAGGGCAGTTACAACATCCATGGCAAAGATAACGGCCGTGTCCCCCCGCCCATAGAGAATGTTATGGAGGATCGATAGAAAAAACAGCAGCCCGCAGATGCCGAGGGCAAACCTTTCTACGATGAGCCGTATCCTCTTATAGGGAAGGGAGAGATAGTTTTCTATGAAGAGAATAAAGGAAAACATCATGAGCCAAGAGCCGATGTAGGGTTCGATGGTAGGAATGAAGAAGCGGATGTAGAGATTGCCGACGGTATTAATCAGGGCCCCGATAAAAAACAGCCCGAGATACAGATAGTTTTTCTCCCGGCTGCGAAGGGCGGTAACAAGACAGTGCAGAGCCACCATGAGCAGCATTCCCAGCAGAATGTTTGCAAAAAGAAGGAAAGAACTTTCAAAAGCGAGGTATCGCGGGAGAAACAACGGTTGTATCATTTTTCAACCCCTTTATGGAATGGAATAACTTTAGTCAAGACACCTTATGAAAGCAAGAACTTTTTTTCTCCGCAGATCGGGCCGTCCATCTCCAGGGGAAGAATTCCCTTAGTGATTGGGGAATTTTCCCTATACCGCCGGTCTCGGTTTCTCTCTACAATGCGGCCGAAGTGGAGGAAAAAAATGAAACATAATTTTAGAGGAGAACAATGATGAAAAAACAAGTACTCGCACTCTTTTTCCTGGTATTTGCAGCCGGTCTCACGTATGGAGATACCGGGCCTCTGGGCAGCGGATTCAGCATTGGAGCCGTGATGGGGCTTCCCCTGTCCACCTACGGGATGGAATCGGGGGCGGACTATCCTGCGGAGTGGGAACAGAGCTTCATCCTGGGCGGCCAGATGGGAAACCGGTGGTACATCCGCCGTTCGGGAGAGATGGGCTTCGGCCTCATGGTCAACTGGTTCGACGTGGTGTTTGCCGAGGAGGCGATCAGCTCCTCCCTCAAAACCAAGATACTCGATATATCGGTCCTGGAACTGGGCCCGCTGTTCAGCTACCGGCTCGACGAGAAGTCGGCCGTAGACCTCTACTACAACCTCCGGCCGACCTTCCTGACCAACCGGCTGGAGTCCGACGTCTTTGTGTTCCCCCAGTATGACGGAGGAGGAGTGGGAAATGCGGTAATCAAGACCAATTTCGGCATCGCCCACACTATCGGCATCGCCTACCGCTACCAGTTCGTATTCTTCGGACTCGAATACGTCTTCGGGGGCCTTCCGAGCCTCGACCTCTCGGACCACACATCCGTACATCCCTACCTCAGCCGGGAGCCGGATCTGCGCACCGACAGCATCCGCGCCGTCTTCGGGTTGAAGTTCTGAGCAAAAAACGGAGTACACAATGAACACAATGAATACAAGAACGAATAAAGGACTAATCTCGAGCATCTTTATCCTGGGGATCTTTGTGATGAGTCCCGTAATGTTGGCGGCCCAGGAAGCGGCGCCGGAGATGGACAAAACCTATGGATCGGAGGGAACCCGGGAAGTCGGCCTCAACGGCTCGCTCACCCTCCCCATGCTCATAACCGACGGGCCGGAGGGGTCGCCGGAGAAGATGGGGCCGACGAGCCTCAGCCTCCAGCCCTTCTTCAAATTTTTTCTTGCGAACCATCTACACGCCGATCTCAGGCTTCTTCTGCAGACCTCCCACACCGAGAAGACCGAGACCCAGGAGGAGTCCTCGCAAACCATCGCCGTCTTCTTCCCGAGCATCGGCTATACTTTGCCGATTACGCCGAAATTCCAGCTCGATGCCACGTTGAACGTCGGCTCGCTCTCCTACTCGGTTATGCAGGGGGGAACGGATATGAGCGACACCGCCTTCTCCTACGGCTTCAGCCTGATGGCCCTCTCCCCCATTTCCGAGAGCGCGGTAATTGGCGTGGGAGTTATCTTTACCTGGACGAGTCTCGACCTCGGCAGCGACGAGCTCGGGATCCTGCAGAGGGTCTTTCCCCTCCAAGTCTCGTACTATTTCTGATCTATGAATATGCGTGCGGCCGCCGGAGCCGACCGAATCATCACCGGCTCTCTGTACCACCTGCGCAGCGAAGAGACGGTCTCGATGTACCTCGAGTTATTACGGGCGGTGGATGAGGGGGATGGGGAAGAACAGGATTGAACGCGAGGGGGCTGTGTTTCCGCTCGCAGATCAAAATCACAACAAGGAGAAAGAAATGCAAAAGAATTACAGAAAGATCGCAAGGTTCGGATTCGCCCTGGCCGCTATGGCCGCACTGCTCCTGCAGAGCTGCGCGACGATGGGGCCCGAAACGGTTCTCACAGAGCCGGAGTTCGATCTAAGGGCCCTTCAGCGGGCGTCGATGGCTGAGGTTGCCGAGCAGCTCGGTTTCGATATCGACGGGGAGCAATCTTCGGTAAAAAAGGATGCGAAGAAGACCGTCTGGAAGTATAAGGAGGTGGATACTGAAAGCGGAAGCGGATTTACCACTGAAACATCGGACATGGATAACGAGTTCTTTTTCAATAATGATGATGAACTGTATCTCATCAAGATTACCACGCAGTATATAAACTCGACGTATAGCGCATCAAAAAACAGTGCTCGCAGCATGAGAAAAATGTATTCTAAACTGCATAGATCCTTCACCGAACAGCTCGGGGTCGAGCCGGAGCTTAGCAAACCGTTAGACACCGTAGTCAGGCGAACCTGGAAGACCGATGAGAATATAAAAATAGTCTCAGAGATCGATGACGAGTTCACAGAAAAGTACGCGTCGTTTTATGCGGTAACCAAGATTCAGTTTTTAAAGGAGTAGTAAGACCATAAAACCTCAACGGATGGCGGCGCAGTAGCTGCCGCCGGCGCCGCCATCCGGTAACTCTTCTCCTTGTCCCTTTTGCGCTGAATCTGTATAGTGTCGCATACCATGAAGAGACGAAGCGTATACACAACTCTTGGATTATCCATACTCACCATTTTGATTCTCCTGTCCTTTGGGGCCTGCGCCGGAGGACCGAAGGAAGGTGCCGCCGGATCAGCGGAGGCCCCGCCGGAGGAGAAGCCGGAGCTCACCGTCCAGCCCTACGAGAGCATAAGCGCCGCCCTGGCGGCGGGGAATCCCGAAGAAGCGGTGGCCCGTTTCGAGGCGGCCTATTCGAAAGACCCCGAGGGGCTGGAAACGATGATCCTCTACAGCTCCCTCCTCATCACCGCAGGAAGGAAGGACGAGGCCCGGGAGCTAGTGGAAGAGCTCCTCGCCGAACATCCCGATCATCCGGAAATGCTCTACACCCTCGCCCTGGTCGAGGGAATGGAGGGGAACACGGAGAGGCAGAAGGAGCTCTACCGAAGGGTCATCGAGCTCTCGCCGCAGCACGCAGCGGCCCGGGCAGGTCTGGGCGAGCTGCTCCTGGAAGAGGGCAAGACGAAGGAAGCGGAGACCCACTTCGCCGAAGCGGTCGCCCAGGATGAGGAAAACATCGTAGCAAGGGTCGGCTACGGTCACGCCCTGCTGCGAAACAAGAAGTACGAGCAGTCCATCGAGCAGCTCGACCGCGCCATCGAGCTGTATCCCGATTTTCCCTTCGCCTACGTCGACCGCAGCAAGGCCTATGTGGGACTCAACCAGCTCAACGAGGCCCTCGACGACCTCTCTAAGGCCGTCGAGCTGGAACCGGACTATTTCTGGAACTACATCGACCGGGGAAAGGTCAGACTCTACGTGGGGAACACGGAAGAGGCCCTTCGGGACTTTGAACGGGCGGTGGGGCTCAAACCTGAGTATTTTCTCGGCTACGTCTACCGGGGCGGGGCCTACGACGAAACGGGCCGCCTCGAGAAAGCCCTGCAGGACTACCGGGTAGTCTATGAGAAAAAATCCGACTACTATCCCATCTATCAGCCGGCGGCGGTTATCGCCTACCTGGAAGAGGACTACCGCTTCGCCGGGACGATGTTTCGGAAAATGTACCGGCGCTTCCCCGACGAGTACGCCGCCGGCCTCTTCGCGGCAATCTGCGACCTCTTCGCCGGGAGAGAAAAGGCGGCACGAAGCTTCCTCGAAAAGGAAATGGGCTCCTGGCCCCGGGACGGCCACTTCTACCATCTCGCCCGCCTCTTTCTCGAAGACGGCTACGACTCCTTCGTCGTCAATAAGATCAACAAGGAGACAAACCCTCCCCGCAAGGCCCGGGCCCTCTTCTATCTCGCGACCTACTACAAATACCGGGGGAAGAGGTCCCTCGCCGCAACCTATTACATGGAGGTTTCCGACGCGGCGATTTACGGCCTCTTCGAGAACCGGATAGTCGACCACGAATTGGAAGAAATGATCGATGAGTAGCAGTTTATTCGAAGAAAGCCAAACCGTGACCCGCCTCACCCTGGGAGAGCGGGAGTTCATCCTCCTCGGCACCGCCCACGTCTCCCGCGAAAGCGTGGACGAGGTGAAGCGCACCATAGCCGAAGAAAAGCCCGACCACGTCTGCGTGGAGATCGACGCCCAGCGTTACAAGACCCTCACCGAGGGACAGGACTGGTCGAAGCTGAGCATCGACAAGGTACTGAAGGAGCGCAAAGGCTTCCTTCTTCTGGCAAACCTCGTTCTCTCGGCCTTTCAAAAGCGGCTGGGAGAGAATCTCGGCGTCAAACCGGGAGAAGAGATGAAGGCGGCCATCGATGCCGCTGCAAAAGGGGAAATCCCCCATACCCTTGCCGACAGAGAGATCCAGGTCACTCTGCGGAGGGCCTGGGTTTACTCCTCACTCTGGAACAAGATGAAGATGCTTGCAAGCCTCTTGGCCTCGATCTTCAGCACCGAAAAGCTCTCACAGGAGGAGATCGAAGAGCTGAAGAACCGCAGCGCCCTGCAGGACATGCTGGAGGAGCTTTCCGACTATCTTCCCTCGGTCAAGGAGGTCCTTATAGACGAACGGGACCGCTATCTCGCCGCGAATATATTCAGTGCCGGCGGCTCCCGCGTTGTGGCGGTAATCGGCGCCGGCCACGTCCGTGGAATCATCGAGTGGCTCTACGCCT
Organism: uncultured Spirochaetaceae bacterium; assembly: GCA_964594775.1. GTDB lineage: Bacteria > Spirochaetota > Spirochaetia > DSM-16054 > Sediminispirochaetaceae > CAYFVU01. The sequence continues at coordinate 39,614 of CAZQNO010000027.1, forward strand.
TCCACGAGGGGAGGGCGAACACCGATCTAGATGAAATTTCCACCGTGCCCGCTCCCTCCAAGGTAAACAAGGTCCTGCCCTGGGTCCTCCCGGCGATCATCGTGGGGCTCATCGCCGCCGGTTTCGTCCGCTCCGGCTGGGACCAGGGGATGAAGATGTTTCTCTACTGGATAATGGTCAACGGCAGCCTCTCGGCGGCGGGGGCCGTCGCTGCCCTGGCGCATCCGCTTACCGTGCTGCTCTCTTTCGCCGCCGCCCCCTTCACCTCCCTCAATCCGACCATCGGCGTGGGAATCGTCACGGGCCTCTTTCAGGGCTACATCCGACGTCCCCGGGTCTCGGACTTCGAAAACCTGCAGACCGATATCCTCTCCGTCCGCGGCTTCTTCCGAAACCGCTTTACCCACGCCCTGGTGGTATTCTTCCTCTCCAGCATAGGCAGCGCTGCAGGGACCTTTATCGCCTTTCCCTTTCTCCTCAGTCTCTTGAGCGGTTGACCGGCTCTAAAAAATTTTTACTGGTCCCAATCCTGCTAGCCGTCCCTTCCACTCGCCGAAAGCGCCTA
>CAZQNO010000028.1:0-9357 GCA_964594775.1 uncultured Spirochaetaceae bacterium
TATCGAGGACCGCCGCCGGATCGTCGCCGTAGCGGTAGTACTGACTGATGGGAAGCACCCGCACCTCCGCAGCCCCGCTGTCCTCGGCGGCCCAGAGGGCGAGCTGCGCGAAGCCCGGCTCAATCTCGTAGACAAAACGGTTATGGTAGGTCACCTGCCCCTCCGGCGCCAGGGCGACGGGAAAGCGGCCTTCGGATATAAAGCTGCGGATGCTGTCGATGGACTCCCGTTCGAGTTTGCGGTGGGAGACCGGTACGCCTCCGAGGCGGCTGAAGACAAACTCCAGCCCCTTCCCCGCCCAGAGCGGTACTCCCCGTCCGTAGAGGAAGTGGGCGTGGGGCCGCCTCGGAAGGGGTTCTCCCAAGGGTCGGCCCCGCCGCCGCATCCGCTTAGGCAGGAGATTGTTGATGAGGTAGAAGATCACCTGTGCATCGTTTACGTGGACATGCCGGAAGACGATGATCAGGCGGGAATCGCCGAGGGAGAAGCGCCGGTACTCATCGGCAAGCTGCTGCAGCCCCTCGCATCGCTCTATCCGAACTCCTAAAAGACGCCGCAGATAGAAGGGAGCGATGGCCCTCCCGAAGGCGAGCATCCCCCGGTTGAATTGGGGCGGGATAAAGGAGAGGCGGTTTTCGGCATGAATTATCGTCTGCTTCACGCGTGCTTCTCCTTTTCGAGAATTATCTTCTGCAGGTTCTCGTAGTATGTCCGGGTGATGGGGTAGAAGGAGAGGACGATGATTCCGCCGACAAAAAAGAGCGCCGGAACGGGACCGCAGAGGAGGCGGATGCCCAAGCGGGCGAGCTCGCTCTGCTCGGCATGGGGAACATAGCCGAAGATACTGAGTATCCATCCGCTCAAGCCGATGGCGACGGCCTGCCCCACCTTGGCGCTGAAGGTCCACAGGCTGTAGAAGACCCCCTCCCGGCGGATGCCGTTTTTCGCGTAGTCGTCTTCGGTAACGTCGGGGATGAGGGCGTGGGGCATCACGTAGTGGGTGGCGAAGCCTATTCCTGCTATTGCCAAAAGTACATAGGTATAGGTGACGGGCTGCAGGTGGGCCGTGGCGAAGAAGAGAAGCAGTATGGCGGTGAGCAGGGCCATGCCTCCCATATAGGAGTACTTCTTCCCGATCTTCTTAGAAATAAGGACCCAGACGGGAATAAAGACGATGCTGCTTGCCAGGAGAAAGAGCAGGGCGAAGCGGAAGAGGTCCTTTGCCGCGAAAATATAGGTAAAGTAGTAGAGGAGGGCGCCCTGGATTATCGTTACCCCGGTCATATTCATGATATTCGGAAAGAGGACGAGAAGAAAGGGCTTGCTTTCAACGGCACCCCGATAGGAAGCAAAGAAACCGGCGGGCTCACCGGATGGGCTGCCGTAGGGTTCTCGAACGAGGAAGAAAGTGATCATCGCCGTTATCAGCATGACCCCCCCCATCACTCCGCCCATGACGGCCCAGCCGAGGCGGGGATTGGGCAGGAGATCGACGATGGGCAGCACCGCCCCGGCGCCGATGAAGGTCCCTATCACGGCAAAACTCATCTTGTAGCCGGCGAGGACGGTCCTCTGGTGATAGTCCCTGGTGAGTTCGGGAAGAAGGGAGGTGTAGGGGATGTTCACCACGGTATAGGCGGTGTTGAGGAGGCAGTACACTCCTGCAGCCCAGATAAAGAGGGCCCGCGGTGAGTTCATCCCCGGGGAGGTGAACATAAGGACCATGGAAATGAGAAGAAAGAAGGAGCCGTAGAAGATGTAGGGCCGCCTCCGCCCCATTCGGTGGCGGGTATTGTCCGAGAGGTAGCCGACCATGGGATCGGTAACGGCGTCCCAAATTTTTCCTATCATCATCGCCGTACCGGCAAGGCCGGCGGCCAGGTGGACCACGTCGGTAAGAAAGTAGAGGAGGTAGAAGCCGATGATGGTGAAGAAGAGGTTTCCCCCCATGTCGCAGATACCGAAACCGACTTTTGTTTTCATGGGCAGCGCCGCGGAGTTCGAATGTGCTTTTGTCATAGCCATAACTATAGGCTATGAACCTGCCCGGCACAACCGGAATTTTTCTTTTCCTGAAAGGCCTAATCGGGTCGGGCGTGCAGACCGGCCGCTTCGGCTTCCATGCTTGTAAAGATGCGCTGCAGCTTAGCGATGAGCCAGCTCATGCCCACGAGAAATGTCCCGCTTTCGGCGATGGGAAAGGCATACCACAGTGCAGGCAGACCGAAGAGTTCGCCGAGCAGATACATCGAGGGAAGAAGAAGCACGATGGTCCGGAGGACCGAAAGCAGAAGACTGGGCAGCCCTGCGCCGACGGCTTGAAAAACGTTAATCCCGATTATCGAAGGTCCTACGAAGAGGAAGCCGATGCTGATACGCCGGAGGGCCGCAGTCCCGATGGCCACCAGTTCGGGGTCCTGGTTGAACAGGGTAATGAGCGCTCCGGGAAAAAGACGAAAGAGGAGAAAACCCAGAAACATGATGCCGAAGGCCGCAAGAACACCGTAGCGAATGGTGTGCCGCATGCGATCCGGCTTTCTTGCACCGTAGTTGTAGCCGGTGAGCGGCATGACCCCCTGTCCCAGACCGAATACGGGCATGAAGAAAAAGGTCTGCAGACGAAAAAAGACGCCGAAGACGGCGATGGCGACGGTATTGTGGGAAGCCAGGATGAGATTCCCTCCCGCAAGCATGAAGCTTGCCAAGAGCTGCATGGACATGGCCGGCAGCCCTACCCGGTAGAGTCCCCGCAGGATTGCCGGATCGAAACGGAAGTTCCGGGGGCGCAGTTTTATTTCATTTTTATCGCTGAACAGAATGAGAGTGACGAAGGTTCCCGATATTACCCTGGAAAATACGGTGGCATAGGCGGCTCCCTTTACTCCGAGTTCGGGAAAGGGACCGATACCGAAAATCAGCAGAGGATCTACGCCGATGTTGATGAAGGCGCCTATGGCCATTGTCAGCATCGGGTAGAAGGTGTTTCCCTCTCCCCGGAGAATGTTGTTGAAGATCATCGGGATGAAGAGGAAAAAGGCCCCTAAGAGAATGATCCGGATATACTCGGTACCGAGGCGCTTGAGGAGGGGATCGGCGGTAAATATGCCGATCAGCCGTTCGGCAAAAAAGAGCCCCGTAACCGCCGAGAGGATGCCGTAGATGATGCAGAGGAGGACGGCGTGCTCTGCGATGTTTCCGGCCCGCTTCTTGTCGCCGGCGCCGAGGGTCCGGGAAATGAAGGAGGCGGCGCCCACACCGGTGCCGACCGCGACGGCTATGAGCACCATCTGTAGGGGAAAGGCAAGGGAGAGGGCCGACAACGCTTCCTTGCTCACGTGACCTACATAGATGCTGTCGACGACGTTGTAGAGGGCCTGAAAGGCCATGCCGAGCATCGATGGTACGGCGAGCTTGAAGAGGAGGGGGAGGACCGGCTGACTGCCGAGCCTCTCCGATTTTACTGCGCTCATGGAGGAGACTGTACAGAGAAAGGAGTCGGATTACAAGGGAGGCGGCAGTCTCGCGGCGAGGCTTGTCTTTTCCCTCGACACGCTGCAGCTGTTCAGCAAAGTGCTGATCTAAGCCCGGTATTCCTTCACTACAGAGAGCATCTCTTCCGGAATGTTACTGATGATCCCGTCAACACCGAGTTCCAGAAGTCTTCGGGCCGTTGGCGCCTCATCTATCGTCCAGGTGATGAGGGGATAGCCGGCGATTTTCTTGTCGAAAAACAGACTCCAACGATTAACTAGGTTTTTATCCGGTTTGAGTGCTGCCGGGCGGCAGATGTAGCGGCCGGCTCCTTTTCGGAAAAGCCGCGGTACCTCTCTGTGGGTGGAGTAGATAACTGCCGTGGCGATCCTTCTGTCGAAATGGCGAAGAGCTCGTATGGAGAAGGGGTTGAAGGAGGAGACCATTACCCGCCTATAGAGCTCCCGGCCTGCGATGATGTCCGCCAGTGTCTGCTCCACGGAGCCGCATTTCCTGCAGTTCGTTTTTATCTCGATATCGTAATAGACTTTGTCGCCCATGAGGTCCAGAACCTCAGTAAGGAGGGGGATTTTTTCTCCTCTAAACTCTTCGGCGAACCACGCCCCTGCATCGAGCTCGGCGATCGTCTCGTAGGCGGTCTCTTCGATTATCGAATCGAAGCCCGTCACCCTCTTCAAATTGAAGTCGTGGCTCACCACCAGTTCGCCGGTCTTACAGAGGTGCACGTCCAGCTCTACGCCGGGTATGCCGAAGTCGAGAACCTTCCGAAAGGCCGCCAAGGTGTTTTCCGGGGCCGATTTGCAGCAGCCCCGGTGGCCGAAGAGAAGGGGGTATTGCACCTCGGGATAGGGCCGCGTGAGTGCTCCTTGCGCTCGCTGCATGGGAAGACTGTAATACGGCGGGAGAGGAGATGCAAGGGCGGACGGGACTCGGGCCGCGGACGGCCGCTAAGCCTGCCGCCGCCGATCAGTAGCGGTAGGTCAGCCGCAGGTAGTAGTTGTCGTTGCGGGGATTGCGCCGCAGGTCCTCATCCGGAGGGTCTCCCAGGGTAATGTCCGCACCGGTTTCGAAACTCCAGTAGTCGCTGAGGCTGTAGGCCAGGCGGGGCGCCAAGTAGATGTCGGGAGAGAAGAAGAAGCCCACATTGAGCTGGGCCTTCAGCTTTTCGCGGAAGAAGGTCCTCTCGAAGTGTCCCACGGCGAAGGCGATATGCTGCAGCGGCTGGGTGTGAAAGCCCTGTAGCTCCGCGGCAAGGTAATCGGCCGCATCGGGATCGACGCCGCTTTCGTGTTCTCCGTGATTGAAGAAGTAGGAGTAGACGAAGCTGAACTGTGCCAGAACGCCGCCGGGAAGATTGGTCAGCAGCTGGGTGTTCACCGTAATATCGGCGTTTTGCGCACCTATATCGCCGCCGTCGAAGTCTTCTGTGAGGGTGAAACCGAAATCCTGGCTGAGCGTGGAATTGCGGACCCGCCTCGAGTAGGCCGCACCGAAGGTATGCTTCTTTCGGTAAACCGTCTCTATTTCTGAGGAGACGGCCTTCTCCGTCTCCTCCACCTCGAAGTCGGGGCTGTGATCGGTGTACCAGCCGTACAGCAGTTGTATGTCCGCTAAGTGTCCGTAGCGGCTGTAGTGGAGGAAGATCGAGTGGGGGTTCTCCAGGATGTAGGGGTCTTCGCTCCACACTATAGTGTCCCCGCTTTCGGGAAGTTCTACGGGGCCGGGACGTTCGAGGTCCCGCCGGGAAAGGGGGACGTAGGTAATGCCGATGATGTCCTCGAAGCTCGGGTAGAGGCGAAGCTGCACAAGGGGATCGGGCCGGCGGCTGTCGTAGGGATCGTCCAGGCTGAGGAGATTCCTGCCCGAGGCGCCGACGACATTCAGCGGACCGTAGATATCGGCAAAACCGAAGGCCGCGACTTTCTGGCCGACGGTAACGTCGAACTTTTCAAAGGGAAAGAGGACGAATGCCTCCTGCAGTATATCCCACGAGTCTATGGCGTAAGCCTCCCCCACCGGCTGGACCCAGAGGGCTGAGGAGAGAACCCACTGGTAGTTCAGCGATTCGTTGTAGCCGGAGAAGCGGGGCCGCATATAGAGTCTGCTCCTCAGGTTCTCGTATCCCTCTTCGGCTTCGATGCCTCCGTAGTAGTCGTAGAAGCCGAGGAACTGAAAATCCTGGGCCCAGACCCGGCCGGAGGGGAGTGTTCCCGCACAGAGAAGAATACACAAAAGGTATACACGGTATGACTTCTTCATGGCAATCAATCGAACCTGCCGCTTTGGAGAAATCTCGTAGTGAAGTACCTGTCCGGTATCTCCTCGGTACTCACCTCTTCCATTATGAGCTTCGAACGGTGCCCCGTCTGCACATTGGTCATGGAAATCTTATTAGGGTAGATATGAGGATCGAGGACGAGAAAGTTTTCCACCTTGTATACTTTCAGGAGTTTACCGCTGAGATCGAAGTACTCCCTCCGGTGGACCATATAGTTGTCCTTGCGGTAGTAGGTGACGATATGATCGTAGCCGTGGTCCTGCCGAAGTTGAAGGGTTTTCCCCTGCGCCCGCACAACGTAGCTGTCGATGCCGTCGACCACCTGGTCCGGCAGCCGTTCGAGTTTCATGTCGCGGTAATCGTTGTCGATGAGGTCCCGGTAGGTGAAGTCGCTCCCCATGAAGTAGCCTCCGCCGGAACTCTCCAGGGCTATCCGCTTAACTCTCCGTATTGCCGGCAGATAAATCCACATATTGTTCTCCCGTTCGTCGAAGAAGGAGTGCAGCAGCAGTCCCGTCCCTCGAACGGTGGGCGGAAAATCGAAAATGAAGAGCCGGTTGTTCTGCTTCCTTCCCGTATATTTCTGAAAAGCCCGGGCTTTGATCTGGCGGACATCCCCCTTCGCCGAGATGAGCTCGACACTGAAACTCCCCTGAAGTGAGGGGATTACCAGGGTTTTCGAATTACGGAGGATGATCTGCTCGGCATCCTGTGCCGAGAGAGAAATGCTCATGAGTAAAAGCGCGGCGGCAAAAAGGACTCTCTTAGGCATCGCTGCTCTCCTTATTTAAACGATGGGGCAGAATAATCAACGGTAACAAGTATAAGCTCAGGAAAAAGGATAATACAAGGGATGTGATCAATAAAAATCCCAAACTTCTCGCTCCGCTGAAAGACGACAGGAGAAGGACGAAGAAGGAGAGAAGAGAAGTCATGAAGCTCAGAAAGATCGGAATACCGCTGTAGCCCACAACGAAGGTGAAACTCTCCTCGAGGCTCTTTACTTCCGTAAGTTGGTCCAGGGCTATGAGAGTGTGGATGCTGTAGTCGATCACCAGACCGGTGATGATCGCCACGAAAATGATGGAAAAAATGTCTATGCTGATGCCGGCCATGCTGATAAAGCCGAAGGAGATGATCATGCTGATGAAGCCGGGAAAGAGACTGATTAGCGCCAGTCCTATCCGGCGGTAGAAGACGAGTACGGTGATGAATATCAGAAAACTCCCGGCAAGGAAGGAGAGGAGCCAATTGGCACGGAGCCGCTCATGCTCCTCTCTCAGCTCCCTGGCCCCGCCGTGCAGACTCATCGTCCAGCCTTCGGGAAAATCTGCCTCTATCTCTTCGAGGGAACGGAGAAATCGATCGAGGTCTGCGTAATTATGGTAGTAGAGCAGCCCCTTTACCGAGAAAAAGCGGTAGGAGTTGTCCAGCATCGATTCGTATTCGAGGGGGTCTACGCTGGAAGAGTAATAGAGCAGGTACTGTTCGATGAGAGCGTCGTAGAAGTCGTCGAATTCCGTGCTGGTAAGCAGGGTCTCCTCCGAGCCCATAAAGTAGTAATTCATGCGCTTGAGCACGCTGAGCAGGGAGAATGCATAGCCCGCGCCGCCTTCCTCGAGTTTCCCGTGCATATCATCGAGGCGCAGGAGGGTCTCCTTCTTCATGATCCCCATCTTCTCCCCGGTATCGATTTCGAGAAAGAAGGGAAGGGTTCCGTAGAAATCTTCATTGATCCGTTCATCCGCCTTCCGGATGCTTGTGGATTCGGGGAGCTGTTCTATCGGGTAGGGTTCGATGGTGAGATTTTTTAGCTGGATGCCTCCCCACAGGAGAGCGGCGGCGATGAGAAGAAAGAAGAGATAGCGGTATTTGGCGATCCACTTAAAAATGCGCCCCTGAAAATCGCGAAAACGTTTCAGCAGAGATCGCTGCTGAGGGACGAAATCTAGATAATCTATCCAAAAAAAGACTCCGCTCCAGGTAATGAGCACCGCCGCGGCGATGATGAGTCCTACCTGAAGGTGCCCCGAGCCGTTGATCAGGCTCAGAGAGAGAAATCCTGTTATCGTGGAGAGGGCGGTGAGGGTGAGGGGGAAAAAGAGACGCCGGCGGATGCTGAGGGCCGATGCGAAACCGGCGGCGGAGCCCTCTTCTGCGGCATGCGGATGCAGCCGGTGATAGAAGTAGTGGATGAGATAGTCGCTGAGAAGGCCGAGACTGAATACGGGAATGAGCAGGATCAGCGGTGTAGGAGGAAGCCCGATATAGCGAACGAAGCCGTAGGCCACGGTCATGGCGAGGACCATGAGAAAGACCGAGACCGCCAATGCCCGCAGACTGCGAAAGAGGGAGAAGACCAGTATGACCATCAGCGCGAGGATGGGAAAGAAGACGGCGATGTCGGTAGTGAGCTTCGCTTCCGTTTCCGCTACAATGGGGGCCTTACCGGTATACTCGAAGGGAATTGTGTCCTTCCACTCCTTTTTCAAGTCCGAGAGAAAGCGGTGGATGTCCGCCGGTCTGCTGTCGTTGCTAAAGTACAGGTAATAGAGAAGGGTATCCTGTTTTTCGTTTATGTAGGGGCTCAATTCCGGGAAATCGGGCAGCTCTTCGGACAGCCGGCGAAGATATTCGCTGCGTATCGATTCCGTTTGGGACGGGATGGCACTGCTTACGATGATATCATCGCCCTCTGAAACCACCCTCGACACATTGAGAAGCGATTCGACCTTTACCGCCCCGGGCATCTCGGTAAAGTCTTTATGCAGCTGTCTGAGCGGGGGAATGTCCGCGGCTTTTCTCAAAGAGAGCCCGGCCGCTTCGAGATCGACTACTGCTATAGCTACGTTGTGCTGCGGCAGCAGCAGTTCGCCCTCCTTCTCCACGTATACGCCGTCATCCTGGTCCTGTGGAGCATGACGAAAAGCAAAGAAGAAGAGGCCGAGGGCCGCTACAAGCAGCACGAACAGGAGTTTTCTCATGCCCCATATAGTGTGGTTTTTCTCGGGAAAAAGCAAGCTTTCTCTTAGATGTCCTCGCCGGTTCCGGCCTTAGGGGGGCGGCGGAATTTCTTTCTCTCACCCCGCCGTCGTTTTTCCTGGAGCCGACGTTCCTTTGCGGCCCGGGACGGGGAGCTCGGGCGGCGCCGGCTCGGGGCGTGTATGGCCGCGACGATGAGGGCGGCGGCCCGCTCGTAGGCCCGTCGGCGGTTGCTCCGTTGGCTGCGCGTTTCACTGGAGCGGATAACGAGCTCCTGCTCGGCGTTTATCCTTTCGGAGAGCACATGACTCAGCCGTCGGCGCTCCTCCTCCCCGATGGGCAGAATCGAGAGCGGGATTCTCAGGGTGACCTTGCTGTTGGTCTTGTTAACGTGTTGTCCTCCCGGCCCGCCGGATCGAGAAAAATCTTCACTAGCTTTTTCTTCGATTCGCTGCCGGATTTCTTCTTCGCGCTTCATTTCACTTATCGATGGTAGAGCAGAGGAAAAAAAACTGCAAGCCGCCGGCTGGCCATAGCCGGCTTAGGCGGATACAATGGCCGAATGATAGAGGATATAAAAAAGGCAGTAGAGAGGCTCTCTGCAT
>CAZQNO010000028.1:9457-33238 GCA_964594775.1 uncultured Spirochaetaceae bacterium
CGGGGCGGCAAAATTCCTCTCCGCCGTCGGGGCTAGTCCTCCTCCCGGCTGATTACAATGTCACCCTGCTCTTCGAGGATGCGGAACACGTTGAGGATCTGTTTCCTGGCGTTTTCCGCAGTCTCCCTGGGCAGGTTCCCTTGGATCTTCACGTCTTCCATCAGCATTTTCCTGCTCCGCTGTGAGGTGTTGCGGAGGATCGCTTCGCGGAGCTCCTGTGACGCGCCGGAGAGGGCCTTTACTATCAGATCGGAATCGAGCTCGCGCAGGAGTTTCTGGATGTTCTTATCGCTTAAAAGGCTGATATCTTCGAAGCGGAGGATGCGTTGTTCCACCTCCGCCGCTAATTCCGAGCTCAGCTCTTCCATGGCCTCCAGCAGCTCTTTCTGCCGCTCCTCCGGTAAGCCGGCGATCAAATCGGAGGTCCGTTCGAGGAGCGTGGGAGTTCCTTCCTCTGCTTCCGGTAAATCTTGTGCTTCTCCATACTTCCCGGCAAGGGCGGCGATGTGGGCAAAGAGCAGTTCGGAAACTTCTCCCGAAGCGGCGGAGGGATCTAAGCTTGCCAGGGCCGAAAGTACGGCGGCGCTTCTATCATTGTCCAAACGGGAGAGTACTTCCCTGCTTGTCTCGATGTCCAGAGAGGCAAAGAGAAGGGCCGCCGCCTGCGGAGCCTCCTTGCTGCAGAAGTCCGCCAAAACGGCGGAGGAATAAGCGGCGAGATCTTTTTCGATTGTGTGTGTGTCTTCCTGTCTTTCTTTGCTCCGGTTTCCGCTCTCTCTTCGTAGAAAAATACCTTTCGGTTTTTCCGATACGATTCTCATTCTCAATCCGTTGTCGCCGCCCTCTATCACGACGGGCAGGGAGGGACCGTTTTCTATCAATGCCCGAAAGGAATCATCGATGGTTTCGTCCAATTCGATAATGGTGCCTTCGCCTATGCTGAAGAGCTCGCCGAGGCTGCGTTCGCTTGTTCCCACGAGGGCCCGGATGGTAATAGGTGGGCCGATTTCGCCGATCTTTGGTCGCCGAAGCGGTTTCGGGGCGCTCTGCATACGCATCTCAGTCATGCGGATGCCGAAGCTGTTTCCGATTGTCACGACTTCCCCTTCTCCGACTTCAAAATCGAGGTCCGGTATGCGGAGAACGGCGGGAGCTCCCGCCTCTTCCTCCAAGTCGAGGATGCTTCCCTCACCGAGATTCTTCAGCTCGAGGGGACTGATCCTGCAGGAACCCTTGAATACACAGAGCTGTACCCGGGTTTTTGCGAAAAGCTCCTCTAAAGAGGTTTCGTTTTCCATGAACTCGGAATCCAAGAGTTTGAAAGAGTCCCCCTCTTTCACTACCCGTACCTTTGCCAGGCGCCGGCTTCCCAAGACGAGATGTCCCGTTTTTCCCGCATAGTCCTTCAGCAGAGGGATTCCTCCTTCTTCCTCTACCTGTTTCAAGGCGAGAAATTCTCTGCGGAACTGCAGGTAAAGGGGGAGGGGCATCTCTAGAATCGAATTCACACGTGCAGCCATACGGTCCTCCTCACACATAGCGGCCGGGGAAATTGGTCTTCAGCTTGACGACGGTCCCGCTTTTCCACTTGTTCATCTGCGCGAAACTCACCCCGTGGAGAGGAAACTCGGCAAAGGCGGGGACCCGAACGGCGGAGTATACCTGTGCCGGCTCCGCAGCCCTGCCGCTTCCTCCGTTCACCGGTATGCCGCCGAGAACGGGCAGCAGCTCTTCGGTAAGACGGAGCGGCAGGCAGACGGTGGCCATGCTCACCGCCTCTTGCTTTCGATAGAGCTGGAAGCTCGCCAGAAGAATGGTTTCCAACGGACCAATGAGCGTCATTTCTTCGGGATGAAGGAGCAGGGTGTCGAGATGGTAGGGATATGCTGCCCTTCGGTTCCAAGTCTCCTCCATGGCGCGCCCCCAGAAGTTGAGAAAGGAGAGGCGAACGATCTTTGTGAAGAAGGGGCTCTCGATAAAACGCTTCCCCTCGCTGATGCTCGAAGTGAGTCCGAGTATGCCGGATGCGATGATCATCGCCGTCGACGGCGGGGTTTCAATGTAAAATACGGGGTATCCCGGGGCAGTGAAGGCGGCGATTGCATTGGGGTTTCCAATGCTTCTTTGATATTCGACCATCAGCAGCTGATCTATAGACTGGAGATCTATCTTCGTGTCCGATGAGAGGGCGGGAGGCAGATAGCTGTTCAGGCTGTCGGCGAAGTTTTCGAAAAAGACGCGCATCAGAGACATGTCGTTTTCTGTGTAGCCGTCGGGTCGAAGGAAGTCGTAGATCTTGATCCTCTTCCGTTCTCCTTCGTTCTGGGGGAGCTTTTGCTCTTCACCGTCGAGTCCCTCTTCATCGACACCGCCCTCGATAGAGCCGAGAAGGTCGTTGATTTCGTTTTGACTGAGGGTTTCGCTTTCGACCCAATCATCGTCGCCGGAATCTGCGGCTTCCCCATCTTCCGTCGGCTCTAGAGTCTCTTCGGGGACCTCCGCTTCTTCTTCTATTTCTTCCTCTGCCCCTATATCTCCGAGCAGCTTGTTGATTTCATCCTGCGATAAGGTATCATCTCCCATGTTCTACTCCTTACTATGATTCTAAAAAGGCGCCCTGAAAGCGCACCGGCTGTTCATCCGTCGGAGAGACAAAGAGTCCGTCTCCCTTGCCGAAGAGGGCCTCGGCTCCGTTGCGGTCGAGAATCACCCGGCTGTCTACCTGACTGGAGGTCCGGAAGGCGATTCTCGTGGGAAAGTTGGCCTTTATGAGACCGTCGATGATGTCGGCCGAGGGACGCTGGGTGGCAAGGACCAGGTGAATCCCCACTGCCCTCGATTTCTGTGCCAGCTTGATGATGGAGGTTTTAAGCTCCTTGCCACTTTCGGAGAGAAAGAGGTCTGCCACCTCATCGAGCACGGCCACCAGGTAAGGCATCTGCAGGCTCTTCTCCCGCTCGTAGAGCTCCCCGATGTTCTTATAACCCTTTCCGGCGAGGATGCGATAGCGGTCCTCCATCGTTTCGATGAGCGTGGAGAGAAGGCGGCCCGTCTCATTCGGTTCCTCGACTATAGGACAGGCGAGATGGGGAGAGGAGGAGAAATCGCCGAATTCGACCCGTTTAGGGTCGACTAAGACGAGTCGTGTGAAACGGCGCATAGGCCCTCGCAGTAAACTCTCTATGAGAACGTGGAGGAAGACGCTCTTGCCGCTTCCCGTGCTCCCGGCGACGAGGAGATGGGGCGCATCGGCGAGATCGGCGATAAAATCGTCGCCCCAGAGGGTCTTGCCGACATAGATGGGAAGGACCTCTTTCCTGCCCTTTTCGTTCCGCTCGGCCAGAAGGGGAGCCACATTTCCAAAGAGAAGATTTTCTCTGTCGCTTCTCGGATAGAGGACCCCGACCCGCTTCTTTCCCGGTATCGGCAGCAAGGGCCGCCCCCTCTCCTCGGAGAGGCGAAACTCGATCTCCCTCTCCTGTTTCTTTACATCCGCCAGAGAGAGCCCGTCGGGAACGTCGTAGGAGAGGAGGAAGCTCGCCGGACCGGTAACGGTCTCGGCAAAGACGAGGGGGAGGGAGAGTTTGGTAAAGGTCTCTTCGGTAATGGTCTTGAACTCCGCGGCCTCCGCCGGTTCTTCCTGGCCGGCTTCGTCGGTTTCCTCTTCGGTTTCCGCCTCCGATGCCTCGCCGGTCTCTCCTTCGGCCAAGGTGACCGGAGTCAAATCGAGTTCGAGTTTCTGTGCGGCCTTTTCCGCCGCTTTGGCGCTGCGTTTTCCGGTTTTCTTTGCCGTTTTCAGGTCCTTGAGGGTAAATCCGGTGATCCGCGAGACGAGAAAGTAGAGGGTCAAAACCAGCAGAATCCCGAAGAGGACCGCCCAGAGACCCGCCGGCAGGATGCCGGAAAGAAGAACCGTGAGGGGCGATGCCGCCGGCTTGGAAGAAAGTAAACTGATGAGGAGAGAGAGCATGAGACCGGCTCCGTAGAGCATGAGGAGGTTTTCCAGATACCACTCTTTTCTCGATTGTTTCTTGACGAAGAAGACGAAGAATGCCGCGGCAAGGAGGAAGATGGAAAGGGGATAGGTCATCCATCCGAAGAGGCGAAAAGACCAGTGGTAGAGCAGGGCAACCGGCAGAAAGAGCAGCTTACCGGCGGCGGGAAAGAAGACCTCTCCGCCTCCCTGCGGCAGACTGCCTCCCTTCACCACGATAAGGGCCGCCCATACCGTCCAAGCGGTGACCAGCACGGAAAAGAGCGCCACTATGAAGAGGAAATTCCCGCTCGTCTTGAACAGGCGCCTCGTGACGGCGAGAGCCGCTAAGGCCAAAAGCGGCATGACGATTTTCGGGAGGAAGGCCCACTTCGCCGCCGCCCACCCGACGACACCGGAGAGGGGCGCCAGCAGCTGAATCGCCGTCTCTTTAGGAGGTATATAGGAAAAAGGGGAGACGGCAAGACGTCCGGAGAAGATCAATGATCCTCCCGCAACGGCGACTGCCGTAAGAAGAATCATCCACACCACATTCCGTTTTCCACTGATATCAATACGCTTCATAGCTACAAATATAGTAGAGAAAGGCCGGTTTCGCGATATTTTTCTCATTTTTTTTGCGAGAAATTTGATTTGAAGGGTGAAATTGAGATAATATTACTTATAAAGATAAACGGATTAGGAGGAGAAAGTGGGACTGTTCGGCAAGGGGAAGAAGGCGAGTTGGGAGGGAAATGAAGAGGGAGAGCTCAGTTTTTTCGTAGGTAAAGAAGATCTGAGCGGGTCCTGCAATTCGATGTGGTACGGAAGACACATTGTTCTCTACTGCGGCGATGTCGGCGCCTACTACCTGCTGGAAGACTACCTCGATAAGACCGACGGCAGTCGATATCCCGCCGAGTTTATCACCGACGAGAGTGATGCGCTCTATGTCCACGACGAGGAGTTCGCCTTCACCCTGTTCTATCGGGGGGAGGCGATTAATGATCTCTACCCTTTTACCCGGATCGAAGAGGACATGTGGTTCTACAACGAAGAATCCGGCGAACACTACCTCCTTGGAAACGTGGAGAAGATCAAAGCCGATGTCTTCGTTGTCCCCACCATAGCCGGCACCGATCCGCAGGCGGGCTTCTACTACCTCTTCAAAAACAATACCTTCCGTTTCGTCTATCAGGGGAACGACCGTTCCGAAGAAGTAACACTCCTCGCCAGTGAGGATGACGTGCTGGTGTACTTGGAGGATGCCGACCGCCAGTTTCTCATACAGGGCGGAATGAAGATGAAGAAAAACAGCTGGAAGGAGGATTATTTCTCCAATCCGGGAGACATGCCGCTCTACAAGAAATTACCGGGAAACCAGTACCGACTCTATGAGCGCGGAGTAAACAAGGCCGGCAAGTGCGCTGGGGTAAAGATAGGCCCCCATGCAGTCGTCTATGATCCGGAAAAGGTGCAGAACTACTGGGTGGACAACGGCTTCACGCTGAATGATTATGTCTATCAGGATGCCACTCCGTTTGCCGAAGGCTGCAAGCTCCTCTGGTACCGTAACGGAAATGATTACCATATTTACTATGAGACCCGGGAGATCACCCGGGAGGTGCAGCTGCAGCGATACGAGAACAACGCCATAGTCATGCATGAAGAGTCGATGTCGATGTTTCAACTGGAAAACTTTTTTACCGTCTCGGACGGCGTCGTCCGGGGAGTATAACTAATTATGGAGGATGAGAAATGAAACGTGTGTTACTGTATGTGCTTCTGCTCTGTGTAGTATCGGCGGGCTTTGCCGCCGCCGAATCATTGGACAAGGTGTGGATTGTTCAGGAAGACACCGGGTCGGCCTCGACCATGGTGAGACTGGATAATCCCGACCTCTCTCCCAATCAGACGATAGAGGTATATATCGAAGAGAGCGGCCTCGCCGTCCGATGGGGCGAAGGCTACGTGAACTATACCTATACCTACTATTCGGATATGGGCAAGGAGATATGGACCTCAAAAAGGTACAGCGAGAAAAAGCGGACCGGCGATGATACCTGGACCCTTAAGCACACCCAAAAGGTCACGCTGCCCGGCAATATCCCCGACGGGAAATATCGTATAGGATTTGCGGTAAGCGACTATCATTCTAAAAAGGTCTACAAGGGCAACGCCTCCTTTACCGTAGGACAGGGCGGCGGTTCGGCCCCGGCCGTCACACCCCGGACGGCGGACAGCTCCACGCCCCAAGCACCGGTAAGCGGCGGCTCCGGCGAGTTCGTGGGGATTATCGATAATGTTAAACTGTCTCTCACCGGGATAGAGACGACGAGAAACCGCTTCACCCTGCACTTCGTGGGGGTAAACGAGGGGTCTACCGATCAGGATCTGAGAAACTACGCCTGCAGAATGATCTCCACCCAGGGCAAGGAATATACCTATGCCGAATACGGCGGAGGCGGGGCCTTACGGAAATGGATGAGATTTCCGCCGAATGTTCCCATGAAGACGGAAATCTACTTCGAGCGCCCGGTACCGGATGAGATAAAGGGAAGCATCAAATACTTCGAAATGACATTCTGGAGTGAAGATGATACGCTCATTCTGCGGGACGTTCCCGTTCCCTATTCGACAAGATAAGAAGAGGAGGCGGCGGTGTCGGGTTTGAATTCGATTCTCGATGTGTTCGGCTTGGTGGCAAAAACCACCTTGAATCAGATCATCGGTGTGCTGGGCTTCTTCCTCGTCTTCGGTTTGATTCTCTACTATTTGGCGAAGTTTACCCGGCTCACCTTTGCAAAGACGACGGGTCCCACCATCGATGTCGTTGCTACGGGCTGGCTGGGAACGCCGGTCCACGAGCTGGGTCACGCGCTTTTCTGCATCATCTTCGGTCATAAGATCGTGGAGATGAAACTCTACAACCCCGACCCCGCCGACGGCAGTCTCGGTTACGTAAACCATCAGTACAATCCCAGAAGCACCTGGGCCAAGGTGGGTAACTTCTTCATAGGAGTCGGGCCGATCATTTTCGGCAGCATCGTCCTCTATGCGGCCCTCTACTACCTGCTTCCCCAGGCGGTATCGATCTTCGCGTCGATACAGGAACAGGTGACGGTGCTCTCTCAAGGCGCCGGGGCCGGCTGGGAGGCCCTCTATGTCTCGGCCCGGGCCTCCACCGAGCTCACGCTCTCTACGATTTTCAATGCGCAGAATTTCGGCAACTGGAAGTTTTGGGTCTTTCTCTACATTTCCATCTGTGTTGCCTCGCACATGCAGCTCAGTCCGCCGGACATAAAGGGGGCCTTGAGCGGTTTTATTACCCTGGTCATCGCGCTCTTCGTCATCAACTTCATCATGTTTCTCATCGGCGGGGACATCTCGGCCCTTCTCGGGCAGGGGAAGAACCTGGTGTCGAATGTGAGCGGGAAGATACAGGGGGCGGTAAACAGTTCGGTCTTAGACAAGGGCTTCAGTGTGGTGGACTACGTGCTGGGGGTCAACGCCTATATCGGCTTTTTTGCAGCCCTCTTCGTCTATGCCTCGATTATATCGGCCTTCAATTTCGTGCTCTCGTATGCGGTCTTGTCGGTCTATTCGCTGCTGCGCTACCGGAGGATAGTAAATCCCTTCTTCTGATCTTTTGATCAGTCGTCCGAAAGCGATGCTTCCAACGCCGCCTTCTCTCCGAGATAGGCGGCGAGTATTGTCTTTACGTAGGCGGGATTCGTTCCCGCCTGGACCTGCATGACGCCGTGAATGATGATGAGACGGCGGACCAGTTCGGCGCCGCGATACTCACCGGCGTGCAGGGCCGACAGAAGGGTGCTCTCGATGAGCTCCGGTTCGGTGCCGTCCAAAACCATAGAGATGCCCAGCCTCAACAGCGGCTCTTCGATCGATTCGAGGTCGTCTTCCAGGGCAAGGAGTCCCTCCATGCGGGCTTTGTCCGCCATACCGATAATGGTCTCGATGGTTTTGTAGATGCCCGGCAGATCCTCTTCGTCGACCTGACGCCGGGCTGCCTCTTCCGCATCGTACTTGTACAACATTCTTTCACCTCTCTTCATACACGCTTTGCTGCAGTATACGCATTTCTCGGGGATTGTAGTAGAGTCTTATGAGCGTGGAGGGATAGGTGTCCAACTCGCCGCTCCACAGTTCGGCAACGAACTGCCGGTCATTATCGTTCTGCGCAGGGGGAGGTCCGACGGGAAAGGGTTTTTCTCCGATTCTCGGACCCATGCCGTCGAGCAGGAATTTGCGTCGCTTCTTTCCAAGATCTTCGTAGTATTCGAAAAATGAGCTGCGAAACGCATCCAGGCCCTCGGCGTTGAGGAAGTCCTCGGAGAAATTGTCGCGAAAGTACAGCCAGAATGTGTTCCAGTATAGTGAGATGCAATAGCGGTCCAGCCACTCGGCCGTCTCACCGCCCCGGTCCCGGACATCCCGAGAGATCCGGGACCAAAGTGCTTGGAAGTCCCGGAGGGCCTGCTCCTCCTCTTCCTTCGGCGGCGGGGCGAAGCCGTGGTAGAAGTGCAGATACTGAAGGCGGAAGTAGGCGTTTCGTTCTTCGGGGTTTACCGGCAGGTCGAGGCTGGAACGGGACCAGTAGTTCAGCAGCTCCTTCCTGTAGCTCTCGTCGAAGTCATGAAATTCCTTCCATTGCGCATCGGTAAAGAGCCTTCCGTGACGGAGAAGATACTCCCCGTCTTCGTGGAAGAAGACCGCCTGGCCCTTCCATTCGGGATTCAGGCGGGAGAGAGGGAAGCTGAGAATCGGACTGAGCTCTCCCTGGATCTCTTCCGAGACGAAGGCGAGGACATCCTCGCAGACCGGAAGGGGGTAGAGGCCCTGGGCTTCGATGTGCCGGAGGATTTCCGGGTCTATGCTCGGATTGGTGTTTTCCTCTTCCTTCGGCATTTCCAGGGCTTCGAAGGGTCCCTTTTCTTCTCCATAGATGCGGGCGGGACGGATCGATTCGGCTTCGGCGGCCCGGTATACCGCGTAGGCGGTTCGAATCTGCGGGTATTCCATCTCCGGGGAGATGCTTCCCTCGAGCAGCTCGAGGCACTCCTCGAAGTGTCCCAGTTCCCTCAGCATCTCTGCCCTGCGGATAGGTTCCTCTTCCCCGTCGATGAGCTCATCGAGCCGTTCGAGGGTCTCCTGTTGTTCCCGGGTCACGACGGCGGTGCTGTTGTAACGAAGCGGATGGTTGAGTTTCCAGAGAAGGCGGAGGAGGAGGGTCCGTTCCCTTTGCGGCGCAGGCTCGTGCCGCAGGGCCTCCCGGTAGTCGTTGTCGTCCATCTCGTCGAAGGTGGATATTGTCGGCAGTTCGCCGACCTCGATAAAGGGAGGGACCGAGAAGAGTTCTTCGGCCTCCTCGAGAAAGAAGTACTCCTCGCAGAGGCGGCAGTAGGCCATGACGGGAGGAATGGGGAACATCGAGGCCTGCATGTAGCCGTCGGTCCAGAAGACCGCTCCGAAGGAGTTCGCCGATCCGAGGGTTTCCTTTACGAAGAGACTCCGGCAGCCGGGACAGCGCAGCACGATCTGGTCTGCGAAGGTCATAGGTCGAGGCCCTCCTCGTCGAAGGTGTCGAGAGACCGGATCGCCCGTTCCGCCGCGTCCTTTTCGCCCGCGGCAAGATGGAAGGCCGCCTGTACAATGGTGAGTTCCGGGGGAGCTTCGTCAAAGTCCTTCGTATGCAGAAGCCATGAGCGGACCTCCTCGTCGCGTTCTAAGAGATAGGATAGGTAGACGAGGCGCGGTATGAGCACCAGGTCTTCGCTGTCATTCCAAGCCCGGCGGTATACTTCGAGAGCCTCCTCATACCTGCCGAGTCGTTCGAAGCAGAGGCCGCGTCTGAAATCGATGTCTTCGAAGAGTGCCTCCTCATCTTCTTCCACCTCCTCATCCCGGCTCTCCAGAAACTCGGCTGCCCGCCGCAGATCCTCCTCCGCCGCTTCGTACTCATCCAGATCCATCCGTGCCTCCGCCCGCGCATAGAGGGTTTTGAGGTGTTCGGGAAAAATTTCCAAGGCCTTATGGTAGTATTCGACGGCCCGGTGGTAATCGTACTTTCGTGCCGAGGCGAGCCCGGCGTTATACCAGAGGTGGGCCTCTTCCGGTTCGAGTTTGGCTGCGGCGAGGAAGTCCGCCAAGGCTTTTTCGAAGGATTCCATTCGAAAAAGCACGATTCCCCTGCTCAACAGCGCCTCTCCATGATCGGGCTGCTCCTGCAGAATTTCGTTATACAGCGAAAGCGCCTCCTCGAGCTTCTCCTCTTCCTCGGCTTCTTCAGCGCGCCGCAGTTTCCTGTTCAGTTCTTCTTCTCTGTCCACCTGCTCTTCTCCTTGCGGCTTATGCCGGGCCGCTCGAAGGATTCCTATCCGAAGGCGGTTCGCAGCAGCTCCTTCGTGTAGTCGTCCTCCGGCGCGGCGAGTATTTTTGCCGCGGGGCCCGATTCCACTATCCTCCCCTCCTTCATGATAATGATGTCGTGGCAGAGACTCTTTACCACTTTTAAATCGTGGCTGATGAAGAGATAGGTAAGGCCGTGACGCCCCTGCAGCTCCTTCAAAAGTTCGATTACTTGAAACTGGATGGAACGGTCGAGGGAACTGGTAGGCTCATCGAGGACGATGAAATCGGGTTTGAGGACGAGGGCCCTGGCAAGGGCGATGCGCTGGCGCTGTCCTCCGGAAAATTCGTTGGGATAGCGGTGCCGCAGCTCCGCTTCTAAGCCCACCTCCCGCATTGCCGAAATGATCAGCCCCTCCCTTTCCTCCTCTCCGCCGATATTGTGGACCTCGAGGCCCTCGCCGATGATTCTCTCCACCGGCATTCTCGGGCTGAGGCTCCCGTAGGGGTCCTGGAAGATGATTTGCATCGAGCGACGAAGGGGGCGCATCTGCTTTTCGTCCTTGCCGTGGACCTCCTCCTCCCGGAAGAATATGCCGCCCTCGCTGCCTTCGAGACGGAGGAGGGCCTTACCGAGGGTCGTTTTTCCCGAGCCGCTCTCTCCCACTACTCCCAGGGTTTGGCCCTGCCGAATGACGGCGGAGACTCCGTCGACCGCCTTCACGTAGCCCTGTACCCGCCGGAGAAATCCCCGGCGCAGGGGAAACCACACCTTCAGCCCTTCGACGCGGAGAAGAGCGCTGCGCTTTTCATCGCTCTTCGGCGGATCGCCCTTCGGTTCGGCGTCTATCAATGTGCGGGTGTAGGAATGCGCGGGGGTGGAGAAGATCCGCTCGGCTGTTCCCGTTTCGACGATTAGTCCCTCCCGCATAACCGCCACCCGGTCGGCGATGCGGCGTACGAGACCGAGGTCGTGGGTGATGAAGAGGACCGAAAGGCGCATTTCCTTCCGCAGATCGGCGAGGAGGGAGAGGATCTGGTCCTGTATCGTCACGTCGAGGGCCGTCGTTGGCTCGTCGGCGATGAGGAGCTTCGGTTCGTTGATCAGGGCCATGGCAATCATCACCCGCTGCCGTTCTCCGCCGGAGAGCTGGTGGGGAAAGGACTTCAGCCGCCGGGCCGGTTCGCGGATACCGACCCGCTCGAGCCAGTCGAGGGCAAGAGGCCGGGCCTTGTCGATGCCCATGCCGCGATGGATGAAGAGGGTTTCGGCTATCTGCTTCTCCACCGTGTGGAGAGGGTTGAGCGAGCTCATCGGTTCTTGGAAAACCATGCCGATATCGCTTCCGCGGACGGAGACCAGCTGCCGCTCGGGTGCCGAGAGGAGCTCCTTTCCGTCGAAGCGGATCGTTCCGCCGGGGTAGGCGACGGTGTAAGAGGGCAGGAGGCGGAGGATCGATCCGGCGGTGACCGTTTTACCCGAACCGCTCTCTCCCACCAGGGCGAGAGTCTCCTCCGGATAGATTTCCAAGTCGACTCCGTGGACCACCTGACGAAGGGTTTCGCCGCGGCGGAAAGCCACCTTCAAGCCTTCAATGGAGAGGAGCGGGCGGACTTCTTCAAAGCTCATGAGGCCCTCCTCGGGTCGAAGGCGTCCCGGACCGCCTCGCCGACGAAGACGAGGAGGGTAAGCATCGCGGCGATAACAGTAAAGGCCGATATGCCGAGCCACGGTGCCTGCAGGTTCGCCTTTCCCTGGGCGAGCAGTTCGCCGAGGCTGGGGGAGCCGACGGGCAGGCCGAAGCCGAGGAAGTCCAGGCTGGTGAGGGTCGTGATGGAACCGCTTAAGATAAAGGGCATAAAGGTGAGGGTGGCCACCATCGCGTTGGGCAGGATGTGACGGAACATGATCTTTCCATCGCCGAGGCCGAGGGCCCTGGCGGCGAGGACGTACTCGAAATTTCGGCCCCGCAGAAACTCGGCCCGTACCACCCCTACCAGGCTCATCCAGCTGAAGAGAAGGGTAATGCCCAGGAGCCACCAAAAGTTGGGCTGTACGATGCTGGCCAGGATGATGAGGAGAAAGAGCGTCGGCATCCCGGACCATACCTCGATGAAGCGCTGGCCGAGAATATCGATTCTCCCGCCGTAGTAGCCCATGATCGCACCGACGAAGACCCCGACGATGGAGGAGACGAAGGTGAGGGTGAGGCCGAAGAGGACGGAGACCCTAAAACCGTAGATGATTCGCGCCAGCACGTCCCGGCCCTTGTCGTCGGTTCCCAGGATGTTTTCCCGGGTCGGCGGCGAGGGGGCGGGGCTCGGCAGGTCGTAGTTGATCGTGTCGTAAGAATAGCGTACCGGCGGCCAGAGGATCCAGCCCTTCTCCTCTATGAGCTCGACGACATAGGGGTCTCGGTAGTCCGCCGCCATGGCGAACTCTCCGCCGAACTCGGTTTCGGCGTACTCCTTGAGTACGGGAAAGAAGAGCCGGCCCTCGAAACCGATGAGCAGAGGTTCGTCGTTTGCCAAAAGCTCGGCGAAGAGGCTGAGGAAGAAGAGGCTGAGGAAGAGCCACATCGACCAGTAGCCCCGGCGGTTGCGGCGGAAGCGGCGGAGCCGTTCCCGGGAAATCGCGCTGAGCCCTCCCCCGCGTTGCTTCGTCTTTCGAAACAGCCTCTTCATTCCGCCCCCTAAGTCTTCCTCGATTCGAAGTCGATCCGCGGGTCGACGACCGTGTAGGTGAGGTCGCTGACAAGGTTGAGGACGAGCCCGATGAGGGTGAACATGTAGAGGGTGCCGAACATCACCGGGTAGTCCCTCTGCATCGTCGCCTCGAAGCCGAGGAGGCCGAGGCCTTCGAGAGAGAAAATCACCTCTATGAGGAGACTTCCGGTGAAGAACATGCCGATAAAGGCCGAGGGAAAGCCGGCAATGATCAAGAGCATGGCGTTGCGGAAGACATGCTTCCACAGGATCCGCTTCTCCGTGCAGCCCTTCGCCCGTGCGGTATAAACGTACTGCTTGTTGATCTCATCGAGGAAGGAATTCTTCGTGAGCATCGTGAGGGTGGCGAAACCGCCGATCACCATGGCGAGGATGGGCAGGGTGAGGTGATGGAAGTAGTCGCCGACCTTCTGCAGGAGGGAGAGTTCGACGAAATTGTCCGAGACCAGTCCGCGCAGGGGAAAGAAGTCGAGGTAGCTTCCCCCTGCGAAGAAAATAATGAGCACGATGGCAAAGAGGAAGGTGGGAATGGCGTTGCCGAGGATGACGGCGGTACTCGTCCAGACGTCGAACTTTGAACCGTGGCAAAGGGCCTTGCGAATCCCTAAGGGAATGGAGACGAGATATATTATGAGGGTGCTCCATATGCCGAGGGAGATCGAGACGGGCATGCGGTCCACGATGAGTCCGAGGACGGAGCGCCCTTTAAAGAGGCTGTCGCCGAAGTGAAAGCTCCCGTAGTCTTTGAGCATCTTGAAGTAGCGCACGTGCAGGGGCTTGTCGAAACCGAAGCGTTTTTCGATCTCCGTTATGACCTCCGGGTCGAGGCCCCGCGCGCCCCGGTAGCGGGAGACCGAGGATCCTCCGGCCCCTGCAGCGCCTCCGTCGGCGCCGAGGCCCCCGGCGCTCCCTTTGCCTGAGCCGCCGGTACCGCCGGCGGAAAAATCGCTCCCCGTCGAAGCGGGCCCTCCCTCGCCGACCTCTTGGACGCCCTGCCCGGAGATCCGCTCCATGATCATGTTGCTGTTCATGCCCGACATGCCGGCGATCATCTGGTCGACGGGGCCGCCGGGGGCTATCTGAATAATGAAGAAGTTGATCGTGATGATCGCCCAGAGGGTAGGAACGATCAGCAGCAGCCGCCGCAGGATGTAGGAGCTCATTGTCCCCAGCTTTTCCTACCGGTGCTTTTCCGGCAGACGGTAGAGCCTGCGTCTCTCCACCCACCAGGTATCTATACCGAGGGCGTACTTGGGCCGGGTCTGCGGCCGCTCGAATTTGTTCCAATAGGCGACGCGGAATTTCGAGATGTGCCATTGGGGCATCACGTAGAAATTCCAGGTGAGGACCCGGTCCAATGCCCTGCCCCAGTGGACGAGGGCCTCCTCCTCGTCTTGATGGTTCTCTATCCCCTCGACGAGATAATCCACCGCCGAGTCCTGCACCCCCGCGGTGTTGTAGGTGTAGTCCATATAGTCGCTGTGCCAGACGATCTTAAGGTCGGTAGTTGGATAGTGGTTGGCGCTGTAGCCGCCGGATATCATGTCGAAGTCCCGCTCTCTCAAGCGGTTGATGAACTGGGTGGTGTCGACGACACGGATATTCATCGTGACCCCCAGCTTCTCCAGGTTCTTTTGGACGGGAATGGCAACCCGTTCCATTGAGGGCTGATAGAGGAGGAGCTCGAACTCCATGGGCCGGCCGGTTTCGGTGTTCACGAGACTCCGGTCCCGGATTTCCCATCCCTCCTCCTTGAGCAGGGCCAGGGCCTTGCGCAGCTGGGGACGGATGCTGCCGGAACCGTCGGTGACGGGAGGGCGGTATTCTTTGCTGAAGACCTCCGGGGGAATCTTGCCGCGGATCGGCTCGAGGACTTTTTCCTCTTCCGGTCCCGGCAGTCCCTTTGCCTCGTACTTCGTGTTCTGAAAGTAGCTGCGGGTGCGGGTATACTGCCCGTAGAAGAGGTTTTTGTTCATCCATTCGAAGTCGAGGGCGTAGCCGAGGGCTTCCCGGACCCGCCGGTCGGAAAAGAAGGGACGCCGGATGTTGAAGACGAAGGCCTGCATTCCCTGGGGAATGTCATGAGAAATTTCCTTTTTAATAATATATCCGGAGTCGAAGTTGGGACCGGTGTAGAGGGTCGCCCAGTTCTTGCTGATGTTTTCCTGGTGGAGGTCGTATTCCCCGGCCTTGAAGGCCTCGAAGGCGACGTTCTGGTCGCGGTAGTAGTCGTAACGGATGTAGTCGAAGTTCATTCTCCCCTTGTTTACCGGCAGATCGGCGGCCCAGTAGTCTTTGACCCGCTCATACACTACGTACTGCCCCATCTTGTAGTCGGAAACGGTATAGGCTCCGCTGCCCAGAGGGACTTCCATGAGAGGTTCGGAAAAATCCCGGTTCTCCCAGTAGTGCTTGGGAAGAATGCGGTTGTCCGCCAGGGCCATGATCAGCTCCTTGCTTCCCTCGGAGAGGTCGAATCGTACCCGGTATCTGTCCAGGGCCTGCACGTCCTCGACGGCGCTGTAGTACTGTTTGAACTGGGGGACGCCGTCTTCATAGAAGGTAGTGAAGCTAAAGACCACGTCTTCCGAGCTAATCGCTTTTCCGTCTTGATGGCGGGCCCGAGGATCAATGTGAAAGATGACCCAGGAGTAGTCGTCGGGATATTCTATTTTCTCGGCGATGAGGGGGTAGAGAACATCGACCTCGTCGTCCGAACCGGTCATCAGCGTGTCGTAGAACCGGCTGCTCGAGGCTGCGGCGAGCCCGCGCTGGGCGAAGCGGTGGAAGTTGTCGTAGGTGCCGATGCTGTGCAGCCGCAGCGTTCCCCCCTTCGGCGCGCTGGGATTCACGTAGTCGAAGTGGCGAAAATCCTCGGCGTACTTAGGCTCTCCGTGCAGGGCGATCGAACTGTCTATGGTGCGTTCGGCGGCGGCGGCTCCGGCGGCGCTGAGGAGAAGCAGGAGCGCGGCTGCAATGCGGCGGATGCCGGCTTTTATCATCATAGTACCCTCCCGTTTTTACCATAGGCGATAGGGGAGCCTGAGTCAACTGATTATCTCGGACCCTTCCGAGAGGCTTTTTTTTCCCGCCGTGCCGTGGTATTCTTAGTCCGGCGTAAAGCAGCTCAAACAACGATAGGGGGCTTACATGTTTACCGATAAGATACTGGCGGAACGAACCACGCACATGGGTTCGAGCGCGATACGGGAAATCCTCAAGGTCTTATCCCGTCCCGGAATCGTCTCTTTAGCCGGAGGAATGCCGGCGCCGGAGGCCTTCCCCATGGAATATATGAATGAGATATGTGAGCGGGTTTTAGAAAGATACCGGACGAACGCTCTTCAGTACGGCACCACTGAGGGGTTTCTCCCCCTCCGCGAGGCTCTCTCGCGCTTTCTCAAGGCGCGGTGGATCGATGCGAGCTCCGACCGGATCAATATTACCACCGGTTCTCAGGGGGTCCTGGATTCGCTGGGAAAGATCCTCATCAATCCGGGAGATCCGGTGGCGGTGGAAGCGCCGACCTACCTGGGAGCCATACAGGCACTCAATCCCTACGGCCCGAAGTACGTGCGGATGAGAACCGACGATGATGGACTGATCCCCGATTCGATGGAGGAGGTGATCAAGAAGCACCGGCCCAAGATGGTCTATCTCATCCCCACTTTTCAGAATCCCAGCGGCCGGACGATAACGCAGGAACGCCGGAAGCGGATTGCCGAGATCGCTCAGGAGACGGACACACTGGTGATAGAGGACGATCCCTACGGCTCTCTGCGGTACCGGGGGACCTTTACCCCGCCGATCTATACCATGGCTCCGGATCACGTGGTTTACTGCGGTTCCTTCTCGAAGATATTCGCACCTGGGCTTAGGGTGGGGTTTTACGTGGCTCCGCAGTTCATCGCTCATTGGCTGGTGATGGCTAAACAGGGGGTGGACCTGCATACCAGCTCCTTCACCCAGGCGTTGGCGACGGAGTTTCTCGAAGGCGGCTACATGGAGAAGCATCTGCCGCGGATTGTTGAACTCTACAGACCGAAGCTCGATGCGATGCTCGAAGCCCTGGACGCGCATTTTCCCCCCTCTTTTACCTGGTCGAAGCCGGAAGGGGGAATGTTTGTTTGGGCCGAAGGACCAAAGGGGATAGATTCTATGGAAATTTATCGCGAGGCAATCGAGAATCATGTGGCCTTTGTGCCTGGAAGGTATTTCTATACCGAAGAGGGCGCGGGAATGGAGACCATGCGGCTCAATTTTACCATGGCCGGCGAAGAGAGGATACACGATGCGATAGCGCGGCTGGGTCGGGCCATACAGGCGGTGATGGAGAAAAAAACGTGAGGACGGAGACGGATTCTTCTTCCTGGCTTGAACGGCACATAAGTCTCCACCGTCACGATTCGCCCAGAGAGGAGATCGCCTCGGGGGTGGTGCACGCGATCGGGGCCGCCGCATCCCTGGCCGCCCTTATCCTTCTTCTGATCAAGGGGACCGAGACGGGCTCGCCCCGTCTTCTCGCCGGCTATATGGTCTACGGTTCGGCCATGCTCCTGCTCTACCTCTCCTCTTCCCTCTACCACTTCGCACCGGTGTCCAACTGGAAGCGGGTGCTCCGTATCTGCGACCATATGTCGATTTACCTCCTGATCGCCGGAACCTATACTCCCATATCTCTTTCGATAGGGGGGTTTTGGGGAAGGCTCACTCTCATCCTCATCTGGAGCTTTGCTGCCGCGGGCATGGCCTTCAAAATTGTCTTTTGGGGGAAATTTCGCTTTGTACAGGTGCTGGTGTACATCTTGATGGGCTGGATGGTGGTCTTGGTGCGGGAGCCGGTATTCGAGGCATTCCCCCGGGGCTTTCTCTCCACCGCTCTGGCAGGAGGGATCGCCTATACCTCGGGGACCCTCGTCTACGCCATGAAGAAGCTTCCCTACTATCACGCACTCTGGCACCTCTTTGTGCTCGCCGGAAGCGTCTTACTCTTTTTCGCCGTGTATCTCTACGTATAGACGCCGGAATTAGACCGAAGGCTGAACAAAATTTGACGGTAATATTACTAAATTAGTATACTTTACTCATATAGAATGAACGATTTCTCCGTTTATAGGAGAGTAAAGGAGGATATATGAATTTACGAGAAGCACTGCAAACGGCGATCAAGGGCGAAATCGAGGGCCGGGAACTCTACAAAACCGCCGCCGAAAAAACCGGCGATAAAAAGGCACAAGAGATATTTACCTTGCTTTCTGACGAAGAACTGGGTCACCTCAATACCCTCGTTCAGATCGCGAAGGATTACGATGCGGGAAAGGAACTTTCTGTGCCCAGCCTTCCCCAGCCGGCTACCTTCAATGATGCGGAAAGTCCGATATTTACCAGGGAGTTCAAAGACAAAGTCGCCGATTTCGACATGAGCGCCCTCTCCATCGGTATCAAACTGGAATTGGAGTCTGAAAAGTTCTACCGAGAAACGGCGGAGCAGGCCGACGAACCGGCGGTAAAGGATCTGTTTAAAAGGCTTGCAGACTGGGAACATGACCACTACAACTATCTGAAGAAACAGGTCGGCTTTTTCGAGAGTTACTACACCGATAAGTACAGCTTCTTTCGCTTTTAGAAAGCCCGGCGGCTGGTCCTAAAACGGTGTAAAATCTCTTCTATCGCATCAATATGGCCCTGGTACATCTCTTCCCATTCGTGCTATCTTTGCTCCCGCACGGAGTAAAAAGATGATTTACGAACCACACGGTAAGACGCGTATCGCCATGGGCCTCTTTTTTCTCTTTCTTTCGCTCGTCCCTGGAAGGCTTTTGGGGGCCGATGAAGAGTTAAAGCCCCTCGACGTGGAATTGTTGGCGCAGGGAAAGATAAAAAGCGCCGAGGTCGCCCGGATAGAGGTCGAAGGGCTGAAGAAGACAAAGCTGCGGACCCTCGAGTCTCTCATCCTCATAGAGGAAGGAGAGCCTCTCACCGCGAAGAGGCTTGTAGATACCCAACAGAACCTCAAAAAAACGGGGCTCTTTCAAAGCCTCGTTTTTGCCTATCGTGAGGAAGGGGGAAGGTATACCGTTCGGATTCTCTTGAAGGAAAAGGCCACGTTGGTACCGCTGCCCTTCTTTTCCGCCTCCGACGGCGCCTACTCTTTCGGCATGGCCCTCTTCGACTCGAATTTTCTCGGTTTGAGAAAGCAGCTAATAACTTCCGCCTTTGTTGCCGACGGAAATCCCTCTGGAACGCTCGGCTTGATCGATCCTACTTTAGCGGGCAGTACGATGCGCGGGGTCCTCTTTCTGTCGGGGGGGAAGAACCGGAGCGAAGCGGCCTATCCGGACGGGACCAACTACCGGGTCTATTTCTCCACCGACGCACGGGTGACCGGCGCCTTAACCTTTCGCACGCAGAAAAAACTGAAGCCGGGTATCTCGTTCAAATATGAACAGAGCGAAGTGGATGAGGCCTGGGAGGATTCCCTTGCTCCGCCGGACAGTTCTGCCGCCGCATCACCGGGGTTTTCCCTTACCTACGAGGATACCTACTTCTTGGAATACTTCTATGAGGGGATCTTACTGCGGACTGCATATGCCTACGCCTTCGAGCTCAACGGC
Organism: uncultured Spirochaetaceae bacterium; assembly: GCA_964594775.1. Lineage (GTDB taxonomy): Bacteria > Spirochaetota > Spirochaetia > DSM-16054 > Sediminispirochaetaceae > CAYFVU01. Next base: position 29,141 of record CAZQNO010000028.1, read on the forward strand.
TCCTATACGGGCGAGGGCGGAGACGGCAGCGGGATAATCGGAAACGCCGAATGGGCCGCAGCCATTTTCGGTGACCATCGCTTTTCTCTCGATGCCGCCGCCGGCTACAGCGAGTTTCCCGTTCCAAATCTCGACAGTCTATCAGGACCGGGATTCCGCGTCCTGCCCTTTCGCCGTGCTGTGGCGAGGAGCTATTGGGCCGGCAGCGCGGGCTACGAGTTTCCCTTCTTTCGCCCGGACTGGGGAACGCTGACGCTTTCCGGCTTTTTCGACGGGGGAGTGTATGAGCCGCAGGAGGGAAACTACGAAAGCTTCTATGGACCAGGCGGCGGATTCCGGCTCTATCTCAGCAAGATCGCGATCCCGGCGGTGGGGGTCAACTTTGCCGTCGACCTTCCCACCGAGACGCTGCAGACGAGCATCGTCATCGGGATGAGGATGTAGCGAAACCGCTCCTATTTCTCCGTCACATTGCCCGCCAGCGTGGCGGCGATCGGCCGCAGCTGCATCCACCACTGTTCGAGAGGGCGCTGGTATTCTTCGTCCACCAGATCGTAGAGAGAGTCCAGATCGGTAAAATCGACGGTTCCCCGGTGCATGCCGCACATGTAGCTGCGGCAGGGGGTCTTTGAGGAATCTTCGAAGAGTTTCTCCATACACCGCTTTGCCAGGCGCGTTGCCTGGATCCGGTCGAAGGGAGAGGGATCGCCCCCGTTCTGCTGGTGTCCGAGGATCGCGTAGCGCACATCGTAGAGCCCCTGGGCTTCTTCTTCCAATAGTCTGCAGAGAACGGTGGTGGTGTAGGAATCATTGGCCCGCTCGTTGCGGATCATCAGCCCGAGACGTTTACCGCTGCGAAATCCTTTCACGAGCCTTTCAATGTCTTTCTCGATATCCTTGAGGGTAATGCCCTCCTCGTGGAGGTAGGCCCGTTCAGCACCCGTGGCGATGGCGCTTTGGAGGGCAAGGTAACCGCATTGCCGTCCCATTACCTCCACCACGAAGACCCTTCGGGAAGCAACGGCCGAATGTTTGATCATGTCCACCGCCTTGAGGATGGTGTTGAGGGCGGTGTCCGAGCCGATGCTCAACTCCGACACGGGAAGGTTGTTGTTGATCGTTGTAGGCAGACAGACTATGGGGATATTGAGTTCGGGAAAGTCTCGTCGCCGGCTGTAGAGTGTGTAGGCGGCGGTATAGCCGGCCCAGCCCCCAATCATCAGAATGCCGTCGATACCGTGCGTCTTCAGCTGCTCGGCAATCTTCGGGAGGTCCTCCTCTTTTGGCTGGAAGCGATTCGTACCCAGCTCCGAGCCGCCCCGGGGTGCCCAGCCGTCGACACTCATCCAATTCATCGGATGAAAATTGCCTTCTATGAGCCCTTGAAAACCGTTTTCCACTCCGTACATCGTGTGTCCGTGGTCGATGCCGATACGGACGGCGGCCCGAACGGCGGTGTTCATTCCCGGTGACGGGGCGCCGCCGTGGAGAACGGCGTAGGTTTTTCTGTCCGCCTTGTCGGCGGGATTTCTCGGCAGGGCGCTTATCATCGTGCGAAAGGTGTCGTAGGAATCGGCGAAGCTGCCGCCCCGCATCTTCATCGCCTTTTCATAGTTTCGATTGCTGATCACGTCCTTGATCGATCTCGTCTCGCGTACACAATCCATCAGAGGTGAGGCGTGCATGCGGTTCTTTCTCATGCCGATGAGCATTGGAGAGTCTTTCTGCTTCATTTCGAGAAGGGTCTCTACCGCCTGATAGCCCTGAGAGGTGCTGAGGTGGCGGTCGAATGCGCTGGGCGAGCCGCCCCGTTGTACATGGCCGAGGATGGTGAGTCTGGTGTCCTCGGTCAGCCGCTCCTTGAGGACCTTTACCACGTATTCGCTGGTGATAGGATTGCCGCTTCGGTCCCGGGCCCCTTCCGCGACGATGGCGATGCTGTAGCGTCGTCCCGCTTCCCGGCCTTCCTTCATCACCTCTATCATTTTATCTTCCCAGGTCTCGACGGCGGGAGGATTTTCCGGAATGAGGATCCACTGGGCGCCGCAGGCGAGGCCGCTCATAAGGGCGAGATAGCCGCAGTTTCGTCCCATCACCTCCACCACAAATGCCCTCTGGTGGCTTGATGCGGTGCTGGTGATCGAGTCTATGGCTTCGGTGATGCGGTGAAGGGCAGAATCGGCGCCGATGGTCATGTCGGAACCGAACATGTCGTTGTCGATCGAACCGATAAGGCCGACGAGCTTGAGGCCGGCGTTCTTTTTCTTCTGCGCGGCGGAAATTTTTCCCTCTTTCTCGAGCTTGTCCAGGTGTTCCTGCCACTCTTCTCTGAACTCGTCGGCCCCGGCGAGACTCCCGTCTCCACCGATGACTATCAGATTGGTGATGTTGCGCTCGATGAGGTTGAAGGCGGCGCTGTAACGGCCCTCCTTGGTCCGAAAATCCTTCGACCGTGCGGAGCCGAGGACGGTCCCGCCCCGGTGGATAATTCCTCCCACCGAGTCCCAATCGAGTTTTCGGATCTTGTCGCCCCCCTCGACCATTCCCTGGTACCCTTCATAGACGGCATAGGGGGTAAAACCGCGGGTAATGGCGGTACGAACGACGGCCCGTATCGCCGCGTTCATTCCTTGCGCATCTCCCCCGCTGGTGAGAACGGCGAGTCCCTCGTCCTTTGCCTTTTTCATGCCTGTTCCTCCTACTCTGTATCATAAGGGGCGAAGAGGGCCATCACAAGAGATTTTTTCCACTTCTCGAATAAATAAACTTGCACTTATGGCTAAAATGGAGAAGAATGATATATATAACTCAGGGAGCAGTCGTATGAATAAGCAAAAAATTTTTCTATTTTCGATGTGCATGTTTTATATCGCCTCCGCCGCAGGGGCCAATCCCTACGATGATCTGGCAAAAGGCCTCTCTTCCAAGGTAGATTTGGAGGGAAAGCGGGTCGCCGTTACTTCCTTCGAAACAGACGAAGATGAGAGTACCGGAAGGGCCGTTGCCGAGGAATTGACCGAGGCCTTTACCCGGGCCGGTATAGGTGTGGTGGAACGGGAGAATATGGACCGTATCTACGAGGAGCAGAAGCTGCAGCTCTCCGGGGTGGTGAGCAACGAATCGGGGGCCGAAATCGGAGAGGCCGTCGGGGCGAGCTACATCGTCTTGGGTACGATTCGCGAAGTGCAGAAGCCCGGCTACAGCAACGCGGGTCTCAAGATCCAGGCGAGAATGGTGGATGTGGGGACCAACGATGTAGCAAGTTCCGCCTCTACGACGGTTGAGAAGACCGACCTTACCAGTCCCTATCGCCGCAGGGAAGTTCAAGGGGCGGCGGAATACCCGGCCCTCCTCTCCATCCGGCTGGGCGGTAATCTTTACACGCGCTACTTGAAGGTTAATGACGAAGAGGTGGATGAAAATGACGGCCTCGGGCTCGAAGTCGGCCTCGGCTATACGGGCGGCAGCACGGGCTTTTTGGCGAGGGGATGGGAATTTCTGTACGGCAGGAAGAAGAGAGAGGCCGGCTCGGCGGACGTGAAAAGCCAGCTCTTTACCCTCGGACGGAGTTATCTCGTTCGCCTGCCTCTATGGCGCTACTGGGAGGCGCTTCCCTATCTCAGCCATGCCTACCTCGGCGCCAACGGTGCGGGTACGGTCTCCTATAATTACGGTGATTTTGACGACTACTGGGGGATACATGCAAAGGCGGCTCTGTTGGGCGGCTACTGCATGGGAATTACCGACGCCGTCAGCCTCTTTGCCGAGTACCGCTACAACTTCAAGATTTTCAACATAGGATGGGGGGGCTTCGGCGCGGAAGAGACCGGCGTAGAGTCCTTTCAGCTTCGAGGCCACCAGCTGCACGCGGGTATTTCCCTGGCGCCGTGATTGGAAGTAAGGCACGGCTATCGTACAGCGCAGTTTTACTCATCACCATATCTTGTGTTGTGATAGTACTTTCTGTGTTTCTTCTCGCTTCACCCCGCATTGTTACACGCAGCTTCAAAGACCAGAGAAAAGTCCAGCGCCTCGAGATGGGCTTTCTAGAAGCTGAATACTCTCGATTAAAAGGAGACGCCGGCGAAAACGGCGATA
>CAZQNO010000029.1:0-32039 GCA_964594775.1 uncultured Spirochaetaceae bacterium
AGAGGGGTATCGATCCTCCTGCTTCAGCTTCCCACATCTTTTGAACCACTATTTATGACATATGAGTAAAGACATGGGAGGTCTCGTGTATGCGGATACTCTCCACCCCGTTAGACTCATCATTTGCATAGTTGACGAGGGAATCCGTGACACGATCTGAGATACCCTCCGGTACACAGATTATCGCCCGTTCGCTTGCCGCGGACTGCCCCTCCTGTTTCTGAAGCTTCAAACGGCTCAAGCAGGATATGGTGGCACCGGGTGCGCCGGCATCCATTGCCCTCTCGACGAGGAAATCGCTTTTACCCTCACGGCAGGTAATTACGATTTCTCTATACCCCTGCAATAAGCTCTGCGCGGAGGCCGAAAGGCTTCCTTCCAAACCGGAAAAACGCTTACGCCACGAGGTACTCGCCTTGAGCTCGTCTATTGCCGATATTATCTGCTCGATACTCGCAGCGTACTCCTGCCGGCCGAGGCGCAGCTTCGTGTCGACCAATCCCGCCTTTATCGAGGTACTGTAGAGAAAGCCCCGCCCCGGGTAGTTGAGCCGCCCCTCTTCGATGAGGAGGCGGATGATATTATCGTCATCGTACTCGGGTACGATCAGTTGTACCATTTTCTTCTCGGGGGGGATCGTTATCCTCACCAATCCCAGCTTGTCGCGCATACCTGTACCCCTCCCATTGCTGACAACGGGCACACAGGTCCCGAGTTCGAGGGCTATTCTCGAAAGGTCCTCACTGCTGCCGGGTTTCGAAAGAATACAGGTGATAAGGGACAGATCGGGAAGGAGCGGATGGTTTGACTCTCTCCCCTTTTCGTGCATATTTTCACGCCTTAATTCCGGAGTTTCATGCCTGCTGTACTCTTCCACCTCCTGGGAAAAGATCATTCCACGGCCGTGGATATCGAGCTCTCCGGCGTGTATGAGAGAGTTGACCACCTCCGGCGAGTCTTCCCGGGCAACGGTAAAGCGAACAATTTCGGAGGGAGAATCATGCAGCTGCCGGGTGGACCCCGGCAGACCGAAAGAGCGGGGTCGAATGAGCTGCCGCACGTTCTTTGCCACCTCTACGTACGCCGAAGCAATTCCAATACTCTTGAGATGATCGCTTATCCTCTTTCGCAAGCTGCGATGGAGTATGCAGGTAATACTGCTTACCTTCAGCGGGTTAAGGGGATTCTCACTCATCCGTTTCCTCCGCCTTCTCCTCGGGGATATGACGCCTCTGGCGTAAACGTTGTACAAGGCTGTAGAGCAGTACGGTGAGAATCGGGTATACCGAACCCATCGCCAATATGCCGAAACTATCGTTCGCACCGATCTCACCGCCGACACCGAGTCCCATAGCCATAACCAGGGGTACGGTGACAGGACCGGTGGTAACACCGCCGCTGTCCCAGGCTATACCGACAAAATCTTCATCTCCCAGAATTGTCAGGGGAAGGAGAAAAAGATACGGGGGAAGAAGGAGCCAGACCGTAGGAATGCTGTACATAATACGGATGATTCCGACCATGAGACCAAGCCCCACCCCGAGCGCAACGACCCGCACGAGCTGTCTCTCCTTTACCATGCCCACGGTCATTCCCTCAACTGTTCGCCCCAAGGCATGGAGGGCAGGCTCAGCGAGGGACGAGCCGTAGCCCAAACCGAAGGCAAAGAGGAATACCAGAGCTATACCCAGAATCGTCATATTTGGCCCGAAGATCGGGCCGCGGGTAATAACATGTTCGTAGCTGCTCCGCCCTCGATCGTACTGTTGCGGATAAAACCGCACCTTCTCAACGCCGTCTTCGGTCTCAAGGTAAAAAAATCGCTTCGTACTCCCGTCGATACTTACGCTCTTGAACAGGAGGCTCGTGTCGAAGTTTTCTATTACGAGGCGATCGGTTACTCTATCCTCCGTTTGAAAAGATCTCGGCAAGCCCTTTCCCACCTCTCTTCCGAGAGGGGTGAGCCCGAGGCTTATTCCCGAACCGAGGAGCGCCATTCCGATAATCGCCAGGAAAATTCCCAGTGCAACCTCGTCGCGGTACCGCGGAGACTCACGTAAAAAGAGCACAAGGACTAGTACGAGCAGGACTACCAATGGAATAATAGCTTGAACAGCGTTTCTGCCTCCGCTGTAGAGAACCCGGTCGATCCGGGCACTCCCGCCGGAATCGATCTTTCGTATTCGATATTGGTCCGTAATATATCTGCGCTCGTATTCCGACGCGTTTTCCTCTATCCATGAAGAGAGGCTCATACTCCCGAGGGTCTCCCGGCGAAACTGCGGATCTCCTCCGAGTCCTCTCAAAGCCTCATGGTATTCCCCTGTGCTCGTATAGTATGCCCGCCGACCTTCCTCGCCGGCCTGCCTAAAGACATACTGCCGCAGATGCTCCTCGCTCTCGAAGAGTTCCAGGGTCTCCGTACGCCTCTCCGGTGAAAAAAATTCCGGCTCCGAAACGGGTGCCGGAGCCGCGGGACTCATGATAATTCCCAGTATGAGCACACTCAAAATGGGAAAAGCCGAGGCGAGCATGATAATACCGAAGCCGCCCCGTGCTCCTTCACTTCGCCCCGAAGCCCTCGAGACCCCGATACCAATGGCAAGAACCAGGGGCACCGTAACAGCTCCCGTGGTAACCGCCCCCGAATCCCACGCTAGGCCAACAATGCTGCGGAGTTTATCGTGGGTATGGGCCCAGATGGTTGTCCCGAGGACTATGGGGATAATGGTAAAAATGAGCGGCTTTATGGAAAAACCGTAGTAGAAACGTATGAGCCCGAAGATAACCGCGACACCTACACCGATACCAATGGCAAGAACAAGCGTATCGGCGTGCTGTTCGAGCAGAAGATACAGGAGCGGCGACTTCCACGCGGGAACGGAACTGCCGAGTGTCTGCAGAGCAGCGATGGCGGGCTCCGCGACGGTAGAGCCGAGACCGACGAGAAAGCCGAAAAGCATAATAACGAAGAAGCTTCTGCATTTTTCAGGGAGGGTAAGGCCTACTTTCTCTCCGAGGGGCATAATGCCGAGTTTGATCCCCTCGAGAAAGAGGGTAAGACCCAGGACAACCATCGCAATACCAACCGCAATCCACAGTCCCTCGGTAATGGGTATTCCCAGTATAAACCTTTGAAAAACTATAAGATATACGAGGATAAACGATACTGCCTGGATCTGCACTACAATCAGGGCTTTTACATACCCTGAGATCATGGGAATCGAGGAACGCAAAGGTATATGGATGCGGGTATCTTTTTTTCTCATAACTGCATGTCTATGGTAGACTATTACGCTGAATTATTCAAACGGCAAAAATTTTAAGCTTGACAAGAGATTAGAGTATAGTAGTATTTCTGGGAGTCCATGCCGTATATTACCGAACGTGCTCCGGCCGGCTGGAAAACCCAGCACGAGAGCCAGACGGGGACTTCGGATCCTGGAGATTTCGAAACTGAGGACGTCGCCGCCATCATTCGGCCGAAACCTGTGAGGTCTGCAACGAAACCTTTATCTCCTGTGATTACGACGTCGCCGCCGGCCCTTCTCATCGGTTCTCTGGAGAATGATGCTCCTGGCCGCGAGCTATCTCTTCGCCCTGCCCTCCGGCTCTACGCCCATCGTCTTTGCCGGTACGATCTCCCTCCTTCTCTCCCTCATTGCCAAGCGGAGAAGAAGCGCGTTGGAACCGAATAGTTAGATTTACCCTAATCGTTGTGCTTTGTTGCTCCCCTTCTGCCGGCGTGCTACAATATACCGACCATTGAACGGAGGCACTACATGAACATCCAACGGTATGTACGTCCCGATAGAATTGCGGACGCATACGATCTCATCCATAAAGAAAAGGGAGTCCCTATAGGCGGCGGTGCCTGGACGAGAATGAATAGGGGCGGCATCGACCTGGCGGTAGATCTTTCCGGCCTCGGCCTTCGCTACATTCGGGTGAAGGAGAAAAGAGCGGCCCTTGGGGCGATGACTAGGGCCAGAGACGTGGAGACCTCGAAGGAGCTGCAAGGAGCCTTTGGTTCTCTGTTTTCCGACGCCGCGGCCCACATCGTGGGGGTGCAGCTGCGGAACATCGTAAGCGTCGGCGGTACCGTCTCTGGAGGCTACGGCTTCTCCGATCTCAACACCGCTCTTTTGGCCCTGGAAGCATCCGTCACCTTCTACCGTGAGGGGCAGATGCCTCTGGAAGACTACCTCGAAAAGAGACCCGACGGGGCTCGACTCATCGAAGAGATCCTCATACCTATGGGCACGGTGAAGGCTGCCTTTCAAAGCGTGAGAAAGACCCGGACCGACTTTGCCGTCCTCAATGCGGCGGTGGTCCGAAGGCCGGAGGGCTGGCGGATAGCCGTCGGCGCCCGTCCGGGAGCCGCCCGGCTCTCTCTGCAGGCGGCGAGGATCCTCGACGAAGAAGGCGACGGCGGACCGACGGCCGAAGCGGCAAAAAGGGCGGGAGAGGCCGCCGCCGAGGAGCTCTCTTTCGGAAAAGACCTGCGCGGCTCCGCCGAGTACCGCAAAGAAATCTCTTCTGTCTTGGTGCGCAGATGCGTTGAGGAGACGATAAAATGAAGAAGATCCCGAAAATGCAGATAGAAACGACGATAAACGGAAGGGCACGGCGTCTCGAAATTCGCCCCGGCGATCTGCTGGTGGACGTGCTCCGGGCCGCCGGCTATACGGAGGTAAAAAAGGGCTGCGACAGCGGAAGCTGCGGGGTCTGCACCGTGCTGTTCAACGATGAGCCGGTCCTCTCCTGCTCAACTTTCGCCGCAAAGGCCGACGGGGCCGAAATTCGCACGGTTGCGGGTATCCGTGAAGAGGCCGAACGCTTGGCAGAGCATCTCACCGCCCAGGGGGCGGACCAATGCGGCTTCTGCGCCCCCGGTTTCACCCTTACCGTCTACGCCCTGCGTAAAGAGAATCCCAATCCGACAGACGAGGAGATCCGGCACTACCTGGCCGGCAACCTCTGCCGTTGTTCCGGCTACGAGGGACAGATACGGGCGATTCGCCGCTATGTGGAGGCACAAAATGGATAGAGAGTTCAGCCAGGTTAAGCGCGCGCGGGCCAAGATAGACGGGAAGGGGCTGGTCACCGGTCGGCCGGCCTACACCGACGACCTCGCCCCCAGGGAGGCCCTGGTGCTAAAGCTGGTCCGCAGCCCCCACGCATTCGCCAGAATAAAAAAGATAGACGTCTCGAAGGCTCTCGCCCTGCCGGGAGTGGAATGCGTACTGACCCACAAGGACGTGCCGAGGGTCGCCATCACCCGGGCCGGACAGGGCCATCCCGAGCCGAGTCCCAAGGACAAGTACATCCTCGACGAATACGTGCGGTATCCCGGAGACGAGGCGGCGGTCGTCGCAGCGGTGGACGAGGCGACGGCCGAAGAGGCCGCCTCCCTCGTAGAGATCGACTACGAAGTGCGGGAACCCCTTCTCGACATGGAAAAAGCCGAAGGAAGCGGCACCGTCGTCCATCCCGAGGCCGGACCCTATACGATGTTTCCCATGGGCTTCGAAGCGCAGAAGAATATAGCCGCCGCCTATAAAATGCACATCGGCGACGTTGAAGAGGAACTCGCCAAATGCGCTCACGTGGTCGAGGGCCGCTTCACCACCCAGGCCCAGGCCCACGCGGCCATGGAGCCCCACGCCGCCTTCAGCTACTACGACGTGCAGGAGCGGCTGAACGTGGTTTCCTCCACACAGAACCCCTTCCACACCCGGCGCATTCTCGGTGAGGTCTTCGGCCTTCCGCTGCGCGGCATCCGGGTCTACAAACCCCGCATCGGCGGCGGCTTCGGCGGAAAGCAGCAGATCCACCTCGAGCTTTTCACCGTTCTGGTGACCTTGAAGACGGGCAAGCCCGCGAAGGCGGTGATGAGCCGCCGGGAAGTTTTCGAGTCATCCTTTGCCCGACACAAGATGCGGCTTGACATCCGCATCGGTGCCGACGCCGAAGGAAAGCTGCAAGCCATAGACCTCCAGGTCCTCTCCGACACCGGGGCCTACGGAGAACACGCCCTCACCGTTTTCACCAACTGCGGTTCAAAGTCCCTGCCGCTCTACAACAAGGTCAAGGCCGTCCGTTTCGGCGGAAAGATCGTCTATACCAACCGGACGCCGGCGGGGGCCTACCGGGGCTACGGTGCAATCCAGGGCGACTATGTTTTGGAATCGGCGGTCAGCGAGCTCGCCCACAAGATCGGCATTGACCCCGTGGAGATGAGAAAGCGGAACATGATCAAGGAGGGGGAGACCAGCGAAATATTCCGGATCATGGGCGAGGGCGGCGAAGGGGTCGAGATGACCATCGAAAGCTGCAAGCTCGACTACTGCGTCCGCCGCGGTGCCGAGCTCATCGGCTGGAAGCCCTCGGCTCTGCGGAGGGATATGGGCGAAGGCAGAGTGCGCGGCAAGGGCATGGCCATCGCCATGCAGGGCTCGGGGATCCCTCAGATAGATATGGCTTCGGCGACCATCGAGCTGCAGGACGACGGCTTCTTCAAGCTCCTCATCGGCGCCACCGATATCGGAACCGGGAGCGACACGATCCTCGCCCAGATCGCCGCCGAAGAACTCGGCGTAGCTGCCGACGACATCGTCGTCTACAGCTCCGACACCGACCGCACTCCTTTCGATGTGGGGGCCTACGCATCGAGCACCACCTACGTCTCCGGCAACGCGGTGATACAGGCGGCGAAGAAGATGAAGGAGCTCCTCAGGGAGAAGGCCGCCGAGAAGTTCGGCGTCGCCGGCGAGAAGGTAGAGTTCGACGGGAGAGAACTACGCAGCGGAGACGGTGCTCATTCGATCGGACTGAAGGAGCTGAGCTGCGACACCCTCTACCACGACGGGCTGCAGATGCGGACCCTCGCCGCCACCGGATCATTCAGCGGCAAGGTCTCCCCTCCCCCCTACATGGCGGGATTCTGCGAGGTGGAGGTAGACACCGAGACCGGTGAGATAAAGGTCATCGACTATGTGGCGGTAACCGACTGCGGCACCCCCATCAATACGGAGCTGGCCAGGGTACAGGTGGAGGGAGGCCTGCTGCAGGGTATCGGGATGACGCTCTTTGAGGACGTGCTCCTCTCTGCGAAGGGAAAGATGCTGACCAACAACTTCATGAGCTACAAGATCCCTTCGCGGGAAGACGTTGAGAAGATCCGGGTCGAACTCGCCGAGAGCTACGAACCCACCGGCCCCTTCGGCGCTAAGTCTGTGGGCGAGATCGGCATCGACACCCCGCTCGCGGCCATAAGCAACGCCGTCTACAACGCCGTAGGAGTGCGATTGCGCTCTCTGCCCCTGACACCGGAGAAGGTATTGGCGGCCATTCGTTCAAAGGCATGAAATAGCGGAGAAAGATACCTTACCGAGTAATCCCCACTTTTGCGTACGCGCTACTCAGCGAAAGGCCTTACTATCCCCGGCAGATAGCACAACGGGAAACTGCGCACTACACCTGCCTTTTTATCCGGCCCTCACCGCCTCCCCCCGAATCGATCTCTTCAACACCGTAGGGCTGCTCTCTCACGAAGAGCAAAAGGAGCAGCAGGGAGACAAGGGAAAAGACGAGAGAGAACGGACCGAGTCCCCAGACGCCCCAGCGGAGGTAGAAGGCCGGGCCGGTCATCCCGGTGATTACCGTTCCGCTGAGCCCGGCGGAAAAACTCAGCGCCATGATCTTTCCCCGTTGAGGGGGCAGCTGCTCGCTGAGAAGGGGAAAATTACTCACCGTCGCGAATTCGAAGCAGAACCTCGGCAGGGCAATGGCCGTCAAGGCCAAGGGCAGCGAGACATCTAAAAGGGGGAGAATCAGGAAAAAGAGGCTCATGCCTCCCACGCCCAAGAGCACTCCGCGTCTTTTTCCTATCCTATCTCCATAGATACTCACGAGGATGCTGGCGCCCCAGTCGGCAAATCCCATCAAAAGGGCCACATTCCCCAGCTGTCCCGCCGTAAGGCCGTACTCAATTTCGAGCCACCCTCCATGAATAATCATGAGGTGAGAGATGGCGAGAAAATTGAAGAAGGTCGCCGCTACCGCCGCCCAAGCACTTTTCTTGTGCTTTCCCAAGTCGAAAAATGACTTGAGCGTACCGGGGCCGCCCGGAGTTCTCCCGCCTTCTTTTACTTCCGGCAGCGTGGCGAAGATGAGGGTCATGCCGAAAAAACCGGCTGCAAGAATAAAGAGGGGAAGACGCCAGTTGTACCATTCCATCAGGTGCCCGATGAAAAAGAGGCCGATGATTCCCGCCAAGGCCCAGGAATATTCGAGGATGCCGAGATAGCGGGAACGTTTTTCGTAGGGAAGCTTGGCGCTCAGATAGGCCTGAATCGTCGGTGTGTAGCCGGCCTGACCGATCCCGCTCAAGACCATCCCCGCGATGATAAGAGGAAGACCGGAGCCGAAGGCGAGGAGGAGAAATCCCGCTCCCGAAAGCAGGAGTCCCATCCTCATTACGGTACGATAAGCGAGGCGGTCGGCAAGATTTCCCAGAAGGGGGGCGCTGAGCCCCATCAGGTTCTTTAGGCTCACCAGGCGTCCCATCGTCACAACCCCGACCCCCATTCCCGCGGCGATAATAGTGAGAAAGGGGTGAAAGAGCTGAACCGAAATGTCTACGAAGAACTTCGCCGTCAATCCGAGCCCTACCATATAGGCGAGGCTGCTGTTCAAGCGTCGCCTCCTGCCGGACTCTCCTCTGTTCACTTTCATATTCTCTTTTCGACCTGCACGCGCACCGAATGGGTCCTCGAACTCCCGCTCGGCATAGTCGGCTCGGTAGAGGTGAGAAAATTGACGCCCCCGTACTCGAGTCCGGACTCGATCCCGGACTCGACCGGGCGGGGCCAGGCTCCCTGGTTGAAAGAGACCACACCGGGCATGATCTCGTCGGTCACCCGGGCCAGGGCTGCCATCCGCCCCACCGGACTCTTCACGAGGAGCTCGTCGTTCTCTTCGATGCCCCGACTGCGTGCATCCGACGGGTTGATCCAAAGCCGGTCGTCGTTGTGCCGTTCCAACTCCGGCACCGCATGGAATTGGGAGTTGACCCGGGCCGGGGAGTGGGGGCTAATGAGCCGAAGCGGATGGGAAGGGTCGGCCTCTTCAATAAGAGCCCGGGGAAAGGGACTGCCTCCCGCTTCAGCGTAACTCTGAGAAAATATCTCGATCTTCCCCGAAGGGGTGTGCAGGGGATTATGCGCGGGATCGTCGATAAAAGCGGAGAGGCCGACCCGCTCCGGATCATTTCCCACGTAGATACCCGTAGCGCGAAAGGACGCAAGGTCCGTTACTTCGCTCTCGGCTATGCAGCGGTCCAAAAGGGCATCCGCGCCGAGCCCTTCGGTAAAATCTTCGGCGAAACCCAGCCTCTCGGCAAGGGCGGAAAAGATATCGTAGTCTGTCTTCACTCCTTCCAGCGGCTCGGCGGCCCGTTCGCTGTAGAGGAGAAAGTTGCTGTGGCTGGTCAGCACATCCCGCCGTTCGAGGAAAACGGCGGCGGGAAACACGACATCGGCCCAGCGGCAGGTCTCGGTGAGAAACACGTCGTGGCAGACGGTAAACTCCGAGGCTCCGAGGGCGCGGCGATTCAGCCCAATATCGCTGCCCTGAACGGCGTAGTTTCCGCCCACCGAATAGAGGGCACGGACCTTCGGCCCTGCCGCGTTCTTTTTCCGCTCGGGCCGTTCGAGCCGTTCGACCGGCTCGAGGAGGGCATGGGCCCAGCGGTATACCGGAACCGAGGAGGCCGCCGGATTTTCCGCTGCGGCGGGAATAGCGATGCGGGGATGAGGAAGGACGTTCCACTGCCCCGCCCCGGCGCTGCCGCCCTTTTTGCCGATATTCCCCAGGGCCAGCTGGAGGGCCGCCCCCATACGGTCCGCCTCCTCGCCGCCAAGGGTCCTCTGCACGGAGAGACCGGGAAGGATCGCCGCCGGCCGCAGTTCGGCCAAGCGGCGGGCGAGCCGGATAATCGTCTCTTCAGGCACCCCGCAGCGGGGGGAGGCCCAGGCAGGGTCCTTTGGTCTGCCGTCCTCGCTGCCGAGAATAGCGGCTTCCAGGGACGGAAAGCCGCTGCCGTACCTCTCAATAAAATCTCGGTCTTCCAATCCTTCTTCGATAAGTACGTAGAGAAGGGCGCTCATCAGCACCGCGTCGCTACCGGGAAAAAGCGGGATCCAAGCATCATCGCTGCAAAAACGGGTCGCCGTTCTCGTCCGCCGGGGATCTATGCACAGAATCGGGATATTCCTCCGCTTCGCCTCTTCGAGGACCGCTTCGGTCTCGGTGCCGAAACGGGTATCGGCGGCGTTGAAACCCCACAGAATGATGAGCTTCGCATAGAGAAGGGTCTTGGCATCGATGCCGACATAGGGCGTTCCGAAGAGGTAGGGTTTTACGAAGTCGGTAGCGCCGCTGCTGTAGGAGCCGACGATATCGGTATATCCGCCGCTGAGGGCGAGAAAGTGCCGGGTGAGTCGCGCGGTATGATGAACGACGCCGCGGCAGCCTCCGGAGCCTCCTATCCGCATGATCGCGGCGGCACCGTGCGTGTCATGAATTTTCCGAAGCCCTTCGGCGGCATAATCGACAGCCTCGTCCCACGAGGCCCGCCGAAAGGCCCCCTCTCCCCTTCTCCCCTCGCGGATGAGGGGGGCGGTGAGACGTTCGGGACGGTAAAGCACCTTATGGGCCAGATATCCCCGCAGGCAGCCCCGCATATAGGACCCTCCGTGGGGACTGTTGCGGATTCTTTCGATCCTCCCCCCCCGGATCACCGCCTCTAATGGGCAGCCGGAGATACAATCGTAGTTGCAGCTGACGGGAAGGGTACGAATTTCGGCCATGGGAGACACTTCAACAGATTCCGGGGAAATTGTAAAGCCTGTTTTACCGTCCGCGGCTATTCTCTCTGCATCTCTATGTCACCGGCTGAGGCCTGGTGTAGAGAAGGTCGGCCTTAGAGGCGGATATCTCCTCAATGTCGATGCCGTTTTCTTCGAGGAAGGCCGCCGAAACGAAGGTACCCTGCCGGCAGGTCAGATGTCCGCCGCAGGAACACTCTCCGCAGATGCCGATGCCGCAGCGGGTCGGCGTTTCCACGGAGGCGAAAGCCCGCTCCGGTCTTCCGCCGAATTCGGTAAAGCAGCGTATCGCTCTGTTCATGAAATTAGCGGGTCCTACAACGTAGATGGATCGACGGGCGAATGTTCCGCTCTCCTGCTCCACCAATCGTTTGAGAACCCTCGCCGGCTCACCGTCGTCGGGAACGACGGTACAGTGGGCGTAGCGGGAAATCGCTCTCTCGAGGGTCTCCGAGCCCCGGCGGGAGATGCCGACGTAGACCGACACCGCCTTGTTCTTCGCCGTCAATTCTTCTACCAGCTTAGGGACCACCGCCGCACCGGTGCCGCCGGCGACGACGAGGGCGCCTTCGCTGTCGCATTCCGGCGGCGCGTGTCCGTAGACCCCCCTAAGGTAGACCGTTTCTCCCTCCTCCAGCGCGCAGACGGCGGCACTCACCCTTCCGCGGTCCTTGATGATAAAGGTGAGGGGCTGATTGCCGGCGACGGAAAAGGGCTTCTCGCCGATGCCGGGCAGCCAGAGGAAGACGAACTGACTCGCCTCGTATTCCACCTCGCCGCTGAGCTCTATGAGGTGCACGCCGCCGGGCCGCTCATAGCTCGCCGTAATTCTGTGGGGGCGGTACTCCATTCGTCGTTCTTCAAGAAGAAAGTCGGTGGCAAGCTTGCCGCCCCGCCGCATATCCGTCTCGAGGGCATCGAAAAAGGCGGGCCACTGACTCGGATGGATCCTCGCCCAGAGGGACCCAAGGCCGATGATGTCGGCTCCCGCCCGGTGAAGCGCCTCCGCATCTTCGCCGTTTTCCACCCCTCCCATGCCGAGAATGGGAATATCCGGTCCCACCGCATTTCGGATCTGCCGGATCTTCTCCCTGGCGACCTGCTTGATTCCTCTGCCGGAACGGCCGCCTCTGTTCCCCCTGGCATTGATCAGCACGTCTCTGCCGGAATGGGGCTCGACGAAACGGTCGGGACCGACCGTATTAATCGCCACTATCCCGTCGGCCCCCGCCGCCACGGCGGCTTCGGCTATGACACCGATGTTTTCGACATTCGGGGTGAGTTTCGGGAAGAGGGGTCTGTCCGTTACCGCGCGTACCGCCGCCACGTAACGGGCCACCGTCTCGGGATCGGAGCCGATGCTCATGCCGTAACCCGCCGCGGCATGGGGACAGGAAAAATTGAGTTCCAGCATATCCGCCGCTTCGGAGAAGGCTTCGGCCAGACGAACGAACTCCTCCGGGCTCTTGCCGGAAAGGGAAACGTTCAGGAGCGCCCGCATTGAGTAAGACGCCCGCAGCTTCTTCAGGTCCTCGAGCCCCTTTTTCATTCCCGGGTTCCTGAGGCCTACGGCATTGCCGAAAGAGCCGATGCCGTCCTCCACCAGTATCGGTTCGGGATTGCCTGGATTCGCTTCCACCTCGTAGCTCTTGGTGGTGAGCAGGCCGATCTGAGCAATCCTCCGGTCGACTTCCCGGATCATGTCGGCCCGCGTAGTCAGCACTCCGGAAACTGTTGCGAAAGGAGAACCGTCGGCGGCGAGTCGGCGAAGATACGCGGCAATGTTCCGTCTCTCTACTTTACTCTCTCTCATCTTCGGTATCTCCTATAGTCTCGTTGCATCGAGCAGATGCCCTAAGGCTTCGAGACACTCGTTCATCCAGTCCCGTGGAGCTTTCTCTGCCCGCTTTTTCCATGGATGAGTGATTCCGCTTGAGGAATTGATCCGCACCAGCTCCGGTGGATATCCGTGGGCTTGGAGAATGGTTTTTACGTCTGCGGCGCTTCCTCCCTGACTTCCGACTCCGGGAATGAGCAGAGGAAGGGGTGACTGCCCGTAGATCGCGACGATTTGGTCCAACTCTTCGGGCGAAGTGGCCCCCACCACCGCGCCGGTGCCGGGATACTTCTTTGCCCAATGAGCGATTGCCGTTGAAACTTCCCGGTAGAGGGGTCGGCCCTTTTCGCCGCCCCGGCCTGAGCCGCAGAGCTCGAGGTTTTGAAATCGGGCAGCTCCGGGATTGCTCGTCCGGCAGAGGATATAGACCCCGCCGCCGTAGTCCCGGGCCTTCCGGCAGAAGGGTTCGACCGAATCGTCCCCCATATAGGGATGGACCGTAAGCGCATCGGCCCTCCATCCGTCGAAGAGTTCGGCGGCATAATTGGCCGATGAAGCGGCGATGTCTCCCCTCTTTGCGTCGAGAATTACGGGTATGGAGGGAAACAGGGAACGAATCGCCTTCATGATTTCAGCCAGGGCAAGAGATCCGCCGAATTCCCCTTCCATAGGTCTGTCGAGACGGTGGAAAAAGCCGAGATTCGGCTTGAACGCGGCGGGAACCGCTTCCTGCTTCTTCATTTCCTCGAAGAGGGAGAGAAAGAAGCCGGAAACACCGCCGTCCACGGCGGGAAGGTGGGCCAAAGAGGGGTCGAGCCCCATGCAGGCGCAGTTGCCGGTCCGCCTCGCCGATTCGGCCAGGATTTCAGGAAATGGCACCGGCGCTGTCCCTGTGAAGGCCGGCGAAGCCCATCCGCTCTCCCCAGCCGAAGGGATCCTTCCGCCACTTTATCAGGCTCTCCTCGTCGCGGATGGTGATGTAGCCTTCATCCCGGGCCGTTTCCAGAAGGGTTCCATAGGTGAGGATCGAAAGCGGTTTGACCGGTGGATCGAGCTCGGCGAAGTTTTTCTCCGCCGCGTCGAGTCCGTAGTGGAAGATCGAGAGGCAGTAAACCACCTCACCGCGGGCGCTCCTAATCGCTTCGATCGCCTTTATCGAGCTTCCTCCCGTGGAGATGAGATCTTCGATGAGGAGGACCTTCCGTCCGTCGTAATCCCGCTCTTTAGAGAGACCCTCGATCTGATTCTGCAGTCCATGGCCCTTCGGCGTGTTTCTCACATAGGTAAGCGGCAGGCCGAGGAGATCGGCTAAGGTGGTGGCATGGGGTATCCCCGCCGTAGCGGTACCGGCGATGACGTCCACCTCGATGCCCTCGCGCTGTAGGAGCTCGACAAAGCCCTCGGCGACCAGACGGCGGTGCCGTGGATCGGCAAGGAGCATGCGGTTGTCGTTGTAGATCGGCATATAGTATCCGGAGGCCCATAGGAAGGGTTGCTCGGGACTGAGCCGAATAGATTTTAGTTCCAGTCCCGTCTTTGCCAGCCGTATTCCGTAGTCGCTTCTCATGCCTCTTTCCTCCCTTTTATCGCACATATCCCCTGCCGACGTGAATCCGACGGATTCGTCCCGTATCGGCGGGCAAAAAAAAAGTCGGCAACAATAGTGCCGACAAATAAAATTCCTATTGGAAATTAATGGAGGGTAAAGAACGCTCCCTCCTTCTCCTTACTCTTTCTCGTTTTCTGTCCCGCGTATTCCTCTTCATTCGTCCTTATCCATTGGGCGTTTTTCCCATTCTATACACACTTATCGGCTTTGGCAAGGGGAAGAGAGAGAATTTCCACGAAGTTTTCGTTTTTTTCCGCACTGCTCATGCCGTCCTTTACCGTCCCTTTTCTTTCTCCGCCATTTTTTCTATACTCACTACTATGCAGAGTCTCAGGGGGTTTATCAATCGACTGATCGTCGGCGGTGTCGCAGCACTGCTCATTATCATACTATCGATAGTCCTGAGTACCTATTACAGCAGTCGTCTTCAATCCTACACCGAGGATTTCCGCGAGACCCTCCGACACATAAACGGGGTAATATCGGAGCTCTACCGGTTCCGCCTTCTCGGACTGGAGGCGCTTGATAGGGAGCTCCTCAACGAGAGATTAGCTGCTCTGGATAAAAACCTGGCCGCCGGCCGTTTCTTCGACGATTTGAGCTCGCTGAGAAATCTCGAAGCACGTCTTGAGAAGGGAGACATCGAGGTAGACGAAGCCATAGATGAATTGAGCGGTTTTGCCGGGTCGGTGAGCAGGAGCTACCACGAGGAGCAGCGTATCATCCGCAGAAGATTCAACCTTTCCCTCGTTGTTCAGCTTCTCTTTATTCTGGTAAATTTTGCCGCTTTACTCGTCATGCGGCAGTCTATCCTCCGGTTTACCGCGACCGTAGAGAAGGACGTCGAAGCCATCCGCACGAAACGCCACCGCAATGCAGGTGCCGATTACCGAAAGGACAAAGAACGCGGAGGCCGTCTTCTTCCCGACTGGGTCGAAGAGAAACGGGTCTACGACGCCCTCATTCAGCTTTCGCAGGAAATCGACTACAGTTATACCTTGACGAATCTCATCGGGGAGGGGACCTTGGAAGGCTCGATTCCGACGATCTATTCCTTCGTCACGGCCCATATACCCTGCGACAGGCTCGCATTGGCCTTCCTCGATTCCTACGGCAATGTAACCGCCGAGACGGCCTTTTCGGTACTGGAGGAAGTCTATCTGGAACCGGGCTTCGTCGAAGCCCTCGAGCGCACAAGCCTCATTAATCTCACCGACAGCGAGGAACCGCGGATCATCAACGATTTGGAGGAGCATTACCGCAACGTGCATCAATCCAAATCCACCGCCCTCATCCTCAAGGAGGGTATTAAATCAAGCATCACCGTCCCCCTCTTCGTCGCCGGCCGCTGTGTAGGCTTTCTCTTCTTCTCCAGCAGAGAAAAGAATATCTATACGGAGGCCCACCGTTACGACGCAAAGCGCTTTTCCCTGGCCCTCACCCAAACCCTCTACTATCACTATCTCATTCAGCAGATCATCGCGGAATCCTCCGGGGCCTTCGTCTCGCTTACCGAAAAAAAGGACAACGAGACCTCTCTCCATCTCGTACGTATGGCCAAGTACTCCTATATTCTCGCAAAGACCCTGGCACCCAAGAATCCCCTGATCACCCCGAAATTTCTCCGCGAGATCCTCTGGTTCGCCCAGCTCCACGATATCGGCAAGATCGGCATCCCCGACACTATTCTTCTCAAACCGGGAAAACTCGATGAGGATGAGTGGGAGATCATGAAGACCCACGTTGACATAGGAGAAGAAATCATGCGAAAGATGGACAAGAATCTCCGGCTGCACGGAGGTCTTGACGTACTTTCCACCGCGATAGATATCATTACCGGCCACCACGAGAAATTTGACGGCAGCGGTTACCCTCGGAGCCTTTCGGGTGAAGAAATTCCCGTGGCCGGACGAATAATCGCCCTCACCGATGTATTCGATGCGCTGACTTCGAAGCGGCCCTACAAGGAGGCCTTTAGCGTCGAGAAGGCCCTTTCGATCATGCGGGAAGGGGTGGGAAGCCACTTCGATCCGACGATTTTTGCCTCCTTCGAAGAATCTCTCGACGCAATCTTAGAGGTCTATGAAAACTACAAGGAAGTATAGAGGAGACTAAGGTGAATACGATTGGAATACTGGGAACGGGATACATGGGTTCGGCCCTGGCCCGGGGTCTTCAAGCCCGAGAGCCGAAACGGAAGATTCTCCTTTTCGATGTAGAAGAAAAAAAGGCGCAGACTACCGCCGCGATCTGCAAGGGCAGAGTGGCAGCAAGCACGGAAAAACTCATCGAAGAGAGCGGCATCACCGTCATCGCAATAAAACCTCAGCAGCTCGACGATTTCTTCGAACAACACGGCAGCACCGGCAAGAACCGGCGTTTCATTTCGATAGCCGCAGGTACGAAGATAGCCCGCTTCCAAAAAGCTCTCCACACCGAACAGGTGGTCCGCTTTATGCCGAATCTGGCGGCCGCCTATTCGGCCTCCGCCGTGGGCGTAGCGTTTCCCGATGCGGTAGAGGAGGATTTCCGTCGGGATGCTCTCTCCATTGCCGGAGCCTTGGGAAAGGCGGTTCCGATTCCCGAAGAACTTATGTCGGCCTATACCGGACTCTCCGGCTCCGGCATCGCCTACGTCTTCGCCTTTCTCCACGCCATGGCTCTCGGAGGGGCCCAGGCGGGCATATCCTATGAAACTTCGCTGGAGATAGCCGGGGAGACCCTGCGGGGCGCCCTGAAGGTCCTCGAAGAGGGAAAAGAAGCCCCCTCGCAGCTGCTCACACGAGTGGCAAGTCCGGCGGGGACCACCATAGAGGGAATACGAGCCTTAGAAGAGGGCGGATTCACCGCCGCCGTTATGGATGCCGTCGTGCGAGCCGCCGAGAGGGCCTCTCAACTCGAAGGCTGAGCCCCCGCAACACAACACCACACAAGGGAGACGTTATGCTTGATCTTAAATATGTGAAGGAACACCGCGGCGAGATAGAGGAAAACATTCGTAACCGCTACATGAACGTCGACGTAGAGAAGGTCCTCTCTCTCTACGAACAGCGAAACGAACTCCAGCGCCGGCTCGAAGATCTCCGTCGCCGAAGAAACGAAAACGCCAAAAAGATGAAGGGAAAGATGGATCCCGAAGAGCGAAACGGGCTCATCGAGGAGGGAAAGTGTCTCAAGGAAGAGATCTCGGAAATCGAGACCGGATTCGGCGGAATAAGCGCCGATCTCGATCGGGAGGCGGGGAAAATACCCAACCTCGCTCATCCCGATGCCCCCGTGGGCAAAGAGGAGAAGGATAACCTCGAAATCCGCCGCCACGGCGAAGCGGCGGTCTTTTCCTTTCCTCCCAAGGACCACTTAGAAATCGGCACCCAACTGGACCTCTTCGACTTTGAAACTGCGGCAAAGGTAACGGGGCAGAAATTCTACTACTTAAAGAACCAGGCGGTTTTTCTGGAACTGGCTCTGATTCGTTACGCCCTCGACATCCTTCAGCGCCGCGGCTACCGCCCCTACATCACCCCCGACCTGGCGAGGGAGGAGATAGCCGAAGGAATCGGCTTCAATCCCCGGGGCGAAGAGAGCAACATCTACTCCGTCGAAGGCACCGATACCTGTCTTGTCGGCACCGCCGAAATTACCCTGGGAGGCTACCACGCAAAAGAACTCATTGCCGAGGAGGAGCTGCCGCTGCGAATGGCCGGCCTCTCCCACTGTTTCAGAAGGGAAGCCGGAGCGGCCGGACAGTTCTCAAAGGGCCTCTATCGGGTACACCAGTTTAGCAAAGTGGAGATGTTCGTCTACTGCCGCCCGGAGGACTCGGAGAAGATGCACAATGAGCTTCTGAAAATCGAGGAGGAGATCTTCCAGGGACTGGAAATTCCCTATCGTGTGGTGGATACCTGCACCGGCGATCTCGGCGCGCCGGCCTACCGAAAATTCGATCTAGAAGCATGGATGCCCGGCCGGGGAGAAGAGGGCGATTGGGGAGAGGTAACCAGCACTTCGAACTGCACAGACTACCAGGCCCGGCGATTGGGAGTTCGCTGCAAGGGGAAGGAGGGAAACCGCTACCTCCACATGCTCAACGGGACGGCGGTGGCGGTTTCCCGTGCCATCATTGCCCTACTGGAAAATCATCAGCGCGAGGACGGCTCGGTGGGTATCCCGGCGGCGCTGCAGCCCTACACCGGCTTCGACCGCATAGATTTACCTGCGCCGCGCAGCTGAAGCCGAGGTCTTTTTCCTTCCGCCGACTTGGAGTATACTTCGGGTATGACTCATTCAGCCCTGCTTACCGACCTGTACGAACTCACGATGATCCAAGGCTACTACCTGGAAGAGAGAAACCCGCGGGTAATCTTCGACATGTTCTACCGGAACCAGCCCTTCTCCGGCGGTTTTTCCCTATTCGCCGGCTTACAGCCCCTTCTCGAAAACCTCGAAGCCTTCTCCTTTTCCACAGATGACCTCGAGTATCTTGATTCGACGGGACTCTTCAAGGGAGCCTTTCTCTCCTTTTTAGAAGACTTCCGTTTCAACGGAGACGTCTACGCGATGAAGGAAGGCGAGGTGATCTTTCCCGGAGAGCCTCTGCTGAGGGTTCACGGAAGCCTCATCGAGGCGCAGCTGGTAGAGAGCATGCTGCTGAACGTCATCAATTTCCAATCCTTGGTAGCAAGCAAGGCGGCACGGATCTACCTGGCCGGTAAGCGCGGAAAAATACTCGAATTCGGTCTCCGCCGGGCCCAGGGCTGGGACGGCGCGCTCTCGGCCAGCAGAGCCGCCTATATCGGCGGGGCTGCCGCCACGAGTAATACCTTGGCGGGCAAGATCTTCGGTATCCCCGTCAGCGGTACCATGGCGCACTCCTGGGTTATGGCATTTCAGTCGGAGCTCGAAGCCTTCGAAAAGTTTGCCGAGCTCTATCCCGACAAGGCGATCCTCCTCATCGACACCTACGACAGCCTCGGCAGCGGTCTCGAGCACGCCATCACCGTGGGGAAAAAGCTGAAAGAAAAGGGTAAGCGTCTCGGCGTCCGCCTGGACAGCGGAGACCTCTCCTACCTCAGTCAAAAGGTAAGGAAACGTCTCGACGAGGAAGGGCTGGACGATGCCCTTATTGCCGTATCGAACGACCTCAACGAGGAAATCATTCATCAGCTGGTCACCGAAGGAGCACCGATCGATCTCTGGGGCGTGGGCACCCATCTGGTAACCGGCGGCAGCAGCGCCTCCTTCAGCGGCGTATACAAATTGGCGGCAAAGGAGTCCAGGGGAATGATGCTCCCGACAATTAAAGTCTCGAACAATATAGAGAAGACCACAAATCCGGGCAAAAAGCAGGTCTACCGCTTCTTCGACGCCGAAGGCGCCGCCCTGGCCGATCTCATAGCCCTTGAGGACCAGAGTTTCGATTTCAAGCGGCCCCACACCTTCTATCATCCTCTCTATCCGAGCAACTACTTTACCCTTTCGCGCTATGGAGAAATTCAGCCTCTTCTGAAAGCCAGGATGATAGGCGGCTCGATAAGGGAAACTCCGGCCGATCTCGATGAAATTCGCCACTACGCCCTGCAGCGATTGGACTCCTTCGACCGGACCTATAAGCGAATCATCAACCCTCACATCTACAAGGTCTCCCTCTCCACGGCCCTCAAGAACCTCAAGTTGAGGATGATAGATGAGACCCGAAGCTGAACCGGACAAGGATCGAATTTTCAAAGACTTCGAGGATTTTACCGACGGCCGGCGGGTGAGCATTGTCGCCGAAGCCGGTACAGCCCACGGAGGAGATCTCTCGGCGGCGCGAGAACTGATCGCCGCCGCCGCCGAGGCCGGTGCGGACGCGGTGAAGTTTCAGGTGATACTAGCCGAAGAAATTGTCCATCCCGAGGTGGGAAAAATCAGCCTGCCGGGAGGGCCGACGGATATATTCGGTCGTTTTCTCGCGCTCGAACAGCCGCCGGAGTTCTACGCCGCCCTAAAAGTGAGTGCAGAAGCGGCGGGCCTGCGTTTTCTCTGCTCCCCCTTCGGAAAAGAGAGTGCCCGAATGCTCATCTCCCTCGGTGCAGACATGCTCAAGATAGCCAGCCCGGAACTCAACCACTATCCCCTTTTGGAAGAGGCCTGCCGTCGCCCCCTCATTCTCTCTACCGGGGTAAGCACTCTCGCCGACATAGAAGAGAGCCTGAGCTATCTCCGCAGCGCCGCCCCCGTGCATCCGCCTCTTGCCCTGCTGCACTGCATCACCGCCTATCCCGCCCCGGAAGAACAGTACAATCTCAGGCTCATTCCTCTACTTGCGGGGATCTTCGGCGTGCCGGTGGGGCTCTCCGACCATTCCGCAGACCCCATTCTCGTGCCGGCTCTTGCCGCCTCGATGGGCGCCGTGATCATCGAGAAACACCTCACCCTTTCTCGTTCCGGCGGCGGTCTGGACGATCCCATCGCCCTCGATACCGGCGGCTTCGCTTCGATGGTCAAGACCGTCCGGGCCTGCGAGGGACGCACCGTTGAAAAAGCAGGTGAAATGCTGAGCGCTTTTGCGGATGCCTACGATCCGGAGAGGATCGAAGAGGTCCTCGGCAGCGGGAGAAAACTTCTCGCCCCCGCCGAGGCTCCCTACTACGGAGGAAGCAACCGTTCCCTAGTAGCCCTGAGAGACATCGAAAAAGGAGAAGAATTGAGCGGGGAAAACAGCGCCCTCCTTCGCAGCGAACAGGGCCGCGAACCGGGCCTGCATCCCCGGTTCGTGAACACGGTAATGGGCCGGCCCCTCCGCAGGCCCGCTAAGACGGCGGAGGGAATTACGTGGCGTCATCTTCTGAAATGAGTTTCAGATCGACGAGCTGCCGGACCAACTGTTCTTTGCTGATCGGTTTCTGCAGGTAGCCTTCGCATTGAGAGCGAAAGGCGTTGAGAACGTTCTTCGCGTCCCCCAGAGCGGAGGTCATTATGACCTTCGCCGCATCGTTGCCCAGTATTCCCTTCTGCTCCTCTAACTGCCGAATTTCTTTGAGAACTTCCTGGCCGTCCATCTTCGGCAGCATGATATCGAGACAGACCACGTCGTAGGGTTCATCATCGCTGAGAGCCAGCTTAAAGGCTTCCACCGCCTCGTAGCCGTCTACCACTACATCGGCCTCGCCGTAGGGAGCGAGGTACTTCTGCATCAATTTCCTGCCGGCGAAATCGTCCTCTACGATAAGGGTCTTCATTCCTTGCTTCCCTCCTGATGCAGCGCAAGTGAGATGGTAAAGGGGGTCCCTTCGGCATCGAAGTAATACACCTCGAAAGTACCGAGATCGGTGATCTCCTCCTCCGATATCATCACATGGGGAAAGCTGAGGTGCACCTTTATGTCCTCTTGGTGGAGGGCCCGGAGAAAGTTGCCGGCCAGGACATTGAGAACCTCCAAGAGGCAGTCGTCGATCTCGCTCACCGAAAGCTCTTCCCAGCTCGTGGCATGGATATTCTCCACGATCATCTGCTTTAGTTCGAGAGGAAGCGCAAGGAAAAGCCTTCCGTAGATCGGCTTGTCGAATTCGATGAACAGCAGCTGCCCCGCCTCAAAATCCGTCTTTTCCTCGTCTTCCAGGACGTCCATAAAGGTCATGTCCGCAAAGGTTCCGATCGTCGACTCGACGACCGCTTTGTGTATTTGAGATGCATCCATCTATCTACGCTCCTCCTTCGAGTACTTCCATAACCTTTTCGGGAGAAATGGGCTTCTGGATGATTCCGATCACTCCCTCTCCCCGCAGTTCCTTATCCATCTTGTCGTTTCCCATGCTGGAGATCACCATCACCGGCATCTCTTTGGTCTTCTCAATGATCCGCAGTTTCTTGATGAAGGTGTTTCCGTCCATCTTGGGCATATTGAGATCGGTTACCACAAGATCGATTTCCTCCTTTTGCAGCACAGACATAGCCTTCAGTCCGTCTTCAGCCTCAGAGTAATCACTCTCCTGAAAGCCCGCCATTTGAAAACAGCGTTTTATGATCATACGCGATGTGGCTGAATCATCGACGATAAGGATATGCTGAAATTCCATAAATCCTCCTTAACCTGCTAAAGGGTCCAAGAATTGCCGGAATTCGTCACCGTAACGATGCCGTCGGCTACGGCTACGGCTACGGTCCTGCTCTTGTTCCCACCCGTATCTTCACGGATTACCCCAAGTCCATTTTTCCAGAGGAAGCGTTTTACCGCAATAGCATTGCGCCTTCCTATATCAAAATTTCTGTTCTCATCCATGATACTCGCTCCACCGGTGACTTTTACCCGTATGTTTCTCTTTAACGCTCCGTTTTTTTCCATATCCTGGATGAGCTTCGGCAGTCCCGTATCGGCAAAGTACCCCGGCAGCCGCGTGGCCTTGTCCGCGTTCACCTTCGATTCGGGCAGTGCGATATGGATCATCCCGGCAACCTTCCTCTGCTGGTCGTAGGTGATGACGGCGACACAGGAGCCGAGGGCGTAGGTCTTCAGCACATCTTCCGGATTCCTGCTTACTTTCCATTCTCCGATTCCTACATCAAGCCGCATATCACTTCATCTCCTTTAGGACTCGGACTAGCTCGTGAGTCATGTTTTCGATGCCCACCAGCCGTTCGGCCCCGCCGTAGGCGTAGGCCTCCTTCGGCATACCGAAGACTACCGATGTACGTTCATCCTGCGCCAGCGTGCGCGCCCCGGTATTCCGCATCTCCCGCATTCCTTCGGCACCGTCGCGGCCCATTCCGGTAAGTATTACTCCCATGGCGTTGCTTCCCACATGCTTCGCGATGGAGTGGAAAAGCACGTCCACCGAGGGGATATGACCGTTTACTTTCTCGTCTTCGTAGCACTTTACCACATAGCGGCCTCCCGAGCGCCGCACGGCCATGTGCAGCCCCCCCGGAGCGACGAGGATCCGTCCCTTGATTACGCGGTCGCCGTCGGCCGCCTCCTTGACCTCCATCTTCGAAACCGAGTCGAGCTTCTCGGCGAACATCTGGGTGAACTTCGGCGGCATGTGCTGCACGATCACCGTTCCCGGCATGTCGGCGGGAAAGACCTCTATCATCGTCCTGAGCGCGACCGTTCCACCGGTAGAGGCGCCGATGGCCAGAACCTTATCCGTTGATCCGGTAAGAACGGCGCTCTCCGGGCGCTTCGCTTTGATCTTGTCGCGCTGCGCGCTCCAGTGGCTCACGTTCACCGTGGAGGCCATCTTTATCTTCTGTACCAGCTCGTCGAGCATGCCGTCAAGCCGGTTACCGAAGCTGGTGGAAGGCTTGAGCACGAAGTCGACGGCTCCGTATTCGAGCGCGGCAAGAGTCGTCTGCGCCCCCGGTGCGGTGAGGGCCGAAACCATCACCACGGGAATGGGATACTGAGGCATGAGGCGGCGGAGGAACTCTACGCCGTCCATCTTAGGCATTTCCACATCCAGGGTCAAAACATCGGGTTTTTGATAGACGATTTTGTCTCTTGCAACGTACACATCCGGCGCCGCGCCGATCACTTCTATCTCCGGATCCTTCGATAAACCGCGGGTCAGGATATCGCGGACCAATGCCGAATCGTCTACCACTAAGACCTTAATCTTATGACTCATACCGCTCCCTTCTTTTGATACACCGCCGGCTGAACATACTGGAAGCTCGGATTATTTCTGCCCAACGATTCGGAATGTCCGATGAAGAAGTACCCATCCTCATCGAGGTGCCGTGCGAACTTTGCCACCAAATCCTCTTTTGTCGGCTGATCGAAGTAAATCATGACGTTCCTACAGAATATTGTATGAAATCTCTTTTTGAAGGGAAAGGATTCCCGCATAAAATTCAGTCTTTTGTAGACGATCAGATTTTTCAAACTGTCCTTTACGGTGAAGCCCCCGGCGCTGTTCGGCACGAAATACTTCTGCAGCATCGCCTTAGGCAGCGTCTCTATTCGCTCCGGAGCGTAGGCGCCGAGGGCCGCCTTCTCCAAAGCGGTGAGGGAAATGTCGGTGGCGAGAATGGGAGGACCGTCGGTAAAAAAGCCGCCGCCGAAGTACTCCGACAGCACAATCGCCAGGGTGTAGGCCTCCTCCCCCGTGGCGCATCCGGCGCACCAGAGCCGCAGGTCGTGACTTTTTTTTCCTCCCAAGGTCTCGGAGACCTTCGGGAGCACCTTTGTCTTGAGAAAATCGAAGTGTTCATTTTCCCGGAAGAAAAAGGTGTGATTGGTCGATATCTTGTCCACCAGCTCCAGCAGTTTCTTCCCCGAGCTGTCGTTGATGATGGCGTTGTAGTAAGATTCGAAATCGTGGTAATTCGACTGATGTAAGAGCTTGTTCAATCTGCCTCGAACGAGGACCTTCTTTTTTTCGGTGAGATTGATACCGAAGCGTTGATAGACCAGCTGGGAGATCTGCCGAAACTCCTCTTCCTTTATGTCGATAAGCCCTTCCATCTTTTTTTACTCCTTAAGCCTTACTCGAGGACGTATCCCAGCAGCGCATTCGTGTCGACTATGAGGCTCACCTTGCCGTCGGCCATGATGCTGCAGCCGGAAATAGCCCGTATGTTGTTCATCGTTCGGGGAAGGGCCTTGATGACCACTTGC
Source organism: uncultured Spirochaetaceae bacterium (assembly GCA_964594775.1). Taxonomy (GTDB): domain Bacteria; phylum Spirochaetota; class Spirochaetia; order DSM-16054; family Sediminispirochaetaceae; genus CAYFVU01. The sequence goes on from CAZQNO010000029.1 coordinate 24,936, forward strand.
CGGTAGCCGACGATCTCATCGACAAGGATCGCCATCTTCCGGTCCCGCGCCTGCACAACTACAACGATCCCCTCCTCGACCTCTCTTTTATTTGTGTCGACCTTGAAAAAGTCGTGCAGTTTGACAATGGGAATGACCTCGCTGCGCAGATTGATCACCTCCCTGTCCGCTTCGGTGCGGGTGATCTCCTTGCGGGTCGCCTTATAGAAACGGAGGATGTCCGTTATGGGAATCGAATAGAGCTGCGGTCCGACGATAAAGTTGATCGCATCGATGATGGCCAGGGTGAGCGGAATACGGAGGACGAAGGTGCTCCCCTTGCCCTCCTCGCTGCGTACGTCGATTTTCCCCCGCAGCTTCTCGATATTCTTCTTTACCACGTCCATGCCGACTCCGCGGCCGGAGATCTCGGAGACCTTCTCCGCCGTAGAGAAACCCGGCTCGAAAATCAGCTTCCAGACCTCGTCGTCGCTCATCTCTTCGGGATTACCGGAAATGACTCCCCGTTCGCTTGCCTTTTCGATCAGCTTGTCCCGCTTGAGGCCGCCCCCGTCGTCGGTAATGGTTATCCAGATCTCGTTGCCTTCGTAGCCGGCGGAGAGTTCCACCGTTCCCTCGCCGCTCTTACCGTTTTTTTGACGGGTTTCCTGATCTTCGATCCCGTGGTCGAGGGAGTTTCGGATAATATGGACGAGAGGATCGGATATCTCCTCCATTACGTTTCTGTCCATTTCCGTTCCCTCGCCGCTTATCAGGAGGTTCACCGGCTTGTCGAATTTCTTCGAAAGATCCCGCACCAGCCTGCGCATCTTGCTGAAGAGCCCTTCCAGGGGAATCATGCGGATGGACATCGTCAGTTCCTGCATCTCGCGGGATATCTTCGAGAGGTAACCCGCCGCTCTTTCGAAGCCGGGCAGGTCATATTCCTCAAGTTCCGGGCTGTTTATCACCATCGCCTCGGCGGTGATGAGTTCGCCCATGAGATCGAAGAGGGTATCGAGCCGTTCGGTGTCCACGCGGATGTCCTTCCGCTTCATCCGGTAACCGGCGAATTGATCTCCCTTCTCGGCCCCCTTACTCTGCTTCTGCAGAACCTTGTTGACCTCCTCCTCCTTCGCCGCCCCGGTATTTACCAGGATTTCACCCAGCTTCATCCGCTGCATGTCGAGGGCCTGGTCTACCGCATCGCGGCTGGCAACACCCATCTCCACCAGCATGTCTCCCAGGGGTTTATAGTCTCCCTGGTCCTTGCTCTCTATCGCTTCGGATGCCGAAACGCTCGTCTCCTCGGCCATCGAGGGGCCAATCTCGCCCTTCTGTATTTTTTGAAGGGTTGAGCTAAGCCCGTCGAGGCTCTCCAATAGGAGGCTCACCACATTCGCATCGGCTTCGCGGTTTCCCTTTCTCAGGGCGTCGAGGACTCCCTCTATGCCCATACACATCTTCTCGAGCCCGCCGTAGCCGAAGAAGCCGGCATTCCCCTTTACCGTATGAATGGCCCTGAAGGCCTCCTCCACGCTGTCCTTGGCGTTCGGGTTCTTCTCCAGCTCGAGCATGGAGTTTTCCGCCGTGTCTATCAGGTCGCTGGACTCTTCGACGAATTTCTGCACCATTTCCGGAGAAATGAGGTCTTCATATCCGCTGTCGGGAGGAGGCACGGTCTGGGCCTGTGGTTCTTGTGCCTGCGGGGTTTGGCCCGCATCTTGTTTTGGCTTGTCTTCCTTCGTCTGCGCGGAGGCCACAGCGTCCTCTTTGCCGCCCTCCACCGAATCCAGATAGGGCTTCATCCTCTCGTAGAGCTCGCTCGTGTCGATCCTGCCGTCGTAGACGTCGGCGGGTTTTCCCTTCTCGAACTGCTGGGCCTGTTCGTCGAGATCGTAGACCAGCTTGGTCAAGGCATCGCTTCCGGCTAAGAGAATGTCTATGATCTCGTCGTCAAGCTCGAGCTCTTCGTTGCGCATCGAATTGAGGATGGTCTCGAGTTTGTGGGAAAGTACCTTTACGTGCTCAACACCAATGAAGGAGGAGACTCCCTTAATGGTATGCATCGAGCGGAATATATCGTGCACGAGCTGATTATCATATTCCTGCTCCAGTTCGAGGATACGGCCCTCAATGTCGTCCAAATGATCCTTTGCTTCAAGGAGGAAGGAAAAGAGAATTTCCGTATCTTCGACATGAACAAGGCTTCCTGCTTCCGGCCCCGCTTGAGCTTGCCCGGCGTCTGCAGCTCCGCCTTGCTCTTCGGCCGCCGCTTCACCTCCGCCCTCCGGCGCTTCATCTAAGTGTATATCGGGTGCGGCGTCTTCAGGCGTCTCGGTCTCACCGTCTGCCTCCGGCTCCTTCGCTGCTCCCGACTCTTCGCTCGCTTCCTCGCCGAGACTCGCGGCGAGCTCTTTTCTCACCTTTTCGAGCCGCTCCTCCTGCCCCTTTTGAGCGCCCTGGAGTATAAACTCTTCGAAAAGTTCGGTGATTTCAGCGAGGAGAGTCTTTAGTTCATCTTCTTCGACTTCGCCCTGCAGATTTTCGGCGCGTTCGCGGATATCCGCCGCGGCCAGCAGGTCTCCTTCTTCGAATTGTTCAATTGCGTCCAGAAGCTCCCGTAATTCATCCATGTTTCACTCTATCCAACCAGCATTTTTACGACTTTAGCCAATGAAGGCGCTTCGAAGGGTTTCACAATCCACCCGTTTACCCCGAGTTCCTTCCCCACCTGTTTCTTGTCTGCGCCACTCTCGGTGGTGAGAAAGACTATCGGAGCCGAAGAATACTTGGGCTTCTGTTTTACCGATTTTACAAACTCGAATCCGTCCATCACCGGCATGTTGACGTCGACGATGAAGAGGGCAATTTCGTGTTCGTCGCTCTTTTCGATTCCTACCTGCCCGTTCTCCGCCTCGACAATCTCAAAACCTTCCGGTTCAAGAGCCTTTTTCACCAACATGCGTATGGTAGTAGAATCGTCTACACACAGTATCTTTTTCGCCACATCAACCTCCGAATCTGCCTTTAAACCTAAAAGAGCGTGACATCACCCGCAAGCTCTTCATGCAGCTGTGAGCCGTCCTCTTCTCTCTTATTACTCTCGAAGTCTTCATTCAAGGAATAACCGAAAGCCTCCCACTCTTCGCGGGTGGTGAAGGTTTCCGATACGAGACTCCGGAGCTCCTCTTCAATTCTTTCTCTTTTTCTTTCATCCGGTTCCTCAACGGAACCTATCAAGACTCTGCCCTTTTCGCTTACCTTCTCGATAACCGTTATCATGTGCTCGAGCATCTGCCGCACCGAATCCTGATACTGGAGGTGTACCGTCACTTCATTGAGGTCCTTGGTGACCGCCGTCGAAAGCTCCTGGGAGTGAGATACCACCTCCGATACCTTTTCGATCTGCGGATTGAGAAGCTCGATAAGCTTGGAGTGCTCACTCCCGCTCTTCTCGAGAAGATTCACCGAGCGTTCGATCCGAGTCCCGTACTGCTCTATCGACTCTTTGACCTTGTGCACAGACTCTTCCACCGTCGTAGTGATCTGCTCGGCGATTGCCTTGGTATTCCCCGCCAGTTTCTGGACCTCACCGGCGATAACGGCGAAGCCCTTGCCGGAGTTGCCGGCCCGTGCCGCTTCGATGGATGCGTTGATCGCCAAGACACTGGTGCGTTCGGCAAGATCGGTGATGGTTTCGGTAAAGGCGTCTATCTGTCGCATGGTGCCTTCGATGGTTTCCATCTCGGCGGCATAGCCGTCGCGGATCCGCTTGAATTCGATGATCAGTTCCTCTATTACCTTAAGCTGTTTTTCGAGCTGCACCACATCGTCTTTAAGCCCGCCTTCGCCGGTGGTAATGCGGCCTATGGCCTCATCGATGAGGAGACCGACCTTTCTGCTGGACTCGGCGAGACTGTACACGTGATCGGTAAGCTTCTGAGTCGCCTTCTCCGTTTTTTTATTGATCACCTCGGCAAAGGTCCGCTCCGTTTCTACCGCCTTCTCTAAGAACACTCGGCCCTCGCCGTATCCGGCCTCTTGCCGTAGTTTTTCCTCCAGCTGCCCCCGGAGACTCTCTATCTCGGTTTGGGCCTCGTGAAAATCTTCCTCCAGCTTTTCCCGGTCCTGGAGGGTGACTCCCACCTCCTGCTCTTCCTCGATCTGCCCCCGCCCCGCGCCGCCGCGAAGCCTGAGTCCGGCTGCAAGCGCACCGATGACGGAAACAGCAAGGGCCGCATAGAGGAGCGGGAAAAGATCCGTTGCAACAACGACAAGGATCAGAACGGCAGTGAATATAAAACTTATTAATGATGTCATACCTAGTAGTAGTATTGTAAAAAGCATTGGCCTTTGCAAGAGAAAATGGAAATTTTTACGACCTTTTTGTCTTGCTTCTCGAGGTAAGCAAAAAAAATCTTATCCGTTTTCGCTGCCGCCGCAGCGCCGGATAAGACCTTCTCCAAAATTTGGGCGGCGCGGGATTCGAACCTGCGACCCCTAGCGTGTCGAGCTAGTGCTCTAACCAACTGAGCTAGCCGCCCTTAAGTTTTTATCCAAAAACACATTAGCTCACGCTGTGTCACAGCGCTACCGCATGCTGATACTATGCCCCAAAATACATTCCGTGTCAAGCTGGTTTTGTTGTTTGTTGTGATCCTCGGTATCGCCCTGTCGCACGGGTTTATGTGTCATTCATGTGTCACTTTTGTAGCAGTACTGTAAAGCCAAAATCTATGTTTTAATTAACAAAAACCCTTATTACTCGTTTCTATAGGCAGTATGATGAGCGAATTTCATTCCACTCCTGCCGCAGATAGGTACTGAACTACTACGTTTAGCCGATCAGAACCCGTACAATACCGATCGGCCATGCGACGGTGAAATACTTCGCAAAGGCCTTCACCGTGCGCTCATCGATATGGAGATCTCGGAGGCCGAAAAAAAATTCCGAAGAAGCGCGATGAATTACACCGCCGGTGGGTAGAGGCGGGTATCTCGTTTCATTCCTGGAGACACTACTATGCGGCACACATGGCCGACCGCGTTGATATACGAACTGTCCAGCTCGCTACAGGTCACAAAAACAGCGCTATGGCCGAGCACTACGCCGCACACGCACAGGACAAGCACTTTGAAGGTGTTTCGGCAGCCGCCCGTGATGCCTTTGGGAATATTATCAGTTTTTCCAAGGAACAGCAGCGGATAAGCTAACTTCGCTTACAAATAGGAGGTGTAAAAAGTCTCCTCTTGGATTTTCTTCGGCTGTATGACTATATTTTGACTTAGTCCTTTTCCTGCTCCACGAAAATCCTCCTGCACCCATGTACAGGCCTCTTCGCTGTCGTCTTCCCACACCAGCTCGTAGTTGAGATTCCATCCGGCATATGTCTCGTTCGCCGAACCGAGAAAACAGGTGCGTGACCCATCGGATAGTGTAATGACCCCTGCCTTTCCGTGAATGAGGCCGAAAACCTCGTTTGGAAGAACCTTCACTTCGAGTTTCGGATTGTTCTGCGATGTGAGGAGGGTGTAGAGCCGCTGCAGTCTGGCCTGTGCATTACCGCTTAAGACGGCAGGATCGTGGCGAAAAAAAATAGACGAGTTTATCTTTCTTGGGTTCCGGTAAGGGTCTTCCAAGGGATTTTGCAGTCTCTATCCATTCTTCGATTAGGAAAATGTCCTTTAAAAGCGCGCGTATAGACAACGAGCGTTAGTTTACCTCCCCTTGAACTGGAAAGCGAATGGTAAAGACCGGCTCGGGTGCCCGCTCGAGCTCTAAGCTTCCCTTTAGCTGTTGGACGGAAGCATTGATGAGCCGAAAACCCAGAGACGGGGTGTTCTCGATGTCGAGCTCTTTGGGAAAGGGCCTTCCCGAATTGGAAAAAATCAGCATGAGTTCCTCGTCGTCGGCTGTTTTCTCTATTGAGACTTTAATTCTCGGCCTCTCCGCCTCTCCGAACCCGTGTTTCATCGCGTTGATGCTCAGCTCGCTGATGATGATCCCGATGGAGGTGGCCGTTCGCGAGGGAATCTCGAGATCTTCTATATTCTTTTCGATGCCGACGGGCCTTCCGTGCCACTGCGGCAGCGTCGCGCTAAGCAGACTTTCCACATATCGGCGGAGCGAGACGGTGGTCAGGTTCTCGCTTTCCTGCAGGAGCCTGTGCGCCTCCTGAATGGCGAAGACCTGGTTGGACAGGTCGGAAAGATCAACCTTATCGCCGAGACTCTCGTTCTTCAAGCGGATGAGAGAAGAGACGAGATACAGGTTGTTTTTCACCCGGTGGTTCAATTCCCGCATGAGGAACTGCAGCTGAAACTCGAGGTTTTTTTGCGCGGTGATGTCCCGGTGGACCGTCAGGATGTTCTTCAACGCTCCGCTCTCATCCATTATCCAGTTTGCTACCGCCTCCACCCAGCAGAGCTCCCCGCTCTTTTTCTTGATGCGGAAGGAGGCCCTCCACTCCTTACGACCGTTTTCCACTAGTCCATTTTCTATTTCAGCCAGTAAAAAGGGTTTGTCTTCGGGATGCACCATGAAGAGAAGGTCCTTTTCAGCGAAGTCATCCTCGCTGTAGCCGAAGACGGCCTCGCTCGACGGGCTGATGTAGACAGGCCGGAAATCTTTACTCAAAAGGCATATTACATCGCCGGTGTTCTCGGCTATCATCCTATACCGCTTTTCGCTCTCCTTCAGGGCCCTTTGCTGTTCTTTCTGCTCCGTCACGTCCCGTACGATCGATATCACTTCATTCTCTCCGGATGGCACCATCCGGGCCTCCGCTACTCTCCACCCCTTCCCCGGTATCTTCAAGCGGTATTCGAACTGCTGCATCTGCCCGGTGTCGAGGGTCTCTCTTGTATACCAATCTATTTTCTCGGCTGCCTCGGGAGGAAGAACGTCCCGGCGCCTCTTCCCGATCCGGTCGGCGCTCTCCTCGCTCACTAAATCCTCCAGTGCTGCCTTGTAGTCCAAGTAGACTCCGTCCCTGTCGGTGCGAAACATCAGATCGGGGATGGCCCGCAGCAGGGCCGCGGCCCGCTCTTCGCTCTCCTGCAGAGTTTTTTCCAACTTCTTTTGCTTGGTAATGTTCCGCACGATGCCCTGAAGCACCAGTT
>CAZQNO010000030.1:0-2631 GCA_964594775.1 uncultured Spirochaetaceae bacterium
CGCTCTCAGCGAGTATCTATTGCCTATCCCGCATGATTTGAACCACTATGAAAGAGATTGCAAGCCCGTCGTAGAGGTCGGTATAGGAATGATAAGCGGCAGCAAGTTCGAGGTTCATCGTTGAGGATAGGAGAAATGCCATTCCTCCGCCGCCGCCCCAGGCAAAGCCGCTCGCCGAGCCGCTCGTGTCCCCCCCGAGGGCGGCATAGTAGCCGGAGAGGTGGGCACGGGTGAAAAAGCTCAGCCGTTCGTTTGCCTCAAAGACCGCCTTTGCTCCCAAACCGCCCCTTAACAGACTGAGATTCGCCGAGGAGCTGAGGCCGTCTTCCCCCAGGTCCAGGGGAACGAGGGCGAAACCGCCGCTGAGAGTCGGGCTGAGCCAGGTAGGAAGAGGTCCGCTGCCGGAGGGACCGAGAAGCCCCTCTATTCTTCCGCCGACGCCCGTGCGGTAATTCTCCGCCTTGTTCCCTATGGGAAGCTGCGCCTCAGGCCCTGCGAGGATACCCGTGCTCGATTCGGAGCGAACTTCGGACTGGGCGAAAAGCACGGCACTCCAACAGAGGAATACCGTCACAATAATAAATACCGTTTTTCTCATACGAACCTCCGCAGGACCGTTGCGTACACAGTGCGGGTAAAAGCAGACAGTTATATGCTCCACATGCTATCACACCTAAAGGAAAATCGTATTGTACAAAGGTACAATATTGCGGTTTTTTTGCTTGTGAACTGGGCCGAGAAGCCCTAAAATACGGCATGGCCCTGCTGAATATCCTCAACATCGTTGCCGCGGCCTTCTACCTCTACCTCTTCTTCGCCGTGCAGAGGATGAAGATACGGGGAAGGGAGCACTGGATCCTCAGCCTCATGGCTCTCGCCCTCTTCCAGTGGGTATTCAGCGCCTACTTCGTCTACAACGGGCGAAACATCGAGGTCCTGCGCATTCTCCTCCCCTTCTCCTGTATCGGAATGTTCTTCTCCTTTCCCCTCAACTTCCACTTCGCCTATTCGGTCGTCTTCAAAAAGCCCCTGCCGAAGCTTCTCTTCATTCCGCTCTACACGGTTGCCGCCTCCTTCAGCGTCATTCAGTTTTTCCATCCCTTCTCGATGAAGATTCTCACCGGACCCAAAGGAGAAATCATTCTGAGTCAGGCGGTAGACAGTCCCCTCAACCTGCTGTGGATGATCTACTCCCTCTCCTGCTGGGTGATACCCGCCTACTTCTTCATCCGCTACCATCGCCGGGCCGTACTCAACCGGGAGAAGAAGCAGTCGGCCCTCCTCATTCGGATGAGCCTCTTCACCATCACCATCGTCATGGCGGAGTACTACCTCACCCTCCTCGTACCGAACTGGAGCATTCCTTCCCAGTCTCCCCTCCTCTTCGCGCCGTGGGTCGGAGCGATGGTCTACGCCATCTGGAGGTACGGATTTCTCCGCATCTCTCCCGGACTTCTGGCCGAGAAGATCCTCGATTCGGTGGAAGACCTGGTTGTCCTCTATTCGATGGACGGCAGGGCGGTCTTCCGGAACCGGAAGGCCGAGGGAATCCTGGGAGAGTCGAAGATCCTGCCGGAGGGATCGGCGGCTGCAGACGCCGAACTGGTGGAAAAGGCGGTGCGGCCCCTGCTTTCAAAGAGTGATACCTGGAGCGCCGATTATCCGGAGCGCCAGCTGTCCATGCAGATCCCACCCGACGGAGCCGACGGAAGAGGCTTAGAGCGGAACCGGCTCGGACCTCCTCTCCTCGAGGAGGAACCTAATCCGGAGCCGGTACGAGAAAACGAAGCCAAGCCGCCGAGAAAAACTGATCCGGGCGAAGAGGGCGGCGGCCCCGATGCAATTGATCTGCACCGCTTCACCATAGACTTCCGGATAAAGCCCCTCCTCGACCGCTTCGGCGATCCCTTAGGCGTCCTCGTCTCCGGTACCGTCGTCCCCCATTTCTCCGACCTGCTGGCCCCCTACAGGCTCACCGGCCGGGAGGAAGAGGTCCTCGAACACCTCATGGCCGGCCGGACCATCGCCGAAACCGCCAAGTCCCTCCACATCACCGATCGCACCGTGAAGGCCCACATCAGCAAGATCTACGAGAAAACCGGTGCGTCCAACCGCGTCGAGCTGGCCAACCTGCTCATAGGCAGCCGTTCGGTCGATTGACCGCCCAGAGCGGCCCCGTAGCAGGCGAGGTACCGCAGGAGGCAGCCACCCGCTTCATCGGCGAAGCCCGGGATCTCGAGGTGGAGGACTGGGTCGCGGGACTCCGCGCTCCCTGGTCGCTGGTCTTTTTGCCGGACGGCCGTGCCCTGGTAAGCGAGAGACCGGGTCGGATCAGGCTGATCCGCGGCGGCTCGCTGCCGGACGAGCCCTACCTGCAGCTCGATGTGGCGGCGGTGGGCGAGGGAGGCCTCATGGGCCTGGCGGTGCACCCCGGCTCTCCGATCTGGTCCTGGGGACACCGGAACCCGCAGGGCCTCGCCTGGCACCCCGAAACGGGAGACCTCTTCTCCTCCGAACACGGACCCTCCGGCGAGTACGGCCTGCGGGGCCGCGATATCGTCACTGTCATAGTGAGAGGCGGAAACTACGGCTGGCCCCGGGAAGCGCCGGCGGAGCATCGAAGAGCTACCG
>CAZQNO010000030.1:2731-31232 GCA_964594775.1 uncultured Spirochaetaceae bacterium
GCTACCGGGGATGCTACGGAAGGCTCCGCGATGCAGTGGCCGGTCCCGACGGGGCCCTCTACGTCCTCACCAGCAACAGGGACGGAAGGGGAAATCCCCGCCGAGGCGACGACAAAATTTTGAGGATCACTCCGAACTAGGCTTGATTTTTCCCGCGGCACACTACACTATAACCTTCACAGATGAATGTGCGCCTGGTCTACAAGGTTTTGACCCTCTTTCTCCTGGTTATCAGCCTCTTCATGATGATCCCGGCGATCGTTGCGGTCTGCTACGGGGAGTACCACCTCATCCCCCACTTTCTCATACCGGCTCTTATCGTGGCGATCCTCAGCAGCCTCACCTTTCTCTGGATCCGTCCGAAATCGGGAAAACTCCTGGCCCGGGACATCTTTCTCCTTGCAAATCTCACCTGGCTCGGCGCCGTGCTAATCGGGGCCATCCCCTTCTACAGCAGCGGTGAGTTCTCCTCGTTGGTAGACGCGATCTTCGAGACCGCTTCGGGTTTTACCACCACCGGGTCGTCGATTCTCACCGAGATCGAAAGCCGTTCACGGGCGATCCTCTTCTGGCGATCGATGACCCACTGGCTGGGGGGAATGGGAATCATCAGTCTGGCCGTCGCGATTTTTCCCCTTCTGGGAGTGAGCGGCCTTCAGCTGCTCAAGGCGGAGATGCCGGGACCGGACGTGGAAAAGGTCACTCCCCGGGTAACGAGAACGGCCCTGCTGCTCTGGCTCATCTACTTAGGGTTCACCCTCCTCGAAACGACCCTGCTGATGTTCGGCGGAATGGACCTCTACGACGCGCTTACTCACACCTTCGGAACCCTGGCCACCGGCGGCTTCTCCCCGCAAAACGCCAGCGTCGCCGCCTTCGACAGCGCCTTCATTCATTGGGTCATCACCTTTTTTATGCTGATGTCGGGGATCAACTTCGTCCTGCACTTCCGCCTCCTCACCCTGCAGTTTCGGCCCCTCCTGCGCAATAGTGAACTCAAGGCCTACTTCCTCATATTCTTCACCGCCCTGGCCTTCGTCACCGTCTCCATTCATGGAGAAATCTACCAATCGGTCTGCGAGAGCCTGCGCTACGGGGCCTTTCAGGTTGCTTCCCTCATGACCACCACCGGTTACGTGACCGCCGACTACGATCTCTGGCCGAGTTTGGCAAAAGCTGTCCTCTTTATCATGTTTTTCGTGGGGGGGAGCGTGGGCTCTACCGGCGGCGGGATAAAGGTGATGCGCAGCCTCACCCTGGCGAAGCAGGCCTTTACCGAGTTTAAGTATCTGCTCTACCCGAAAGGGGTCTTTCGGGTGCACATAAACGGCAGTCCCGTGAACAAGACCTTCGTCTATTCCATTACCGGCTTCGTATTCCTCTACATCGCCATGCTCCTGCTGACCACCGGTATCGTGGCCACTTCAGGTGCCGACCTTCTCACCAGCTTCTCCTCCTCCCTCGCCGTTGTGGGAAACGTGGGGCCCGGCTTCGCCGCCGTAGGGCCGACCCAAAACTACGCGCATTTCCCCGACTACGTGAAGCTCTGGCTCAGCCTGGCGATGATCGTCGGCCGCCTGGAGATCTACACCGTCTTGATCATCTTTACCCCGATCTTTTGGCGGCGCTGATGCGGCGGCGCTTTGTTGACGCCGGACAATCTGGATACCTCAGGTCAACGGGCCCGGGGTATTGCCCGCCCTGCGACCGGCCTGCTATAGTAAAATCCAAGAGAAATGGAAAGAAAAACGAAGCCCTTCATGCCGCTCATCTGCCTCATTCTGATCCTACTGCTCGGCTCCTGCGGCGCCGCCCTGCGAAACTCGGCGGAGCAGCCGGAAAAAGAGGAAGGGGCCGGCCCGGGACCGGCAGAGGCCGCAGCCAATGAGGGCCGTGAAACCCAGGAAGCCGCGCCGCAGCCGGTCCACCCGGCGTTCTCTATCGGCGAAGAGGCCCTGGCAGGCCTGCTCGACGAACTTCCGGAGGAGGCGCAGGCGGCGATCAAAAAAAGGCCCCAGTACTTTCTCGAACTTGTCGACCAAGTTCTGCAGCTGCCCCGCCATCTCACCGTGCTGGTCGACAAAAACCATTCCCTGCCGGAAGAATACGAGCCGGAAAGATTGGCCGCCCTGGACGGCTATCCCCTCGTCCTGAACAACTCCGGCCTCAGTCTGCACGCCGGACTCATGCCCGATCTTTTAGCGATGAACGAAGCCGCCGCCGCCGACGGAGTGCGGCTCGTCATATCGAGCAGCTACCGGAGCTACGACTATCAGAAGGGGCTCTACGAGCGTTTCGTCGTTATCCACGGAAAGGAGGAGGCGGACCGCTTCTCCGCCCGGCCGGGGACCAGTCAGCACCAACTGGGAACGGCCATAGACTTCGGCTCGATTACCGAAAAAATCGCCGAGACCGGCCAGGGCAGGTGGCTCGCCGCCCGCGCCTGGGAATTCGGCTTCTCCCTCTCCTATCCGAAGAACGGAGAGGAGCTGACCGGCTATATGTGGGAACCTTGGCACTTCCGCTACATTTCCCGCACCGCCGCCCGCCTTCAGCGGGAATTTTTTGCCGACAGCCAGCAGCACATGCTGGAGTTTCTCCACGCCCGCCGCGGCTACTTCGAAGCCGCACGCAGCACCATGTAGCGGGGGAGCTTCTTCCTCCCGGCTGCACTCATACCTCCGCATCACCCCGGCTCATCGACTCTGCCCGCGTCTTCATCAGCTCCTGCAGGGCCGCCCGGTCGGCGGCGATGTGACGTGCCACGAGAAAGAAGAGCAGTCCGCAGGGCACCCACCAGAAGAGGGCGAAGTTCATCGTGAAGAGGTAACCCACCGAAATCAAGATCCCGCCGAGGGCCGGACCGAAACCCTGGCCGAGATTGTCGGTAATGTTGAAGACGGCGAAAACCGAACCCCGGTGCTCCGGACGGTTCACATTCATCAAGATCGCCTTGACGTTGGCCGAGGGCACCGAGACCAGAAAGCCGCCGGCAAAGGCCCCGGCGTAGAAGAGCAGCAGCTGTCCCGCCGCCGGATCGAAGAGGGGCGCATTCAGCACGGGGATAAGAGGAACGATGCCGACGAGGACCCCTATTCCGCAGAGAATAGGCAGGAGCCGCGGCGAACGACGGTAGAACCGTTCGCCGATAACGGCGAAGACCACCGAGCCGGCCGTCGCCCCCAGACCCAGCATGAGAAATACCGTGGTCGCCTCGGTCTTCGCAAAGCCCCTCTCCTTCTCGAGAAAGACGATGATCCAATAGCTCAGGATTCCCCACGGCACCGTACCGGGAATTCCCTGGAGGAAGGTCCAGAGGTTGGTTCTATTGGAGAAGATGAGGCGAAAATCGCTGAGACGTATCCGCGATGTATAGGCCCTTCCCTGCCGTATCAGCTCCTCCAGCGCCTCCTCGCTGCGGCCCCGCTCCGGGTCGCGGGCGTAGAGCGCAAAGAGGAGGACGAGGGGAAAATTCGGCACCGCCGCGATGATGAAAGCGATCCGCCAGCCGTAAGACTCGGTGAGATAGCCGGCGATGGCCGGTCCCCCCATCATCCCGACTGCCCAGGCCACCCCCAGCCATGCGGAGGCAGAGGCGCGGTGGGCCTCCTTGAAATAGTCGGAGATGAGGGAGAAGCTTATGGGGTAGATCCCGCCGATGCCGATGCCGGTGAAAATGCGAAGCAGGGTGAAGCTGCCGATGCTCTGCGTAAAGAAAGGAATTCCCGTGAGCAGGCAGGGTATTTCTCCTATTACCACGGTGAAGATGAGGAGGGTCTTGCGGGAAACGCGGTCGGTAAAGTACCCGAAAAAGATGCTCACCACCGCGCCGACCAGGGTAAAGGCCGAGCCGATAAAACCGAGGACCCGCTCGCTCACCCCGTATTCGGCGGAGAGTTCGGGAAGGATCGCCGACATGATTCTCTGGTCGGCAAAGAGAAAAATCGACATCGAAACTAAAAGCGCCAGGGTAGCGATGTCGCGAAACTCCATCCGTACTCTGTCTACCGAAGCTTTCATGCGGCGGCCTCCTCTTCCGGTTCTCGGTGTGTTCTCTACGGCCCTATACGGCTTTTCGCTCTCACTGTACAATACCCCATGCAGCATACGGCGGCAAGACTCATAGAAGCGGCGGAAGACCTCGCCGAGGAGGCCGATGCCCTTAGCCTTACCAGTCCAAAGATCCACTGCATCTACAATCCTCTTCGCTACGCCTGGACCGCCCACCGGCGCTATTTAGAAAAATATGGGGAGGGAAAAAAACGGATCCTCTTGGTGGGGATGAACCCCGGCCCCTGGGGAATGGCCCAGACCGGAGTACCCTTCGGTGAGGTGAGCTTCGTGCGGGACTGGCTCGGCGTGAAAGAGGAAGTGGGAAAGCCTGCAGGCGAGCATCCGAAACGGCCGGTCCACGGTTTCTCCTGCACGAAGAGCGAGGTGAGCGGCCGCCGGCTCTGGGGCCTGATGAAGGAGCGCTTCGGCCGGGCCGAAGACTTCTTCGCCGAACACTTTGTAGAGAACTACTGCCCGCTTGCCTTCATGGAGGAATCGGGTAAGAATCTCACCCCGGATAAGCTGCAGAAGGGAGACAGCGAGGCTCTCTTTTCCCTCTGCGACCGCCACATTCTCCGGGTAAGCGAGATCCTCGCTCCAGAGGCGGTCATAGGCATCGGTAAGTTCGCCGAAAAGCGCCTGGCCTTTTTGCAGGAACACGTGCCGGGACTCCTCATCGCCTCGATTCTTCACCCCAGCCCCGCTAGTCCGAAGGCAAACAGCGGCTGGGCAGCTTTGGCCACGGATCAGATGAAGAGCCTCGGCCTCTGGTAAAAAGCTATTCCCGGTCGCTCATCAGGCGGCGGTATTTCTCCGCCTCCTCGACGGCCCGCAGCATGCGTGGCTTCAACTTCGGAAAACCGCTTCTCACCGCCGCGATATCACCGCGCTTAACCGCTTTTTCCAGCGCGATAAAGGAGGTCCCTATCTCGTAGAGACGAAGGGCCGAGAGGTTGTTGGTGAGGCTGTGAAGATTGTCTCTCAAAGCCGAAGCTTCGCCGGCCTTCAGGGCAGTTTCTGCTCCAGCGATTCTCTTCGGCACATCCTTAATAAAGAGCTCCAGCAGCTGCCTGCCTATTTCAACATCCCCTTGATAGTCTTTGAGAAAGTACGTGAGTTCGACTTCATTCTCTTTCGGCGATTCCCCCTCTCCGCCCCGTCCGGGCTCCGTTCCGGCCGCCGGGGTAAGGAAGGAATACCCCTTGAGGGAAGACTCGATCGCGGCAAAAAGCTCTTCTCCGTCTATGGGCTTGGTAAGATAACCGTCCATCCCGGCGGCGAGGAACCGGACCTCGTCCTCCTTCATGGCATAGGCGGTGAGGGCGACAATGGGGATACGCGGATTTCCCCGGGAAGGATCGAGGTTCCGTATCTGCTTGGTCGCCTCAACTCCATCGAGAACGGGCATCTGCACGTCCATCAGCACGACATCGTAATGCGCTCTCTTCATCTCCTCTACCGCCTGCGCTCCGTCCGGGACAATCTTCACGCGGTGGCCCCGGCAGCGGACCAGGTGACCAATCGACTTCTGATTGAGTTCGTTGTCCTCGGCTAAAAGAATGGAAAGAACTTCTTTTGCAGGGGCCGCGGTATCGTCGCTTGCTGTTCGATCCTGCTCCGATTCCGCTGATTCCTCCGCCTTTACAAAAGAAAGGGTAAAGAAGAAGGAGCTTCCCTTGCCTCGATTACTCTCTACCCAGATCCTTCCCCCCATCAGTTCGACCAGCTCCTTGCTTATGGTCAAGCCGAGACCCGTACCCTGCTGCTCCTTCGAATAGCTCGAATCTACCTGCCGGAAATCTTCGAAGATATGCAGCTGGTCCGATTCGGAAATTCCGATACCCGTATCGAGCACGGAAAAGAGGAGGTGCACCTCTTCATCTTCCGTGGTGCCGTAGGGCCGGACTGTCACCGTTATACTCCCCTTCTTGGTAAACTTGACCGCGTTCGAGAGGAGATTGGTGAGAACCTGCTGAAGACGGGTTGAATCCCCCACCAATCGATCGGGAATATCCGAGTGTATCCGCATTTCAAGGCTCAATCCCTTTTCCCTGCAGTTCACGGATATCGGGATCGCCGCCCTGTTGACCATGCTTCTGAGACGAAACGGCTTCTTTCCGATTCTGATTCTTCCCGTCTCTATCTTCGATAACTCCAGCACCTTGTTGATGATTTCCAACAGCGAATCCTCTGCGTCCTTCATCAAGAGGAGGTTCTCCCGCTGCTGCTCGCTAGGCTCGGTGCTCAGAAGTATTTCCGTCATCCCAATGATCCCGCTCAGGGGTGTCCTGATCTCGTGGCTGATGTTGGCGAGAAACTGGCTCTTGGATTTACTGGCTTCCTCGGCGGCACGTTTGGCCGTCTCGAGCCGGCGAAGGAAGTTCCTGTTCTCGGAAACATCCTTGAAGGTGGCGACAACCGCGTAGGGCTGTTCGAAATTCGGATGCAAGAGGGGTTCGACATTGACGGAGAGCCATACGGACGAACCGTCCTTTCGAGACATCTGCAGTTCCCTGTTGCGCAGGGGCTTACCCTGCGTGAGAACCTGTAGCGAGGGAAGCTCTTGAAAGGAGACCGATTCTCCTTCCCTCGTAAAGAACTGCACACCGGGAATATGTTCTTTCGAACCAAGAACTTCCTTTTGAGAGACGGCGAATATTCTCTCGGCAGCTATATTGAAATGGGTAATCCTCCCCTCCCGGTCACGGACCATGACTCCGCTGGGCATGGAACGCACAAGAGAACGATAGAGCACTTCATTCTCCTTCATCCGGCCCCGCATAATGAATCTCTCGACAAGATGAGAGAGCTTTGGAACGACCGCTTCCACGGCACCGAGCTTGGATCGAAGGGGAGGCTCTTTTGAAGGGGCGAGACGGTCGAATACCGCCAGCATACCGCGACTCGCCTTCTCGCTGCCGAAGGGAAAAACCGCATTTGCATTGAATCCGCACATTTTTACCGTCGGTGAGAGAGGCGCGTATTCGGGAAGATCGGCAAAGACAAGAGGCCATGAAGCGCCGGCTTCGAAACGAGAGGCATGGATCGCCGCGTATTCGCTAGTCAGCTCCTCCGGCATACCCGCCTGTTCGGTGAGTTTGTATTGCCGAAACTCCTCATCGTAGAGGTATATCCCCGCCGCCGCAAAACCCAGGGCGTCGCAGAGCGACTCGAGGGCCAGCAGAAGGGGAGAACGCGAATAATCCTCCGAGAAGACCCGAGAGGAGAACTGCAGGAAAAAGGAATCGGTGGCGTTTTCGAATCCATGGTCGCTTTCCGATCCTTCCGGCAGGGGACATAAGGCCACCATCGTCTCCCGCTTTTTCTTCCACTTGCCGAGATTCACGGGAATCGATTCGCCCTTCGCCCCTTTGAGGGTGAAAAAACCCATCCGCCCCCATTCCGTCGCCTCCCATCTCTGCCTGTCCGTCTCAACAAGGAGCCGGCGAAAGGGAAAACCCCTGAGATGTTCCGGGTTCGGATATCCGAGAAGAGCCCCGAGGACCGTATTCGCCTCAGAAATTGTCCCGTCGGACCGCAGCAGACAGGCGGGAAAGGGAAGCTCATCGAGAGAACTCATAGTTCATACTATGGGAAACGCTCCGGGGAGGCAAGATGATAAAAAGCAGCCGCGTTTCACCAGCGTCGAGGTACGGCTTGCCAGGATAAAGGCAATCTACACCGCCCGGGAGAAGGGGTAAAGCTCCGGCAGCCGGTCAGGCAGTACCGATATTTGTAACTGAAGCGGGGCCGTTCACGCAATTGGACGACCCCGCGTTGCTATTCTCACGTTCCTCCGATAATCGCATCCAGATCGGAAAGCCTGTTCTTATCATAGGCGATCCCCTCCTTCAGCGTCTTTATCTCCTTCTTCTCCTCTTTTACCCGCTGCTCGAGCTTCGAGATGGAGTCTTCCTTTTTCTTGATCTGCCCCTCCAGCTCATCCTTCTCGAGCTTGGCTTGCAGCACGTGTATCTCCTCCTGGTGCTTTCCTTTCTGCGTTTCCAAATCCGAGATTCGCTCGATGATAAGCTTGATCTCCTTATCCTCCTTCTCCGGCTTCTCCGGAAGAGAAAAATACTCTTCTCCGAGAAGACGCAGCTTTTCATAATGACGCTCCTGCAGAGAGGAAAGCTCTTCGTCGAGGCTCTTCATCCGCCTCTCCGGGGCCGTTCCTTCGCAGTTCTCCTCGATCTTCTCATCGAAGCCCGACAGTTCCCCCTCCAGCTTCTTCAGTTCAGCTTCCCGCTCCTCTTCCCGCTCTTCCATATCCTTCAGCCGGCTGATGCTGCGCTTCATCTCTTCATCGGGGATCGCCTCAGTTTTGCCCGAAGAAAGCAATGCTTCGCCGGCGGTAACGAAGAGTTCATCCATTGCCCCCTGCAGACGGCGTATCTGCGTGCGAATGAGGGTTATTTTGGCGCTTACTGAGAAGCGCTTCATCAGGCCGGCGCGTTCCTTCTCCGCATCGAAATCGCGGATTTTTCTCTCCCGTTCCTCTATCTCCCTGGCTCTCTCAATAACTTCGGTAAAATAGGGGCGAAAATCCTTTTCATCGAGACTTCCCTGATCGAAGAGATTCCAGCCCTTCCGGCCAATTTCCAAGAGGAGGCTCTCTCTGCTCCGCTTGTAGTCCTCCCGCGCTCCTTTGAGTGCTTCTATACGATCAACGGCAGCTATTTTGCCGTCGAGAGCGGCCTTGAGACTCTTCCTCTGCGCTTCGAGGGAGGCAAGACCGCTCTTCGTTTTCCCGGCTTCCCCTGCCGCTTTTTCCAGCTCGGCGGCGGGGGCTTTTTCCTTTTCCAGAAGAACCCTCCCGAGCTCTCCCTTTTGCCGTTCGATCGAAAGATCGAGCTCGTCGACAGCCTCTTGATGTTCCCGTATCTGTGCCTTCCGTGCGTCCATTCTTTCCTCCTTGCCTTAGATAGCTCCTCGCTCCACCACCTTTCCCATTACATAGTTGAGGGTCTTTTCATCGAGATCGACACCGTAGTCGGAGACCACCTCACCTATGTCCTTCCAATCCCCGATCGTAAAAGGGTCGGTAGCATCGTCGAACTCCTGCAAAAACAACTGAGTAAGCGCGGGAAGAATCTGGCTGCGTTCTAAAAGGGTCTGCTCGTTCAACCCCTTGCCCTCGAAGAGCGAATCGAAGAGATCGTCGGTGAGGGAATCGGGAAATGAAACGAGGCTCTCGGCAAAGTACTGCCGGATCTTCCCGAGCTTCTCTTCGAACTCGAGAGAGCCGTTTTTCATCGTCTTCTGCATTCTCATGTATAATCGATCACCTGCATCCATAGTTCTCCTCCCCTTTGTATCCTATTACTCGGAGAGGGCTAATACAAGGGTCAGAGAACGAGCGCAGTAACTTTTAATTTTCCAGGATGGTTATCTCTACACGACGGTTCTGCCGCATCCCCTCCGGTGTACTGTTGTCGGCTACGGGCTCTCGGGCTCCCTTGCCTTCGATGATGATCTCCGTTGCCTCTCTCGCTCCCTTTTCCAAGAGATATTCGGCCACCCGCTGAGCGCGGAGCTCCGAGAGCCGCTGCCGTCCCGCGGCGGTGCCGGCCAAAGCGGTATGCCCGGTTATCTCGAGGTCCTTCTCCGGCCATCGAGAGAGATACTCTATGATTCTGTCCAATTTCTCCTTCTCCGAGTCAAGGAGTTCCGCCGAATCGGGAGTGAATTTCAAGTCCGGCAGATTAAGGGTGACTCCCGTTTCATCGACCCTCGCCTCCACGTCCTCCACCTTATCCTCCCGAATCCGCCGGTTTATCTCTTCGGCGACCTTCACCTTGTCCATGGGGATCGATTCGGTGACCCTCGCCCAGGCGGTGCCGGCAAACTCATAGTAATCACCGTTTGAGAGGACGAAGAGCATGCTGAATTGTTCGTTGTAGGCGTAGGGATGACCGGCCTCCTCGTCCCAGTAGATAACCTGGTCGGAGAAACCGGAGATCCGTACCGGGTAGAGGGGATAGCGCTCAAAGTAGGGGCCGGTCCTATGGCGCACGTGGTACTGTACGGTAATGACGTCGACGGCCTTCCCCTCGATCGTTTCCCGCCCCTGATACCGATAATTCGCGACAAAGGGGATGCGAAAGGGCTCGCTGATACCGTAACCCCTTCTGAAGTCATGAACCTCTTCCCCCTTTCTGCGCCACGTGTCACCTATCTGCACATCTCCGTCGGGAAAGATCGGCACGTTCCTCACCACGGGCATGTAGTATTCCGCGTCGATATCGTAGTCTCCCTTTGTCCCCCTCCGGTATACCGTATCGTAGCTCTGATCAATCTGATAGGCCGAAACGCTTCCCTTCAGCCTCTCTGTGGTGATAAAGCGGCCCTCGAGGGTTCCCTTTCCCTCCTCGAAGTCCGTAATTTCGACAGAAATTCGGTTGAGAATATCGGCTTGATGGCTGAAAAAACCGTTCGCATAGACCCGTTCATCCACCTCGCTGAGGATCTTATACTTCAAACCCACGGGGTACTTGAATTCAAACTCCTTCGCCTCTCCGGCAGCGGGAAGGAGCAATGCGAGGATCAGGACCGCGCAGGCTCTTAAGAGCTGTTTATCGAAAGTCTGGGACCGCTTCATCGTTAAATCTCCCGATTACTATGTCGTTTCTTGACAAAGGTATAGACAGAATATATCTTTTTATGTAGTCGAACGAGCAAACATAGGATATCATCGTGTTGCAGAACATCAAGTTGCATCGCCCCGAAAAGGACCCGGGCAGTCTTCTGCGTGCCGCCGGATTCCGAGATGCGACCCCTCTCCAGGAACAGTATCTCGCACATGCATATTTAGGCAGAGACCTCATCGTAGAAAGTGTAGAAGGCGAAGGAAAAACCATCGCACAGCTCCTCCCGTTTATATCGTCGGGTAAACCGGGCAAGAGAGGGACCAGGGCCATCATTCTTACCAATTCGGCAAAGGCCGTCGAAAAATACGAACATGAGTTCCGCCGCTTTCCCGGATCATTTACCCGCGGGGACTTCTTCGCGGCCCTGGGGATCAGCCAAGAGCCGAAAAAGGAACTCAAGGTCCTCTCCAAGCAGCCCGCTTTAATTGTCGGCACCACCGAGCGTATCATTGACCACCTGCGGAGAAACAATCTCAGCTTCGTCGCTGCCCCTTCGATAGTGGCGAATATTCCGGAAAAGGAGGGCCGGCAGGAGTTCACGCACGACGTCGAGTTCATACTCACCAAGATACCACAAACCGGCAGCATTTCCCTCTTTACCCCCGCTATTTCCCTCGTAGAAGAGCTGGAGTACCTTCTCAAACGGCCCATAACCCTTACCGCGGAGGAGAGAAACCGCACCGTTCCACCCTACCACATCTACGAAAGTCCCGAGCCTTCCCCGCGGACACTCTTAGAGCTGATGTACGCCAAGGACATCTCACGCAGTCTCGTTTTAGTGGATACGCCTCAGCGGGCGGAAAAATTCCGCCGCTTCTTAGAGCGGCAGGGAATATCCTGTCGAACCGTAGACCGCACCACGGTAAGCCCCGTTACCGAACACGAAAAGGAGATGGCCGAAAGCTTCCGCTGTTCGGCGACTGCCTTTCAAGATGCCGCACACATCGGTCTGCACTACGATTCGCTCTTTCTTTTCGGCCTCCCGGAAAAGGAAAGCCTCTTACTCGAATTAGCACAAGCGGTTTCGGGACACCGCCCCCGTCCCGTGCTCTCTCTTATTCTTTCATCCCGGGAGATGGACTCGTTTAGGACCCTACAGGAGAAATATCAGATGAACAGCAAGGAAGAAGATTTTCCAAAGAACGAGGAGGTCCTGCAGGGCCAATTGAAGAGCCTCGTCAAACGAATAAAGGAAGAAGAAAATCCCGATATTCTCAATAAATATCGAAGACTCATAAAAAAGAGCGTCCCGCTCTTCATGCGCGGCTACCTTTCCGCATTCCTCTTTAAAAGCATGGTCGAGGGGGATACGCCATCCCTTGCCGCATCCGGAGATGGAGAAATGCAGACGATCTTCGTGAGTATCGGAAAGAATCGGAAGGTCTTTCCAAAAGACCTGGCCCGCCTTTTTCGCTCAAAGGTGAAGCTCGGTCCAAAGGACATCGGAAACATCAAGGTTCTCGATAACTACTCCTTTATCGACATCCCGAAAGATCGGGCGAAGGAAGCTATAGAGGCCATGGACAACATAGATTTTCGCGGACGAACGATCACCGTTAACTTCGCCAGAAAAAAAAGAGATAAGCGGGACACCGGCGATAACAAGACCCAAAGCTCCTCCCCCTCTCAATAGAGCAGGGTTCGCAGGGCGGCAAAAGCGAGGAATCCGTTGATAAGGGCTCCCGCTACGAAGAGAGAAAGTCCGACCGCCTCCAGGTGACGGGCCCTCGCTTCACACTTTTTCGCCAGGAAAAAGGGGTTTCCCGGGACTATCAGGCCTTCCGCCGCCGGGTCCCGTGGAGTACAGAGCCGCAGCTCATTTGAATTTTCGCCGCAGGAAACCCCAAAAATATAGTATTCCCTGCCGATGAGGCGTTTCGAAATCGAGAGGTCTATCCACCGCCCCTCGGGGAAAACGGCCGGCACCTCTCTCTTGTTTTCCATTCGAAGCATGAGAAACTGTTCGCCCGTCGGCAGCCGGGTCTTCCGGACGCTTTCTTCCTCACCTATTTCGATCCCGTCATTAAAATAGAGGGTCGAGATGCGGAGCAGGTCCCTTTCGGCCCGCAGGACCCTGCCCGTGCGCCAGTTCCTCATGTACAGAATCACGAAGAACAACGCCGGCGGCAGCAGAGGTAGAATCGGAGCGAGAGAGAGGGTCAGGGCAGCCAGAGCCGGCAGCTGGAGCAGGGGGCGCTGTACCAGCAGATAGAAATAGAGAAAGAGGGAGAAGGACCCGACAACGAGGGAACCGGGGGTATAGAGATTCCAGTATTCATTTCGCTGCCGGCCCCGCCAAACCGCCTGCCGCAGCAGGGCCTCGTCCTCCTGTTCATAGATGATAACTAAAAGGGGAAGATCCTCTCTCCGGGAAAAGACCCCTGTTCCTTTCTCCCGGCGGAGGACTCCCGCGATGTACACCTTCGTATACTCCGGCAGGGAGGAGAGACGTTTCCATGAAATTCTCCTCGGAGGCTCCTCCGGACTGCTGTGCCTCGCATAGATCCGCTCCTCGTCGATTGTCGATGAGAGCAGGTAGATACGCGTTCCCCGCAGATCTACCGAAACCGAAATACGTCCATTGGAACACCAGATCCGGTCTTCTCCCTGTATGGCTCGAATGGTACCGTAGAAGCGGCAGGGTCCCGTCCACTCTTCATCCCGAAAATGCAGGTCTGCATACGTGAGAGGGCGGAAGAGTACCGAAGCGGTCATCGTTCTCCTAAACTGACGCCACACCCCCCTCACATAGAAGGCGCCGGCGCCGGGAACCGCGAGATACGCGGTAAGTGCGATAAAAGCGATGAAAAAGAAATGTAACACGCTTTCTTCTTGAATTTGCATCCTCTATCCCTTAAAGTTAAACTGTAGCATGGTAGAACGAATAGTAACAGGATTACTCAACACAAACACCTATATATATTCTCAATGGAAAAAGAACTGCCTCATCATCGACCCCGGCGGCAACTTCGATGAAATCATCGGTCAGCTTCAGAAGAAAAACTTCACGCCCCTCGCCATCGTGCTCACCCACGGCCACTTCGACCATCTCGCGGAAGTGGGGAAACTCTGCAAGCATTTCGCAGCCAAAGATGTCCACGTTCCCGTCTACATTCATGAAAAGGACGCGGCTTTTATAGGGAAGAATGCCGCCGAAGCGCACATGAAAAACTTCGACGCCCTCGGTATTGCGTATAACTCGGTCCTTCATGGTTTTCTCGGGAGCTTGCCCGAGGCGGAAGGCTATCTGCGGGAGGGAGATACAATCCTCGAAACCGACATAACCGTCCTCCACACCCCGGGTCACACCCCCGGCAGCGTGAGCCTCTACTCGGCCCGCGATCTCATACTCTTTTCCGGCGACACCCTCTTCTTCGAAGGCGTAGGCCGCACCGATCTTCCCAGGGGCAACCATCGGGATATTATTAGCAGCATATGCAGCAAGCTCTTTTCGCTTCCCGATGAGACCCGCGTCTTTCCCGGACACGGCCCCTTCAGTACAATCGAGAGGGAGAAGAACCATAATCCTTTTGTTCAGGACTGTTGATTAGGCAGAAATGCTGAAAAGCAGCCCCTCGAAGCTGCCCTGCGGAGGGTAGACCGTTTCCGTTCTTACGAGCGAGCTGAGCTCATCGGCGTGTTCCCGGACCGCCTGACCGACGTCGGCGTTCGGATCACTTTTATTCACTGTTAGCTCTTGTATGAGCCGGTCTATTTCAGCTCTCTGCTCGCCTGAACCGGTCATCTTCTTCAGATGAATGAGACGGTCGATGAGTTTGTCGATGGACATGAGTTTGGAGAGACTGAGACCTCCCTCCGCCCTGCTGGGGAGTCCGGCCACATGTTCAAAGCGTGCATAGATGGCCTGGCTCGGTTTTACCGGGAATATGAGACGCCCGGAACCGAATCGTGCCTTCATTAAATTTGCGGGATGAACGGTAGCTGTACCAACAGGTAATGATACCATCTTTTCACACCTTCCTAGTCAAATTTTCGGAAGATTTGTGAAAAGTATTACCGGTTTTTTCGCTCTTCGCTGTTTTTACATTCGATACACATCAGTGCATAGGGAATGGCTTCGAGCCTCTCGGTTTTTATGCGCTTTCCGCAGCGCATACAGAGCCCGTAACGGCCGTTTTTTAGTCTGGAGAGGGCCGAATCGATGAGCCGCAGGCGCTTGATGTCCTGCTGATTCAGCGCCTCGAGGGTTTTTCTATCGATATCGTCGGCGGCAATATCGGCCAAATCCTTTGGATCGATGTCCTCTAAGAGCGCTTCGAACTCCTCGCTCTCTGCAACCAGAGATTTTATTATCTCCTCTTTCATTTGAAGAAGGTTTTTATTCACCTGTGCTTCGAATTTCTTATCCATATATTCCCTCACCAAATATATTCGGTCGCCTATCGAGCATGAGACTATGCAAAAAATGAGAAAAAATGTCAACTAGTTCCGGTAGTTCCGGTAGTTCCGGCTAGTTGACATTCGCCGCTCGGCTCTCTATTATGTCCAAGACTATCAAGGAGGAGCTGTGGCTAAAGAGGAAGCAATCGAAGTAGAAGGGATCGTGCGTGAATCTCTTCCTAATACCATGTTCCGTGTAGAACTGGACAACGGACATCTCATTCTCGCTCATCTTTCCGGGAAAATGCGTAAACACTACATTCGCATAGTCCCCGGAGACAAAGTCAAGGTTGCCCTCTCACCCTACGACCTCACCCGGGGCCGAATCATTTACCGGGAGCGTTAAGCTTCAACAATACCCACGTCGCGCCGCCGCCCCCCAGGTCTCTGCCGGGTTTCCCTGTTTCGCCGGTAAAGCTGCACTTCTCCAGATAGTTTCGCACCATCTTCTCCAAAACCGGATCTCCCGCCGAGTGGTTCCCCTTTCCGTGGATGATCAGCACCTTCTTCAGTCCGCGGGAACGGGCCTGTGAGAGAAAGGCCGCTAAAGCCGCTTCGGCGCTGCCGCTGTCCATGCCGTGAAGGTCGATGCTGTCTTGCGGTTCCATCTTCCGCAATTCCGAGCGCTTAGGTGCAAAGCCGGGAGCCGAATCGAGGTCCTTGCTCTTCTTCAGCTCCTCCCATTGTTCCTTTCCCCTCTTCCGTTCCCAGTTGTCAAAAATTTCTTCAAAACTCATCGGGCCTCCGCAGCTGCGCCTCTCTGATCCATCCCCTTCTGCCCAAAACGGTCTTCACGAAGACGAAGGGTTCGGCCCTTCCTACTATCTCCACCGTTTCCCCCTCCTTGAGGATGAAGGCGTTAGAAGAACCGTTCTGCGGTATGGTCTTCACTTCCACATCTTCGTCCACCGCCACGGCGACATCGGCGGTTCTCGAATATATCGAGTAGGCTAAGGCCGTTGAAAAGGCGAAAGCAAGTACCAGAAGAAAGGCAGCGGCGATGAAATAGGCGTTTCTTCGGCTGAAGAGATAGAATACTCCAATGAAGCCGGCGAAGTTTATGACGAGGGTGAGAACGAGAAGCACCATGTCGGGATGTACGGGCCATGGAAAGAGATCATGCTGCGGCAGTTCGAGCTCCTCCTCATAAAAAGAAAGCAGCCGGCGGTAGGTGTTTTCCGAAGGATCCGCGTGCACGGCCGAGCGGGCGTAGAATACCGCCTCCCCGACACGTCCGAGCCGGTAGGCGGCGAGTGAGAGATTGTAACGTCCGTCCGGGCAGTACCGCTGTTCATCCAGGAGCCGGTAAAATGCATCATAGGCGGCCTCCCATTCTCCGGCGGCATAGGCCCGCATTCCCCGCTCGACTTCAGGATTTTCGATCATCGGCGCCGGTGAAAAAGAGAGAAGCAGCAGAGAGAGAAGAGAGATAAAAAGAACAACTGGATGTCTGCGACGAAGAATGAGGAAAAAGAGAAAGACCAGGGGACCCGGAAGAAGCCAAAGATAAGGTCCCGGCTCTCTGTAGCGGGTAATCCCGGCGGCGCTATCGTCGGCATACATCTCTCTGGGAATAAAGGGCAATGCATCGCTTTCCGATGCCGCCGTCGTCTCCTCCGCCGCACTAACCTCGATCAGAAATCTTTCGCCACCGAGGGAATAGACGCGGCCGTTTCTCGGATCAACGGCACGCAGACGGGGAACGCGGACCGCCGGCTCGCCCGCCGATTCGGGAGACAGTCGGTAGATTCGACTGCGATAACCCCGATACCCCTCGGCCGCGGCCTCAAAGGACTCTTCCTCCTTCTCCTCGATCACGCTCCATCCCTCGATGCTCGGGGGGGGAATCTGCAGATAGTTGAGGTTTCCCGTTCCGCTGATTCTCATCTCAAACCGTAAAACCTCTGAGCGGCTCATCTTCTCAGTGTCCACCTGTGAGTCTACGCGAAAGACCCCGACCATCCCGCTCTCCTTCACTTCCTCCGGAAGGGAAGAGACCCGAATTACCGGGACATCACTCTGTATTCTCACCCCGTCGGCATCAAGATAGGCCCGCGGGATTTCCATCCTTCCCGCCGTCGAGGGAGTGAACAGATATTCCGCCACCGGCTGTCGATAGAGCGTTTCACCGCCGAGCTCATAGCGGGTAATTGTTCCCACCCCGTCTATCGGCTCGAAAAAGCCTTCCGCGGGCGGAGTCACCTCGACACGCTCGAAAATGCGGATGTCGCGCAGCCCTTCGACCTCCAATATCGCTACGACATTCTGCCCCACGTAGACCCGCTCTCTATTGAGCTTCCATGAAATATCCGGAGGAACGACCAAACTGCGGTTACGGTACAGACCGATCTCCATCAACAGCGGCTCGCTGTTGAAGCTGCCTTCAACGGAGCGGCAGAGATAGGATCCTAATTCAAAACGACCGCTTTCGTCGCTTACATACACGAAGGATACCCGGCTGCGTCTGACCCTGCGCCCCTCCTCATTTATGATATATACCGGCCGTATATAGGGGCCCGCTATCATAGAGAAGGGATCGGGCAGCTCAGGTTCTTCGACCGTAATGCTCTCCGACTCCGCTACCGGCAGCTCTAACGTAACGGTAAATCGATCACCCCTTCCCACTGGATTAGGGCTCACGTCGATTTCCACGATTTCGGCGGCATCGCCGTCTGCATCGCCGGCGGCGCTCTGGGCCTCCGATATCAACGGGAAACCCATCGCAAGGCCGAGGAGGCCGGCGGCAAAGATCAGAGGTAATTGGCGAAACTTCGAACAGGCTACCAATCTTTTACCTCCCCTTCCTCCATTTCTTCGGAAGCGAAGTCTGTGGGTACGGGGTCGCTTCGCTGCACGTACTCGAGTATTCTCCTGCCGTCGTCGTCGATTGAATCCTGCTCTTGCGAGTCCGAAACGGGCGGTTCGCCGCCCTCCTCTATTGCCTGTTTTCTCAGAGAATATTCTAGATTGACCTTCGCCTCCCTGTCGGCAGGTCTGAACTTGAGGGCGCGCCGAAAGGAGGTATATGCCTCTTCGTACTCTCCCTGTTCATAATGAAGGACTCCTCGGTTGAAGTAAATTCGATAAAAGAGTTCCTCATCTTCCGGATCCTCCGCCTCCAACCACAGCATCAGCGCCGCCTCGGATTCTCCCAGGGCATGATATACGTTGCCCGTATTGTAGTGTATTCGGGGAAGAAACACGCCGAAGCGGGATGCCCGGATATAATCGAAATTCGCCGACATATAATCACCGCGAGAGAAGGCATAGTTCCCCTCGAGCACCCGTACATACACCTCCGATTCTCCACAGGATGAGAGGAGGAGAGAGGACAGGAATACGCCGAGAGCTAAAAAGTACCGCGCCATGGCACCACCTTTACCAATACGGAAAGAAAAAGAACTACGAGGGCGATAATGAGAAAATTTTTATATCGTCCCTCGGTGACGAAGCGTATCTTCCCCTCTTCCGGATTCAATTCCAAACGATTTATCACCGAGTCCAAGCCTTCGGTGCCGGAGATGGAGACATAGGTTCCTCTGCCGTTTTCGGCGAGCCGGAGAAGCAGCGTTTCATTGAGCCTGGATACAATCGCCTCTCCCCCCTCGTCCCGGAGGTACTCACCATCGGCAGTCAAGATCTTCCCGCCCTCGGCTGTACCGACACCGAGCACATGCAGCACGATATCCTGCTCGGCACAGAGTGAAGCGGCATCCGACGGATGTCCCTGGTGGGACTCTCCGTCGCTGAACAGGAGAATGATCTTTCTCCTCGATTCCTTCCCGGGAAAACCGGACACGGCCTTTCTAATACCCGCTTCGACATTCGTCCCGGGAGAGGTAAAGAGAGAGGGCGACAGAAGATTGATAAAGGAACGGAGAGCGCTTCTGTCCTCAGTGACGGGCAGAAGCGTATATGCATCTCCCTTGTAGACCACAACACCAAAGCGCGTCGGTGCGACGCGGTCGACGATCCCCCTCATTACCGCTTTGCTTCTCCCCAATCTATCGGGCCGCACGTCGCCGGCATGCATGCTGCGGGAAATGTCAACGGCAAAAATAATGTCCGTTTCCGCCGGTACCTCTTCCGGCTGCTCCCGGTCGGAGGTAAAACCCACGAGGGAGAGAATCGCATAGACCACAAAAAGGAGGAAGAAGAGGGAGGAAAAAAACCATTTTATCGTAAAGGCATCGTAGAGCAGAGAAGCGGCCCCTCTTCCCTTGAACTTTCCCAACTCCTTTCGTCCCTGCGTGAAATTTCGAAGCATGACCACGACGAGGGGAATAAGCAGGAGCAGAAGCCAGAGCATTTCGGGAGATTCCATCAGAGTACCTCCCGATAGACGACTTTACGGATAAAGAAGCTGACGAGGATGAGAAGCAGCCCCGCCATTATGAAGGTCTTATGGATCGAAGAGGTTTGAATGCGAACCCTGATGCGCCGCTCGACACTCTCTCTAGCGTCTAGATCCTCGAAAACGGCTCTTAAGGCGGTGGGATTGCCGGCGGTGAAGAAGCGGCCTCCCGTTGCATCGGCGATCGAAGTAAGAAGTTCCTCGTCGAAACTGCTCTCGATGGTTCCATGAATTATTTTTCCCGTTTCCGGGTCTTCCAGTTCGATGGCGGCCTCCTCTCTTCCCCCCACACCGATGGTATAGACCCGTATTCCCATTTCCGCCGCGATTTTAGTCGCAGAGGTAGGAGTTACCTCCCCTGCGTTGTTCTCGCCGTCGGTGACCAGCACGACGATCCGTCGAGATGCCGTACTCTCTCGGAGGTGGACGCAGGCAAGGGCAAGACCCATGCCGATCGCCGTCCCGCGGCCCAATTCCATCAAGCGTAGTCTATCGAGTTGTTCTCTAAGAAAGGGATAATCCTTCGTCGGCGGTACCCGGATAGCCGCTTTGTCACCGAAACCGATCAATCCTATCGAGTCGTTTTCCCTTCCAATAATAAAATCGTCAATCACCTCCTTTGCCACCGCGAAGCGGTTGCCCGGAGAAAAGTCCTGTGCCGCCATGCTCGGCGACTGATCGAGTACCACCATGATGTCGATGCCGCGGGAGAGGTAGATCCGCTCTCTTTCGGTAATAGAAGGTCCGGCAAGAGCCGTAAGAAGAGAGACGAGGCCCAGCCAGAACATCAGGGAGGTAAGCAGAAACAGCAAACGAGTTCCCAAAGGAGGGGCCGGCAAGACCTGTTTCTGCCAGATCGTGAAGGAAAAGGATATTCGTCCTCCCCTCTTCGGCCAGAAATGACGAAGATACACCGCCGTGGGAAGAACGGCCAGTACGATCAGCAGTACCGGCTTATCGAAGGTGATCACCCGTAAACCTCCTCTTGCTCCTGCCTTTCCGGCGACGCTGCTGCTCCGTTTTCCGCCGCGCTCTCTCTATCTCCTCCACAAGACGGACCACGGAAAGCACCAGCTCAATATCCCCTTCCCGTCGGTTCTTATCAGAATTTTCTCCTCCAAACTTAATCAAGTCGCTTCTTCTCAGCAGCTCTTCGACCGCCGGCACCCTGTCTTTACCTCCCTCAGAAAGGGCGGCCAAAAGACTCGCTTTGAATTCCGACGAAGTAATTGAAAGAAAATCATCGCAGGTGCGATCGCTCAGGTAGCGGCGGAACTCCTCGTCGAGAACGATGTAGAATCGCCGGCTGCTCATCTGCGCCTGTCGCTCGGCCAGCTCCTTTAGACTGCGCTGTATGCGGCGATACGGCCTGCGGCCCCGCTGTGCGACAATAAGTGATTTGAAACCGTGGTGAATCCGGCCGGCGGAATTGAGAACGATAATCGGACCGAAAAAAAGGAGAAACACCAAGAAAATTATGGCAAAACGGGTCCCCGGTATGAGAAGCTGATTCTTCAGTCCATAGAACTCATGCTCCTCCTCAGCAAGGATAGCGCGGGTGTGAATTTTCAGCGCATCGAAGCGCACATCTCCCATTTCTATAGGCGGTAGAGAACGAGTGCCGGGAGCATAGGAGGTAAAGAGAATTCGCGCCTCCCAAACAGTATCTTGCCGCATAACCGTTAGCTCGTGAAGGTCCATCCACGAAAGGACGGGAAGCTCGGCGGGAGGCCTGACCATCATTCCTTCGTCGGGGATGAAGGAAATACGCAACTCCACCCGGTCGCCCACATAAAACTCTTGCGGGAGGAATACCGTATCCTCCACTCT
The DNA here is from genome assembly GCA_964594775.1 of uncultured Spirochaetaceae bacterium. GTDB lineage: Bacteria > Spirochaetota > Spirochaetia > DSM-16054 > Sediminispirochaetaceae > CAYFVU01. The sequence goes on from CAZQNO010000030.1 coordinate 24,020, forward strand.
GGCGTTCTCCACGGCATACACCACAGACACGCCGAAGAAGGCGGAGAGAAGCAGGAGCGACGAAAGCAAGGGGAAGAACCATCTCCTCATCGTCGCTTTTTCCTCCGGTTAAAGAATCTAAGGAGCGTGGCCACGGGATCGTCGTTCGTGCTCACCGTAAGGGTCGAAACTTTCCTGCGCCGGCACTCCCGCTCCCAGAGGAGATGGTGTGCGTCCCAAAACTCCCTGTAGCGGCGGCGGAAGGCGGGAACACTGCCGGCGGCGGACAGCACCGCTCCCGTTTCCGGATCGACGAGCTCGGCCAGGCCGCTCAAGGGGAAGACCTTCTCCGAGGGATCGGTGATTTTTACGGCGATCACATCGTGCTTTCTCGCCAGAAGACTCAGCTCTCTCCAGCTGGGGTTCACGCGAAAGTCCGAAATGATTACACAGATCCCTCGGCGTTTGAGGGATTCGTAGACCGTTCGAATGGCGTTGGCCAGATCGGAACCCCGGCTCTGCAGCGGAAGCTGCGTGATATCCTCCACCAGCCGGAACACCTGTTTTTTTCCCTTCTTAGGGGGCACCCACTTCTCAATACGGTCGGAAAAGAAGGCCGCGCCCACCCTGTCGTTGTTATGCACCGCCGCGAAGGCAAGAAGGGAGCTTAAGGTAAGGACCATATCCTGCCGGCTCATCCTTCCCGTGGCCGTACCGAGAGAAGCGGAAGAATCCACGATAAGAAAGAGGGTCATCTCCCGCTCTTCCCGAAAGGTCTTAGTATAGGGACTGCCCATTCGGGAACTCACGTTCCAGTCGATAAAACGGGAATCGTCTCCCTCCTGATACTCCCGCACCTCGTCGAATTCGAGGCCGGGACCTCGAAATACTGAGCGATAGTTTCCGGAAAAAAGCCCTTCTACGATCTTTTCCGAGGCAAGGGGAAGGTTTTTTATCCGGGAAAACAGCTCGAAGGTATTCATTTCATAAAAGATCAGGGAACGGGAACGGCTTTGAGGATGTGCCGTATGACATCGTCAGGACTGAGCTCCTCCGATTCCGCCTCGTAGGAGAGCACGATTCTATGCCGCATGACATCGAAGACCACCGTCTTTACATCGTCGGGGATAACGAAGGTCCTTCCCTCGAACAGGGCCTTGATCTTTGCACAGCGATAGAGAAAGAGGGTTCCGCGGGTCGAGCCCCCGTAATCGATGAAACGGCTGTAGGAACGGGCTTCCTCACCCTCGGCACGGCTGGCAGTGACGATTTGGACGATATACTCCTCTATCCGTTCATCTACAAGAATGGCCGAGGCAATTTTCCGCAGACTCTTCAAGTGTTCGGCGCTGAAGACCTTGTTGACCTCGATCTCCCGTTCCACCCCCATTCGGCGCAGAATCATCAGCTCTTCTTCATGGGAAGGATAGACAACGCGGAGCTTCATCATGAAGCGGTCGAGCTGTGCCTCGGGCAGGGGATAGGTCCCCTCCTGTTCGATCGGATTCTGTGTCGCCAAAACAAAGAAGGGCTGAGGAAGAGGATACGTAGTCTCTCCGATCGTCACCTGCCGCTCCTCCATCGACTCAAGGAGGGCCGACTGCACCTTTGCAGGCGCACGGTTTATTTCGTCGGCGAGAACGATATTGGTAAATACCGGACCCTTCCGCACTACGAACTCACCGCTTTGCTGACGATACACGAGAGTCCCCACCAGGTCCGCCGGGAGGAGGTCAGGAGTAAACTGAATCCGCCGAAACTCCACATCCACCACGTCGGCAACGGTCTTTACGGCCAGGGTCTTCGCCAATCCCGGCACTCCCTCTACAAGGACATGACCGCCGGCAATGAGGGCCATGAGGATGCCGTCGATCAAAGCCGGCTGACCGACGACCCGCTTTCCTATCTCATCTCTGCATTTCTGAATGCTTTCCGATGTTCGCTGTATCTTTTCTTCAAAATCCGCTTTTCGCATATGATATTCTTTATAATATATCGGGCCGGAGCTTGCAATACATAGGCAAAGCGGAGAGAATAGGCGGGAATGAGGACCAATTATCACACTCACAGCAGATACTGCGACGGAAAAGGAGAACTGCAGGACTACGCCGCTTGATTGCCAAGGGCGGATTCAGCATTTTTGGTCACATCGATCTCATCAAAAAGTTCAATCAGGGAAAGACTTCTTTTTGATGAAAAGGCACCTTGGTACCAAGAGGAAATCGAAAAAACCCTTGAAGAATTATTTAGACCCCGATATAATCTTGTAAATGAATACCGGTGAAATGGCGAAAAGATATACCTCTGAACCCTATCCTTCACAGTGGATTCTAAAAAGGGCTGTGAAAATGAATATACCGACCATGCTCAACTCCGATGCTCACCGGCAATACTTGGGAGAAATTACGGTATGAATAGCGTCAAGAGAAAAAAACACGTTGCAGTCCTTTTCGGCGGAAAGTCGGCGGAACACGAGGTTTCTCTGCAGTCGGCAAAAAACATTGTAAACTCGCTCGATAAGGATGCGTATACTCCCGTTCTCATCGGAATAGACAAGCAGGGCGATTGGCACCTGATTGAATCGACGGACTTTTTACTTTCGAACGAGAGTCCCGATCTCTCCGCCCTGCCCCCCTCCGCGGATATCGTTGCATTCATGCCCGAAAGCCGAGGCAAACTGCTGAGAATCGGCAGCTCGGAGGCAGCCATAGAAATCGATGTCGTCTTCCCCGTGCTCCACGGGCCGTTAGGAGAAGACGGGACCGTACAGGGCTTGTTAAAACTCGCCCAGGTGCCCTTTGTCGGCTCGGGCGTCCTCGGCTCCTCCGTCGGCATGGATAAGGACGTGATGAAGCGGCTGCTAAAGGAGGCGGGAATACCGATCGGCAAATTCATCACCGTGAGTTCTGCGGACGATGCTCCTCCCTTCGCGGAGATCGAAGGGAAGCTGGGCAGTCCGGTATTCATAAAGCCGGCGAACATGGGTTCTTCCGTAGGCGTAACGATGGCCCACACAAAGGAGGAGTATCTCGCGGGAATAAAAACGGCGTTTCAGTTCGATCTCAAGATCCTCATCGAAGAATACCTATCGGGAAGAGAAATCGAGTGTTCGGTGCTGGAGGAGGAAGAGGTGCGGGCCTCGGTAATCGGTGAAATAAAACCGTCTCATCAATTCTATTCCTATGAGGCGAAATACATCGATGAAAACGGCGCGGCCCTGATCATTCCGGCGGATCTTCCCGCAGACATTATAAAAAAGGGGCAGGACCTGGCGGTCCGGACCTTTAAGACCCTGGCGGCCGAGGGCTTTAGCCGGGTAGACATGTTTCTAGCCGAAGACGGCACCATCTATGTTAACGAAATCAACACGATACCCGGATTCACCAAGATAAGCATGTATCCGAAACTCTGGAAAGCTTCGGGAATATCATACGAGTCCCTTATTGACAGATTGATCCGCAATGCCCTCAGTCGTTTCGACAGGGAAGAAAAATTGAAGACCACCTATCTGTAAACATCGAAGAGATTGTCCATATAATTATATATATAGACTTATTGGAGAAAAGAAGGCATTTAAAAACTACCCTTCGCTTAACTGTGCTGTGTAGGTCTCTTTGTTCACCTTCGAGATCCGTCTTCCCTCAACAACACTAACGCGGCACATCACCGTAACGAATCTTTTTCAATATGACCCCCGGTTGCAGTATTCTCCTGAGCGCACCACGGGCATTGCGAATCTCTTCCGTACTCAAGTTTTTATCGCCATAGAGATAGTCATCGTGAAGGGCCACGACGGTATCGATATGCTGAGATACAAAGGGAAATCTTCTCTTGAGAGCGGCAGCTACATCGTATGAGGTAAAGGAGGGGCTGTATGCCGTACCGGTGAGCCGACCCCAGCGTACGAGGCGCCTGTAGTATCCCAGTGCCCGGGGTCGACCTGTGAACCATGTGCACAGGTTTCGCAGATCATGAAGAAGCAGCCTTATGCCGCCGCCCTGCCGGTCGATTTTCGCAGAGGAGAGGAGCCACCGGACAAGCCTCCGTCCCGTGTAGTATATCAGGAGGAGTGTGAGAACCGCAGCTACAAGGACCCCCGCAACAAGAATAAACTGTGCGAGGGACGGTGAAACAGGTCCAGGGCTCCCAGTCTCCGGAACCCCCGGTGCAGTACCGCCGTCCTTTGCGGAATGGGCCTTCGCGACACCCCCGAAGTTAAGGGACATAAAGAAGAACAGGAATGCCTTTCCCAGGGGTTCCAATAGGGTTCCCATCAGCGCAGTCCCGGTCTCCGCAGCCCATCGCATCTCCGGGAAGAAGAACCGGTAGAACATGAGGGATGGGGCGAGGACCACGAGAAAGAAGAGCATCACCAAGAGGGCCCTCAGTCGAGGGAAATCCTGCCTGTCCCCGTCCACGGCTTGATGCTGTCCCCGGGCAATCACCGTGAAACCCAGAAGGATGTACATGAGGAAGAGGGGGAAAAAGAATACGCCGGGCATCTCGTATTCCGCATGCTTGATGACGAGGAGGATCTTCACGAGGAGGAGAAGGGCGAACAGGGCAAGTCCGCGGTCGAACTCGTGCCTGGCCTGTATGGTTTTTATCCAGTTGCCCGTATAACGCGCGGCGCTTATCCAGAGGTACAAGGTGAACAGGGAGAGAAGCATAAAGGCAGAAGTCTCTTCGTTGCCTGCCTGGATCGATCTGTACGAGAGGAAGATAATAGAGGCACCATAGGCCGCAACCTGAAAGACCCGGCGGTATAGCTTTCGTGTGAAATATCTTCCCGACAAGATGAATACAACCCACGCGGCGGTCATATATACGGCCATTGTGCCGAAGCCGAGAGCGTGAGTCGGTACGAAAGAATAGAAGAGGACTTTCCAGGGATATATGGCGCACAGGGCCATCGCCGATAAAAGAACTGTCATCGTCCAGGGTACCTCTTTCATACAGCCTCCTCCGGAAGCAGGAGGTTTTGGATGGAAACGGTATTTTTCGGTACCTCGGATTCGGAGTCGAGTTCCGAGAGTAGGAATGATACGTGGGTGTGCCGGGCCGAAAAAAACTGAGAAGCAGATCTCACCTGATCCGTACTACGGGCGGCACAGTAGATGCAGCGTATACCGGCTGGGAGCGGGCCCATCGAAGGGAGAATCTCTCTCATCCTTACTCGATACGCCGGCTCAACTCTGGCAAGTTCTTCCAGGATGAGTTCATCCGTGTAGGTAGTTCTCGAAACGGTGATACGACTCAAGGGCTGACCCCGAAAGAGTCCATTGGTGACGAACCCTACCTCGGTCCCACTTCGCCTGAGGGCGATGACGATGGAGGTGAGCACCTCGAGACTGCGCTCGAAGGGCTGTGATGCCTGTGATGCCCCTATCTCCCGGAAGTCGATCTCTCCCTCGTTGTCGGACTCGGTTTCGAAGTCAGTCACATCAAGGATGAGCAGCACCTTGTCTCGGCACACCGGGTCGTACATCTTTTCCCGCATCCTGTCATGCTTTGCACTCAGTTTCCAATGAATATTCTTCACGGGATTCCCCGGCTGATAATCCCGGCACCCCTGAATAAGCAGTGGGTCGACCACAGGACTCTTGCCCACGGTATCGCCAAAATATTCCTTTCGGTGAGCCCCCACGTCCTTGATTCGTGCAGGACGGGGATAGACGATGATTTCTTCTCTTTTCCCGAAGGTCCTGTGCCTGTACCTGAATCCGAATACGTCTCCACCGGCAAGTTCGGGCGGACCAAAGGTGTACACGCCCCTCTTATGCGGAAAGAGGGAAAGGGTAAAAGAGGCCCGCTCTCTTCCAAAAAAAATCCTCTCTCGAATGAGTCCCGGAGTACCTTCACCGGAAAGCGACTCGGGAACAGGGATCTTTCCCGCGAGGAGGACGGGGAGACGCTTCCTGTTGTCGATACACAGTCTTACTTCCAGCCTCTCTTCGGGAAAGGCCCGGTGCCGATCGAGTGTATGGGAGAAATCGACACGGTCGAGGCTTCGAGTACTCCAGAGGAGAGAAAGGAATCCAGCCCATAGGAGTACCACGCTGAAAAAAACAAGCTCCTCAATTCTAAAAATGAGTCCGAAGGACAATCCGAAAAGGAGGATAGCCAAGGATGGCCATACGAGGAAAATCGAGGAGGGAATCTCGTCATAAATTTCGCGCATTGTGCCCGTTCCTAGACCGGGACGGCAAGTCGCTCGACGATCTCACCAATAAGCGCTTCGGCCCGTACCCCGCTTATCAGTTCTTCATCCTCCAGGACAACTCGATGGGAGAGAACGGGTACCGCCAGCCGCTTCACGTCGTCAGGATGTATGTAGTCACGACCGTGGAGTACCGCCCGGCTCTGCGCGGCGTGCATGAGGCCGAGAGAGCCCCGGGGACTGGCACCGTACTTGATGCGGGAGTGATTTCTGGTGTATGAGGTGATCTCGAGAATATAGTCTTTTACCACTTCACTCATTGTTACCTCTCCGCGGAGTTCCTGCAGGCGAAGGATCTCCTCGGGCGAGGTTACGGCTTCAAGGGTATCAAGGGGATCATCTTTCTTGTAGCGGAGCAGAATCTCGCTCTCTTCTTCCCTGTCGGGGTAACCAAGATGAATTTTCATGAGGAAACGGTCCAGTTGGGCTTCGGGGAGGGGAAATGTTCCTTCGAGCTCGATTGGATTCTGAGTTGCCAGCACGATGAATGGATGGGGCAGCGGGTAGCTCATCGAATCAATGGTTACCTGTTGTTCACCCATGCTTTCCAGTAAACTCGACTGCGTTCTTGGTATCGCCCTGTTGATCTCATCAACAAGCAGTATGTGCGTATGTACGGGCCCCGGGTGAAACACGAAGTCACCGCTCCTCTGGTCATAGACGTTGAAGCCCGTGATATCCCCGGGCAGGAGATCGGGGGTGCACTGAACGCGCTTAAAGGTCCCGTCGATACTCCTGGCGAGGCTCTTGGTAAGGAGGGTCTTCCCCACTCCCGGCACATCCTCGATCAGCACATGCCCTTCGGCGAAGAGGGCTACCAAAAGCAACTCCATGGCCTCGCCCTTCCCGATTATTACTTTTGAAATGTTCTCCAGTATCCTGTCTTTGAGTGTCTCGTTTGTACTAGGTGGTTTCATTCTGCCTGTCATGGTATATAAAAACCCTTGTATTGTCTATCGAAGGGCGTACCACATTAAAAAGGAGGGGCTTTATAAGCCCCTCCTTTAAGAAGTG
>CAZQNO010000031.1:0-30350 GCA_964594775.1 uncultured Spirochaetaceae bacterium
AGCGGCTAACTGCGGGAGCGGGAAGTCCCGCCCGTTCTGTGAGGTCTCCCAAACGGAGGTCTTCGGTGCTCACGCAGGGTCTGCCCAGTTTCCGTTTTGCGGTGAAAGGCCCGTGGGAGTCCGAACCGCCGGTGATGAGCAGGCCCCGCTCCATACAGAAGGAACGGGCGGCCTCCGTCTGCTCTTTGCTGTGGTAGGACGAATAACATTCGAGACCCCGTATGCCCGCCTCGGCGAGGCTGCAAAAGACGGGCAGGCGGTCGGCCGGATAGCCGCCGCCGATGCTGCCGTAAGGGTGGGCGAGGACGGGGACACCTCCCGCTTCCTCTATTGACCGGACCGCCTCGCCGGGATGGCGGTATATAGGGTAGGGTAACGGCTGTTCCTCGTTGAAGATGCGGGTAAAAAAATCTGAGGCATCCCTGCATATTCCTTCGTCGATACAAAAACTTAAGAACTTCCATCCGCCGCGGGAGGGATCGTGTGCATACGCCTCAAAGGCGCTGCGGTCTATTCGGTATCCGCGATCCTCAAGGATCTGCAGGGTTTTTTCATCCCGCTCTTCCGCCAAAGCGAGGTTGTGGGACGCGAGCTGCCGAATAGACGGGTGTGCGATATCGATGTCGTAACCGAGGATATGATAGTTGTTTCCCTCGAAGCTCGTATCGAATTCAATTCCCCGCAGAAAGTAGAGGCCGCGCCGCGTCGCCTCCGAATGAGCGGCGGCGACGCTTTCCACCGAATTGTGATCGGTGACGGCGAAGAGCTCGACACCCTCCTTCTCCACCTCATCCACCAACTCTCCGGCGGTCCACACCCCGTCGGAGGCCTGGCTGTGTAGGTGTATGTCAACGCGATAGCTTTTTTTCATCTCTGTTCCCCGTTGGGCTTTATACCATATACGAGAAGTTTTGTGAAATGCCCGTGCTTACCTGGTAGAACACATGACCAAAGGCGCAAAAAGGGCCGACTCTCACCGAGGCGGCCCCTTCAATTTGTATTTGCGCGTCTTGCTGGATATTATCCGATCAGTTCATCCAGCTGCTTCTTTACCGCGGGGACGGAGCAGTCGGTGCTTACCGCCGCTACTTCACCGTCCTTGGTGTAGAAAATCGTCATCGGCTCTACGTCGCAGCTGAGGCGGTCGCAGAGAGTCTTGCCCTTGTACAGATCGATGACGTTGAGCTTGACTTTTCCGTCGTACTCTTCCTCGATTTCCTGCATCGTCGGAAGGAGTTCGCGGCTCGGGGCGTCGATGGCCGAATAGACATAGATGAGGCCGACCTTTTCCTTCTGCATAATCTGGTTGCGGAAGATCTCCGATTCGGCGATGTGCTTCTCGGCACGAACGGCGGCAATGGCACCGTCGCCGACGGCGGTTGCGACCTGCTTGAGGTACTTGTCCCGGACATCGCCGGCGGCGAAAACGCCGATTATACCGGTTTCCATGTTCTCGTCGGTCTGCACGTAGCCCTGTTTGTTGAGGGTCAGGATACCTTGGAATATCTCGGTGTTCGGTTCGTAACCGATGAACTCGAAACAGGTATCTACTTCCACCGGATTCAGTTCACCGGTCTTGAGGTTTTTCAGGACGACCTTTTCGAGGTGATCTTCGCCCTCGAAGGAATCGACGACGGTGTTCCACATAAACTCCATCTTCGGATTGTTCAGGGCCTGGTCCCGGGCGATTTCGTTACAGTCCATCTTTCCCTCGTCATGAATGACGGAGACGATGGCCTTTTTGACGAATTTGGTGAGGAACATGCCCTCCTCGATGGCCGCGTCGCCGCTTCCGATGATCATGACGGTCTTGTCGGTGTTTGCCGCGGCGTCGCAGGTGGCGCAGAAGGAGATTCCCTTGTCGAAGAGGAAGTCCTCTTCGTTCTTCGCCTTTGTCACGCGGGGGCGGCCGCCGCTGGCCACGATGACGGCCTTCGCTTCGTAGATGTTGCGGAAGGTCTCGACGATTTTCGGATCACAGGAAAAGTCGACGGACTTCACGTCGGTGAGCTTGAACTTGACGTCGAAGTTTTCGCCCTGCTTCTTAAAGAGCTCCATTAAACCGAGGCCCGAGTTGCCCTCGGGAAAGCCGGGGTAGTTGGCGATTTCGTTGGTGTAGGTTGCGAGTCCCCCTACCAGGGCCTTTTCGATGATCAGCGTCTTGAGCCGGGCGCGGCCCGCGTAGATGCCCGCCGTAAGCCCGGCGGCGCCGCCGCCGATGATCACCACATCGTATTGTTCACGTTTTTTCTCGCGCATTACTGTATATTCCTCCGTTACATAAAATATTTGACCAGCAGCTTGCTTCCCACGATCGCACCCAGGAAGAGGGCTATACCGAAGACCCATCCGGAGAGGGAGAAGGAGGCGATGCCGCTGTAGAAGGCGCCGATGTTACAGCCGAAGCCGATGCGGGCGCCGTAACCCATCAGGAGTCCGCCGAGTATGGCGGCGATGAGCTGTTTTAGCGATTTGAGTTTCTTGATCTTGAATCCCGAGGCCAGAAGCACGGCGAGCAGGGCACCGATTATGATACCCAGATTTCGTATGCTGCCGCCGTGGCGGAAAAATCCGCCATCGAGGGTCCGTTGAGCTCCTTCGCTGGAGAAGTAGTACCACTTGTCTACATTCCCTCCGACGGCTTCCCAGAGCCAGGCGCCCCAGTTTGCCAGCACACCGGAGACTCCCCAGGGATTTCCCGTAACCGCCAGGGTCACAATCTGGAAGAGCGACAGGAGCACGGCGCCGGTAACGTAGGGCCATGCGCCTTTTATCCAAGATTTATAGTATTCGTTATCTTTAATGGCCAAAACGGTACCTCCGTTTATTTCGCCTTTTCTATGATGACTTCCCACTCGCCGTCGTCGATCTCTTCGACCTCGACGTTATGGCCCTCTTTACGGGCCCAGTCGGGAACGTTCTTCATGGCGCAGCTGTGGTCGATTTGCACGATCAGCACGTCGCCTACACTAAGTTCCTTGAGCTTGTTCTGCGCCTTTACCAGGGGCACGGGGCAGGCCTCGCCGTAACAATCCAGTTCAACTTCTTTTGGTTCCGCCATATCTATTCTCCTTCTGTGTCTTGTGTTTATTTCGCCTTTTCTATGATGACTTCCCACTCGCCGTCGTCGATCTCTTCGACCTCGACGTTATGGCCCTCTTTACGGGCCCAGTCGGGAACGTTCTTCATGGCGCAGCTGTGGTCGATTTGCACGATCAGCACGTCGCCTACACTAAGTTCCTTGAGCTTGTTCTGCGCCTTTACCAGGGGCACGGGGCAGGCCTCGCCGTAACAATCCAGTTCAACTTCTTTTGGTTCCGCCATATCTATTCTCCTTTGTTTTCGTAACGGGGCGTACCTCTACGAGGCAGCCTCCTCGGTCTTTCGTTTTTCCCATTTGTCCGCGGCAATCCAGATGAAGGCGATAATGAGGAGCTGAATGACTCCTGCACCTATCCATCCGAATATATCGGGGAGGAAGACTTCCCTTCCCTTGAGCATCACGTTGAGTTTCCACCATCCGAAATCGTGGGCCCCCCAGAGGGAACCGACGACGAAGAAGAAGAGAGAGATGAGCTGCATCGTAAAGCCCTCACCTACTCTCATCAAAGTTCCGGAGGCGCAGCCGCCGGAGATAACCATTCCGATACCGAATACGACTCCGCCGAAAAGGGTGGCCAGGCTTACCGGCACGACGTAGCCCATGCCGGGTATGGGAAGGCCCCTCAGGTGGGCGCCGTACTTGATCGCTAAAAAGCCGATCGAGGTAACAGCCAGGGCGATGAGGATCGCCTTGGAAAGGTCGGTGCCGCCGGTGAGATATGGATCTCTCATCGCAGCGGTAAAGCAAAACCGGGCTCTCTGCAGGATGTAGCCGAATGCGAGACCGGTTATCCAGTAGAACGGCATCATTTTGTCGAATCGAGCCACAAAAAAGCCGAATGCGACAATGACGATAAACAGCGCTATTCCGATGGGAAGCTGATTTTTTTTCTTCTTTTTCCTGCCGCCGGAGCGGGAGGAACGGCGAATGCTGCTTCCTTCGGAAGATTTTACGTCACTCACGGTGTTTAACCCCCTTAGTTTAGAGTTTATTTGCAGATTTACTATACATTATTGTGCATTTTTTCTCAATAAACAAGCAAGCGATTCTTGTAATTTTTTTAATGTGAACAACCACACAAATAGTGAAGAATATGATAATGAATAGCAGAGAGCGACATCATTTTGCCGCGGCGTTGACCCGGCGGCCCTTCCGTGCTATCGATAGAAATATGAGTAACTATGAAGAGATTCAGCGGCCTCGACTCATCGTCGACGAGGCCCGGGCGAGAGTAAATATCGAGGAGATGGCCGAAAAGGCGAGACTAAGCCGAGTAGCCTTTCGCCCGCATTTTAAGACCCATCAGAGCCGTACGGTTGGCCGGTGGTTTAGGGACTATGGAGTCGATAAGATAACGGTGTCCTCGCTCTCGATGGCATCTTACTTTGCCGGCGACGGCTGGAACGACATCACCGTGGCATTTCCTCACAATCGTAGAGAGGCGGGGAGGGCCGCGGAACTGGCCGAACGTATACGGCTCAATGTCCTTCTTCTCGATGAGGAAACGGCAGCGGTATTGGCCGGAAGGATAAGCGCCCCGGCGGGGGCATGGATCAAGGTCGACACCGGCTACGGCCGCACCGGCATTCCCTGGCAGGAGGGAGAGCGGGTCCTGGCTCTTGCCCGCCGCATAAAGGAGGCAAAAACTCTTGTCTTCGAAGGGCTGCTGACCCACGCGGGGCACAGCTATCATCTCCACGAAGCCGCCGATAAGAGGGAACTCTTCGCCCTTACCGCCGAACGGCTGCAGGAGCTGCGGGGTCTGCTTGAGGATGCGGGGATAGAGAACTGCAAACTTTCCGTCGGCGATACCCCCGCGGCCATGGCAATGGGCCGCTTCGAGGGAGTCGATGAGCTGCGACCCGGAAATTTCGTCTATTTCGATGCGCAACAGTATCATCTCGGCAGCTGCAGCGAGGAGCGGATTGCCGCCGTGGTGGCCTGCCCCGTGGTTGCGGTCCATGAAGAGAGGAACGAGTGCATCCTCTACGGCGGGGCCGTGCACCTGTCCGCTCAGCCGGAGGAGCATCCGAGCGGCGGGACGATGTACGGTTACGGGCTGAGGCTCAAAGAGACCGGCAGCGGTGCCGGCGGTGCCGCCGCTCCCTGGGACAGGATAGATCCGAAAGCCTATCTGCGGAAGGTGAGCCAGGAACACGGGGTGCTTCGCTGCGGTGCCCGCCTGATCGAGACGCTGCGGCCGGGAGACCTCATAGCCGTCGTTCCCGTTCACTCTTGCTTGGCGGTAGATCTCCTCGATGAGGCCATGGATACCGAAGGCGGGCGCATTGAGCTGGGTCGGTTCACATGAGGCGGGCAATAAAAAACGGCACCCTCATTGCGGAGGATGAGGCGGTTCTGCCGGTTACGAAGAGAGAGGTCTTCTTTAACTTCAGTGTCTACGAAAGCCTCAAGGTGAGGGAGGGGAAAGCCCTCTTCGTCGAAGAGCACCTTGCGCGCTTCTTCGAATCGGCACGTATACTCGAGCTTTTCCACCGCTTCTCCCCGAAGGAGATCGGGAGGGCCGTCCATCTGCTCAGTGAAGAGGAAGCATTGAAGGAAGCGACGATCAAGCTTCTTCTCGTCGGCGGGGAGAAGCCGCTCTACCTCATTCATCACGTGCCGCTGCAGACCTATCCGGCGGAGTATTATCGGGACGGTGTTTCCGTGATCACCTACCGGGGAGAGAGGACGATTCCCCGGGCAAAGAGCAACTGCCTTTTACTCAACTACCTCGCCTCCCGGGAGGCGGAACGGAGAAACGCTCTCGAAGCGCTCCTCGTAGACCGTCGCGGCAAGGCAACAGAGGGAACGAGGAGCAATCTCTTCGCCGTGCGGGAGGGAGTGCTTGTTACCGCAGAGGAAGATGTACTCTACGGGGTGACGCGGAAACAGGTCTTGGAGGCGGCGGAGGCCGAGGGAATTCCCTTTAGCTTCGAAAAGATCGATACCGGGGCTCTCTGTTCTTCTTGCTACTGTGAGCTCTTTATCACCAGCACGAGCATGGGGGCTATGCCTATAGCCGAGGTGGACGGCGTTCGGGCGGCACCGCAGCAAGGCGAAGCCTTTCCCCTTGCCCGGAGACTCCACCGCATTCTTCTTCGGAAGGAGGAGGAGGAAATTCGACGGCTCTAAAAGAGACCGCGGCAGGGGCCGTAATGAGGAGGAAAATAAAAAGTAAAATTGGCATGACAAGGTCTGGGTAATATACTACACTAGTGCTAGGAGAGACGGTTTGGGACCGACAAAAGTACGGCTGCCGACGGTAGTCATACCCTTTGAAACCGGGTGCCGCACGGATAAATGTCAGGATATCTTTCTCTACCTCAGGCCGGAGACCAACGGAATACGGGTGGAGAGCGTGATGATGCGCGCCATCAGCAGCAGAGCCCAGTACAAAGACAAGGTGAAAATCGTCTATCTCGCCAACCTTCCCGGAGACTTCATTGCAAAACACAGGATCATCGAGGAACATTACCGGCTCAAGCTTCTGTTTACCAAGCGGGGAAAGCAGCTCTTTACCCCGTACATGAAGCGGGAATTCTCGCGTTACTTCAATGTTTCCTTTGAAGATGCCGAAATCTACGGAGCTTTCGAGGCGATGAAGCTTCTCGGATACGACCGTGAGGAGCTTTTCCGGCTCTGGGTTCCCAAGCAGGATATTTTTCATATAAACGGACAGACGATAAAGCGTTATGGCGAGGTATTCATAATAAACTACGATATTCCGGGAATTCTCAACAAAAACAGCGATGCTACGGATGTTGCGGTGATGATCCTCCGAACTACCTTCGGCCCGCAGGAACTGCATACCATGATCATGGACATCGTAGAAGAGATGAGGAAAGAGGACATTCTCGACAACAGCAAGGGCTACAGCCGGGTATTTCACTACTCCAAGGGCCCCTTCGAGCAGATTCTCGATGCGCTCGGTTTTCTCTACGATTCGGACGGTACACACATTCCCCTTTTTCAGATACATTTCTACAGTTATCTTCTCGATAGGGGCCTCGACGGCAAAGAAATTGAACGGATACTCCAGTATCCGATCTTCCGCTTCGCAAACGGTAAAACTCGTCCATATGAAGAGACGATATACGCGGCGACCTTCGAGAAGGATTACGATACGGCATTCGAGGTCCTTCGCTCCACCAAGGCCCAGGTGATTATCGGCTGATAAGACACACAAGGAGTACATATGGCTCGGGAAGCATATCTCATCATTGTAAACCCCAGCGCGGCCAACGGTAAGGCGGTTTCCAGGATCGGCAAAATCGAGGGCTTGCTTCACGCAAAAAAGCTAGACTACTCGCTGCTCTTCACCGAAAGTCCGGGACACGCGATCTCTCTTGCCCGCAATGCTGCCGGAGAGAAAAAGTATGGGACCATCGTCGCGGCGGGAGGCGACGGCACGGTCAACGAGGTGATAAACGGCATGATGGAGGCCCGCGGACAGGGTGTTGAGCCGCCGGATCTCGGCGTACTGCCGATAGGCAGGGGCAACGATTTTGCCTACGGTGCCGGTGTGCCCGATTCCCAGGCCGAGGCGGTCGATGTGTTGATCAAAGGCGAGGGCTACGCCATGGACGTGGGGAAAATTTCCGGCGGTTTGTATCCCGAAGGAAGGTGTTTCGGCAACGGTATAGGCATCGGCTTCGATACGATTGTCGGCCTGGAATCGGCAAAGGCCAAGTGGGCCCCCGGGTTTTTCGGCTATGTCTACGGAGCCCTTAAAACCTTTCTCCTCTTTCCTTCGGCCCCGCAGATAATAATGGATTATGGAGATGATCGTTTCGAGGGAGAAAGTCACCAGATTTCGATCATGAACGGCAGACGGATGGGCGGCACCTTCTTCATGGCCCCGGACAGTCTCAACAGCGACGGCGCTTTCGATCTCTGCATGGCCGGAAAGGCCCTTACACGAGGTGAGATGATGAAAGCCATCGTGCAGTACACCAAGGGAAGCCAGATACATAATTCCCTATTCCGCTTGGGGCGGGCCGAGCGTTTTCGTATCGAAGCCCCGGAGGGCGGATTAATCTGCCACGCCGACGGAGAGACGATCACCACCGACGGTACGCTTCTGGAAATCGAATGCATACCCTCGGCTCTCAAGATGCGGGGCATCGCGCGGTGAAGCATCACGAACGGATGGTGACGCTCCTGATAAAGGGTATCCTCTCCATCCTCTGCAGGGTTGAAGCTTCCGAAATGAAACGGATTCCCCGCAGGGGGCCCCTCATCGTGATGATCAATCATATCAACTTTCTCGAAGTGCCCCTTTTGTACACGTACATATATCCCCGTCCCCAGAGCTCCCTGATAAAAGAGGAGACCTGGAACAACGGTTTTTTGGGAATGCTGGCACGGATGTGGGATGCCATACCGATACGCCGCGGAACGAGCGATTTCGCCGCCTTCCGGAGCGCAGACAAGGAATTGAAGAAGGGCAGACTCATGCTGATGGCACCGGAGGGAACGAGGACCGGCGACGGCCGGCTGCGAAAGGCCAAGACGGGAATCGTGACCCTCGCCGCTCACGGCGATTATCCCATAATCCCGGTGGTCCACTACGGCGGAGAGAGTTTTTGGCGCAAGCTGCGCCGCGGGCACAGGACCCCCTTTACCTTCCGGGTAGGTCCCGTCGTCCGTCTCAAGGTTTCCATGCGCCGTCTGTCTCCCAAGAGCCGACAGGAGGCGACCGACGAGCTGATGTCCCTCGCCGCTTCCCTCCTTCCCCGCCCCTACCGGGGATATTATGCCGACAAGATTCCAAAAGAGTATTCGTATCTGGTTTTTCCAGAATCCGGGGAGGCGGGATAGTGGGAGGCTATGCTTTTTTCGACATTGACCATACCTTGATCGACGGTTCCACGGGAGCCGAATTGACGAAAGAGGGGTTCAAGACCGGAATGGTTCCTCTTTCCGTCCTCCTCCGTATACCAGTGCTCTATGCGGGCTATCGGCTCGGTGTCTTCGATCCGTCGGTATTGGAAAAACTGCTCCTCATACTCAAGGGTGTCCCGGATCAGAAGCTTCGGGAAATGGCCCGGCGGGTATTCGAAGAGGGGGTAAAGGAAAAGCTCTACCGTGGCGGAATCGAAGCGATGGAACGCGAACGCCGCCGGGGCCGAGAGGTGGTCTTTGCCAGCTCTTCTATCAACTACGCGGTAAAGCCGCTGGCAGAATACTTCGGGATAAAGCACTACATCTGCACCTATATAGAACTGAAGGACGGCCGCGCGACGGGACGCTTAGACGGTATTCCCGCCTTTGCTTCGGGTAAGCACAGACGCACGCTTGACTTCTTGATAGAACGGGGGGCGGATCCGGCAGACTGCTCATTCTATTCGGACAGCCACTACGATCTTCCGCTGTTGGAATTGGTGGGAGAGCCTGTGGCGGTCAACCCGGACAGAAGGCTGCGCCGCAAGGCGAAGGCCCGGGGCTGGCGGATAGAAGACTATTCCACCCTCGCGGCGGAGGAGAAAGAGTCTTGAGCGGAAGCGGCACCTCATCCGCCTATGTCCTCGCCTTAGACGTGGGAGGGACCCTCACCCGGGCCATCATCTTCGACCGGTCCGGCCGGGCGGTACAGAGGGCCGACATTGCCACGGCGGGGCTCTGTCCCGAGGAGGGAGCGGCGGAGCACGATCCGGAGGAACTCTGGGAATCGGTAAAACGGGTGATAGAAGAGCTCATCGGGGGGCTGCCGGAAGCCGGCCGGGAGGTAAAGGCCCTCGGCATAAGCGTGCAGCGGGCCACCTTCTGCCTCTGGGAACGGGAGACGGGAATGCTGCGCAGCCCCTTCATCGGCTGGTCCGATGTCCGGGCGGGAGAGGTGGCCGAGGCGATGAACCGAAAGGTCCTCTGGAATATCCTGCAGTTCTTCGCTCGAATCGGGAGTCTGCTCACCGGCAGCACCTTCCTCACCGCCGCCTCTCAACTTTCCTTCGTTACCGACCATGTGCTGCCCAGACTCCTCTGGCTCTTCGAAAGGGATTTGGAGTTGGCCCGGGACGCCAAGGCGGGGAAGCTGCTCTTCGGGACCACCGAAACTTTCATCGTTCACCGGCTCACCGCCGGCGCCGTCCACGCCACCGATGCTTCGAACGCCGCGGCCACGAGTCTGTACAATCCCTTCTCCCTCAAATGGAACGGACTCTTCTGCCGGTTTTTCGGCGTTCCGATGAATATGCTCCCGGAAGTAAGGGACACCGCCGACGACTACGGACGGACTGCCCCCGAACTCTTCGGCGGAATCGAAATGCCCATCCGGGCGGTGGCAGGAGACCAGATGGCGGCCCTCTTCGGCCACTGCTGCTTCGATGCCGGGGATGTAAAGATAAGCCAGGGCAGCGGTTCCTTCGTCGACGTGAATGTGGGGCCGAAGGGACGCGGTTCCAAGCGCGGACTCTTTCCATTAGTGGCCTGGTGCATCGAGGGGAAGGCCACCTATATGCTCGAGGGTTCGGTGGCCACCGCCGGCAAACTGATAGATTGGCTCGGCGGAGGGATCGGCCTCTCCGACACACCGGCGGTTCTAAACGATTTCGCCGGGGCCTGCGAAGAGACCGCCGGAGTGGTCTTCGTACCCACCCCGGCAGGCATCCGCTTTCCCTACTTCAATCCAAGAGCGAAGGGAGCAGTATTTGGCCTTTCGCTCTCCGTACACCGCGCCCACGTTGCCAGGGCGGTCCTCGAAGGAATCGCCCACAGAATAGTTGATATCCTCGATGGTATCCGAAAGGACACAAAGATGCCTATCAGCCGGATCAAGGTCGACGGCGGGGTGAGCAGATCCGACATTCTCCTGCAGATCATCGCCGATTTCTCCGGCTATTCCGTAGAAAGGTCGCCGGAGCTCGATATGACCGCCGTGGGCGCCGCCTTTTTTGCCGGACTCTCCGCCGGAGTGTGGCAAGACATGGAGGAGCTGCGTTCTCTCGGTCGGGAATACACGGTCTTTCAACCGAAGAAGGACCGGGCATACCGAGAGAAAAAGGCGGAGGAGTGGAGCCGGGCCGTCGAGGCGGTCTTGAAAATGTACTCATAGGGGCAAGCTAACGGCGTTTCCAGGCGGCGCCCCGTTTCGCTCGTGCGGGAAAACACGCGCCGGAAAACAGATTGCCATTTCCCGACCACTGTACTATAGTAGGCAAAAATGCTGAGAAACATCTGCTACATCGTATATCTCTTTCTTGTTGTGTTCATCTCTCAATTCGTCGTCATAATCCCTTACTATCTCCTGCGCATCCTCTGTTTTCGCGGAGCGGCCCGCTTCTTCATGGCTACGGCGGGAAAGCTGATCCACCGTCTCATAGTGGGCGGGACCGGGACAAGAGTGGAGAAGCGCGGTCTGGAGAACCTGCCCGTTTCCGAGAAAAACCTCTGTTTCTTCTCCAACCATCAGAGTTACTTCGATATTCCTCTCATCTTCGGGTATCTCCCCATCGAGGCCGGGTTCGTTGCCAAGGGGGAGCTGAGGAAATTTCCCCTCCTCAACGTCTGGATCAGCGCTATCGGCTCGGTATACCTGGACAGAAAGAGCGGCCGTGCGGCCATTGAGGCGATGCGCAGGGGGGTCGAACTGATCAAGTCGGGCCATCCCCTCGTTATTTTTCCGGAAGGTACCCGCAGCAGAGGACCGGAGATGCAGCGATTCAAACCGGGAAGCGTCAAGCTGGCCCTCCGTTCCGAAGCGATCGTCGTACCGATAACGGTAAACCACACCTACAAGATATTCGAAGAAAATGGGCGGGTCCGCTCTGCCGACGTCGTCGTTACCGTGCATCCTCCCATAGACACGCGGAAGCTGGATGAAGAGGGGAAGAAGGGCCTTACCCAGGAGCTGGAAAGAATCATCGCCTCGGCCCTCTGAAAGCTCTTTTATCGTAAGCTTGCTATTGAACGAATTACTTGCTAAAGTGAGATGCAATTCTGTGATGGGGGTCTCACATGCGAATAATCAAACGCTTACTGGGGATACTCGTTTTCACTTCCGTCGTGCTGCCGGCGGCTTGCGATTCTCTGTTTACCGGTAGTTTTGGCGTGAACGTTTTTACGTATAACTCTGTTTATCTCACCACCGGGGTGACGTACCAGCATTCGCTGCGGGAGGCGATGGACCTCGTCTACGGCGCAGATTTCGGCATCAACACAGAAGAGAAGGAAGACGAGATAAAGGCCAACTTCCTCGTACCCGCTAAACTCGGTTTGTACTTTCCTTTCGGAGGAGAAAAGATCACTTACGGTTTGGGCACGGGAATTTCCCCCTGTTTTACCTTCGGCAGCGCGAATGAGGACCCCGGCTTTCTCATGGGGCCCTATCTCAACGGCTCGGTGAGGATACAGGTCCATCCTGTTATGAGCGTATTCTGCCAGGTGCAGCAGGATCTCCTCTTCGGCGCTCCGGAGTGGATCTACACGGGCACCAGGTTCCAGCTGGGAATCTCATTCTAAATTTTCTTTTGGGCCGGAGAAAAAGCGGATTTCCGGCAGAGCCGGCGGGGTCTCGGTGCTATCGGGACCGATAGGAAAACACCTTATCATGAATCAATTTATTGTGCTTCTTCTTCTCTATCTCATAATAGGAAGTGCAATTGTTTTCTATGTAACACGCAAGAAACAGTCTCAGGAAGACTACTTTATCGGCGGCAGGGCCATAGGATGGGTGGTAACGGCCTTTACCTATGCGGCGACCACCTATTCAGCCTTTATGGTGGTGGGGCTTGTGGGGCTGGCCTACGCTTCCGGTGTGGGGGCGCTGATCTTCGAGCTCTGCTATCTCGTCGCTACCCTTTTAATCATCGGGGTCTATGGAAAGAAAATCTGGCAGCTCGGACACGCCCACGGACTCGTCTCTCCTATGGAACTGTTCAGCAGCCGCTACGGACGTATCACCGAGGGAATTGGGGCGGGGATCGCCTTCATGGCCCTCATCCCCTACACATCGGTGCAGGTGATCGGCCTGACCCTCGTATTCGAAGCCTATGGGATAGGCTATACCGCAGGAGCCTCCGTAGCGGCTGTCCTCATCTGCGTGTGGGCCTTTCTGGGGGGACTTCGCGGCGTCGCCGTAACAGACGCGCTGCAGGGGGTCTTTATGCTGATCGTGGTGGTGGCTGTTCTGTTGTGGACGGGGGCGGAGTTCCAGGGCTTCGAGTTTTCCCGATTTCCCAACAAGGTGTGGACTCCTCTCTTTTTCCTCAATCTCACCCTTCCCTGGTGTTTCTTCGCCCTGACCAATCCTCAGGTCCTGCAGCGGCTGTTTATAGTGAAGAGCCGCAGCGGTATAACGAAAATGATGGTTCTCTTCGGTGTCTTCGGCCTCATCTACACCCTCCTTGTGTGCTTCATCGGCTTTGCCGCTAAAGCGGGGAGTCTCGGCGGCGCTTTTCCGGTAATCGCCGACAGAGATACGGTAATCGTCGAGCTGATGGGCAGAATGGGCGCCTGGCTGGCCCTGCCGCTCGGGCTGAGCATCATCTTCTCCGCCGTCTTTATTTTCTATTTCGTCGGATTGGCGATAGACCGGCGCTGCGGGGTGCCGATGGTTGCACAGAAGGGGATACTCGAATGAGCGGCGAAGAGATGGGCAGGAAGAAAAGCACCGGCGAAGCGGCCGGGGCGAAGACCGGCGAGCGGGAGCTGAAGGCCTTCAACTACATAGCCTACGGGCTGGGCGACCTCTACGGCGGCGGATCCTTCTTCATCATCAGCACCTTCTCCATGTTTTTCCTCGTGACGGTAGTTGGACTCAATCCGGTGCTCGCCGGGCTCATCCCCGGCCTGGGCAAGGTCTGGGACTCGATCTCCGATCCGCTGATGGGTTACCTCACCGACCACACCAAGTCACGCTACGGACGGCGCCGGATCTACTTTCTCATCGCCGTACTGCCGGTGGCGGTCACCTTCACCCTCATCTGGATTCCCTTTGAAGGAGGAGGGCAGACGGCGAAGTTCCTCTACTACCTTTTGGCCTATCTCTTTTTCTACACCTGCAGCACGATGGTGCTCGTTCCCTATTCCGCCTTGAGTGCCGAGATGACTCTCGATTTCAAGAAGCGCAACCGGCTCACCGGCACCAGAATGATCTTTTCGATGGCGGGAACAATGGTCTCGGGGATATTCGCCCAGCCCCTCATCGACTACTTCGGCGATGAGAGGACAGGGCATCTAGTGATGGGGCTCGTTTTCGGCCTCTTCTTCGCCCTGCCCTATATCGTCGTCTTTTTCGGCACCTGGGAACTCCCCGTTGCCCGAAAACCGGTCTCTTCGAAGGTCAGTATCTTTCGCAACTTCCGCAGCATCCTTCACAACCGCTCCTTCCGCATCCACATGGGGATGTACATCTTCTCCTACGCGGCGATGGACATCCTGATGGCATGGCTGAAATTCTATCTTATCGACTATCTGCGGCGGCCCGGCTTCGTATCCATCGGACTCGGTACCATCCTCATTACCCAGATGCTTGTTCTTCCCCTCTACGTGAGAATGGCCAACCGGGTCGGACACGGGGCGGCCTATCGCACCGGTCTCATGATCTGGGCGGGGGCGATGCTTCTGATGGCATTTCAAAGCGCGACGACACCGCTCTTTCTCCTCATCGGAAACTGTTTTCTCATCGGACTCGGTTTGTCGGCGGGGGTGATGATTCCCTATCAGCTCCTGCCCTTTGTCGCCGATGTGGATGAACTGATCACCACCGAGCACCGGGCGGGGACCTATGCCGGGGCCATGACGCTGCTGCGCAAGCTCATTCAGGGGGCCTTTGTCCTTCCGCTGCTGGGCATTCTCCTGACGGCCATTGGTTACATTTCTCACTCCGCCCGGGAAGCGGTGCAGCAGAGCCCCCAGACCCTCTTGTGGCTGCGCATCCTCTTTGTCGGAAGTCCCTTCGTCCTGGCGTCGGCGGGAGTTCTCATCTCCCTCCGCTTTCCCATTACCCCCTCGAACCACCAGATACTGCGGGCAGAGATCGATCGTCTGCGGGCCGGCGGCTTAAAGGAGGATGTGGATGAAACGACTCGACAGGTCTGTGAAAAACTCACCGGTAAGGCCTACGGGGAGCTCTATCTGCCGGAGCAGGACTAAGGGCGCTAGGCTTTCGACACCGTTAGTCGCGTATTCTATATGCGGATAAGTATATATAAAAAAACTTCCTTGACATTTTGAGTAGTTCTTCGTACTATTTCCCTTTCAGCGATTCTTTCATTTACCAAGGAGGTAGTAATGAAAAAGATTCTCAATCTAGTACTAGCGCTTTTTCTCGTGCTGGCGATAGGCGGTATGTTCATCGGTTGTCAGAAGAAGGCCGCCGAAGAAGAGGCTGCTAAAGAAGAACCAGTGGAAGTATCCGATACTCTGGTCTACGCGACGACCGAGAAGGTCACCGACATGGACCCGGCAAACGCCTACGACTTCCACACCTGGGAGCTCTTTCGCAACATAAGCGAAGGTCTGCTCAAGTATAAACCCGGTACCACCGAGCTCGTTCCCGGCTTGGCGAAGAGCTATTCGGCCAACGACGCCGGAGACGTCTTCACCTTCGAACTCCGTGAAGGGGTGAAGTTCAGCGACGGTTCGGATTTTACCGCCGAAGACGTGGTGTGGTCGATCGAACGTGTCATTAGTCTCGAGGGAGACCCCTCCTGGCTGGTCACCGACTTCGTCGATTCTGTTGAAGCGGTGGACGAGTACACCGTCCAATTCAAGCTAAAACAGCCCGTCGGTTTCTTTCCTTCTCTTGTGGCGACGGTCCCCTATTTCCCTCAGAGTTCCGAAGTCTTCCCCGAAGACAAGTGGGCAAACAATCCCGACGAGCTCAAGGGCGGCGTGCTTTCCGGACTAGGACCCTACAAGATCGTATCCTTCAAGCGGGATGAGGAAGTCCTGCTGGAACGGAACGAGGAGTACTACGGGGATAATGCGCCGATCAAGCGTGTGGTTATCCGTTACTATGCCGATGCAACTACGATGCGGCTGGCTCTGGAGAACGACGAGGTCGATCTGGTGTACAAGAGCCTCAATCCTTCGGACAACAAGGACCTTCTTTCGAAAGATGAGTATCCGAGCTACAAGATACCCAGCAGCTATATCCGGTATCTCTGCTTCGAGACCTCCGAGAGCGTCTTCAAGGATCGTCTCCTGCGGCAAGCCGTTGCGGCATTGATCGACAGGCAGCCCATAATAGACAAGGTCTTTCTCGGGCAGATGCAGCCCCTCTATTCGATGGTGCCCAAGGGCATGATGTTCCACACCGACGATTTCAAGAGCGAGCTCGGTGACGGCAATGTAGAGTTGGCGAACGAGCTGCTCCGCGAGGCCGGTTACTCCGAGGAGAAGCCCTTCGATTTCGAACTCTGGTACACACCCAGCCACTACGGTGACACGGAAGTCGATATGGCCGAGGTGCTCCGAACCCAGTTGGATAAGAGTGAGCTTGTGGGAGAGGTTTCCCTCAAGTCCGCCGAGTGGTCGACCTATATCGACAACTTCGACACCAAGTCGATGGGAGCATTCCTCCTTGGATGGTATCCCGACTACATGGACCCGGACAACTACACTGCCGCTTTCGCAGGCACCGCCGGTTCCAAGGGCATGGGCATCTACTTCTCCGACCCCCAATGGGACGCCCTCTTCTCCAAAGAGCAGGGTTCTCCCGATCAAAAGGTCAGGGAGGAGGTCTTCGCGCAGCTGCAGATGATGTGGACCGAAGAGGTCCCCACCGCGCCGATCGTGCAGGGTGAGCTCTACATCTTCACCCAGCCCAACGTGAAGGGCGTGGTCGTAGGTACCGACATGGTCCTCCACTACAACACCCTTTCTTTCGAATAAAAAATGCCGTACAATCATTCGGAGGCCCGCCTTTGGGCGGGCCTCTATATTTTTCCGTGAGAGTGCAAAGCGAGAATGAAACGACTGCTTAAGTATGCGGTGATCCGTATTCTTCTCACCATTCCGATGCTCCTCATTCTCCTCACCCTCGCCTTTTTCATCCTTCGGATAATGCCTGGTGATCCGGTAAAGGCGGTCCTCGGCGCCCACGCGCCGCCTGAGGTAATTGAGGAAAAGAGGCAGGAGCTGGGTCTGGACAAACCGATGATGGCTCAATACGTCGACTATCTCGGTGATTTGCTGCGCTTTGATCTGGGTAGATCGATGATCTACGAACAGAAGGTGAGCAAGCCTATTATGGAGAAGCTTCCGGCGACCCTGGAGCTCATCATCATCGGTATGGGGCTGACGATCATCATCGGGATTCCCCTCGGGGCCTTCGCCGCAAGCAAGCGAAGGACCGGAGGGGACATGGGTATCCGCCTCTACGGCATCATCGTCTTTTGTATCCCCGTCTACTGGATGGGACTGATGCTGCAGCTGATCTTCGGTATATGGCTGGGCTGGCTCCCCGTAGCCGGCCGCACCGGCGCGCGGGTCTTCCCTTCCGACTTCGACAGGACGGGCTTCTACATCATCGATACGATTCTCTCGCAGAACTGGTCCGCTCTGGGGGATGTACTCGTCCACCTTGCACTCCCGGCCCTTACCCTCGGTATCGTTCTCTCCGGGGTCTTCGTCCGCATGACCCGGGCGAATATGCTCGATGTCTTGAAGAGCGATTATGTCCTGGCCGCCCGGGCCCGCGGCATCGCCGAGCGGAAGGTGGTCTACAGTCACGCCCTGAAGAATGCCTTCATCCCCATCCTCACCATGCTCGGCCTGCAATTTGCCCTCCTTTTAGGCAACGCCCTGCTTACTGAGACGACCTTCTCCTGGCCCGGCATGGCGAGGCTCTTGATTGAGCGGATCTACCTGCGGGACTACCCGACGGTACAGGGATGCATCGTCGTCATCGCCCTCATGGTCAGTCTCATTTCCCTATTGGTTGACATCGTCTACGCGGTCATCGATCCGCGGGTGAAGTACTAGGAGCAGCGTATGGCAGAAAAGGAAAAGCAGAAATCGACCCCGCCGACACCCGCGTCGATCCTGGGGCGGCCCCTCCGCGCCTTTTCACGGGCCCATCGAAAGTACGGTACCGAGTGGATCATGCTCACCGTGGGAGCGGTGATCGTAACGTTCATAATCATCGTGGCCCTCTTTCCCGGGCTCTTCGCCCCCTTCGATCCCTTGGACCAGGAGGCGGGGCCGCAGCTTTCGCCGCCGACGGCGGAAAACCTCCTCGGTACCGATAACCTGCAAAGAGACGTCCTCTCGCGGGTAATCTTCGGTTCACGGACGATCTTGGGCGTCGCCTTCAGCGCGGCACTACTTTCCATGCTCGTGGGAGTACCGATAGGGCTCTTCTCCGGTTATGTGGGAGGGGTGGTGGACAGGATACTCTCCCTGGTAATGGACTCGATTTACTCCTTTCCCGGCATGATACTGGCCATCGCCTTTGCGGCGATGCTCGGGCCGGGGGTCTTTAACGTTACCACCGCCGTAGCGGTGGTCTACATACCCCAATACTTCCGGTTGGTCCGCGGACAGACCCTCAGCATAAAGGAGGAGGTCTACGTAGAGGCGGCACGGGCGATCGGCGCAAAGCAGACGGTCATTCTCGGCCGCTATGTCTTTCCCAACGTCATTGCCACCGTAGCGGTCATCTTTTCCCTCAACATCGTCGACGGCATCATGTTCGAAGCGGCTCTCTCCTATCTCGGCCTGGGGCTTCCGGCGAATATTCCCGACTGGGGAATGGATCTTTCGATGGGAAAGAAGTATCTGCCCTCGGGGATCTGGTGGATGGTCACCTTTCCCGGATTGGCCATCGTGATCCTGGCCACCGGCTTCACCCTGCTTGGAGAAGCCCTGGCGGAGATCCTCAATCCGAAACTACTGGAGAAATAGCACGTGGCGGAAACGGTACTGGAAATAAAAAACCTCAGCATAGATTATCCCATAAACATCGGCACGGTGGAAGCGGTAAGCGGTGTAAGCATCACCCTTAAAAAGGGCGAGGCCCTTGGTCTTGTAGGCGAATCGGGCTGCGGAAAGTCGACCCTGGGGCTTTCCATCCTCCGCATGGTACGGCCGCCGGGAGTCATCAGCAAGGGCGAGATGATCTTCAAGGGAAGAGATATTCTCAAGCTGAAGGGGCGGCAGGTCCTGAAGATCCGCGGACAGGAAATCGCCATGGTGTTTCAGAATCCCCTCACCTCCCTCAATCCCCTCTTTCGGGTGGACCGGCAGTTCCTGGAAACTATCCAGCGGCATGAGCCCTGGGTGAGTAAGAAGGAGGGACTGCGGCGGGCAGAGGAGGTGATGGACGCTCTAGGTATAGAAAAACACCGGCTCTACGACTATCCCCACCAGCTCTCCGGGGGCATGCGTCAGCGGATGATGATAGGCCTCGGGCTCATCATGAATCCCGACATCATCATCGCCGACGAACCGACGACGAGTCTCGACGTGATAGTAGAGGCCGGCTTTATCGACATGCTCAAGCGTCTTCGGAAAGAGTTTGATCTTTCCATCATCCTCATCACCCACAACCTCGGCATGGTGGCGGAAATCGTTGATCGTCTGGCGGTGATGTACGGCGGGCACATCGTCGAGGAGGCGGAGGTCCACGATATCTATCACGATATGCTTCATCCCTACACCTACGGCTTGATCAACTGCGTTCCGAACATAAAGATTGAGCAGAAAGAGCTGGTGACCATGCCCGGCAGTCCGCCCTCCCTGGTGGATCCGCCACAGGAGTGCCGCTTTGCCGACCGGTGTCCCTACGTGATGGATGTCTGCCGCGAGGAGATCCCGCCGCTTATCGAGCATCGTCCAGGTCATAAGGTGGCCTGCCGACTCTACGACAAGGGGGAGGGGCGGCCATGGAAGAGCTGATTCGGGTTAAAAATCTTAGCAAGAAATTTCCCGTGCAGAAGTCTCTGGTGGATTTTATGTTCTCCGGCTTCAAGCAACGGATGGTCCATGCGGTCGACGACATCTCTTTCGAAATACAGAAGGGAGAGGTCTTAGGTCTCGCCGGCGAGAGCGGATCGGGCAAGTCCACCACCGGCAGGCTCATCCTGCGGCTCCTCGAAGCCACGGATGGTGAAGTCTCTTATAAGGGACGCAACATTCTCTCTTACTCTAAGAGAGAGATGGAGCATCTGCGGGAGAAGATACAGATCGTCTTTCAGGACCCCAACTCTTCCCTCAATCCGCGGATGACGGTGGGGGAGGGGATCAGCCACCCCCTCAAGATCCATGGAACGGCCGATCCCGCCGCCCGCAAGGCCCGGGTAATAGACATCATGGAGAAGGTGGGGCTGCAGCCGGCGGAATTCCTCTACCGCAAGTATCCCCATCAGATATCCGGAGGTCAGGCCCAGAGAGCTGTATTGGCACGGGCTTTGGTGACTAACCCCGACTTCATCGTCGCCGATGAGCCCATCGCCATGGCCGATGTTTCGGTGCGGGCCCTGATACTCGAGCTGATGAAAGACCTGAAGGCGGAATTCGACCTCACCTATCTCTTTATTACCCACGATCTGGCGACGGCGAAGTATCTCTGCGACCGCATCGCCATCATGTATCTGGGCCGCATCGTGGAGATCGGCGGAAGGGACGAGCTCTTTACCCGTTGTCATCACCCCTATACCGAGGCACTCTTGGCGGCGGTTCCGATCCCCGATCCCGATCAACGCCGCATCCAGGCCATGGTGCGGGGAGAAATACCCAGCGCCATCGATCCTCCCCCCGGCTGTCACTTTCATCCCCGCTGTCCGTATGCCATGCCCGAGTGTCGGGAGGGGCGGCCGACTCTCAAGGAGATAGTGCCCGGCCATTACTCTGCCTGTCTGCTTGACCGCTGAGGTCACGGCGGGTACTATGCCCCATATAGACGAGACGGGGGAAAAATGAAGAAGGTCATAGTCGGTGCCGGCAACGTCGGCACTCAGCTGGCGAAGCGTCTCATAGAAGAACAGCACGATGTGGTGCTGATAGATCATAACCTGGAGCGCCTCCGGCAGGCCGGCGGCAAGCTCGACTGCCTGGTCGTTCATGGAGAGGCGAACAACCGCGAAACCCTAAAAAAGTCGCACATCGAAGAGGCCGACTTTTTCATCTCCGTCACCGAGAGCGACGAGTTGAACATGATCGCCTGTGGTCTGGTGGCCGGAGAGTTCAACGTACCCTACAAGATCGCCCGGGTGAGGAACTTCGACTATTCCAATTCTCCGGTGGCGCAGAACCCCTTTCTCGGTATCGATTACGTGGTGAACCCGGAGATAGAGGCGGCGCGAGCCATCATACGCTCGGTCGAGCACGGAGCTATCAGCGACATTATCAACTTCGAAGGGACCACGTTTCAGATGCGAACGATGGTTATCGACGAAAAATCGAAGTTTCGCGATAAGCGTCTTGAGGACATTAAGAACGAGGTGCGCTACGACTTTATCTGTGTGGTGGTGATCCGCGACAACGGCTACATTATTCCCCAGGGTGATACGGTGATTCGAGAACGGGACACCCTCTATTTAATCGGGAAAAAGGAGCATCTGGAGACGGCATTCGAGGTGGAGGGCAAGGAGCGGCACGAACTCAAAAGGGTGGTGATTATCGGCGGCGGCAGGATCGGCCGGCACGTAGCCCAGCACCTTCTTGCGCCCGAGAATCCGCAGGAGCAGTTTACCCACCGCTTGATGAACTCCTTTTTCCCAAAAAGCAAGCGCTCGGTGGTAATAGTCGAACGAGACTACGATAAGACGAAGGAGCTCTCCGAGCTCTTTCGCAGCGCACTGGTGATCCATGGCGACATCTCCGACGAAGGAGTACTTGAGGAAAACAATCTCACTAATTACGATCTGCTCATCACCGCCACGGGTAACCAGGAGCTGAACCTCCTTACCTCAACCTACGCAAAGAGCCTGGGGGTCAAACGATCGATCGCCCTGGTGTGGAAGAACGACTTCCTGCGGATCGCAAGTAAATTGGCGGTGGATACCACAGTCAGTCTCAACAATACCGTGGTGAACTCCATAATAAAACTGGTGCGCAAGGGCAAGGTCCGCAGCATCCACGCGGTAAGCGGCGGGGCTCTGGAGGTGATCGAGCTCACCGTAGAGGAGGGGAGCAAGGCTGCGGGCAAGTACATCCGGGACATCAAGATGCCCTACCATACGCTCATCGTTTTCATTTCCCGGGGGAACGAAAACTATCTGCCCCACGGAAACAACATCATCCTCGCCGGTGATACCATCGTTATCATCACCCGGAAGGAGTATGTTCCCAAGATGGACGAGCTCTTTGCCGGCAGGGAGTCGAAAGCCGAAAAACAGAGGATCGAAAATGAGCGTCAGGCGAAGGGGCGCCGGGAAAACAAGGCCAAGCGTGAGAAAAAAGAACACCAAGTGGAAGAGACTTGAGACTAAGGCCCGTGTGTAGTGCCGCCGCCCTTCATCGCTTTATCCCTTTAATTCTTCCCTATGCATCTGTGACAGATGCTCCCTGGCGATTCTCCTTCCTTCCTCCTCATCGACCTTGCTCAGGATCACCGCTCCTACAATAAAGAGAATCAGGATCGAAAGGATGCCGAAGCGGTTGCTCCCTGTGAGCACCGTCACCGCGCCCATCATGAAGGGACCGAGTACGGCGGCGAATTTTCCCAGCATGTTGAAAAACCCGAAGAACTCGCCGGACTTGTTTTCCGGGATGAGCCGGGTGTAGTAACTCCGGCTCAGTGCCTGTATGCCTCCCTGAAAAAGGCCCACCATCGCGGCAAGGGCATAGAAGTGCCAGACCTCCTGCATGAAGAAGCCGAGGAGAGTAATAAAGCTGTAGGCCCCTATGGCGACGAAGAGCGCCTTCTTTACCCCGATCTTTCCACCGAACCATCCATAGATGAGGGCGGCGGGAAAGGCGATAAACTGTACCATGAGGAGGGCGATGATGAGCGACTGCGAGGGAAACTCTAGACTCGCCCCGTAGTCTACGGCCATGCGGATGATCGTGTCGACCCCGTCGATGTAGAACCAGTAGGCGATGAGAAAAATTCCCACCTGTTTGAAGTGCCGTATGTCTCGAAGGGTGTTGCGCAGCTGTGCCCATCCGGCCCGTATGGCCTTGCCGAAGGGCAGGGGTGACGGGACGTCGGGTTCCGGAACAAAGAGCAGGAGGGGGATGGTGAAGACGGCCCACCAGACCGCCACCGAGACAAAGGCTATGCGGATCGCCGTCGAGCCGTCGGCAATGCCGAAGAGCTCGGGCTTGAGATACATAACGACGTTTACCAGAAAGAGCAGTCCCCCGCCGATGTAGCCGAGGGAGAAGCCGAGGGAGGAAACGAAGTCGATCTTCTTTTCCGAAGCTACCCCCGTGATGAGAGAGTCGTAGAAGATGTTGCCCCCGGAAAAACCTACAAGGGCGGTGATGTAGAAGGCCACGGCGAGCTGCCAGTGTCCCTGCTGTACGAACCAGAGGGAGCCGGTGTTGATTACCCCGAGGAAGGCGAAGAAGACGAGAAACTTCTTTTTCGTGCTGCCCCGGTCGGCGACGGCGCCGAGAAAGGGCGCAAGGGCGGCGACGATGATGGAGGAGATGGAGTTCGCCGCTCCTAAGTAGAAGGTGCTCTGCTGCAGATTTGTCGGGTTTGCCCAGTATGCCTTGAAGAAGACGGGAAAAAACCCGGCCATTACGGTGGTGGCGAAGGCGCTGTTTGCCCAGTCGTAGAATGCCCAGGACCAAATAGTCTTCTTATCATCTTTCATTGTCACTGTTTCTCCATTTCTTGATCTTGCCTAAAAGCCACTGCAGGAGGAGCTCTTCCCGCTCCTCCTCTGAGAGATGTATATCAATATCGAGAAGATTTAGTCTATGGCGTAGATGGTGCAGCGTCACGGCGCAGGCGACGGAAAGGTTGAAGCTCTCTACGAAGCCGAACATGGGGATGAAAAGCCGCTCATCCGCCGCGGCCATTACCGCTTCGGTGAGTCCGTCCAGCTCGTTGCCGAAGAAGAGGGCCGCCGGCCCCGCTGAAAGAGCGAAGTCTTCCAGGGCAGTGCTTGCCTTCTCCGGCGGTCCCGTCGCCACGATCCGGTACCCCCTGCTGCGAAGCGCCTCGAGGGCCTTTATGCTGTTGTAATCGCCGTCCCGGTAACGAGTAATGCTGAGCCATCCGCTCGTTCCCAGCTCCACCTTCGGATTGATCTTGTAGCTGTTTCTGTTCTCGATGATGTGAACATCTTGAAAACCGAAGCCGTCGCAGCTTCTCAAAACCGCCGAGGCATTGTGAGGCTGATAGATATCCTCGAGGACTACGGTGATATACCTGCTCCGCCGGTCGAGAACGCGATGAAATTTGTCTAATCTCCGGGGGCTTACGAACTGAGAGAGGTGTGCTATCTGCTCCCTTCGGTCCATCTCAGTAGTCTCTTCCCTTGCTCTTGCTCACGAAACCTCCCGGATGGGCAATTCTACTCCGAGCCGGAAGCCTGATCAAGCTCTTTCTGCGCCCTTCCCATTTTTAGGGAGGAGAGGTGCCGCCGGTGGGTAAACACAGAAAAGAGGATCATCCCGATGAAGGTGATAAGGAAGGGGGCAGCCAAAAGGAGGGAGGAGGGGAGGATACCGGTCCCCTGGGCGGTGTAGGAGAGCCATTGGGCGGAGGAAAAGAGAAGTGAGGCGGCCAGGACGCCGGCGGGCCTCTTAGAGCCAAGAAAGATCACCACCAGAGCTATCCAGCCTCGTCCTCCGGTGAGGTGGGGAACATAGGCCCCCAGCGGCAGGGCAACGGCGGCCCCGGCAAATCCGCAGGCCGTTCCCGAAAGCGTGAGTACCCCTACACGGATCCGCTCCGGAGATACTCCCCGGACGAAGAGGGCATCTTCTCCCAGACCCGCCGCGCGAATTCTCAATCCTGCGGGACGGTGAAACAAGAGATAGCCCGTCAGCGGCACCAAGAGGAGCGCTGCGGGAGTAAAAAGCGGGATGGCTTCGGGGAAGGAGCTGAATTCCACTACCCCCTTGGTGTGAAAAAGGGCCTTGGAAATAAGCGCGCTCAAGCCGGCGGCAAAGAGGTTCACGGCCAGACCGGCGATGAAGATGTTTGCCCGGAGTTTAAGGCTGACCGCCGCGAAAAGAAAGGCGAGAAGACTCGAAGCGAGTATGCCTGCAGCCAAGCCGGCGAAGAATGAATCCGTCGTCCCGGCGACGCTCACGGAGGCGAAGGCGCCGATAAGCATGAGACCCTCCAGGCCGATATTGAGTACACCCGCCCGTTCGGTGAGCAGGCCGCCGAGGGCGGCAATGATAACGGGAGTGGCGATGCCGAGGATCGATTCGATCATCCCTTCCTCCTGCCGATGCGGATGGTGATGAGAAGGAGGACCGCCGCCCTCACAACGCTCTCGAGTTCAAAAGAAAAGTCTCCCACCACTGCAGCGTTCCTGGACCCCGACTCTATAAAGGCGAAAAGCATAGCCGCCGGAATGGTGAGGAGGGGAGAGTTTCTCGCTACAAGGGCAACGGCGATCCCGCTCCAGCCGATGCCGGAGGTAAAGCCCTGCAGCGCTGCGTACTGCGTGCTCACGACGTAGATCCCGCCGGCCAGTCCGTAAAAAGCCCCGCTGAGGCCCATGGGGATGAGATCGTAGCGGCCCGTGGGGATCCCTCCGTAACGGGCGAAGCTGCGGTTCAACCCGCAGATTCGCAGCTCGTATCCCATGGAGGAGTGAAAAAGAAAGCGCGAGGCGCCGACGGCGAGGAGCGGAGCGGCAAAGAAGGCGATACTGAGATGGCTCGGCGGCATGATCGAGGCGAGTCTGAACCGCTCGGCGATTTCCGGGGTGGAGAGGAGAAAACTCGAAGTGTCCCGAAGAGGACCGCTTATCAGGTAGTCGATCACATAGACGAGGGAGGATGAGAGGAGGAAGGAGGAGATGAGCTCGTCGGTCTGCCACCACATCTTCAAGAGGCCCGACACCGATGCGATGAGCGTACCGGTGAGGACCGCGGTGAAGAGGGCGGCGCTGAGTCCCGCGGCGGCACCGGTTCCCGCCGGTTCCAGGCGTAGGAGGAGGAGGGTGGCGGTCAGGGCGGATGCGTAGACCTGCCCTTCTCCTCCGAGGTTGAAGACTCCGCCCCGAAAGGCGAGACTCATGCCGATCCCGCCGAGGGCGAGGAGTGCCGTCGTGTTGAGAAAGTTTCCGAAGTAGTAGGGCCCCTTGAACGGACCGAAAAAGAAGGAGCGGAGCGTATCGGCGGGCTCGCTGCTGAATGCCAGAACGGCGAAGATGACGAGGGACAGGCCCGCCCCGACGGCGATGAATACCCCGGGGATGCTCGCGGCGGGCCGGTTCGAGTGGGTCATCCGGCTTCCTCCAATCCGAGAACGAGGCGGCCGAGGCGTTTTCTGTCCGCCTCGTTCCTTTCAAGGATCCCCGCCAATTTCCCCCGAAACAGGACGGCGATCCTGTGGCCCGTCTCCAGAGCCTCGTCGAGATCGCTGGTGAGAATAAAAACGGCGCTTCCCTCGGCGGCCAAGAGGGAGATCTTCTCCAAAATGAAGCTTCGGCTCCTCTCGTCCAAGCCCCAGGAGGGTTCGGAAAAGATTACCAGTCGGGGTCTGCGTTCGAGTTCCCGGGAGATGATAACCTTCTGAATATTGCCGCCGGAGAGGGCCGAAAGGAGCTGTGTGGGCAGGCCCTGAATCCCATATTCGTGCCGCAGTCGGCCGGTGTAGTGCTCGATCTCATCCTTCTTCAGTCTTCCCCAGCAATGGAAGTTCCGGTAATTCAGGAGGATCATGTTTTCCTCGATCGACGACTCCATGCTCGCTCCCCTCACGAGCCGTTCGGTGGGGATATAGGCAATGCCTTTTCTTCGCAGCTCTCTTGGGGAGAAAGAGTGAATCTCTTCTCCCTCGAAACGGACACTGCCTGATTCGGGGGCCACGAGACCGGCAAGAACATGCTCAAGAGTTTCCAAGCCGTTCTCGCGGATACCGGTCACCGAGAGGACCTCTCCTTCCTCGATGGCGAGGCTGAGGCCGCGTATCGGCGGATAGCCCGGTTCCCTGCAGCTGAGCCTCTCGATAGTCAGCAGCGGACCGGCTTTTCTGCCGGCTTTTCCGTCGGCGGCTCTTGCCGCCCGGCCTTTTACCTGCCCCTGCTGCTCACCGAACATCAGCGTGCTGAGCAGCGGAGCGCTGAGCTTGGCCGCCGCCTCCCTCATTACGATTCGTCCGGCCCGCATGACGGTGATCCTGTCGGCGGCGGCAAGGGCCTCCCGCAGCTTGTGGGTGATGAGGATTATCGTCTTACCGTGGGCGAGAAGTCTGTCGCTCAGCGCTTTTATCGACTCCCTTTCCCCCTCCATGTGGGTGCTCGGCTCATCGAGAATGATGAGGTCCGCCTTGTGGAAGAGTACGGTGAGAAGGGCGACTCGCTGCATGCCGTCGGCGCTGAGTTCTCCTGCCGGACGCCGGGGGTCTATGTCGAGGGCGTAGTCCTGCGAGAGCTTAGTAATTTTTTCGACGGCTTCCTTTCGGTCAATGCTGCCGAAGGGGCCCTTCGGCTCTGCCCCCAGCACGATATTCTCCCAGATCCGCATTTCCCGGATGAGCCGGTGGTGCTGATGGACCATACCCACCCCTTCGGCAAGGGCCCGGCGGGGTGAATCTATCCGCACCGGTTTTCCGTCGAGTAAGATACGTCCGTCGTCAGGCTTAAGGCAACCGGAGAGCACGTGCATGAGAGTGGATTTACCCGAGCCGTTTTCCCCCACGAGGGCGTGAACTTCCCCCCGCCTCACGTCGAAGTCTACGCCGTCGTTGGCGGTGACGCCGTTTTCGGGAAAACGGACGCGTATGCCGTGGAGTTCCGCCCTCGGCGGGCCGGGAGAGCCGGCGGGGCCGGCCTTCGACGTCATTTTATTCGCCGCCTGACAGCTTCTCTATTGCCGCGGCCTGCCTCTCTCTGAGTTCCCGGGGTACCTGCTCGAGGTAGAGAGGGTCGTCGTCGATAAAGCGGATCCATCCCTCTTCGACCCCGACTAAAACGGCTTTGCCGAAGACGAGCTTACCTTCTATCGCCGCCTTGGTTTTTTCATATGCCGCCTTCTCTTGAAGGATTGCGGTGCTGCCGAGGATGGTCCCGGGAGCCTTGTCGTAACCGTTGCTGTCGTACCAGAGGAGGTATATGCCGCTCTCTTCGGCCGCCTTGAGAACACCCTGGTTGGCTCCTCCGGATATGGGGAGAATGACGTCGACCCCCGTGGATATCATCTCCTTAGCCAGCTCATAGGCCTTAGACGCGTCGTACCAGTTGCCGACCACCCGAAAGTCCAATTCGATGTCGTCTTCTACCGTCCGGGCGCCCTCGAGAAAAGCCGGTTTAATGGCATCGTTCATGTCCGGATACTCTTGCCCGGCCACCAGGCCTATGCGCAGCTTTTCATTGGCCCCCGGCAGATCTTCGGCGGTACTGATGAGCCCGGCCATGTGCCCGGCGAGGAAGGCCTGCTCCCGCTGCTCATAGCGGAAGGTGTAGATTTGATCGTTGCCCTCGAGGTAGCCGTCGAAGAGGAGGAACTTCTGTTGCGGAAAACGGTTTGCTACCTTGGCGCAGATCTCCGGCAGGGCGGGGTTGGAGGAGACGATGAGTTCGTACTCCTGCGATGCCGCCAGTTCGGTAACCTTGTCCAGCCACTCTCCCTGGTTGAAGCCGCCTTCGATGGTCTTAGCGGTGGCAAATTCGTACTCTTCTGCGGCAGCCTGCGCCCCATCGGCGAGCTGCTGATAGAGGGGGCTTCCGGCCACGGCCCCGGGAATGAAGACGGCGATATCGAAGCTTTCTGCTTGAGGTTTCGCTTGGGCCTCGGTTTCGGTCTTGTCCCGGCTCTCGTCTCGTTCACCAGCCTGATCCTTTCCGCATCCGCCGAATAAAAGCAGGATAAGCAGAAAAGCCGGCAGCAGAATAAGCCCGGCGGCGGGAAAAGATTTCCCCGGGCTCATTTTTTTCAGACGCTCTTTTTTTGTTTTATTCATAACGCACCTCCGTAACAGAATTTCTGTATCGAGGAGGCAATTCTTTAGTGGGGGGAATCGGTTTCAGGCGGGCAGTCCTAATAAGCACCCGGCCATACAGCCGACATTTTCTCCTCCCTTCCAGACTTGCACTGTCGGTACCGGAATTTCACCGATTCCACCCGTCAAAGCGGGGTTGCGGACTATTACCGCCGGTCGGGACCGCGTCCCTCCCTCGAAGAAAATAATCGTATATACAAGATACGTCCTTGAAGAAGTCTTTGTCAAGCGGGCGCAGGCGAAAACGGGTTCACTATCCGCTTTGTGTCAGCAATTCTGGATTCGTGTAATTTTCATTTATTACTTGAATATGTCGAACGAGCAATAAATATTCCTGAATACGGAGCGGAGAGCTTTTTTCTTTGAGGTCCGAGGCAGGCGGGAAAGAGCACTCTCCTTTCCCGCAGGTATGGCGATGCTCTTTTGATTGACCTGCTCAAATCGGAAGAGTATCGACGATTTGTCGAACGACCTGAGCTCTTGAGAGAAGAGGTCGATTACCACAGGCCGCGGTCCGTGGTAATCGATGAAATTCAGAAAATTCCGTCTTTGTTGGATGAGGTGCATTGGCTCTATGAGAACAGGAAAGTGCAGTTTGCGCCGTGCGGGTCGAGCGCCCGAAAACTGAGGCACAGCAGGGTCAATTTTCTGGGGGGAAGAGGGCTTCATTTTGAGCTCTACGGTGATTTGGCAGCCCAGAGGAAGATTTTTTTGAATTGTATCTTGACTTAAAGAAATTGTTATCGTATAATGATATTGTAAGCCGATATTGCAATGCGATATATAGTTGTTGACAAGGATAATGAGTCTATGAAAAACAGGCAACCAAAAATATTAAAAGAGATTTTATACGGGTTTATAAGAATACATATCCTTTACCACACTTCCAAACGCCCATTTTACGGGCAGGAATTAAAAAAAGAACTAGAAGAACATGGATATTCTATTTCCTACGGCACGCTCTACCCTCTTCTAGCGAAAATGGAACAGGAAAACTATTTATCTCGTAAAGAGGCCAATGTGGAAGGGAAAATCAGAAAGTATTATGCAATAACTGAAACCGGCACGGCTATTTATAAAGAAGCCCTTAACAAGCTTGAAGAGCTCAATAAAGAAGTTTTTGAAGAAAAATGAAGGAGGTTTATTCTATGAAAAACCGAACGTTAGTATTCACAAAGAATTCTGCAATATTTTTTATCATCCTCTTTGGAATCGTTA
>CAZQNO010000032.1:0-29144 GCA_964594775.1 uncultured Spirochaetaceae bacterium
TCCCACGAAGCTGAAGGAAACATGGAGGAGGAGCCAGGAGGAGCGAAGGGCCGGGATCGGCGGCTGCATTTCCTCCGGAATAAGAGGAGAGCTTGCCAAAGCGAGGAGCACCGCTCCCGTCACCGTTGCGGCAAAGAGGACCGTCGGGACCTCCCGGAGCCGTGGATAGAGAAAAAAGAGAATGAGAAAGACCGCGGCGGAGAAGAAGAGGAGTGCTTCGAAGGTATTGGTGAGTGCAGGAAAGCGGATGTACCATGAACGCCGGAGGATCTCCCCAACCAGGAGAATCCCTGACACCAGAAGGCCCCCGCGAAGGATTCGGCCGCGGAGAGCCGTCGACGGTCCTTCGCTCTCCCCGCGCAGTAATAAGAATATCTGCAGAAGAATCAAGATGAGTATAAGCACAAAGGCTATGCTTGCCGCCATTTGTCTCTCCTAGTAGCTCGTCGTGTCCACCTCGCTGCCGGTCCCGTCTCCCCCTTCGATTTGCACGAAGACCTTATTCGGCATGCAGGCGGACCAATCTCCCTGCCGGTGCAATTCTCCCGCCTGTATGCAGAGCTTGTTCGGACAGGGCGAAGCCGTCACGCGCGCCGAACCTTCGCCGTCGATCTCTATTATGGTCTCGCCGATAGGGCCCTCTACAGAAAGGGTCCTCTTCTCGCCCAGGGGATAGACCGCCGTGCCGGACTCCGAACGAATCGAAACGAGGTTCGGCTGAGCGCTGCCTCCGTAGACATATACGGCCGAAAAAATCGCCACACCGGCCGATAGGAGCAGCGCGGCGATATCGAATGGCTTTATGCGCAGGGGCAGAGGCTTCACCCCTTCGATCCTACGCCTCTTACATCGCTTTTTCAAGCACCCGGTTCAAACGCTTGACGAAGTCGGCCGGTTTCTTCAGTTCGGCCCCCTCCACCAGCATGGCCTGTTCGAGGAGGAGATAACCGGCATCCTCCAAGAGCTCCTTGTCATCGGAGTTTTGCAGCCGCTTGACGATGGCATGGTCCGGATTTATCTCGAGGATCGGCTTGAAGTCGGGGACCTCCGTCTGTCCCATCGCCTTGAGGAGCTGCTGCATCTGCATCGTCGGATCGTTTTCATCTGCAACGATACAAGAAGGGCTGTCGCTGAGACGGGAACTCATTACCACGTCCTTTACCCGCTCACCGAGAACCTCCTTGAGCTTTTTCAAGAGAGGCTCGAACTCCTTCTCCTTGTCCATATCCTTCTCGTCCTTCAGCTCTTCGGCGGCACCGCTGCGGTTGACCGACTTCAGCTCCTTCTCCTCATAGCGGCCTATGGACGGAGCAACCAGTTCGTCTATCTCGTCGTCCATCACCAGGACCTCAAATCCCTTCCTGCGGTAGGCCTCCAGGAGAGGCGAGTTGCGGAGGGTCTCTTCGTCCTCGCCGGTAATGAAGTAGATACTCTGCTGATCGTCCTTCATCCGTTCGACATACTCTTTGAGGCCCGTCCAACCGTCCACCTCGGTGGATTTGAAGCGAACCAGCTCGAGGAGGGTCTCGCGGTTGCTGAAGTCCTGATAGACTCCCTCCTTAATCGGCCGATTGTACTGCTCGACGAAGGTCGTGTACTTCTCCGGATCGCTCTCGGCGATCCTTTTAAACTCTCCCAGGAGCTTCTTCACGGCCGCCGAGCGGATATTCGCCATCACCCGGTTCTGCTGCAGGATCTCCCGGCTCACGTTGAGGGGAAGGTCGTCGGAATCGATGACGCCCCGCACGAAACGGAGGTAGGTGGGCATCAGCTCCTTAGAGTCGTCGGTAATAAAGACCCGCTTGACGTAGAGCTTGACCCCCGGTTCATAGTCGGCTTGATACATGTCGAATGGCGCCTTCTTCGGCACGTAGAAGAGGCTGGCATACTCGAGGGTCCCTTCGGCCTGAGTGTGGAGATAGAAGAGAGGGTCCTCGTTGTCGTGGCTGATCGACTTGTAGAACTCGGTGTACTCTTCATCGCTGATTTCGGATTTCGGCCTCTTCCAGAGGGCCGAGGCCTTGTTCACCTGCTCGCGCGTGTGCTCGCTTCCCTTCTCCTTGCCCTCGTCGTCGTACTGTTTCTCCTCGTATTCGAGGAAAATGGGAAAGGCAATGTGGTCGGAGTACTTGGAGACGAGCTGTTCGAGCTGCCGGCGGTTGGCGTACTCATTGCCCTCTTCACCCAGATAGAGGGTAACGGTGGTGCCCTGTTCATCCCGTTCAGCCTCGGCGATGCTGTAGTTGGTCTTCCCGTCGCTCTTCCAGAGCCAGCCCTGTTCTTCCCCGGCCCGGCGGGTGAGCACTTCCACCTTATCGGCGATCATGAATATCGAATAGAAGCCGACACCGAAACGGCCGATGAGGTTGGCGTCTTTCTTTGCGTCTCCGGTGAGTTTGCCAAGAAAGTTCTTCGTGCCGGACCGGGCGATGGTTCCGAGCTGTTCATCGAGATCCTTGCTGTTCATTCCGATGCCGTTGTCCTTTACCGTGATGAAGGACTTGTCTTTCTCGTCGAAGGTGATTTCAATACGGGGATCGAAATTCAAGCTTTTATAGGCATCGTCGGTGATGGTCAGATACTTCAGCTTGTCCAGCGCGTCGGATGAGTTGGAAATGAGCTCCCGGAGAAAGATCTCCTTGTGACTGTACAGAGAGTGAATTATCAGGTCCAGCAGCTGCGACACTTCCGTTTTGAACTTGTGTTTTGCCATGAGACGTCTCCTGTCGTGGAATAGAAATAATATACTAAAATCGGACCCGCCCGGCAAACGTCCTTAGGCGCCCAAGGGTGCAGCCTCCGGCACGGCCCGGTTCCGCCCTATTGCACAGCCGCGGCGGAGAGGCTATAGTAGGAGCTGTCGATGGACGACGAAGTTCCGTTACCAGCTTACATCTACTCAAGTCCGGGATCAGCGGCATAGCATGATACTCCAGCTGTCGTCGATCGTCCTGCTTATCGCCCTCTCGGCGGTATTCTCCTCCTCCGAAACCGCCTTTACCTCTCTTTCGAGCTTTCAGGTGGAACATCTCGCCCAGTCCAAAGGCCCCTCGGGGAGGATGGTGCGCCGGCTCAGCGAGAGACCCGACACCCTTCTGACCACGATTCTCTTCGGCAACAATCTGGTAAACATTTCCGCCTCGGCCGTTGCCACCCAGTTCACCATCGAACTGTTCGGCAGTCAGGCGGTGGGCATAATGACGGGGATCCTCACCCTAGTAGTTCTGATCTTTGCCGAGATCACCCCCAAGCAGCTGGCCCTCTTTCACAACGAGGCTCTTGCCATCACCATGGCCTATCCCATATATATCCTCTCGGTGGTCCTCTATCCCTTCATCAAGCTGATAGGATCGATAAGCCACCTCATTACCCGTCTCTTTTCGAGGAAGAAGCGGCGGAAGATATCTCTGGAGGGTATCCTGCACATGGTCCACCTTGCAGAACGGGAAGGGGTGGTGGAGAACTATGAAACCCGCATGGTCAAGAGCGTCTTCCGCTTCAACGATACCCAGGTGCAAACCATCATGACCCACCGGACCGATATCTTTAGTCTGGATGAGGGAGAACAAATCGACGATGTCCTCGATGAAATAACCCAAAACGGCTATTCCCGGATACCCCTCTACGAAAAGAATCCCGAACACATTACCGGGATCCTCCTCGTACGGGACCTCATGCGGGAGGTCGCGTCGGGGCACCGTGATACCGCCCTGCGTGAAATCGCCATCCATCCCCTCTTCGTTTCCGAGACCCGAAAAGTCAACGAACTCTTCTTTCTCTTCAAACGGGAGAAGCTCAACATGGCGGTGGTAATGGACGAATACGGCGGTTTAGCCGGCATCGTCACCCTCGAAGACGTGGCGGAAGAGCTTTTCGGAGAGATTTACGACGAGAACGAAACGAAGGGTTGGGAGAAGATCACCAACTTGGGAGACGGAAGCTACCGGATAACCGGCGACACCTCCCTCCATCAGATAAAAGACCGTTTCGGCATAGAATTCGACCACACGAAGTATGTACAGACGGTGGGAGGCTTTTTAATCGAGTATCTCGGCACCCTGCCGGTAAAGAACCAGAAGGTGGAGACGCAAAAGGGCTCCTTCAAAATCGAATCCCTGCGCAAGAACCGTATCCGTTCGGTACTCTACCGGCCCGCCAAACAGGAAGGGGGTCATTGACTTAGGGGCCGCTCCTGTCTATCATTCCCCGCATGAGTAAGTACCCTTTTAACGATATTGAGAAAAAATGGCAGCACTACTGGGAGGGGCACAAGACCTTCCGGGTCGAAGAAGACCCTTCGGTGCCGAAAGAGCAAAGGCTCTACGTCCTCGACATGTTCCCCTACCCCTCCAGCGCGGGCCTTCATGTAGGCCATCCGGAGGGATACACGGCCAGCGACATCTACAGCCGTTTTCAGCGGATGCGGGGTTACTCCGTCCTCCATCCCATGGGTTTCGATTCCTTCGGGCTGCCGGCGGAAAACTACGCGATTAAAACGGGTACCCATCCAAAGACCACTACGGAGGAAAATATCCGCCTCTTCATCGATCAGATAAAGAGCCTGGGCTTCAGCTACGACTGGGACCGCATGGTATCCACCCACGAAGAGGAGTACTACAGGTGGACCCAGTGGATCTTCCTGCAGATATTCAAGCAGGGCTTGGCCTACGAGGCACAGACCCCCATCAACTGGTGTCCCTCCTGCAAGACCGGCCTGGCAAACGAGGAGGTCAAGGAAGGAGCCTGCGAGCGCTGCGGGACCAAAGTCACTCACAAAGACATCCGTCAGTGGGTCCTCAAGATCACCGACTACGCCGACACACTTCTGGAAGGTCTCGAGGGGCTGGATTGGTCCGATTCGATAAAGACGATGCAGTACAACTGGATCGGCCGCTCCGAGGGAGCGGATGTGCGCTTTCCCCTGGAAAACTGCGAAGAAAGTCTCTCGGTCTACACCACCCGGCCGGACACCCTCTTCGGCGCCACCTACATGGTTTTGGCTCCCGAGCATCCTCTGGTGGAAGAGGTTACCACCGAAGACCGCCTCGAGGCGGTACGCGAGTATCTCGATGAGGCGAAGAAGAAGTCGGACCTCGAACGGACGGACCTGGCGAAGGACAAGACCGGTGTCTTTACCGGCGGCTATGCGATAAACCCGGTCAACGACGAGCGGATCCCCGTATGGGTCGCCGACTACGTGCTCATCTCCTACGGATCCGGTGCCATAATGGCCGTTCCCGCCCACGATCAGCGCGACTGGGAATTCGCCAAGAAGTTCGCTCTGCCTATTATCGAAGTCCTCAAAGGCGGCGATATCGAAAAGCACGCCTTCGAAGAAGACGGACTGCACGTGAATTCGGGTTTTCTCGACGGTCTGGGCAAGCAGGAAGCCATCGACAAGATGATCGACTGGCTGGTAGAGAAAAAGCTGGGCACCCGGGCGGTCAACTACAAGCTGCGGGACTGGATCTTCAGCCGCCAGCGCTACTGGGGCGAGCCGATCCCCATCGTCCACTGCGAGAAATGCGGGACCGTCCCCGTCCCCGAAGAGGAGCTTCCCCTAAAGCTGCCGGCGGTCGAGACCTACCAGCCCACCGGCACCGGCGAGTCTCCCCTGGCGAACATCGATGAGTGGGTCCGCACCACCTGTCCGAAGTGCGGCGGACCGGGCCGCCGGGAGACCAACACGATGCCTCAGTGGGCCGGATCCTGCTGGTACTATCTGCGCTACCTGGACCCCCACAACGACAAGGTCTTTGCCGCAAAGGAGAAGATCGAGTACTGGATGCCCGTGGACCTCTACGTCGGCGGGGCCGAGCACGCCGTGCTTCACCTGCTCTACGCCCGTTTCTGGCACAAGGTCCTGCACGACATAGGAGCGGTCACTACCGCCGAACCATTCCAGCGCCTGGTGAATCAGGGAATGATTCTCGGCGAGGGCGGGGTAAAGATGTCCAAGTCCCTGGGCAACGTGATAAACCCCGACGACATTATCCGCGACTTCGGCGCCGACTCCATGCGGGTCTACGAGATGTTCATGGGGCCTCTACAGGTCTCCAAGGCCTGGTCGACCAACGGCCTGGCCGGAGTCCACCGCTTCCTCGACCGAGTCTGGCGGGTCGCCGAACGCCCCCTGACCGACGATGCGCCGACGAAGGAGCAGACGAAGCTCCTTCACCAAACGATAAAAAAGGTGACCTTGGATACCGATGGGCTCGAGTTCAATACCGCCGTCAGCCAGATGATGATCTTCATCAACGAACTCTTTCCCCTCGAAACCATACCCCGGGCCCTCTGGCAGCCCTTCGTACAGCTCATATCCCCCTATGCCCCCCATCTGGGTGAGGAACTCTGGGAAATGCTGGGTAATGCCCCTTCGGTAAGCACCACGGCCTGGCCGGAGTGGGAGGAAGAGTTGACCAAGGAGGAAGAGGTTACCGTCGTGATCCAGGTCAACGGTAAGGTCAGGGCCAAGCTCGACCTGCCCGCCGGCACCGAAGAAGAAAAGCTGAAGGAGCTCGCCCTCGCCTCCGAGCGGATCGGCAAGTGGATCGACGGCAGGGAGATCGTAAAGATCATCACCGTCCCCGACAAACTGGTCAACATCGTGGTGAAGTAGCCCTTACTCAAACACCGCCGCCTCGTCACAGATAAAACTGCAGCTCCCGTCCTGCTGCACGTAGATGTGGAGCTCGAGGGGGCCGTTGGGAGAAAGAAAACGGTGCACCCCCGGATAGAGGCCGGAGAAGGCGATGCGGTACCCGTCTTCCTCGGCGGCGGCTTCACCGGGACCTCCCGAGAGGAGGGGATTCTCCCCGATCCACTCTTCCGCCGGCAGCAGACATTCACACTCATAGGTCTCGAGCTTCCTCACCTGCCGTTTCGACAGCGAGGCAAAGAGAATGCCGCTCCGTATTCTCTCGATGTCGCAGGAATAGGGATCACCCTCCCCTTCCACCCGCATAAGCGAGGAGAGGGTGAACGGATCGACCCGCTCGCGACACTCCGCCTCCTCCCAGAGATCGAGAAAGAGCCGGGCAGCCGCCCCCGACTCCCAGCTGAGCCGCAGGGTCCTTCTTCCCGTAAGCCGTTCCCTGCCGTCTACCGTGTGAGAGAGAAAGGCGCCGGCAGGCTTAAGGCGGCCCATCGGAGAGGCTGTTATTGGGACCTGCGGCAGGCGGGCGACCCGTATCTCCGCCTGCCCCTGCCCCCCGTCGACCCGAAGCTGCTGTATTTCCCCCCCCGGCCCGGGATAGCGGAG
This sequence comes from uncultured Spirochaetaceae bacterium, assembly GCA_964594775.1. Lineage (GTDB taxonomy): Bacteria > Spirochaetota > Spirochaetia > DSM-16054 > Sediminispirochaetaceae > CAYFVU01. The sequence continues at coordinate 7,262 of CAZQNO010000032.1, forward strand.
CAGCCAGAAAAACGAATCGTCGCCGCGCTCCCACGGATGGGTGGAGGGGAGCTCGAGGCGGACCGGAATGTTCGGGGTGAAGAAGGCGCAGCGGCCAAATGCAAGCGCCGCGGCGCAGAAAACGACAACGAGCAGCAGGCGGCCCGCACAAATCCTCCGGCCTCCAAAGAAATAGACGGCTTTCATACCCCTCCACTAGCGCCTCAGGGCTCCCCCTGCTTCTCGTATCGAAGCCGTTCTTTAAAAATCTTCCGCATTTCCTTCAAGCGATCGAGATATTCGGGGCTTTGGTAATCGGGGAAGGTCCACGGCAGGGGCCGGTAGGAACCTTGCCGATAGATGAGGGTGACCTCGCCGTATATCCCGTCCCGCAGAGGAATCCGCTGAGCGTTGTCCTTGGTGGATGCGAGAATGAGCTTGCCCAGGGAGAGAAAACCCGGATCGAGGTTGACCTTCCGCCTCCCCCCTTTGGCAAGGAGCTCCTCGATCTCGTTGCTTCGGATCTTGATCGAAGCGAGAAGAGAGGGATTGCAGAGCCGGTCGAAGAGGAGAAAGTCCCGGCGGAGCCCCTCTCCCATCTCCCGGCGGTAGTAATCGGTAAAGACGAAGGGGATGGCGGGGCCGAAGAAGCGGCACGGTCCGTAGTCCTTTTCCAGGAGTTCCCGGGCGGCCTCCGCCGCAGCTCTTTCACCGCGTAAAACCCCGACAAGCAGCATTTCATCATGAAAGGACAAGATTTCTCCCATTTCTCAAAACTCCTTATTGCCGATTGTTCGATTTTATCTCATAATGGGAGTACCATGGAAGAGAACACCGACTTCTTCGATGCTCTCGAAAAGGCTATAGAACAGAGAAACAGCTATCTCGAGGGTAAGGAACTACCTCAGCTGAAGGAGAAGTATCGAAGCTTCCATTCTTCACTTCAGTCCATACTCAACATTCTCGTCCGCAAGGGACTCCTCCAGGAGGACCCCTATAAGAACGAATTCCGTATATCGGAGATCCAGATTCCCGATTCCGGCCCGATGAAGGAGTCGGAAAAGGTGGAAGTCCTGAGCAAACGCCTCTCCGACTACGATTCCATCCTCGAATTCCTCAACAACTACTATCAATTCCAGCTGGAAAAAATGACCCTGCCCCAGCTGAAGAAGCTGGTGGAGCTTACCAATTATATTAAATGGGAAAGCATTACCGAGACAAGCGGAAATCTGAACACGAGGATCCTCGCCGAGGTAATCAACAAGATAAACCAGGCAAGCGACAATCTCTCCCACAAAATCATCACCGACGGACAGAAACAGATCAACAAGCACTCAAAGGAGATCCTCGCCATTCTCAAGAAAATTTCCGTATATCAGCGGGAACACTTCAAGTACGAAGTACGGGCCAAGGTCTTAAACGAGATGAACTTGAAGGAGAACGTCATCACCGAAAAACGCGATGAGGTGATGAAGGTAATCAAGAAGAAGTTCGCCCAGACAATGCCGAAGACTACCTTCTATCCCGAATTGGTGGAAGAGATCCTCAATGAAACCGAGGGCCCCGAAGTCGAGCAGAAACGGCGGGAGGTCCTCGAAAAACTGGAGGTACAGCAGGAGAAGAAGAAGGAAAAAAAGGAAAAAAAGGTTTCCGGAAAGACCATCATCCTCGATTCCTTCCGTCTCCTTGCCTCGGGAAGCACTCCCCTCGAACAGACCATTCCTAAACTGCAGTACAACAAGAGCCTCATGACGTCAAAGAACCTCAGCTTCGGAGAAAAGTTCCGCCGATGGCTCTTTAATATGGCCAAACAGGAGACGAAAAGCGAGCTTATCGAAGTAGAGTACCTGGACCCCAAAACGGCTAGCTACAAGCCGGTGCAGCTCGATTTCCCTAAATTTCTCACCGAACTGCAGAACAAGGCGAAACTGCTCTCCTCCTTCGGCACCCGGGTAAGCGCCGCCTACCAGAAGCTCGAAACAGCGCCGGAGGAAAAGGCCTTTTCCTATCTGACCCAGACGATAGAGGAACTACAAAGCATCCTCTTGCGGCTCCCGGCGGTGGATGCCTACTTCAAGCACGAGGTACCGAAGAACCAGCGTTCGTTTATTAAGGGCATCCGTCTCGAGACTTCGGCCCTCAAGAATACGGTGGTAAAGGCGAATCAAAAACGACACGAGTACGTGGCCTACAAGGAAGAGATCGAGCAGCTGAAGAAGCTGGGAATCGATACGTAGCGCCCCCGCAGCGAGTTCCTCCCCTGCTCAACCCGGCTCGGCGTCGCTGGAGAAATACCTTCCCAGAAGCCGCACGTCCCCCGCTCCCTCCTTGAGGGCACGGAGTCCCCTGTCTAGAGCATCCTCTTCCTTGGGAATATCCACCGCCACGAAGAACATGTACTGCCAGGGTTTTCCCTGTATCGGGCGGCTTTCCAGCTTCTTCATGTTCAGTCCCCGTTCGGCGAGGATCTTCAACACGGTGTAGAGGGCCCCGGGTTCATCTCTGGTGGTAAAAACAAGCGCCGCCCGGTTGGGCTTCCGGAAGGGGCCCTGCTCGCTTCTGTCGATGACGAAGAAGCGGGTGTAATTGTGGGGATTACTCTCTATTCCCTCCTTGAGGATCGACAAGCCGTAGACCCGGGCAGCCTCCTTGCCGGCTATGGCCGCAAGGTTGGGATTATTCTGCTCGGCGACGTATGCCACCGCCCCGGCGGTATCGAAGAAGGGGACCTTCTCCATGTGAGGGTATTTGCCGAAGAAGCGGGCGCACTGGGCGAGGCCCTGCGGATGACTGTAAACCTTTCGGATAGATTCTATAGAGGCGCCGGGGACGGAAATGAGGTTATGCACGATCCGGATTTTCTGCTCACCGACGACCTGAATGTCCCGATACTGGAGGAGGAGGTCTATCACCTCATGGATGGTTCCGGCAAGTGAGTTTTCCATGGGTACGGTACCGAAATCGACCTCTCCGGCGAGGACCTTCTCGAAAACGCCGCCGAAGCTCTCACAGGGAAGGGCCGTCGTTTCGTCTCCGAAGAAACGCTGGATGGCCGTTTCGCTGTAGGCGCCGCGGACCCCTTGAAAGGCGACGCGGAGTCCGCCGGCGGCTTCTCGTGTGGTCTTCTTATCTCGAGGCTTTTTCTGCAGGCCTGCCGAGCTCCCTCCGGTTGACCGCAGAGGAATCCGTTCAAGCTCCTTGTCGATCACCGGAGAGATCGCCTCGATATCCCGCATCAGCTTCTCAAACTGTTCGGGAAAGAGGGACTGCGGTCCGTCGGAAAGGGCCTTCTCAGGATCGGGATGCACCTCAACGATGAGCCCGTCGGCCCCGGCGCTCACCGCGGCGAGGGACATCGGCGGCACCTTCTCCCGAAGCCCCGTGCCATGGCTCGGATCGACGATAACGGGCAGATGGGAAAGCTTCTTGACCACGGGGATTGCCGAAAGGTCCAGTGTGTTGCGGGTCATCGTCTCGAAGGTGCGGATACCTCGTTCGCAGAGAATCACGTCGTCGGTCCCCGAAGAGATGAGATACTCCGCCGCCATCAGCCACTCTTCGATGGTCGAAGCGAGCCCCCGCTTCAGTATGACCGGCCGGCCGGAACTCCCCACGCTCTTGAGGAGCTCGAAGTTCTGCATGTTTCTCGTGCCGATCTGAAAGACGTCGACATAGTCCTTCATGAGCTCGACTTGAAGGGGAGAGACTATTTCACTTACTACCGGAAGTCCCGCCGCCTCTCCCGCCTCTTTGAGAAGGGCGAGTCCCTCCTCACCGAGCCCCTGAAAGGCATAGGGCGAGCTCCTCGGCTTGAAGGCACCGCCGCGGAGCATGACCGCCCCTGCCTCTCTTACATAACGGGCCGTAGCCATGATCTGCTCACGGTTCTCCACGGCACAGGGACCGGCGATGACGACTATTCTCCCGCCGCCGATGCCGACCGGACCCACCCGGACCACCGTGTCGTCCTTCTTCAGCTCTCTGCCGGCGAGTTTATAGGGCTTTGATATGGGGATGACCCTGCTGACTCCGGGGAGAATCTCCACCCGGCGAAGGTCGATCTGCATCCGGCCTACCGCGCCGAAGACCGTTTCCTCTTCCCCCACGATTTCCCGCACATCGAAGCCGTGATTTTCCAGAAAGACCCGGATTTCACCCTTCTCTTGGGCGCTGATGTGTGTGTCGAGAACGATAATCATAGCTGGTACGCTATTTTGTTCTTTCCCCTCTGTCAACTACGTACGCGACCTTTTCCCCATACGATTTTACCTGCCGTACGTAGATCTCCAGACGCTGCTCGATGCGCTCCCGGTACTCTAAGACCTTTGCTATGTAGTCGAGCGTCATCTTCGGCGTCCCCCGCTGGGTGACCCGCGTTCTTCCCGCGTTGTACATGGCCAGGGCGACGACCTCGTTACCTCCGTCCTTCAGGCATCGGCTGAGGTAGGCCAGGCCGTGGCGGGCGTTGACCCTCGCATCGAAAAACTCTTTCTCGGTAAGATCGGGAAAGGAGCGGCTGTTGAGCTGAAAGAGCCCCCGGTCGACGGAACTGGAGTTCTCGTTGACCGCGTAGGGATTGAAACTGCTCTCCTTCCACACCAGGGCAAAGGCCAGGGGTGCCGGCACACCGTACTTTTCCGCCTCTGCCAGCACTATGTGGGCGAGCTCGCGCGAGCCTGCCAGCTCCTCGAAGAAGTAAACCGCCGCCTCTCGCAGCCGCGGCTCGTCTATCCAGATCTCCCGTTCGGCCAGTTCCTGCCGCAGCCCCTCGGAGACGAGGAGCCGGTCGACATCTGCGCCGGCGGGGCCTTGGTACTCGGCGCCGGCGGCCGAATCCGGTCCGCCTGCCGGCTGCCCCGGCTGCCCTCCGGCATCTAAGGTCGAAGAGTCCGGCTCGGTGAAGTGGGCGCAGGTTAACAAGAGACTCGTTATGAGAAAAAATAGCATATAGTGTTTGATAGTTCCCCTCCTCTGTTCGAAGGACGTTTACAACATTTTTTGAGAAAAAAATCAAGCCTTGCGGTAGCCATCCGGACACTTTTTCTCCATAGTAGTGGGATGGAATCGGTGAAAAGCCGACTCGGCCTCGGCTGCTGGGCTTTCGGCGGGGACTATTGGCCGGATCAGGCCCAAAAGGACTCGTTAGCCGTACTCCGAAAGGCCTACGAAGAAGGACTACGCCGTTTCGACAGCGCCGCCGCCTATGGAAGAGGCAAGTCCGAACAGCTCCTCGGTCAGCGGCTTCTCGGACCTCTGGCGCCCTCGCAGCGTGAAGAAATCACCGTTGCCACAAAGGGGCTCTATCACCCGCCTGCGCACATGGAGGCGGGGATCCGCAAGAGCCTGCGGCGTCTGCAGACCGACTACATCGACATCTACTACATCCACTGGCCGAAGCCGGACATCGATCTCCGGCCGATGGTCGAGGCCCTAGAAGAATTGAGGACCCGCGGCCTTATTCGCCATATCGGATTGAGCAACTTCTCAGTCCGGGAGATCCGGCCCCTGTTGGAAGCCGGCCGCATCGATTACTGTCAATTCGGCTATAACCTCCTCTGGCGCCTGCCGGAACGTTCGCTAATACCCTTCTGCCGTGAACAGGGAATCCGCATGGTTACCTACGGAAGTCTCGCCGAAGGACTCCTCGCCGGGCCGGACAAGCTGCCCTCTCTCCTTAGGCCGGAAGATCCCAGACGAAACCTCGTCCTTTTCCGGCCCGGAGTACTCGAAGCGGTGGAGGAGAGTCTCCGGCGCTTCTTTGCCCTTGCGGAAAAACTGATGATGCCGCCGGCCCGGCTTGCCCTGCGGTGGAACCTCTCCCGTCCGTGGGCGGACACGGTTCTCTTTGGGGCCCGAAACCCCCTTCAGCTGGAGGAAAACGTAGGCGGGATCGAAGCTGTGGTCGAAGACGGCGCCCTCGAAGAAATCGGCCTGTCCTTGAGCCCGCTCTTCGAGGAGGACGAGAATATCTTCGGTCATCGTCCCCGATAAGGTAAGGAGTGAAGAGCATGCGCATCCCGAAGGCAAGGGCCGAAAGCGAAAGAGAAGTGAAAAAGTCGAAGTTTATCGCCCTCGCCGTTTTGGTACGAAACCGGGAGGAGACCAAGGATGCGGTTGCCGAACAGTGGAAGGTCCATCCCGAGGCAAGCCATATCGTCTGGGCTTTTAGAGCCGGAGAACGGGGCGACATCTTCGGCATGAGCGACGACGGCGAGCCGAAGGGAACGGCGGGGAGACCGGTCTTGGAGGTGATCAAGGGAAGCGGCGTGAGCGATCTGGCCGTCCTGGTGGTCCGCTACTTCGGCGGAACGAAACTCGGCACCGGCGGTCTGGTGAAGGCCTACACGGAGGCGGCACAGGCGGTCCTTTCGAAGCTGCCCACAGAGCAGCGGATCGCCAAGCTCGCCTTCCGTCTCGTTCTGCCCTACCCCGCCTTTCAGCCGGGGAAGGAACTCCTCGAAGAGGGGGGAGCGGAAATCGAGCGGGAGGAATTTACCGATACGGTGAGACTCGAAGGAATGATACCCGCCGCCGAGAAGGAACGGCTGCAGCAGGCGATCGCAGACCTCACCGCCGGAGCCTCCTCTCTTGCTATTCTATAACTCCTCTATATTTTTCAGCAATTCGCAGTGGCGCAGGTAAAAGTCAAGCAGCGAATCGTAGCCCGGCGGCGGGGAACCAAGGAGGGGGGCGGCAATGTGCATCCGCCAGTGATCGTAGGGATGAAGCCTTCCCAGAAAATTCCACACTCCCCTCTGCGGCTCTTCCGGTAAGCCCGGGTACGATACGATTAGGTCTTCGGAATCGATCTTCGGTCCATCCATTGAGCAGGTATTTACTATCCCGTCGCTTTCCCACCATCTCGAGGGCTCTTCTTCAGGATGCCCGGGAATGGGGTCCAGGCTGCCGATGAACCGCACGCTCGTCTGCAGCGGCAGGTTAGTTCCCTTCGCCGGCAGATGGTGTCCCGTTTGGAAATCCGCTGCCGAAGCAGACGCTGCCCAGGAGAAATAGTAAGTCTGCCGGCTTGTCCGGGCACGCCGGTTGAGCTTCGCCGCGCCGGTCAAAGTGAGATCGAAAAAGGAAAAATCCTCCATCCGCTTCCAGAGCTCCTCCTCCACGGCCCGGCGAATAAATTCCTCCAAACCCTCCTCCTCCCGTGCCTGAGTTTCCCAATGGCGCAGCTGCAGATCGATGATCGGCCTGTCTCTGCGGACGCTTTCTACGGCCAACCACTTTGCGAATATCCGTTTTACCATTCCCACGTGGAGATACTGATGGGTAATTGTGGTGCCGTCGTGGGGCGTGCTGAGAGTGGTAACGCTGCACACCCAGGGGTGCCCGCCGTCGAAGAGGGGCGAGCAGAGGGCGCCGGCTGAATCGGCTTCACCGCCGGCGCGGCGTTCCTCCTCATCCCCCTCCTCCAGAAGTGAAACCAGGAGCCGGGAAGTCTGCCCTCCCATGCTGTGGCCGATCAAGTGGACCTTCTTTATCTCCCCCGCAGCAGGGTCTATCTGTCCCCAATCGGGGCAGCAGCCCTCGTAGTTCCTTCCGTAGCGGCTGTGTCCCCAGCGGGCGGCATGGGCCTCTCCGTAGTCGACCCTTCCTCCACGGATCGCCGCGAAGAGCTCACAGGCCCTGTCGTGATTCGAAGAAACAGCTCCTATACTCGCCACATGCACCTCATAGCCGAGCCTGCGCAGCTCTTTTGCCAGGTCTATGGTCCCGCCCCAGTAGGAGAGCGGGGTAAATGAAATGCTGTCGAAACCCATGAAACCGTAGACGAGGATGATGGGATACCGATGCGTAAAGTTCATGTATTCACTTTTCACGAGGGAAGAGGAATTGTCAATCTGTAAAAGGTGCGCAATAATGGAAGCAAAAGGGAGGAAGAAAGCTTGGGAGAAAAAATTTTGGTGATAAACCCCGGTTCCACCTCTACGAAGATCGCCGTCTTTGATGGAGAGAAGGAACTGTTACGCGAAACCCTGCGCCACCGGGCCGAAGATTTGGCCAAGTTCGACCACATAACCGATCAATACGACTTCCGCACCTCCATCATTCGATCCCTCATGGAGGAACGGGGAATCTCGCCTGCCGAGCTCGACGCAGTAATCGGCCGGGGGGGCCTGCTCAAGGCGATCCCCGGAGGTGTCTGGAGCGTCAACGATGCCATGCTGAAGGATCTCACAGAAGGGGTGAACGGGCAGCACGCCAGCAATCTCGGCGGTCTTATCGCCCACGAAACGGCGCAGGAGAGCGGATCGATCAGCCTCATAGCCGATCCGGTGGTCGTCGACGAGATGCAGGACTGCGCGCGTCTCTCCGGACATCCCGAACTGCCGAGAAAATCAATTTTCCACGCCCTCAATCAGAAGGCCGTAGCACGGCGTGCGGCGGCGGAACTGGAAAAATCCTACGACACGTCTCGATTCATCGTCGCCCACATGGGAGGAGGAATATCCGTCGGCGCCCATCTCAACGGACGGGTCGTGGACGTAAACAACGCCCTCAACGGGGACGGTCCCTTCTCTCCGGAGCGCACGGGAGGTCTCCCGGCCGGACAGCTGGTGGAGCTCTGCTTCTCCGGAGACTACGAGCAGAAGGAAATCCTCAAGATGATCAAGGGAAGGGGCGGTTACATGGCCTATCTCGGCACCGCCGACGGCAAGGAGGTCGCCGAACGGGCCGAACAGGGAGACAGGGAAGCGGATCTGGTTTTCCGCGGTCTTTCCTATCAGGTGGCAAAGGAAATCGGCTCCCTGGCGCCGGTACTCTTAGGAAAAATCGATGGAATAATCCTCACCGGCGGCCTCGCCTACAATGAGAATCTCGTCACTCTCATTAAAAACCGGATTCAGTTCCTCGGCAGGATCTTCGTCTATCCGGGAGAGGGAGAGATCGAAGCACTGCGGGACGCGGCCCTGCGGGTCCTGCGAGGCCGAGAAACGCCGAAGAGCTACAAATAGGCTGCTCATACCGGTGAATATGTTGATACTTACCCCGAAATTTCTTATCCTCTTAGTAGTATGCTAGTTGAAGCGGAAATATGGACGGTTGCCCGCACGGACCAGGGAAACGCGGTACTGGTGCGTCCCCTCGGTGCCGAGGTGGCCGTTCCCATCTTTATCGGACAATTGGAGACCCAGTCGATACTCATCGGTATGGGGAATGTCCCCATGCCCCGGCCCCTTACCCATGATCTCTTTATCAACCTGATGAAAGAGCTCCACGCCGAACTCGAACGAATCGAAATAACCGCTCTCAAGGAAGGCACCTTTTTCGCGAAACTCATCCTCCTGCAGGACGAAAATAAACTCGTCATCGATACGAGACCCTCCGATGCCATGGGCATCGCGGTAAGAAAAAAGTGTCCCATCTTTATCGCCGATGCAGTGGTGGACGAGGCGGGAATTCCGTTAAGTTCCATTACCGAACAGTCCGAGACGGCGGGGGCGGAGGAGATTTCCCCGGAAGAGGCCTACCACAGTGAGAAAACCCAACTGGAGGCGGAGCTGGAAAAGGCCGTTTCGGAAGAAAATTACGAAGAAGCGGCGAAAATTCGAGATAAGTTGAAGGAACTCGACGATTCGGGCACCTCCTAAAGGACAATCTGAGGAGTTTTCATGCACCACTTTTCCCCTGAAGAAGTGTCACTGACACCCTTAGCCTGGAGCAGAGCATATGTCGAGTTTCACGTCCGTCGGGATGTAAGGGAGCTCTATAAACTCGAAGATACGCTCTTCTCCAAGCGTGGCCATGTAGTCGCAGCGGACTTTTCCGCGGCCCAGCGGCTTGCTATGCGGATGAACGAAGAACGGCAGGCGGGGCTCTATCCGGAAAGACGGATCACCGGCGCCGAAATCTACGCCCTGGGGCTGATGCACGAGATCTTTCATCACGTGATCCATCACTACTTCTCCCTGCATGGCAGAAAACTGCCGGCGGAACTCCGCGGCGAGGCCGGCGCAGCTCTGGGAGAAGAGGAGGTCGAAAAGGTCCTTCGCAGTTTCATCGAGTACTTTCCCCCTACCGACGTCTTTCGGGGCAAAGTAGACGGCAAAACCTTTCTAGAAAGTGAGATCGGGGGATCCCCGGCGAAGGAGGTGACGCAGGAAGAGCTGATCCTGCTCTGGGTGCTGAACAGAAACACCGCCGCGGAGAACTACCGCGAGCTCTTCGACGAATCACCTCTCGCCGAGGAGAGCATCTACCGCGACCTTATCGGTCACGGGTATCTCTTCTTTCAGAGACATCCCGGTATAGGAGACAAAAACCTCAACCTCATCGAGTTTCTCCGGGCACCGGCCCATGCCGTTCCCGATGACCTCTTGGGCCAGCTCGAGTACATTCGCGATTACTGGACCGATTTCATTGGAAACTGGGCGGGCAAACTCCTGACGGGCATAGATCTCCTGCGGGAAGAAAGCAGGCCCCGCTTCGGCACCGGCGGCCCCGGACCTGCCTACGAGCTGAATTTCCGGGGTCTTCAGGACGACTACGAGGCCTACAGCGAAGACACCGACTGGATGCCACGAGTAATCCTCCTTGCCAAGAGCACCTTTGTCTGGCTCGACCAGTTGTCCAAACGCTACCACCGGCCGATCAACCGCCTCGATGAAATCCCCGACGAGGAACTCGACCGCATCGCCGAAATGGGTTTCACCGCCCTCTGGCTCATCGGATTGTGGGAGAGAAGCAGCGCATCTAAAACAATCAAGCGTTCCTGTGGAAACCCCGAGGCAGAAGCCTCGGCCTACTCCCTGAAGCGCTACGACATCGCCGAGGAGCTCGGCGGCTGGAAAGCAATGGAGAACCTGCGAAACCGGGCTTGGGACAGAGGCATCCGCATGGCCGGCGACATGGTCCCCAATCACACGGCCATCGACGGAGACTGGCTCTACGATCACCCGCAGTGGTATCTCCAGCTGCCCCACCCGCCCTACCCGGCCTATAGCTACCAAAGCCAGAACCTCTCCGCCCATCCGGGAATCGGCATCTACCTCGAAGACCACTACTACGACCGCACCGACGCGGCCCTCACCTTCAAGCGGGTAGACTTTTCTTCGGGAGAGACCCGCTACATCTACCACGGCAACGACGGCACTTCGATGCCGTGGAACGACACCGCCCAGCTGGACTATCTCAAGCCGGAGACCAGGGAGGCGGTCATCCAAACGATCATCCACGTGGCTAAAAACTTTCCGGTAATCCGTTTCGACGCGGCGATGACCTTGGCCAAACGCCACATCCACCGCCTCTGGTATCCCAGTCCGGGCCGCGGCGGAGACATCCCCGGCAGAGCCCTTTACGGTCTGACCGAGGAGGATTTCGACCGCCGGATGCCGCTGGAGTTTTGGCGGGAGGTGGTCGACCGTGTTGCTCAAGAGGCGCCTGACACCCTCCTCCTTGCCGAGGCCTTCTGGATGATGGAAGGCTACTTCGTCCGCACCCTTGGCATGCACCGGGTCTACAACAGCGCCTTCATGAACATGCTGAAGGACGAGGAAAACGAGAAGTACAAAAACACGATGAAGAACACGCTTCAGTTCGACCCGGAAATACTCAAGCGTTTTGTCAATTTCCTCAACAATCCCGACGAAGAGACGGCAATCGAGCAGTTCGGTGCAGGAGACAAGTACATTGGTGTCTGCACCCTTCTGGTAACGATGCCGGGTCTTCCCATGTTCGGCCACGGTCAGATCGAGGGCCTCCGCGAAAAGTACGGAATGGAATACCGCCGGGCCTACTGGGACGAACAAGCCAACGAGGAGCTGATAGGGTCACACTACCGTTATATCTTTCCGCTGATGAAGCGGCGGCACCTCTTCAGCCAGGTCGACAACTTTCTGCTCTACGACTTCTATACCGACGACGGTTCGCTTAATCACAACGTCTTCGCCTACAGCAACAGCTCCGGCGGAGAGCGGGCCCTGGTTCTTTTCAACAACTCCTACTCAACGGCCCGGGGAACGATCCATCGTTCCGCACCCTCCCTGCGGAAGAGCGAAGGAGAGGGAAAGGATATCCGGGAGAATTCCCTCGCCGAAGGACTCGCCCTGCAGGACAGTGAGGATCGTTTTCTCATCTTCCGCGAGCAGCGTTCCGGGCTCCAGTACATCCGAGAGAGCAGCACGATCCGAATGGAGGGTCTGCGGGTGAGCCTACGGGGCTATGAAAGCCAGGTCTACCTCGACCTCTACGAGGTCCACGACGAAGGAGGGCTCTACCGGCGGCTCCATGATCACCTCGCCGGCGGGGGAAGCTATGACATCGAGAGGACGAAGAAGGAACTCTACCTTCGTCCCGCCCATGCCGCCTTCGACCTCCTGTTGCAGGAGGAACACAGCGCCGTGCTCTCCGGTCTTCTCTTCGAAGGAAAGAAGATAAAGAAGAAGACGGTAAAGGAGTGGCGAGCCGGCTACAAGGGTTTTCTCGAAGCCGCCGCCGACCTCGGCTACGGAGATGCCGCCTGCATCGACCGGACCTGTGAGCTTTTCGCATCCCGCGTCGAACTGTGTAACCGCCTCGCCGGCGAAGATGACCCTTACTTTATCCGGGGCATAAAAGTACAACCGGAAACACCGGCTCTTCTCCTCTCCTGGCTGCTTTTAGCCCCGCTGGACCGTTTTCTGCCGGAAAGCGGTGGGAACGGTGAAGGCGAGAGCAGCGCAGATAGAGAAGCCGCCGGCAAGCAAGCCGCCGCCGTCCTGGCCGAGGAGCTCCTCCTTCCTGAACGCTTTTTTCCCCGTCTGCGAAACCTAAAGGTGGAGGAGGAGTATCTCCCTCAGGTCCACAGCCTTATCCTTGCCCTCGCGGGCATGGACGACGGTATTGAGGAACTCACCGTCGATGCAGCGGCCGGGGCTTCGGCCAAAGAAGCTTCTTCCGAAGCCGCCAAAGCCTCCGCCGGATCCTCCGCCGCCGAGCTGGAGAAACTTCTGCGCCGAGAATACGTCTCCCGGCACCTGCAGATAAACCGCCATCTCGATGTAGAGTGGTTTAGAGGCGAATCGTTTCAGGAAATCGTGTGGTGGGCAGATACCCTCTCCCGCCTGCATTCGGCCGACGGAGGGCTTGCCGAGCGCAGCCGGTGGCTGAGAGCGGAAGAGACCGCCGAGTACCGCCTGCAGAATCTGCTGGAAAAAGCTTAGCTCTCTGCCTCTTTCAATCGATACTTGGCGAACTCCTCGGTAAACTCTTCGGACTCCGCCGCTTTTTTCGGATAATTTTCCACTATCCAGCGGTAGTAAGTGAGAAGCTCGCTGCTCGCATTCCGCCAGCTCCACTTCTGCGTATCCTCGAAGGCGCTCTTGCTGAGCCGGTCCCGCAGTTCCTTCTCCCGCAGCATCGGTTCGGCCTTTTTTACTAGGTCATCGATGGAACCGGGGGTGTAGAGATATCCGTTTACCCCCTCTACCATGATGTCCTTCAAGCCGCCGGCATTTACCGCCAGAACCGGGGTCCCCGATGCCATGGCCTCCAACGCTACAAGGCCGAGGGTCTCTGTCTGGGAAGGAAAGACGAAGAGGTCCGCCGAGGCGTAGGCCTGGGCCAAATCCTCTCCCGTGATGAAACCGGTAAAGACGGTATTGGTGCCGGAGAAGTAGTTCTCCAATTTTTCCCGAATGGGGCCGTCGCCGATTACCGCCGCCCTGACCTCGGGAAAGGCGTCGAGAATATGGCGGAGCATATAAATGTCCTTCTCCTCCCCCAGCCGGCCGATGTAGACGATGAGAGGACTCTCCGGCTTACCGCCGGTGAGCCGGTTTCGCATCTCCCCGGAAAACTTAGCGGGATGGAAAAAATCGATGTCCACACCCCTTCGCCAGAGAAGCACATCCTCGATGCCGTTTCGGGCGAACTCGTGGATCATCTCGACGGAAGGACAGAGATCGATTTGGGCCCGGTCGTGGGAAAGCTTCACCATCTTCCAAAAAAGCCCGTCCATGAAGGAGAGCTTGTAATACTCGGTGTACTGGGAAATGTGGAGATGATAACTGGTCACATAAGGCAGCTGCCGTTTCTTCGCGTAGCGCATCCCGTTGAGCCCGAGAATGAAGGGGGTGAGAGTATGAATGAGGTCCGGAGCGAATTCGTCGAGCTTTTCATGAATCTTGAGCTGTGGGAAACCGAGTCGGAAGTCCTTGTACATGGGCAGACGGATGTTCGGCACGCCGAACACCTCAGCGCCGTCGTACTCGGTAAGCCCTCCGTCGGGAGCGACGATAAAGGTCTCATGTCCCATTGCGTGGAGATCTTTTATCGTGTGAGTGAGCCGGGTCACCACTCCGTCGATCTTCGGAAGAAACGTTTCTGTAAAATATGCGATTTTCATTGCACTATTTTACCCTAGAATTATGAGGAAATCATGAGGGCGGCGAAATTTTTTTTCTAATCGGCCGATAAACAGGACATGAAGCTTCTCGTTTTCGTGTTGAACAATGAAGAACTCCTCGATGAAGTGCTGTCTGCCTACGTAGAGGCGGGTATACCGGGCGCCACGGTCCTGGATTCCGAGGGAATGGGCCGCTATCTGACCTACGAGGTCCCCCTCTTTGCCGATTTCAAGGAATTCATGAAGGGAAACAAGCCCTACAACAAGACGATACTCTCGGTCCTTCAAGATGAAAAGGCCGTCCCCCGGCTCAAGAAACTCCTCGACGGGATCACCGGCGGTCTGGAAAAGCCGGGAACGGGAATACTCATCAGCCTCCCCGTCGATTACGCGGCGGGGCTGCTCGGGCAGGGCGACGAAGCGGGAAACGAACAAAAAGAACCGAAGGAAAAAACAGCCGCGGAGGATATCGAATGATGAAACTACACGAGCTTCTCTTGCCGGGAGGCGTTAAACTCGACCTGGGAGAAAAAAAGAAGAAGCGGGTGATTGAAGAGCTGGTCGGGCTTCTCGAGCCGGCGGGGATCGAAGATCATGAGAAACTGGCGGAAAAGATCCTCGAAAGAGAAAAGATGACGTCCACGGGGATAGGACACGGGGTAGCCATACCTCATGTTCTCAGCGATGCAGTCGATCGCACCGTCATGGTTCTAGGAAGAAGCATTGCGGGGATTCCCTTCGACGCGGTGGACAAGAAACCGGTACACCTCTTCTTCCTCATCGTCGGCCCCGCCTCATCCACGCCGGAGCACCTGAAGATCCTCAGCAAGCTCAGCAGAATGGTTACGGAGCAAGATTTCAGAGAGCACCTGGTGAAAGCGGAAGACGAGACGGAAATACGGCGGATCATCGCCGACGGAGAGGAGATGTAGGAATGAACACCACCACGAAATGGACTATCGTCCGAATCGTGTTCACCTCCCTCTACCTCTTTTTCGGCTGGCTTCTCTTTACCTGGAGCCTGCATAGCCGTTCCCTTCTCTTGGGAGCCGCCTTCTCTCTCCTCATCGCCGTTACCACCTTCAAGATATTTATCGATGACGACGAAGCTGCCCGGAGAAGTCTCTTGCCGAGGCCGGATTTCCTCCTGCTCTATCTTCTCTATCTCATCTTCTCCGTATATTGGGCAAGCTGCAAAACCGCCTATTATACCCTGCGAAACGATTTCAATCCGAGGGTGGTCCACTTTCGCACCCGCCTAAACTCGGACATCGCCCGCAGCCTCATCGGTGCCTCCATAACCCTTACCCCGGGAACGATCTGCCTCGGGCTCAGCGAAGACCACCTTGTCATACACTGGCTCACGGCGAAGACGACCCACAGCCGCTATGCGGGAACCCTGGTTAAGGGCGGTTTCGAGCGGTTTCTGCGAAGGATATGGGTATAGTCATGCAGAGTCTCATTAC
The DNA here is from genome assembly GCA_964594775.1 of uncultured Spirochaetaceae bacterium. Lineage (GTDB taxonomy): Bacteria > Spirochaetota > Spirochaetia > DSM-16054 > Sediminispirochaetaceae > CAYFVU01. Next base: position 23,045 of record CAZQNO010000032.1, read on the forward strand.
CCTTATGGCCGATTGGGCCATCGTCTTCCTCCTCGCTTCCTGCATCCTCGGCATTCTTAGAATCATCATCGGACCCACCTCCGCGGACAGGTTGACCGCCCTCAACTTGGTGGGCTCGCAGGTCGTCGCGCTATTGGTACTCACGGCGGTGCGGGCGGGTGCCGCCGTCTATCTCGATGTGGCAATGGTCTACGCGGTCTTCGGTTTTCTGGGCCTCCTCGCCCTTACCCGCTATCTCTCGGAAAGAAGAACGGAGGAGGAGAGATGAGTACGATCGCTGCGGCCGCAGGGGCGGTGGCGGCATTGGCCGAGGCGGCAGCGCCCTTCGCCGCGGCCTTTTTCTTTATCTTGGGAGTTTTCTTCACCCTCACGGGACAGCTCGGCCTGCTGCGCTCGCCCGATCCCTTTACCCGCATGCAGACCTCCTCGACCTGCAGCACCACCGCCGTACTTTCATTTCTCATTGCCGCGGGGCTGCTCTCCGGCTTCAGCCCCTTCACGGGAAAGATCCTCGCCGTAATCGTCTTTTCCCTCATCACCGGACCCGTTTCGAGCCACATCATCGCCCGCTACGCATGGGAGGAGGGAATCGTTCCCTGGAGGAAACCAAAATGACGAACTACTTCCTCCAGGCCCTCCTCTTCGTCGTGGTTTCCGTCGGCCTGCTCTCCCTCCTCTATCGAGACCTTTTCGTTTCGGTCATACTGCTCGCCGTCTTCAGCTTTCTCTCCGCCCTGCTCTTCTACACGGCCCACGCGCCTGATGTGGCCATTACCGAAGCGGCCGTCGGAGCGGGGATGACGACCTTCATATTCATCTGGGCCGTTTCGGTGAGTTCACCCGGCGGTAAACGACCTGGGGGGGCGGTCTCTTTCCGGATCTCCGACCTCTTCGACGCGCTGCTCGCCGCCGCCGCCGCCGTCCTGCTCTATCTCTTTCTTCCCGAATTAAACGGCGGTCCTACAATGCTGCGAGATCAGATTCTCGCTGAAGCCTACCGTGACACCGGGGCCCTCAACCTCGTCAGCGCCGTCTACCTCGGCTATCGCGCCTTCGACACCTTCGGAGAAACAATAGTCCTGCTCTGTGCCGTCTCAGGCTCGGTGTTTCTCCTTTCCAAAGGAGACCGGGAATGAGAACAAAAACCGACATGCTCGACGTGGCCTCCCGAAAACTGGCCCCCTACGTTCTGCTCTTCGGCTGTTATTTAATAAGCAACGGGCACCTGAGTCCCGGCGGCGGTTTTCAGGGGGGAGTCGTATTAGCTTCCGGGCTCATCATTCCCGCCCTCGGCTGCAAAGCGGGTAGAATGGCGGACATTCTCTCCAACCGGGTGCTGAACATCGGCGAGACCATCGGCTTTGTCGCCCTCTTCTTTCTCGGCATCGCCGGCATCCTCAGCACCGGTTACTTTCTCTCCGATCCCTTTCCCTCTTCAACCCGTCCCCATGCCTGGTTCATCTTTCTTTTGAATTTCGCCATCGGCCTGAAGGTGGGAGCGGGGATAGGACTCTTGAGCCTTCTGATCCTTCGACAGGAGGCGGCGGGTGCTTAAATTTCTGGTCACCGCTCTTTTCGCCGTCGGTCTCTGGGGCATCCTCAGCGGGAGGAACCTTATTCGCAAGATCATCGGTCTGAGCCTTCTCAACAGTTCGGTGGTCCTCCTCTTCATTATTGGAGGCCGTGTGGACGGCCGGGGTGCTCCCATCATAACCGGCTCTCTTGCCGGACAAATAGTCGACCCGATCCCCCAGGCCCTGATGCTCACCGCCATCGTCGTCGGCCTGTCGGTAACCGCTGTGGCCCTCATTCTATCGGTGAAGCTCTACCGCCTCTACGGCAGCCTGGACGTGGAAGAGATAGAGAGGCAGAGCGATGAATCCGATTATTGAGCTCTCCGTCCTTGTACTCTTCTTCGCCCCGCTTGCCGCCGCAATTCTCACTCTCACGGAAAAACTCTTCCCCGAGACGGATTCTCCGTATTCCGGCTCTCGTTTCTTTTCGGCAGCCGCCTTTCTCTTCTGGATAGGTTCCTCTCTCTGGGCGCTGATGAGCTCCGGTCCCGCCGTCTTTTCCGGACAATCGATCCTCTACCTTCTTGGAGGCTGGGGTGAACCCCTCGGTATCAGTCTCGAGTTAAACGGTATAACCTGGATAGCCTGTCTCACCGACGTGCTCATCGGCAGCGCCGCTTGGCTGGAGTTTCGACGACGGAAAGATTCTGCCCCGCCGACCTTTTACTTTTTCTTTTTCATGACCCTCTTCTCCCTGCAGGGAGTGCTCTACACGAGGGATGTCTTTACCCTCTTCATTTGGTTCGAAGTCCTGAGCCTGAGCTCCTTTCTCCTTATCCTCCATCACGGCGGAGCGGGTCCCTATCGGGCGGCGATGCGCTACCTGCTGATGAGCACGGTGAGCATGACGTTCTACCTCGTAGGGGTGTGGATCCTCTACCGCATAAGCGGCAGCCTTTCCCTTCCCCGTATTGCGGAGGCTATTGGGAACAGAGGACCGGCCGGAGGGATCAGCCCGGCAGGCGCTTCCGTTGCCGTCGCTGTGGCGTGCATCAGCGCGGGTATTCTCACCCGGGCCGCGGTCTTTCCTTTTCACAACTGGCTGCCCGAGGCTCACGCCGCCGCCCCCTATCCCATATCGGCCCTGCTCTCGGGATTCGCCATCAAGGCCCCGGTACTCGCACTCTGGAGGATCTTCCGCTACCTTCCCTCCGGACACGTCGAGGGACTGCTGGTGTGGCTGGGGGCCGCCTGCGCTCTCATCGCCGTCGGAGCCGCCATGGTGCAGCGCGACGCGAAGAAACTTCTTGGTTATCACTCGGTCTCTCAGATGGGTTATATCATCGCCGCCTTCGGCTTCGGCGGCATCATAGGACACACGGCAGCTCTTCTCTACATCATCGCCCACGCCCTCTTCAAGAGCCTGCTCTTTCTCACCGTGGGACGAGTAAGCGAAGAGGCCGGCAGCAGGGATGTCTATACACTCCGGGGATTGGGAAAGGCCTTTCCTCTTTCCGCCGGCCTTTTCGCCGTTGCCGCCCTTTCGATAAGCGGAGTTCCCCTCTTCGCCGGTTATACCGCCAAGCTCCTCGTCTCCGAGGCCCTCCATCTTCACCCCGCATACCCGCTTCTCACCGCAGCGGGAATCGGTACCGCCGCCTCCTTCTTCAAGCTGTCGCGAATCTTCACCGGGCCAAGGAACCCAGGGGAAGTCGCCCATGCCGCGGGCGGCACCGGCTGGCGCGGCAGTCTTGTCACCGCAGCGGCCCTTGTTCTTATCGCCGCAGGCTGCATCCTCATCGGTATCCTTCCGGAATCGACTTCCCGCTTCTTTACGGTCCTCAGCACCGATACTATGGATGCCGCGGGGCAGGCTGCTGCGGGACAGAGCCCGTCTTTTTCGAGCCTGTTTCGGGGCCCGCCGGCGACGGCGATCCGCTGGTTTTCCTGGAAGGCCCTGCTGAAGTCGGCTCTGAGCATCGCCTCAGGCTATCTCATCTCACGCCTGCTTCTTTCCGACAGAGGAAAGAGTATTTCTCACCGGCTGAGGGCCTGCGGTCTCGGCCTCAGCGGATCTCTGCGGCTGCTGACCGCGGCATCTCTCATCCTCATCGCCGCATCTATAGTCCTTGGATAGCCATGGAAGAGAAAGCCTACGAACTGGTACTGCTTGTAACGGCACCCCTCACCGCTGTTCTCGCCGCCCTCTGCGCAAAACTCAGCCGCCGACGCCTCTTTCTTTACCTTGGTTTTTTCACCTGGCTTTCCCTCTGCCTGTGGGCCTTGGCTTCCTCGTTTACGGCCTTAGAACGGACTGAAGGAGCGGGAAAGCTCTATTACGCGATGGGTGCGTGGGAAGAGCCGCTTGGAATCGTGCTGGAACTCAACGGGCCGAGCTGGATCGCCGTCGCAGCCCTCCTTCTCATCGCATCGGCCCTCTGGCTGATCAGCCTCTCATCGCGAGACTTCGATGCCTACTTCTTCCTCTTCTTCGCGCTGGTGGTCTTTACTCTAAACGGTATCTTTTTAGGAAGAGACCTCTTCAACCTCTTTGTGCTCTTCGAGATACTCTCACTCTCGGCGATGCTCCTAATAGCCTATGACAGATCGGGGCCTGCCCTCCTCGCCACGCTCCGCTACCTGATGATGAGCACGGTGAGCATCATGTTCTTCCTCTTCGGTCTTTGGATCATCTACCGAGAAAGCGGCAGCTTGGCTCTCGGGTCGGTCGACACGAGTACCACGGCGATGGGCTTCGCTGCGGCGGCCCTCTACATAGGCCTTCTCACCCGCGGCGCCCTGATTCCCTTTCACTCATGGCTTCCGGAAGCCCACACGGCAGCGCCCTATCCGGCATCGGCCCTGCTTTCCGGTTTCGTAGTAAAGGCACCGCTGTTCGTCCTGCTCCATCTTCAGATCTCTATGGGCCCGGCCCCCGTCGATAGATTCCTCGTTCATTTGGGGCTCGTCTCGGCCTTGGCCGGCGGCCTTTTCGCCTTCGTGCAGAGAGACGCCAAGAAGGTATTGGCCTACCTCACGGTGAGTCAGATGGGCCTGCTGACCGCCGGTTTCGCCGCCGCGTGGTCTGCTCAGGAGGCCGGCGCCGCGGGGGCTGCTGCCGCCGCAGCAGCCCTTCTCCTTGCCCTTCTCGCCCACGGCCTCTACAAGTCCCTCCTCTTTCTCAGCATAGGCGAGCTCACCCACCGGGTCGGCAGCCGGGACACGGAAACAGTTCGGGGACTCTTCAGACTATCGCCGTTGAAAAGCATTCTGTTCTTCGTCGGCGCCGCCTCTCTGGCGGCTCTTCCCTTTTCCGCCGGATACGGAGGGAAATTTCTTCTCTCAAAAGTGCTTGCTTCTCACCCGCTCTCCATTCTTGCATACGCGGCGGCGGCCCTGAACTTCGCCGCACTTGTAAAACTCAGCCGGATGTGGACAGGGCGTCCTTCCGCCGGGGTGGAGCGCTGCATAGAGGAGCGAAACCGGAAACAGGGAGATCAGCCTTCTCCCATCCCATCATTTCTCGGCCATCTTCTTCTCGCCGGGGCCCTCATCTCACTGGGAATCTTCCCGCAGGGTTTTCTCCATATCGCGGCGCGTTTGTCGGGGTCTTTGGAAGAAGGACACTCATTCGTCCTGAGCAACACCGCCTGGTACTCCCCTCCGGAACTGCTCAAACTGGCCGGCATCATAGTGACGGGGACGCTGCTCTTTTCCCTCGGAAACCGCTTCGAAGGCCGCGGGATGGGAAAGCAAAGCTTCAACACCTCAATGCGCTTGATGACCGGAGGGATCATTCTGTTCATCTTGCTTGCTGCGATCTAAAACCGGTGAGTTCGTGGAGACCACCCCTGTGATTTTTGATGGAGTAGTCTACGCCGGTTCCAGCGTCCATCTCTACGCCTTAAAAGCAGCGGACGGCAGTTTCTTACATAAATACCGCACAGGTGCTGATGTGGAATCCACTCCTGTCATTACCGACGGTATCCTGTATGTCGGTTCAAACGACAAATGCGTGTACGCCATTAAAATCAGATAATGACTTTGCCCGGTTCAGGGATTATTAAACATCGGCTATTGACACGAATATATTCGCAATGTCCATTCATCTAAAGTACCAGTTTTAAGTGGTACACCGTCAATTACGATAAGTGTCCATACTCCTGATGCACCTGTCCAGAAAAAGGGACCTGTTCTGTAGGTGGTACTCGCCAACGCGCCCGATGAATCATACTCCTTCAAGGTTTTTTTGTACCGGCGGTGATTCACGTATGATTTTTAATTCTCCCCAGTCAGGATGTGCAGAAACTATATCAACCTCCACTTTGCTCACCGGTTCTATTTTGACAGATGTTATCGTGTCAGAAACGCCGATAGTAGTATCATCCGGTATAGATGAACCTGGAGATGCAGTTTGTTCAAAAATGAGGACATTGCGAGAGTAGTCGTTATTACAAGCTGTAGAAAAAATAATAATGCAAAATAGGGAAATTAATCGATGAGCACAAGGCGGAAACTGGAAAACAGTGATTCTCATTTTGGTGCGGGCGCCTCACCAGCCGGCGCTCATCCCTCGGATAACCACA
>CAZQNO010000033.1:0-20293 GCA_964594775.1 uncultured Spirochaetaceae bacterium
TCTTGAACTCCCGTTTTTCGAAGAACACGTTCTTATCCTTTTCTTCCAATGGATAGGCGGGAATAGAATGCAGATCGACAATTTTCATATTTTCATACCTCTCTTATTTAGACATTACGGCGATTCCTGTGTAGTTTCGCCGGTCTTCATCAGTTTCTCGGTAAGCAGACCCATCAGTACGGCGGCAACAGCCGTGAGGCTGAAACGAAGCAGGGTAAACTCGAGGCCCATGCGGTAAGAAAAACTATCATGTTTGCAACCCGGGCACCCTTCTTGAGCATAGCCGCGGCGAGGGGAAAGGCTACCAATAGTCCGGTCTCAGCTACCCATTCACTGATAAGTGTGATTTTTCCGAAGCCCACGGCAGCGAAGATGAGAGTTACTTTTCTGTCTTATACTTCATTCGTCCGCTCCATAGGGCGGGGATGCTTCAGTACATTCGGTGGCATAGACGGGATTAATAGCAATGTAGCCAGTACCGAAGAAGACATTTCATGAGTATATACAGGAATTTTCTCCTTGTGGAGGTATTGTGTGGTGTAGATGAAGAGGTGGTACGGGACTGAGGTGTTTAGCCTTACCTATCAGTGATCAAAATGAGAATTATCCGGTTTTATATGAATTATAAGGAATTTGCCTGAAGAGTTATTATAAAAAATCTGCCCAGGGGGGGATTCGAACCCCCACAGCCGCAAGGCCACTAGACCCTGAACCTAGCGTGTCTACCAATTTCACCACCTGGGCGGGCGGTTGCGGAGGCTTCTCTCCGTCTTTATGCCGTCGATACGCGGCCATACGCGGCAAAAAATCCGCCGATTGCCGCCGATCGGTTCATAGTAAAAAAATGCTCCGCCGTTGTCAATATACAGGCCGGCAGAGGCCGGTTGATACTGCCGGCAGATCCCGGCAGCCGCAGCCCGAATAAGGCCCCGCCCAAAAGAGCGCCCCGGTGCGGGCCTAAGGACTGCACCGGGGCGGCTCTAGGTGCGAAATATATCTATGGACCCGGTTTTAGAACCGGTCGTCTCGGTCGTGATAGTTCCGACTATTGTCTCGGATCGCCCGAATGACCTTTCCCAGAAGCTGGTCGAACTGGGGTTTGAAAAAGTATCCCAATGCAACGCCTACGATAAGCCAAAAAATCATTCCTCATCCTCCTTTACGATCTCTACCTTGATTCCTTCTTTGGTGGTAATCTCCTCCCGGGGAGGAACGGTGACCTTTAAAATTCCGTTCTTGAACACCGCCTTTACCTTGTCCCTGTCGAATTTGTCCTCGGGCACGTAGTAACGCTGGTTTTCGATTTCCTTGAACTTCAGTCTCCGTTTGAAGTAGCGCACCTCTCCTTCCGGCTCGAAGTCAGGCCCCTTGGCGGAGAAGATCATGTAGTCGCCCTGAAATTCCAGGCCTATGTCCTCCTCCGTGAAACCGGCGAGGGCGAAAAGAAATAGTAGTTCCTTTTCTTCGGTAAGATAGAGATTCATCGGGGGATACGAGTAGGAGGGATAGTAGTCCACGTTTTCCGCATTCCTGAAGAACTCCTCCGCCCTCCGTCTGCCTCCGTGCTCCCCGCCGAAGGCCTCTCCGAAGCTCTTGGTCGCTTCGAAAATCTCGTCCATGATCTGGCCGACATCGATTACGATCTTGTCTTTCATACACACCTTCCTTAGCGCGTGTTACGGCCCCCTACGGCGGCCGTGTGCGCGGCCCCTTTCGGCGGCCGCTTCACCATTGCTAATTATATTGCAAGGGCTGTGCCAAGCACGGATTTGGCCTGGAGAATTTTCTCTCTTCTAATTTCTTTTTTTATATACAATTAGGATCAATTCGGCCGGCGGGGCCGGCGCCCCTCCATAGAAAGAACACTATACTGTGTCGAAAAGCTACATTTATCGGCGTACACTGCAATTTGTGGTTCTTTTTGTCCGTACCGCGTACCGAATAGGTCCCGCACCGCACATCGCGCACTTTCACAAAGCCGCTCTATCTGCTATGCTCCTATGACCTATGGGCATTCGAATACTCTACATCGGGGAAATCGTCGGAAAAGCGGGGGTCTACTGCGTCAAGAGCGGCCTTCCGCGCATTCGCGAGGAACACGGAATTAACTTCGTTATCGCCAACGGGGAGGGGACCACCGGCGGCTACGGCATCGGCAAGAACCACTCGATCTATCTCCACAAGCTGGGTGTCGACGTCATCACCACCGGAGAGAAGGCCTACTACAAAAAAGATATGGTCCCCCACATCGGCAAGAGTCCCTACATCCTCCGTCCGGCGAACTATCCTCCCCAGAACCCGGGAAGGGGCTGGCGGGTCTATCAAGTCGGCGACCGGTCGATAGGGGTAATAAACCTCCTCGGCCAATCCGGCTTCAACCGGGTACATCTGAGCAACCCCTTTACCTTTCTTCCCGAACTGGTGAGCAGAGTCAAGCAGGAAACGCCCCTAGTAGTCGTCGATTTTCACGCCACGACTACGGCAGAAAAATATTCGATGTTTTACCATGCCGACGGCAGCGTCTCGGCGGTCATCGGCAGCCACACCAAGGTCCTCACCGCGGACGAGCAGATTCTCCAGAGGGGAACGGGAGTCATCTGCGACGCCGGCAGGACCGGCAGCTTCATGAGCGTCGGCGGGCTCCAGCCGGAAACGGAGATCCAGCAGCTGGTCACGCAGATTCCCGAGCGCTCCCAGGAATTCTGGGAAGGTCTGGAACTGCAGGGCGTCATCCTTCACCTCAGCGACGAGGGGAAGACCGAACACATCGAGCGAGTCCGCTATCCGATAGAGAAGAAAGGAGAACAATGAAAGACCGGGCCGTTGTAGAGAAAATCGCCGGCAGCGAAGTTACCCTTATCTGCGGCAGCGTGGAGATGTGCCGCTCCTGCACGGCCAACGCCTTCTGTTCAGCGAAAACGCGGGAAGTCTCGGCTCTCAACCGCCGGAATCTCCCGCTTCACAAGGGCGACACGGTGGAGTTCTTTCTGCCTCCCGGTAGAACGATCCTCGCCGGTTTCGTCGTGCTGATGCTGCCCCTGCTCACCTTCATCCTCGCCTTCTTCGCTGCGGGAAGCCTCATGCCGGACAGCAGCGAGGGTACGCGCGCCCTCTTCGGGCTGCTCGGCCTGGCGGGAGGCTTCGGTTTCGCCTTTCTCTACAATGCCGTGGGCCGGCAAAGGAATTTGCCGGAGATACTGCGCCGGATAGACCCGGAGCAATCGAGTGCTTCGAATCCAAATGAGAAAAATTCGACGGAAGAAAGATAGTTCGCGCGGCCGATAAGCCTAAACCCAGCTCTTCACATTCTCCCTTACCAGCTTTGTAATGGTTCCGGCCATATCCTCAAGGGAAGAAACGTACTGCACGTGGCCCATTTCGGCAGCCACCTTGGGCATGCCGTAGACGATGCTGGACTCCTTGTCCTGGCCTACCGTTATTCCGCCGTTTTGGAGGATGCCGCCAAGCTCCCGGGCCCCGTCTCTTCCCATCCCCGTCATGATTACGCCGAGTACGCGGCCGCCGTAGTGCTTGGCAACGGAAGCGAAGAGTACGTCCGCCGAGGGCCGGTGTCCGTTTACCGGGTCCCCCTGGGAAAGTTTGATGACACCGGCAAGCCGCCGCCTCTCCACCTCTATGTGATAGTTCCCCGGACAGATAAGCATCCGCCCCGGTTTGAGCAGGTCCCCTTCGGCGGCCTCCTTCACCTCTAAGGGACAGATCCGGTCCAAGCTCTTGGCGAATTCGGTGGTGAATCCGGCGGGCATGTGCTGGACCACCACCACCGGCAGGGGAAAATCCTCCGGCAGCTCGCCGCAGACCACGCGGAGGGCGTTGGGACCGCCGGTCGATATGCCGATTGCGACGATCTCCAGGTCTCCGGCCTCCTGACGGGAGGTCTTTGCTTCCTTCGGGGCGGCGGGGACTTGGACGGCGGGAGTTTGGGGAGCGCCGGCCTCCTTCGCCGGGGATTCCTTAACTGCATCGGCGCGGCGCAGCTGAACGGGACCCATCGCCGCCTTCCTCTGCGACTTTCCGCTGCGGTACTCCCGGCCGTAGCCGATGAGCATCTCCACGAGCTGGGTTTCCACCTTGTGTATGTCCTCGGAAATCGAGCCGGAAGGCTTGAGAATGAAATCACTGGCGCCGAGGGAGAGAGCCTCCATCGTGATCTTCGCGCCCCGTTTAGCCACGGAGGAGAGGATTACCACGGGGACCTCGATCCCCCGATCCTTTCGGGCCTTGAGGAACTCGATGCCGTTCATCTCGGGCATCTCGAGATCGAGAACGATCACATCCGGGTCGAGTTTCGGGATCTTCTGCAGAAGGAAGCGGCCGTTCATCGCCTTGCCCGCCAGGGAGAGCCCTTCGGCCGTCTCCACCATCTTCCCGACGAGATTTCTCATGAGGGCGGAATCGTCGCAGACGATGACCGAAACCGTATCAGTACTCACAGTATGCACTCCTATTCCAAAAATTTCCGATACACCACCGCCCACTCGGTCTTGTAGAATTCGAACTTGGTGTTCATACCGAAGAGAGATTCCGAATGCCCGATGAAGAGATAGGAATGGCTGTTGAGGGACTCGTAGAACTTTTCTATTACGTTCTTCTGCGCCGTTTCGTCGAAGTAGATGATCACGTTCCGGCAAAAGATAATATCGAGGTTACGCTGTCCGCTGTCGAATTTTAGATTGTGATAGTCGAACTTGACCATCTTTTTTATCTCGTCGATTACCTGGTAGCCCTCATTTTTTGCCTCGAAAAAGCGCTTGAGATACTTCTCCGGCACCCCGTTCATCTTGTTCTCCGGATAAAAGCCTTCCTTCGCGGTCATCAGGGACTTCAAGCTGAGATCCGAAGCGATCACCTCGCAGGCGATGCCCGGAGGGACCTTGTCCTTCAGCACCATGGCGATGGAATAGGGCTCCTCCCCCGTCGAACAGCCGGCGCTCCAGACCCTAAAGCTGCTTCTTCCGGTATTCTTCTTGTGCTGTACAATGTCGGGGATGACAACGTTTTCGAGACTCTGAAAATGGAGGGTGTTACGGAAAAAGCGGGTGAGGTTTGTCGTTACCGTATCGAGGAGAGTCTTCAGCTCTTCCTTGTCCCGCTTAATGAGGGCATAATACTCACCTATGCTCTCGATCATCGTCTTTCGAAGCCGTTCCTTGATTCTGCTCTCGAGGATCGTTCGATTCGAATCGGAGAAGTGGATGCCGCTCTCATCGTAGATGATATCACGAAACTGCTTGAATTCGGAGTCCGAAAGATACCGCGTCATATATCGTAAAGTCTATGGCTCCCGGTATAGCCTGTCAATAAGGGTAAAAATCTTTTTTCTGTCGAGAATTCTCCCGGTTTTCTTCCCGCACCGTGTTATATTCTGTTTTATAAGGAGAAAGGCATGAGAGAGTATACGGTGAAAGGAATGGCACTGCACCGGGGAACAAATGTCCCCTTCGTGGTACTGCAGCAGACCGACGGATCCGTTTCCTTACCCGTTCCCGTGGGCCCCATGGAAGCGAGTTCGATCCTCATCGAATTGGAAGGAGCGACTCCGCCTATGCCTTCGGCCCACGACCTCTTGGTGCACTTCTTTCTCCGCCACCGCTTCAAGGTGACGAAGATCATCATATCGCACGTCGACGAAGAGTTCTCCTCCGCCCTCATTCATTACCGCAAAGGGCCCCGGCAGTACCGCATAGAGGCCCTGCCGGCCGACGCCATAGCGATAGCCCTTCGGCTGGGTCTTTTGATATATCTCACCGAGGAGGCGGCAGCGGACATGCATAACAGGGCGGTAGTAGATTCCCTGTTCAGCGGACAGAACCAGTCCTACCTCTACGTGGAACCTTACGAAAAGCGGGCTTAACCGATTGCCCAAAGCGCCGGGCTGATTTATAATCCTCCTACATGAAGAAATATATCTTTGTGAGCGGGGGAGTCTGTTCCAGTCTCGGGAAGGGTCTCGCCGCAACCTCCCTGGGGAACCTGTTGGAAAGCAGGGGCCTCAATATCCGAATGGTAAAAATCGATCCCTACATCAACGTCGATGCGGGAACGATGAGTCCCTATCAGCACGGTGAAGTCTACGTTACCGACGACGGTACGGAAACGGACCTCGACCTTGGCAACTACGCCCGTTTCACCAACGCCCCCCTCACCAAGGTCAACTCGATAACCACCGGCCAGGTCTACCAGGAGGTGATCCAGCGGGAACGGGAGGGCCGCTATCTCGGCCGCACGGTCCAGGTAATTCCCCACATCACCGATGAGATTAAACGAAGAATTTTCCTCGCCGCCCAGGAGCAGGAGGTGAACGTCAGCATAATCGAGATAGGAGGGACCGTCGGCGACATCGAATCCTACCCCTACCTCGAAGCCGCCCGACAGCTCATCCAGGAACACGGCAAGGAACAGGTCCTCTTTATCCACCTCACCCTCCTTCCCGAGGTGGCCGGAGGCGAGCTCAAGACCAAGCCGACCCAGCATTCCGTAAAGGAGCTCCTCAGCATCGGAATACAGCCCGACATCCTCATCTGCCGCGCCCCCTACCGGATCGGTCCCGACTTCGTACGGAAGATTTCAAGCTTTACCAACGTAGAACGCCGGGCGGTCATCTCCTCTCACGACCTGGATACCACCTATGAACTGCCCCTCGTATTTCACGAGCAGAAACTCGACGAGATTGTCCTCGAGAAACTCCGTATCGAGAGCAAGGCCGCCAAACTCGACGGCTGGCGGAATATGGTCAATTCGGTAAAACGGGCGGAAAATGAGGTCCGCATCGCCATCGTTGGAAAGTATATCGAGCTCCATGATTCCTACAAGTCGATCCACGAAGCCCTCTTTCACGGCGGCATCGCCAACAACGTGAGGGTAAAGCTGGTAAAGGTTGATTCGGAGTCTATAGAGAAGGAATTTGCGCCGAAGGACAAGCTGGCCGAGGTCGACGGCATCCTCATTCCCGGCGGTTTCGGTCAAAGGGGCATCTTAGGCATGGTCAAGACGGCCCGATTCGCCCGGGAACACGGCATCCCTCTCCTCGGGATATGCCTGGGTATGCAGATCATGGTCATCGAATACGCCAGAAACATTCTGGGGCTGGAAGATGCCGACTCCACCGAATTTTCCCCGCAAACGGCCCATCCGGTGGTGAGTCTTCTCGAAGAGCAGGTCGACGTGACCCTCTACGGCGGGACGATGCGTCTGGGAAGCAGCAAATCCGTCCTCGCCGACGGGTCGAAGATACGGGAAGCCTACGGCGCCGGAGAGATCTGGGAACGGCACCGCCACCGCTATGAGGTCTCCAACGCCTATCGACGACAGCTCTCTGGGGCGGGACTCGTTATCGGCGGGCTTACCCCGGAGGAGGCACTGGTCGAATCGGTCGAATGGCCGGACCACCCATGGGGCGTCGGAGTGCAGTTCCATCCCGAGTTCCGCTCGACCCCCATCGAACCGCATCCCCTCTTCTCCCGCTTCATCCGGGCGAGCGTAATGAATAAGGCAGCCGAACATGCGGCGGCGGCACAGGGCTGAGCTTAGGCCGGAAGACACGGAGCGGTCGCTGCGCGGCGCCCTCTCCAGCGCCGCGCCTCCTGCAGCCGGCCGCTTACGGGGGGCTCTGCCGTTCGCCGTCTACATAGCTGCCGCCTTCCTAAGCGCCGCCTCTCTTTTTAGCTCCTGCAGCTTCGACTACCGCGAAAGCCGGCTCGCCGAGTCTCTTTCCAAGGAGCTGCCGAACAGCGTTCTCACCGACTACCGGCACACTTCGGTTAGAGCCGGTAAGCCGGTATTCACCATAAGCGCCCAGAGCTCCTCGGTCTTCCGCCAGACCCACAAGGCGGTTCTCCACCGGGTCGACTTTCAGGAGTTCGACGATTCGGGAGAGCCGGTAACGAAGGGCAGCGCCGAGAATGCAACCGTCTTTACGCAGAGTGACAATGTGGAGCTTTCGGGAAACATCCGCTTCCGTCACTTACCCGACGATTTCTCCGTCTCCGCCTCCTTTCTCTACTGGGACAATGCCGAGCGCAGTCTCGAGGGAAAACCGGAGGAATTGGTCCGCATACGCCGGGGTGACGGTTCGACCATAGAGGGCAGGGCCTTCTCATCATCGGGGATCTACCGGCGCATTCAGTTCGACGACACGGTGCAAGGCACCTATGTAAGCGAGAAGGGTTCAAAGGAGAACCCCGGGGGACCCTCGGAGTTCTCCTTTTCCGGTGATTCCACTTCTCTGGAGATGCAGGAAGGCAAACGCCGGACCCTTCTCTCGGGAAACGCCCGCATCTCCTCCGACAAGACGAGTATCCGGGCAGATTCGATCGAGCTCTACGGAGAGGGTTTCCGTTTTGCCCGCTGCAACGGGAATGTGGAAACCGAAGAGCGGGGAAAAGAGATCCACCTGAGCTCCCGTACCCTCTTCTACGATCGGGAGAAGGAGCTGCTCAAAATCGAGGGATACAACGAGATGGTCGACAGAAAAAACGAACTCGTGGCAAAGAGCGGCTATCTCGAGCATCGCGGGGAGGAAGACGTAACGATCTTTCAGATAGGCGTGCGCATTCTCAAGGCCGCCGAGGACACAAAGATGGTCTGCCGGGGCGAATTCGCCCGCTACGAACGGGAAGAAAACCGTCTGACCCTCTCCGGTATGCCCGAGGTGCGGTGGAAGGACGATCTCTACAAGGCGACGCGGATCATCATCAACCTGGACAGCGACGAGATCCGGCTCGAAGGAGACGTGGAAGGCACGGTCACCACTTTACGGGAGGGGGAAGAGGAATGAGCGGCACAAAACAGCCCGCGGCGCCGGTTTCCCTCCGCGTCGAGGGGCTGTACAAACGCTACGGGAAAAAGGTTGCCGTCCGCGAGGTCGGCTTTTCCATGGACTCCGGCGAAATAGTCGGTCTCTTAGGGCCGAACGGCGCGGGCAAGACCACCGTCTTCTATATGATCGTCGGCTTCATCCGGGGCAACGGCGGTTCGATCTTCCTCGACGGCACCGAAATAACCCGAGAGCCGATGTACCGGCGGGCCCGTTTGGGCATCTCCTACCTCCCCCAGGAGCCTTCGGTCTTCAGAAAGCTGACGGTGGAGCAGAATATATGGGCGGTCCTCGAAACCCGCAGAGACCTCAGCAGGGAAGAAAAGAAGAAGCGTCTCAACAGCCTCTTGGAGGAATTCCACATCGACGAGATCCGCAAAAGACGGGCCCATCCGCTCTCCGGCGGAGAACGGCGTCGTACCGAAATAGCCCGCAGTCTCGCGGCGGACCCGAAGTTTCTTCTCCTCGACGAACCCTTTGCGGGAATCGATCCCATCGCCGTTTCCGAGATCAAACAGCTCATCACCTCCCTCTCCGAGCGGGGGGTGGGGATCCTCATCACCGACCACAACGTCCAGCATACCCTGGCCATTACCCACCGCTCCTATATCATCCATCTTGGAGACATCCTCGCCCACGGCAGCCGCGACGAGATTCTCTCCAACCCCACCGCCCGGGAGATCTATCTGGGCCGGGACTTCACCATGTAAAGATTGACAAAGGCCACCGGCGCGTTCATTATTAATACTGAGGTTGCAGCTTTGCAGTACCAGAAGACTTCGCTCGTACAGAAACAGCAGCTCAAGATGAGCCCCCAACTCTACCAATCCATCCAGCTTATGGCCCTGCCCCTGCAGGACCTCAAGCTGAGAATCCAAGAAGAGGTGGAGCAGAATCCCGCCCTCGAGGTACTGAAGGACTCATCCGAGCTCTCCTGGGACGATCTCAAGCGGGAACGGAACGAAGAGAGAGATTACTTCGAAAACAGCTCCGATCCCGGCTTTATCTCCGGCTACGACGATGAGGCGGCCAACGCAAAGCGCAGCTTCATGGAGGGAGCCCTGAGCCGGCCGGAGTCGCTGCACGAACACCTCATGTGGCAGCTCCGCCTCCAGCCCATAGACCGGCACGCCTTCGAAATCGGCGAGCTCCTTATTTGGAACCTCGACGAGAACGGTTTCCACCAGGAGGACCCGCAGAAGCTCTGTAAACCGGAGGACCGGGCCCTTCTCCAAGAGATGCTGCACCTCATCCAGCAGTTCGAACCCGTCGGCGTCTGCACGACCGACTACCGCCAATCCCTCCTCGTCCAGGCCGAACTCAACCCCGCCGCCCCGCCGCACAGCGAAGAGATACTAGAAAAACACCTCGATCTCTTAGAGAAAAGCAGCAGCGCCGAGATAGCCAGGACGGCGGGGATCGCGGAAGAAGAGGCGGAGGCGATCCTCGACTTCATTAAAACCCTCACCCCCTATCCGGGGAGGCGGTATTCCAACGAATCGACAACCTATGTAATTCCCGATGTGGTCGTGCGCAGAGTGGAAGGCGAGTTCAAGGTAGTCCTCAACGACGACGACATCCCCGCCCTCGAGGTAAACCCCTACTACCTCGAGATGGCCGAATCGAGAGAAAACGACGCGAAAAAAGAGGCCCAGCGTTTCAGCAAGGACAAGGTCCGCGACGCCCGCTGGTTCATCAGCAGCATAAGCCGCCGCAACGCCAGCCTGCTGAATATCGCCGCGAGCATAGTCGAATTCCAAAGAAAGTTCTTCCTCTACGGGCCGAAGCACCTGGCCCCCCTCATCCTTAAGGACATCGCCGCGGAGGTGGATGTTCACGAAACCACGGTGAGCCGCATCGTCAACGCAAAGTACATCCAAACCGAATGGGGAATTTTTCCCCTCAAGTACTTCTTCTCCAACTCCATCTCCGGCGCCGGCAGCGGCGGCTCCCGCTATTCCAAGGAAGCGGTCAAGCAGATCATCGGAGAGATTATCGAAGAGCACGGCAGCGAAGAGAAGCGGCTCTCGGACCAAAAAATTTCGGACATCCTCAAGAAAAGGGGCATATCCATCGCCCGGCGAACCGTCGCTAAGTACCGGAACGAACTCTCCATAGACTCCTCCTACCACAGATAGAACGGCAGCACACGGCCGTCTTCCCGCCCGGCAATTCCCGTCCATCGCATTGACAGCCGCTTTCGGGCAACCTATGCTTAAGGTAACGATGCATTGGGAGGTATGCCATGAATTTCGAACTGAAAGGCGTTCACTACGATCTCAGCGAGCAAACGAAGGAATTCATCAATCACAAGTTAAAACGGGTGGATTTCGCCAAGGAATATATCATCGATCTCTTTATTACCATTACAAAAAACAAACCGGGTTACTCCGTCGAGGCAAATGTGCATTTTCAATGGGGCCATTCATCCCATGTGGGTGCGGAAAGTCATGAACTCTATGAAGCAATCGAGCTGATGCTCGACAAACTCGAACATGTCGTCCGGAAGGAGAAAAAAAAGGTCAGGGAGCACTAATGGCGGGGAGGCTTGAGGAGACCCGGAGAAGGCCCGGGCAGAGCGCGTCTTTTTTCCCGCTCCGTTTCGTGCTATAGTGTGCGAGCGAGATGGACAACTTTACCGTACTCGATCTACTGGATATGGATCTCAAGGAGCATAATGCACTAAACCTCAAGTGCATAGGGGGACGTCCCGGTCTTGTTCGGAGCATTATCGAACCGGAGATAAACAGACCGGGCCTCACCCTCAGCGGCTTCTTCGAGGAATTCGCCTATGAGCGGATACAGCTCTTCGGAAGGGGCGAGGCGGCCTACTGTGAGAAGCTGGAAAAGGAAGACAATCTCGAAATAATCAGCCGGATCTTCTCCTACTCCATTCCCTGCTGCGTCTTCTCCCACGGTCATCAACCGGGAAAGCGTTTCATGGAGATCGCCGAAGAGGGCGGCTGTCCCATCCTCATTACCGATCTTCCCTCCGGAGAGTTCGTCATGCGCCTGATGCGGGCCCTCAACGATATTTTCGCGCCGAAGCAGACGATTCACGGGGTCTTAGTGGAGGTTTTCGGCATCGGTGTGCTCATCCAAGGCGACAGCGGCGTCGGCAAAAGCGAGACGGCCCTGGAACTCATCGAACGGGGTCATCGTTTGATCACCGACGACTCGGTTGAACTGAAGCGGAGCAACGGCAATCTCCTAACCGGCAGCGCGCAGAACAAGAGTCTCGGACATCATATGGAAATACGGGGACTCGGCATCATCAACATCAGCCACCTCTTCGGCGTCGGGGCGATCCGCGACAGAAAGCAGGTGCAGTTGGTGGTGCAGCTGGAGACGTGGGATTCCGAGAAGATCTACGACCGCCTTGGAAGCGGAGACTCCCACATAGAACTTCTAGGGGTAAAGGTTCCGGCCATTATCGTTCCCGTAAAACCGGGCAGAAACATTCCTATAATAATAGAGACCGCGGCGATGAACGAACGATTAAAAAAACTCGGCTATTTTTCTGCAAGAGAATTCAATCAAAACGTGTTAAAATGGCTCGAAAGTGAGAATGCGCGAAAGCTTTACTTTGAAGACAAGGATAGTTTTTAGAGAAACGGTATGAAGAGTAAAAAGGTGACCATCTTAAACCGGGCGGGGATACACGCCCGTCCCGCCGCTCTCATCGTGAACACCGCGAACGAATTCGCTGCGGAGATCTACCTCGAAAAGGACGAGATGCGCATAAATGGAAAGTCGATAATGGGAATCATTACCCTCGGCGCCGGTTACAACGCGGAAATAAACGTAATAGCCGACGGATCCGATGAGGAAGCAGCGGTTGATGCGATTGTTACACTGTTCGAAAACCGTTTCGAAGAGGAATAGGCGGAAGGAGTATTACCCCTACCGCCTGCAAAGCCGTCTTCTCTTTTCGCTCTTTCTCTTCGCTATTTTTCTCCCGGCCGCAGCCTGTCCGGCAGACGATCTCGATATCGTCTGCTCCGTCTCTGCCGGAAAGGAGAACCTCCTCGTTTCACTCGAAGCACAAGAGTTGCCGGCTATGGTGCTGAAGGACTCTCTCAACGACGGACACGGCGCGCGGCTCCGCTATCAGGTACGGCTCTCCCGCCCTCGGAGAGGCATCATGTCATTCTTAGGAGAAGCCATAATCGATGAGTGGAACATCGAGCAGTACGCCACATGGAACCCCGTAGCGGGGCAGTATCGTCTCGGTGTCGACGGAGAGACCGCCTACTACCAGGATTTCAGCTCTTTCTTTCCCGCCTTCGCCGGCGCCCGGCTCTCCATTCCGTGGGAAACGGTCCGCCGGGCAGAGTCCATGGACGCAGACGGGAAATCCGGCCCTCAGAGGGAGGAGGGAGCCTATCTGCAGGCACGGCTGTTTCTCATCCCCAAGGTTCCGGTCCCCCCCTTCACCCTGCTGACCGCCTTCATCCCCCAACTCCGCCTCAGCTCTCCCTGGATACGGGTGGAAATCCCCCGCCAAGGGCCCCTATTGCATAATGGAGACGAAAGATGAAGGGTTACTCCAACAGGGCCCATCCGAGCACCGGAAGTCTCATCGCCGTCACCCTTATCTACGCTCTGCTCATCGTCCTCATCCTCCTCTTCGCCCGGCAGCTTCTCCTGGAAATATCGAAGGGGACGCTGCTTTCCCGCTATATCTTCATTCCCCTGGCGGTCATTCTGCCGATTTTTCTCGTCGTCACCATCGGCTACAACATCCTGCGCCTCATCGCCGAGAAGCGGGCGGGCCGCCTCGGTATCAGGTTCAAAATACGGCTCATTCTCTTCTTTACCTTCATCACCGTGCTTTCTTCCCTCCCCCAGGGGATCCTCTCCATCAGTTTTCTCCGGACGGCGATGGAATCGTGGTTCTCCACCCGCATAACCGAGGCCCTGCAGGGCGGCCTCGACATCGCGATGGAGTACAACAATGAGTCGACCTCGAGCCTGGAGACTTTTACCGGCAGTCTCGTCTTCGGAACCATCGTCCGCTCCGCCGCAGATTCGCCCGAAGCCATGTGGCGGACCCTCAAATCGACCTATCCCCTCAGCGATGCGGTGGAACTCTATGACAAGCGGGGCCGTCGCTTCTTTGCCGCCGGCGAAGAGGAGGCTTTCTTCGGCAGCCGCTTTACCGACGGCGGAAGCGGTCTTCTTCCACGAACGCAAAAACGGGATATGAGCATCATTCGGGGTGCCCGACGGGTCGATACCCCCGACGGAGAGGTAACTGCCATACTCAGCGTGGTCTTTCCCGCGGGCTTCGACCGCAAGGCGATGGAATTGACCTCGGCCCTGCGTTCCTTTCGCCAGTACCGGGACTTCCAGAGCGCCTTTCTCCCGGCGGTGATTGCCTTCTACTCTCTCTTCTCCCTTCCCCTCCTCCTCCTCTCCGTCTTGGTGGGCTTTCACCTGAGCGAGGAGGTCATTCGGCCCATCGTCCATTTGGAAAACGCCATGCAGCGGGTGATGTCGGGAGACTACTCCTTCCGCATCCTCTCTCGGGCGGGAGACGAACTCTCCCTGCTCGTCCGCTCCTTCAACGACATGGTTTCGGAACTGGAACAGTCCCGCACCCACCTCAGGCAGACGGAAAAGGTCACCGCCTGGCAGGAAATCGCGCAGCGGATGGCCCACGAAATAAAGAACCCCCTTACTCCCATCCGTCTCTCGGCCGAACGGATCCACCGGGCCTACGACGCCGGCTCTCCCAAGCTCGAGAAGATCATAGATTCTTCGGTCAATTCGATTATCACGGAAATCGGAAAACTCAATCAGCTTTTGGCGGAATTCCGGGACTTCGCCCGCGTTCCTACCCCCGCCTTCAAGACGAGCGACATCCGAAAGCTCCTCCTGCAGGCCGTAGAGCCCTATCGCCGCTCATTGCCCGAAATCGACATCGATACGGAGGGCCTCGGCTCCATCGAAGTCTCTGTGGATACCGATCAGATGCAGCGGGCGCTTTCCAACCTCATACACAATTCGGTGGACGCGGTGGGCAAAAAAGGTCGCATATATCTGCGCTGCGACCTTGTCAGGAAGGGCCATAGCCATTACTGTAGAGTGCAGATAGAGGATACCGGCGGCGGCATACCCGCGGATATAGAGGACAAGGTCTTTCATCCCTACTTTACCACCAAGAGCGAGGGAACGGGCCTCGGCCTGCCAATTGTCGAACGCACCATTGCAGATCATCACGGACAGATCTGGTTCGAATCACAGGAGGGAGTCGGCACCACCTTCTTTATCGATATTCCCGTGGAGCGGAGTTCATGAGCACCATACTTATCGTAGACGACGAGCCGGGCATTCGAAGCGTTCTCACCGATATCTTCGAAGACGAGGGACACCGCACCCTCAACGCCGCCGACGGGATCGAAGGCCTCCGCATGGTGGAGGAACACCTCGTCGATGTGGTTATCCTCGATGTGTGGCTGCCCCACAAGGGCGGCATCGACGTCCTGCAGGAGCTCTCCGAACGCTTCCCCGAGGCGGAGGTAATCGTCATCTCCGGCCACGCGAACATCGACATGGCGGTAAAGGCGGTTAAGCTCGGCGCCTTCGACTTCCTCGAAAAACCCCTCAGCCTCGACAAGGTCATCACCCTCACCCGCAACGCCCTCCAATTCAAAGAGCTGAAGAAGGAAAACCGGAAACTCAAGGACAGCCTCTTCCTGGAAGATGAGATGATCGGTTCGGGCCCCGAGATGAAGGAAATTTGGGAACGGATCGAACAGAGCGCCTCCTCCGACGCAAAGGTCCTCATTACCGGAGAAAACGGAACGGGAAAGGAACTGGTCGCCAGAGAGATCCATCGGCGCGGCAGAAGGGCAGAAAAACCCTTCATCGAGGTCAACTGCGCCGCCATTCCGGACTCGCTCTTAGAGAGTGAACTCTTCGGCCACGAGAAGGGGGCCTTTACCTCTGCCGTTCAGAGACGAAAGGGAAAGTTCGAGCTCGCCGACGGCGGGACCCTCTTCCTCGACGAGGTTGCCGACATGTCGGCCGGTGCCCAGGCAAAGGTCCTGCGCGCAATCCAGGAGCAGAACTTCGAACGAATCGGCGGAGAGGAGTCGATCCAGGTGGACATCCGCCTCATCGCCGCCACTAACAAGAACATTCGCCGGGAAGTGGAGGAAAAGCGCTTTCGCGAGGACCTCTTCTTTCGGCTCAACGTCGTGCCCATCCACGTGCCTCCCCTCCGGGAGCGGAGCGAGGACTTAGAGGAGCTGATCGTCTATTTCAGCAAAAAATTCGGCCGGGGGCCCGGGGGCGAGGTCAAACGCTTTTCACCCGATGCAATGGCGGCCCTGTGGAAATATCGCTGGCCGGGCAACATTCGAGAATTGAAAAATTTCATAGAACGGGTTACAATTATGAGTGACGAGGTGGAGATCTCCGGGAATCTGGTCCATCGTTTTCTCGACGAGAAGCGGATAGCCAAGACTCCCGACGGTCTTCGGGATTTTGTAGACATGAAACTGGGAGAGGCCAAGACGGAATTCGAGCGGCGCCTCCTCAGCTACAAACTCCGAGAGCACGACTACAACATCTCGAAAGCGGCCGAATCTCTAGGGATTTATCCGAGCAATCTCCACGGTAAGATACGCAAGTACGGTATACAGACGAAAAAATGAAGAAATTGACGACGCGACAGGCAGAGGTCCTCCACTTCATTCGCAGCTTTATAGAACAACACTCCTATCCGCCGACCATGCGGGAGATCGCCGCCCATTTCCAAATATCGCCGAAGGGAGCCCACGACCATGTGAAGGCCCTGGAAAAGAAGGGCAAAATCCGCTACGACGAAAAACGTTCGCGGACCATAGAGCCCATCGAAGACCCGCAGAGCAAGGAAAATCAGGAAGAAATCAGGGAAATTCCCCTCTTAGGGAACGTCGCCGCCGGCAGTCCCCTCTTCGCCGAGGAAAACTTCGACCACATGATCCCCTTTCCCTCCGCCGGTCTAAGGGCCTCGGCTAAATACTTTGCCCTTTCGGTGCGGGGAGACAGTATGCAGGATGCCGGCATCTTAGACGGAGACACTGCCATCTTCCTCCAGCGCAGCAGCGCAGACAACGGAGACATCGTCGTCGCCCGGGTCAACGACGAGGCGGTCACCCTCAAGCGCTTCTTCAGGGAAACGAACAGAATCAAACTAAAGGCGGAGAACCCCGTCTATCCCCCCATCTACTCCCAAAACGTCACCATCTTAGGAAAACTCGAACACATTCTCCGCAGCTACCAGTCATGAAGAAGCCCGAACCGCTCTACCTCCTCGTAGGCCCGGAGGAGGGGGAAAAGCGACAGTTCATCGATGACACTCTCGAATCGTACAGAAAGGCCGCCGGCGAGGAGCCGGAGCTGCACCGCTTCTACGCGGGGCAGACGAAGGCGGAGGAGATCATCGCCCTCATCAAGAACGGTTCCCTCTTTTCGTCTTACAAGTTCGTCATCTTTTCCGGCATCGAGAGCTGCACAAAGGGGGAAGTGAAAAGTCTGGTCGACTACGCGAAAAAGCCCGACGAAACGGCGAGCCTCTTTCTCCTCAGCGAAGAGTACCGGTCGGCGCCCTCCCTCGACAAAGCGGTGACGAAGGAACGGAAGAAGATATTTTTCGAACTGTTCGAGAACAGAAAACGGGAGTGGCTGTTCCGTTACTTCGACAAGGCCGGTGTCGGAATCGACGAAGAGGCGGTGGAGGTCCTTCTGGAGCTGGTGGAAAACAATACCCTGGAGATGAAGATCGCCGCCGACAGGCTGATCCTCTTCTTCGGCGAGAAGGGCCGCATCGAGGCCGAAGAGGTGGAGGAGTTTATCTATCACAGCAAGGAGGAGAACGTCTTTACCCTCTTCGGCAGGCTCGTCTACCGGGATCTCCCCGGCTCCCTCGAAGTGCTGCGGAAGATCCTCCTCTCCGGCGGCTCATCGGGTGTGCAGCTCTTAGGCGGGCTGCTCTGGCAGTTCCGGCGGCTCCTCGATCTCTCCCTTCTCCTCGACCGCAACTACTCACCCGACGAGGCCTTCGCCGTTGTCGCCGTCCGGGGAAAGCGCAACCAGCGGAACTACCTCGAGGGAAGCCGGAACTACCGCAGCGGCGAGCTGGAGAGGGCCGTCACCCTCCTCGCCGACTACGACGGCATGCTGCGCCGGTACCCTTCCGACATCGGTCCCCTCCTGCTCGACATGTGCATCTACCGGATTACCGGCGGGCGGTGAAAACGTCGGTCGGTAAGACCTGCGGCAGCAGCTTGGCAGTGGGCCGGAAGAGTAACGGATGTTTACCCTGCCGGACCCTTGTAATGCCCTGCCCACACCACAAAAAGAGCCGGCCTAACTGCCGGCTCTTTTGGACCTTGTCGTGTAAGCTTTGCTTACAGCGATCAGATCTCACTCATTCAAAAATAAATTCGAACGTCCAACTGTTGCCGGTTTTCACCGGCCTTCTCCGTAAGGCGGCTTCATTTAATACCTCCTCAAAGGAAAGCTTTTTTTGCAAATCCTCCTTACCTTTTAAATTTAGCTCTTCGAATTCGATAAGTCAAGATTCACTGTGATATTTTTTAGAATTTTTCAGCTGCGCGGCGACTCTTCCGGCGAGGTCCATCGGCAGCCCCGCCTTCTCGTGGAGCTGCTCCGGCGATGCCTCGGCTATCGTCTCCATCGAGCCGAAGCTCTCCATAAGCCCGGCGGCGCGCTTAGGGCCGATCCCCGGGATATCCTCCAGGGCCGAGAGCCGGAGGTCCTTCTTTTTCAGGTTCCTGTTGAAGGTGGTGGCGAAGCGGTGGGTCTCGTCCCGCACCGCCTGCAGGACCCGCAGCCCCTCGGTCCCCTCGGGAAGGATCACCGGCTCGCTGCAATGGGGAAGGAAGATCTCCTCGTTCTTCTTCGCCAGCCCCACCACGGGCAGCTCGTCGAGGCCGATCCCCCGGAGTATCTCCTTCGCCGCGTTGACCTGACCCTTGCCGCCGTCGATCACCACCAGGTCCGGCCGCTCGAGCCCCTCGTTGAGTACCCGGATATAGCGGCGGGCCACCACCTCTCTAATGGCCTCATAGTCGTCAATCTCTCCTCCCAGGCTCTTCACGTGAAAACGCCGGTAACGCTTCTTATCTGGATTGCCGTTGTAGAAGGAGACGAGACTCGCCACCGGATGGGTCCCCGAGAGCTGGGCTATGTCGAAACCCTCTATCCTTCTGGGGAGCTTGTTCAGAGAGAGTACCCGTTTGAGCTCTTCCAAACCGGGGATATGGGCGGCGGCCCGCAGGCGCTGCTCCACGTCCTGCAGGGCATTCTCCACCGCCATGCGCATGATCCGCCTGTCCCGGTCCTCCTCGGGCAGGTGCACAACTATCTCTCTTCCCATCTCCTCCTTGAAGTAGCGGGAAACGAGCGGGAAGTCCACCTCCCGGCTGGTGTAGATGAAATCCGGCAAGCGTCTTTTCTCATCATAGTAACGGAAGAAGAACTCGGAAAAGGCATCGGCCTCCGAACCGAAGGACTCGGCCCGAAAGAGGTCCCGTCCGACCATCTTTCCGTCCCGTATCTGGAAGACAACGAAGCTGCAGAGGCTGTCTCTCCGCGCACAGGCCGCGTAGTCCTTGGAGTCTCCGGAGAAGTCGACCTCCTCGCCGGCCTCTTTGACCCAGCGAACCGTCTCGACGGTGTCCCGAAGCTCCGCCGCCTTCTCGAAGTTCAAATCTTTGGCCGCCTCTTCCATCTTCACCCGCAGCTCCTCCGCTAGAGCTTCGACCTCTCCCGAAAGAAGCCGCCGGGCGGCATTGACGTCCCGGCGGTACTCCTCGACGCTTACCGCGCCGGTACAAGGGGCCCTGCATCGGCCGATGTGGTAGTAGAGACAGGGATGCTCCCTTCGCTTCAGTGTTCCCCGGCACTTTCGCAGGGGAAAGAGTTTTTCTATCAAGCCGAGATAGGAATCGATCTTTCGGACATCGGCGTAAGGCCCATAGTACTCCGAACCATCCTGTAGGATACGCCGGGTGCGGAAGATCCGCGGAAACTCATCGGCGGTGATCCTGATTACGGGATAGGACTTTCCGTCCTTCAGATTGATGTTGTAGCGGGGGTTCCACCGCTTGATGAGGGTATTCTCCAGAAGGAGGGCCTCGTATTCGTTTTCCGTGAGGATGTACTCCAGCGAAGCGATCTTGCTCACCAGGGCACGGGTCTTCACGCCCCTGCTTCCTGTAAAATAGGAGGAGACCCGCTTCTTCAGGCTCTTCGCCTTGCCGACGTAGATCACCGAATCGTCCGAGGCCTTCATCAGGTAAACACCCGCCTTGTCGGGAAAAGAGCGGGCCGCATCCTTCAGCTCTTCATACATCTCAGCCTCTAAGATACCTCCTCTCCCGCGGGGAGACAAGCAGCGGGGAAAGATGATGAAGGTCCGGCGGACTTAGGACGGACTTA